>CAYGGY010000186.1:0-1513 GCA_964349405.1 uncultured Ohtaekwangia sp. | reverse complement strand
ATTCATGGTGATTTAGTTTAAAGTTTGGGTTCTTGAGAATCGATAGGACTTTCTGTTTTTTTATTGAGCTTGTGCCGGAGGGTCATCATATCCTCACTTACCTTCAAGTCAAGAATTTTCGCGTAGTGCTGAGTCGTTTTCAAATTTCTATGACCGAGCATTTTGCTAACTGTTTCAATGGGCACCCCATTGGAGAGAGTTACCGTAGTGGCGAAAGTGTGTCGAGCCGTGTGGAATGTCATCTTCTTCGTGATGTCACAGGCATCTGAAATTTCTTTTAAATAATTATTCATCTTTTGATTGCTCAGAACCGGCAGGAGCCTTCCTTTATTAAGACACTGAGGGTCTTCTTTGTAGCGGTCAAGAATTTGTAAAGCTCTGGGAAGCAGGGGAACACGTGTTGTAGTATCAGTTTTTTGTCGGCTTGTCCAAATCCATTTTTCACCATCAATTCCTGTGGTGATTTCTTCCCTGCTAAGTTTCTTCACATCCGCATAAGCTAATCCGGTATAGCAGCAGAATATGAAAATGTCACGCACCTGTCTCAATCGTGGCATTTTGAAGTCTTTTTCTATAATTCTTGTCAACTCTTCTTCCACCAGAAATGGTCGTTCTACTTCGCGCTTCGTCATTTTGAAGCCAACAAAAGGATCTCGGTCAATCCATCCGTTTTTTATGCAGATGTGGACGATTTTTTTAAAGTTGGATAAGTACTTAACCGTTGTGTTGTGGTCACACTTACGTTCGGACTTCAACCAGAATTCGTAATTCGAAATAAATTCATAGTTAAGTTGCTTTATGTCTATATCATCAATTTGATATTTCCACCGCATGTATTCCTGCGTGTGCCTGAATGAAGTTTCATAGCGCTCAAAAGTCAGGGGAGAAAACTCCTGGTTAATGAGTGCCTTCATCTGATCGTTGTGTTGTTTGAATACCTCCATGAGCATACGAGGCTTCTCAACAGAAGTACCGTACCATTTCGCTTTGATATTTTCCAGGGAAACGTCTTTCCCTTCAGTCATAAGCTCACGCTGGAGATCAAAAGCTTTCAACTTGAATGCTTCAAGCATCTTGTTGATCCTTCGCGACTCTTCATTGTTGGTTTTTAGTTTGCAGTTTTGGACAGACCAGTCCGTAGATTTCACATAAATTTTTGTGATGATGTTTATGCGCTTGAGACCTATACCGATTCTCATGAAAACTGGTACCAAACCGTCTTCTTTTGCGCGGTCTTTCCTTGCGAAAAACTTAACTGAAATTGTTTGCCTCATATATCCCTTAGTTTAATTGGTTAAAATATCCTTTCCAGGATGCTGAAATCAAGATGTGCGATAATCGAACATGTTGATTTACAGTACTTTGACCTCGTTTTGGTACCAACTTCCCGTCTGGAAGTTTGGTACCACTACTGGTACCAAGGGATTGCGATTTTTTGATTGATTTTGGTATGCCCTAAAAACAAAAAACCTCGAAATCGTGAAGATTTCGAGGTTTTGACTCTGATTGAGAT
>CAYGGY010000185.1:0-1514 GCA_964349405.1 uncultured Ohtaekwangia sp. | reverse complement strand
ATAGTAGGCCTTAAGCCTACCTATGGTAGAGTTTCCCGACACGGAGTTGTGTCGTTGGCTTCTTCTCTTGATCAAATCGGACCTTTTACTAAAAATGTTTATGATTGCGGTTTGGTAATGAATGCAATTTCTGGTCATGATATCTTTGATTCAACTACGGTTAAAGGTGAGATTCAGGACTTTACTAAAAGTTTAGAAGAGCCCGTCAAAGGTTTAAGAGTGGGAGTCCCCAAAGAATATTTAAGCGAGGGATTATCCGGGGAGGTCCGACAGAGAACAGAGTCATCTATTAAGGCCTTGGAAAAACTTGGCTGTAAAATAGAAGAGATATCGTTGCCTCATTCAGAGCATGCCCTCGCAGTCTATTATATAGTTTTGCCTTGTGAGGCATCGTCGAATCTTGCCAGGTTCGACGGCATAAGGTATGGCCATTCTGCAAAAGATGCCAAAACCTTGTCGGATGTTTATCAAATGTCCAGGTCCCAAGGATTCGGGCCAGAACCTAAAAGAAGAATAATGCTTGGTACTTATTCTTTATCTTCCGGGTATTATGATGCTTATTATCTTAAGGCCCAGAAGGTCAGATCGTTAATTAAAAAAGATTTTGATGAAGCGTTTAGGAAAGTTGATGTAATTGTCGGGCCTACTACCCCTACTACTGCCTTTAAAATAGGGGAGAAGTCTGCGGACCCTTTATCTATGTATCTTTCGGATATTTATACGGTGCCGGTAAATCTTGCAGGATTACCCGGTATTTCAATACCTTCAGGAAATGGAGCGGATTCCGGATTGCCGGTCGGATTTCAGATAATCGGCAAAGCTTTTGATGAAGCTACGGTTCTTAGGGTTGCCCATCAGCTGGAAAAAACAGTTAAATAATATATATATGCCTATTTTAGATTTTGATTTTGAACAATTATTATTCAGGGTTAAGCTTATCTCAGCTATCCTTTCTTTTCTCGTCGGTGCCCTGGGAATTTATTTTTTTCTTAAATTTCAAAACTTGATAGGCGTCAAAGCTCAGATGGCGAAGCTTTCCCTGCGGGTTCCTGAAGCAGCTGCAGGGGCAGCCCAGTCGCGCTGGGAAGAAGTCATGCGCCATCTGGATTCATCAAGGGAGGCCGAATGGAAGTTTGCTGTTATTGAAGCGGATAAGCTCGTAGACGATGTAATGAAAAAAGCGGGATACTCGGGAGAGACCATGGGGGATAGACTGATAGGCATAGAAAAAGGGCAATTAGAAAGGCAACGCTTGAAGCAAAATTTTATCCTGTTTTTACGGGTACAGCACTTCGAAATAAAGGTGTTCAGCTAATTTTGGATGCGGTTGTAGACTACCTTCCATCTCCTTTGGACATTAAAGCTATTAAAGGTATTGATCCAAATACAAACGAAGCGATTGAGCGTCATGCTTCAGATACAGAACCTTTTTCAGCACTTGTTTTTAAACTCCAAACAGATCCATTCGTCGGTCAGCTCGCATTCTTCCGTGTTTATTCGGGAACAGTAGAAGC
>CAYGGY010000184.1:0-1516 GCA_964349405.1 uncultured Ohtaekwangia sp. | reverse complement strand
TATTCCGGGGCACTTTGCGGCGGTGCTGCGCCTCCACTACCTCGAGCGATGGAGCCACAAGGATATCGCCGCAAAGCTCGGGACCTCGGTTGCAGCTGTGAAGACAAGGATTCATCGGGCCAAGGGGGCTTTTCGGGAGGAGTATGGGACCACCCGTGCTCTGCCGCCTGCGTTTGAAACCCCGGACGAATAGTCGTAGTTATATTAGACGCCACCCATTATTATTTTCAATTCCAGATTCGCTTTTTACAGAATTATAAAATATTGGAATAAACGATGCTGCAAGAACAAAAATCCCACTAACAATTTCCGGTCTATATTTTTCAGTGACTTTAAAACTTTCTGATAACTTCTTTAGCAAGTTTATAATGGTTAAATACCAACTAGCCTTGTCTATCTTTTTATTGATATAGTCAATACCGCTTGAACAAGAGATAACTTTGAGTTCGCTTGGATTCCCATTAGCTACATCTATGAAAATTTTAAAGGATTCTCCTTTATTCACATTATGAATTTCAATTGATGAGACGGCCGATTTAATTGTTTTGGTCTTAATTATATTAACCCCTTGTTTACATTTTGAGTTTATTTCTAATATCTCCGCTTGTGTGCTGAACTTTATCCAACAAATAATATGACTTAGATTGACACCAGACAGATTTATAAATTCAACCTCATAACGAATCACATGGTTATACCTAATTGGCTCATCAAGTAGGGGCACCTGATTTAATTTACTACTCTCCCAGAAAAAATACAAATATTTAATTCTCCGTAGTCTATATGTAAAATCATAAACTAAATAGGATATCCAGATCAAGACAAATAAGGTTAATAACTCAATGATATTTTCAAAGTTCATCTTATACCTAAATTTATTTCTCCTATTGAACCATCAGGTAAAATAGAGTAGGTTCCGATAATCACTGTTATTTGACCTTCTAAACATAGCTCTAAGACCCAAGCTTTACTCGGTTCAGGTACTATCAAGTAAAGTGTTTTACACAACCCTTTGAATGCTTTCCACTTTAAAACTGAACCTTCATTAATTGCCTCAGCGGTTTCAACTTCGATAATTGTTTCTTCCTTTTCACTTCCGGCAAATTCTAATTTTTCATTATGAGAATTTAGTGTTATGTCCGGTTTGTCCTTTATACTAAATGTTGATCGTTGCTTCTTTGTGGTTACTGAATCAATTTCGCTTTTATTTGGATCGAGCATGTTAAATATCTTCTCTTTAACAATATCGTGCTCAACTTTTGGATCATATTTGCTTTTAGTCATTTCCATTTCATCAAAGATTGATTTTGAAAATCTGTATCGCCACACAAGCATCTTCCTGATGTATCCTTTGAAAGTCTGTGATTGTATGGATTTAATTTCCCCATTGGATTTAATGGATAAATGTGGGATTGTTGGGCAATTGCATTTTGTCGAAGATCACCTGCATCAATTACCAACTCTGCCGCAAGGAGGATACCAGCCATAGCCGACTGAAAGGCTAAGGGGGCATCCA
>CAYGGY010000183.1:0-1529 GCA_964349405.1 uncultured Ohtaekwangia sp. | reverse complement strand
TCTTTGTACTTCGCTATAAATATCTTTCCACAATAGACCGGATTGCGAATAGCAAACCAGAACAAACTCTTCGTGCCAGCAAAGCCCTTCTCTTTTGCCATTTTATATATTTGCTCGGTATTGAATACGCCTTCAGCAATCTTTTCGAATGACCAACGTATAATTCCAGCTTGAGGCTCTAAAGGGGCGATTAGCTTTTTACCTCCTTCATCGGTGCGATTAACATACCCGATTGGAGCTAGTCCCATGTACCGGCCTTCTTTTCGTGCTCTGCGCATGCCATGTATTACATTCAAAGCTCTCCGGTCGTTCTCAACTTCAGGTGCCGCCAGATAAAAAGCCAGCATCATTTTATTTTCAGGAATAGAAAGGTCTAAAGGTTGTTCAATCGCTTGCGGTTCAACGCCTAGTTTTCGTAGGGTATTTATCATCTGATAAGCGTCCCCCGCATTGCGACTGAATCTGTCCCACTTAAGAAATAATACAACGTCAGCCTGTCGCTTGTGCTTTCGTAATTCCAACAGATATTTTTGCCATTCAGGGCGGTTGAAGGTCTTGGCTGAATGATCTTCCATGATCACTTTACTAACAGCTATTTTATTAATATCACAATACTTGCGTAGCAACTCTTCCTGACTACGCTGCGAGTAGCCTTTGTCTGCTTGCTCGTCTGTGCTTACCCGGACATAAAGATCGGCCGTTTTCATATGGCGATAATTTTAGATTAATGAATCATTTATTCCCCTTGCCTTCTTTGCCCAAGTATTGATACACCATTGCATCAGCAAGTAGTTGGAGAAATTTAAGGATAGAAGCTGCTTCTTCAAGAGAGACTTCCATACCCCTTGCTTTGAGCATCTGCACGACTTTTTCTGGCGTAATTTTCTCCATTGGCACTCATCATCAGCTTTGCGCATGACAATGGGTACCATTTAAACGCTAAGTTAAAAAGTTATGTTTTGTTAACAAATAATATTAGCTAAACTTGTGACAAATTAGTTCAAAACTACTCGGTGAATTACCATAGGTTAATTCAGAATGGTTTATTTTGGATTAATTTGATTCACGGGATAAATAACAAGCATGCCAAACAGTAACCAAGCGAGTAAAACCTATAAGGTAAGTTATAAGACTTTTCTGAATGATAGGCTAAAGAAGGTTCATTTTCATGGGAAACTGACGCATCCGCTATACGTACACGTAACCTACGATCGAAAAACGATCTTCTTTAAGAGCTATTACTTTCAATTATTTTCGAAGCCTCGATATGTTCTTTTTTCATCGAAAAAAAAACACGGCCCTACCATTGAACAGATTATTGAAAAGGAAAAGGAACTCATAGAATTTGTGATAGAAAAGACGTTATCAGATTTTTCTCTCGACCGGTTTAAAGAGGAGTATTTATTTTATGGTCAGGATATATGCGATCTGACTGAACCCGGGTTTGGCGATTACATGTTTACATTTTTTCAAGATAAGGGAATGCCAGCTTTAGCAACGACTATTAAAGAAGGTGGTAAGTTCCGGAT
>CAYGGY010000182.1:0-1535 GCA_964349405.1 uncultured Ohtaekwangia sp. | reverse complement strand
AAAGTAAAAGGCGATCAGTTCATTCAGGCGGGAACAATTACCATGCCCGATGGAAATAAAATCATGTTGGATGAATTGGTATTTAAGAAAGTAAAGGGTGCTCCTGCCAATCCTAAAAACCCTATTGTAGGAACATGGAACCAATTGTCTTCCGAAGGTACGTGGTTTAATGGAACAAAATATTCGCACACGAGTCCGGAAGTGACCAGGTTTGATATTATAACGCCCACACATTGGATGAGGATAGGGCATCGGGGCAACAAGTTTGAAAATGCAAGTTTTGGGCCTTGCACGATTCAAAACAATAAATTAAAATTATCTGTAACTGTCGCTTCATATTCAATTACTGACAAGATTATATTTGAAAGTACCTATCGAGTTGAGGGCAACAAACTCTACACCAATGGAACGGCTTTAAATGCCGAAGGAAAGAAAGCCATCTGGAGCGATGTGTTTGAAAAAGTGGGGGGCAAGTAAATTATCAAAATCCTAATCAAATGAAATCAGTTATTATAACCGGATGCAGCAAGGGCATCGGATTTGAAACAGCCCTAGCCTTCGGTCGTGCAGACTATCAAGTTTTTGCCACCATGCGCGATCCTAAAAAGGATACCTCGTTAAAGAAAATAATCAAAGACGAATCCTTGCCCGTCTCTATTTCTGCCATGGATGTTGACTCCGATGAATCAGTGAAGAGAGTCATTGAAAATATACTCGGGAAAAATAACGGTATTGATGTCCTCGTAAACAATGCCGGCATTGAACATCATGGTTCCATTGAAGAAGTGGCGTTATCAAAATTCAAAGCCATCATGGAAACAAATTATTTCGGTGCCATTCGTTGTATCAAACAAGTGCTGCCGCTGATGCGAAAGAATCGCAAGGGCTGTATTATTAATATTACTTCGGTTGCCGGCAGAATATCCACTTCGCCCCTGGGCCCTTATGCGGCCAGCAAATTTGCCCTGGAAGCAGTGAGTGAATCATTGGCCCAGGAAGTAAAGCCATTCAACATTCGGGTTCGGATTGTTGAGCCAGGCATTATTGATACTCAAATGGCCAGGGATGTAGCAGAAGGTGGTAAATCAATCTATCCAAACACAAAACGGATGAGAGGTCTTTTTGGCGCGACACTTAAAAATCCTGCACAACCCTCTATTGTAGCCAACAAGATTCTGGAAGTGGCAGATAGCGACAGTTGGGAATTGCGGCATCCCGTTGGTCCCGATGCAAAACCCTTCCTCGATTGGCGGGCCGCCATGACGGATGAAGAATATGTGGACAGGAATGCCGCCACTGATGAAGAATGGTATGCGGCCGTAGAGCGTGATTTTGGTTTGAATGCCCGACTGTGATAATGTTATTTCTTCGGGCTCTTTAGAGTTGTTATCAAAGTCTTTTTATGTAACGTGATTCAATTGAATAACCATTAAACATGTTGTTATGAAAACTAAAAACAAATCCCTTTTACTTTTACTCGGTCTCCTTACACTTTGTATGGCTGCACAATCCCAGTCATGGGAATATGTCAACGT
>CAYGGY010000181.1:0-1604 GCA_964349405.1 uncultured Ohtaekwangia sp. | reverse complement strand
ACAGGTGATAGTGCGCCTTAATGCTTATGAAGGATTATGAACTATTTTAAAAGAATGTGAATGAATTCCACTTATGACAGCAAGACTTGACCTTCCCTGAAATAACTATACACTGTGTATAGCTATTTCAGTTAAAGACAAAATAAGGTTGAAATTATGTCGGATATAAATGATTGACCGTTGAAACCGGTTAAAATTCCTATTTTGTTTTTGCCATTTTTACTTTCTTCTTCATCGGAAACTCAAAGCCGAAACGCATGGATAGTTTATCCCCATACGGGCTCATGCCATCCGGATCATAGAGATTGTAAAGCACTTCGGTATTTCCTTTGATTTGTTTAAATACAGTGAAATCTTTCTTTATGCCTACAAACAAACTCTTTATCCACGTGCGATAAGCAGGATCATTGATGCCTTTTAATTGGGCCATCAGAGGTGGAATAGTGGTGTTCATGATCTCTGGCAGCAAGCGGAAATTTATTCCTTTAGTCCATTTGAATTCAAAGGCGGCACGCGGACCATACACACTTTCTTCTGTTCTAATGGTGAGGTCATCAAATGGCAGGCGATAGTTCCATCCTGCTCCGGCTGAAATGCGCGGACTTATGCGATACATTACCATCGGGTTTACATCCAGCAAAAAGTAATTAGACTTTTGAGTTTGAAAGGTTATTGCCGGTACCAATCGTTCGATAAATGGTTTGCCTTTGAGCGGATTAGGAAGTCTCTTTGGTAATTCTGCCATGCTCTTTACTTCCGAATACTTATTCTTCAGTTTGCTCATCTTATCCATAGCCTGCTGCAATACTTGCTCCTTTCCTGCAAAGTGATCTTTGGCTGCTACCATCACTTGCTCTTTTATCATTTCTTTCGCCATTTCCTTCATGGCGGCAGTGTCAGTGAGTTGATTTTTTTTGGCCAACAGTGCGTTACCCGCCTGAAGTTGATCCACTCCTTCCATGCCCGCTACCCTGGCTTCAATGGTTTTGTCGATGTTCTTTACTTCATTGATATTTCCCTTCACCAGGTTTTGTGCATCTTGTGCATACTCCCCGGCTTTGCCAGCCGCTTCCGTTATTTTGTTCAGGTTACCGGTGATGCCTTTCAGGTTGGGATCTAGCGACAACTGATGGCTGAGCGTGGGCAACTTCATGTTTCCGAACTTTGGCATTTGTACCGATGGAATGTTGGGCAGGGTGGTGTTGAGCGAAGGAAGTGAATAACCGTCAATGGATGATTGCAGTTTCTGCATGGGCTCCTGCAACTGTGGCGGAAGTTGAATTTCTTTTAAGTCTTTTGTGGCTTTTGATTTAAGGTCTTCTACTTTTTTAGTGAGTGACCTGATTTTTTCATCCTTCACCCGGTTGAGGCTATCCAGTTTTCTTGTGAGCTTTTCTGTTGGAAGTTTAAGATTATTCAGGCTATCAATTTTGGACTGGATGCTATTACTTGCATTATCAATTTTAGAAAATTGATTTTGATAAAGTGCATTCAGGCTATCGGCTTTAGATTGAAATGAGAGCGTGATGGAATCTGCTTTTTGAATCGACTTCTGCAAAAGGGTATCGGTGGGAAGGATAAAATTCAGGCTATCCCACTGCTGG
>CAYGGY010000180.1:0-1625 GCA_964349405.1 uncultured Ohtaekwangia sp. | reverse complement strand
CTGCCTGGCTGGGCTTTAGATTTCCGGAGGGATGGTTATGCGACAGAATGATGCCGCAAGCGTTGGCCTTGATCGCAGCCGCGAAAATCAGTTTGGGATCCGCTACGGTTCCACTGACGCCTCCCGTGGATACTTCAAATATACCCAAAACTTTATTAGCCCTGTTCGTTAAAATCACTTTGAATTGCTCAACAAATTCAATTTTTGAAGCATCCCAATTTTTATGTAAGATGTTGTAGGCATCTCTTGAACTATTGATCTTGAGACGTAGTGAAGGCTTCACGGTTGACTTGTAGGTAAGTTGAATCTCTGCTACCTCATACAGTTTGTTTTCATTTGTGTTTTCCATAATTGTTTGATTTAATTATGGTGCCCGAACTGGCTTAAGAAGGAATTAGCGCAAGGAGGAACGGAATAAATAGAACGTGGGCAGGTTGTGGGTTTATGCCGTAGTTCCTTGCCAGCATATTCCGGCAGAAGCCTAAATTTGTACCACGATTAATCAAAAGAATGGCACTGCAACAGAATGTGATTGAATGCAACGGTGAAAAATTTGATCACTATTATCTCTGCCATTACCGTCCACAGTCGTCAGGTTCGGATAAGCTTTCCCAAAGTCTTATCCGTTTCAAGAATGGCTGGTCTGTGGATGGAAACGCATGGATGTCCTGCTCTATTGAAGAACTACAAAAAATTACTTTTAAAGGAAAGGTATTGTTACTGCGGGCTTTGCACAGTAATGAAATAACAGTCAGTAAGAATAGCAACACTTCATTGGATAGGTTGTGCCGGTCAATCGGTCAAGAGATGAACTTTATATACCGTCCGGAGTTCTTAGGGAAGAAGCGAAAGACACGGCCAGCCAAATTACTTTCGAGGTCAGACAGGGAAACAGAACTGCACGATGTTTACCTGTTTTCTGGAAAGCTGATCGACTTCGAAGAAATACTGGTGGTTGATGATATTCTCACGACCGGGCAAACCTTGAGGGCAATTATGAAAGCCATCCGATCCATTATGAACTGCCCTATTACCTTGTACACTTTAGCCTGCACGGACCATCAGTCAATACTCAATATTACCTTGCAATTACGGAGCCCAGCGTATCGGTGGGAACCAAGACAAGGCTGGGGTATTGCACAAGATTCCAAAGCTATCTACTCCAGTTTACAGGCTTTGAAGCATCAAATCCTTTCTGATTTTCTGGAGTGAGGTATCTCAATTTATTTTTCATTCATAGCGTGTGCAGAGTTTACATTTTTAAGAATTGTCCAACACACATTTCAAAAGAGAAAAGAAAAAAGGAAAAAATAAAAGAGAAAGACACCCTATCAGGCTGGTATAGCAAGGGATGTCAAGTTTTTTTTAAAATACTCTCCGGCAGCGGAAGGTGGAGGTTTTTTTTAAAAACCCACAGGGCTTGACCTTGATAGACCGTGTGCAATAGCCTTGTACGTGCTAGCCTACCTTTGCTGGTATCTTTTGTTTTGTTCTTTTATCTAAAAAAGATAAAGTGGTCAGTCCCCGCGGAACCGCAACAAATCTACTGAAGCATTTGAATGACCATCACTTATTCATAGGACTTACTCCTATTGTTTTCTGAGTTTAATGTGAGAAGATAATAT
>CAYGGY010000179.1:0-1662 GCA_964349405.1 uncultured Ohtaekwangia sp. | reverse complement strand
ACTGTACATATTTTAATTTGTATTTTCATTTTGACTCGTCCTGAAAAAAGTTTACACTTTTTGGTTAAAAATCCTGCTTCAAATTTACACTTTTTAGTTAGTCCTGAAATCGCTTTACATTTGATTACCGGATGAAGCGGAAGCGGGCCATGCTGAGGAGCAACCAGCCAGGAATAATCCGGTCAGATGAAGTAATGAATCCGTTATTGAGTTTACACTTAGTGACGGATTTTTCATTCATTACTTTTTCTGATTTATGCCTTTTAAAACCTGCCCGCCTTAGCGGGCTATATCATCGATACCTCCTTTCCTTTATTCTTTTGCCAATAGTTCGTCCAGCGCTTCTTGATAGTACCACTTAGCTGATGTGCTTGTGCTGGCTTTAGATTATCAATACTTCCGTGTGGACGAAGATGGTTATAGGTAATACAAGCAATGGCAACTTCTTTTTGTGCCGTTTCAAAATCCGGAAAAACTTCTTCCAGCAACTCTTGTTTCAAAATCCCATTCACTCTTTCTGCTAACGCATTCTCCAACGGATCACCTTTCTCGGTCATACTGATTTTCACTTCATGATGCTCCAGTAATTTTACATACTCATCACAGCAATACTGAACCCCTCTGTCGCTGTGATGGATAAGCCCATCGCGTTGCAGATTATTAGATAGGGCCATCTTCAATGCCTCCAAAGGCCCTCTTGCTGATAAGTCTTGGCTCAGATAAAATCCTACAATTTTTCTGCTGTAAGCATCGGTGATTAAGGATAAGTAGGCAAATCCATCATTGAGATGAATATACGTTATATCGCTGACCCAAAGCTGGTTAGAAGCAACTGGAATAAAATCACGAACAATGTTGGGGTACTTTTTAAACCGGTGTTTCGATAAGGTAGTCACCGCCCCTCTACGCTTGCGTTTTGTGATCAACAGCCCTCGTTCGGCCAGCAAATTAAACAGAGAATCTCGTCCAATTTTAAATTGATGAGTGGTTAAAAATACTTTCATCTCATCTAATAGTTTGCGTGTGCCTATCCGCTTTTGATGTTTCCGATGACGTAAAACTTCTTCGATAATAACATCGGTTTCATAAGCCTTTTGGTGAATGTAATCTATGCCTTGATAGTAGGATTGCCTACTATAACCAAGCAGCAAACAAAGCTCGTTGATACAACGTGGCTCGCTTTGTTCTACCTGTTCTACTGCTTGGTGCCAGACTTTTTTCGGATGTCAATTTTAAGTTGCTCTTCGGCAATGTCAATGATGGCAGTGAGCAACTTGTTGTGTAGTTTGGCTTTGCGAAGTTCTTCCTGTAGTTGTTTCACATCCGTAGGAAGTTCTTCTAGAAGGTCACTGATGGGTTTAATCTTAGACTTAACTTTCTTCACTGATTTTCCTTGAAATTTTGCTACCCAATGATGGATGGCTCTGAAGTCTACTCCATACTTGGCCCCCAATTTACGATAGGTCGTATCGCCTAACAAATATTCAGCTATTATAGATTCTTGTTCTTGAACAGTTTTATCTGATTTTCTCATTGCGTTTACACGTTAATTCGTGTAAACCTATTTCAGGACGAGACATTTCTTTCTCAGTCCAATTTTGTCAGCGTGCACTACCTTCTCCAACGAGCACGATTTGTCCGCGTGGCAGTTTATTTAGTTTC
>CAYGGY010000178.1:0-1672 GCA_964349405.1 uncultured Ohtaekwangia sp. | reverse complement strand
CTTTGTACTTCAATTGAAGTTCAAGCTTCTCATCTGACTTGTCTATTTTGTCGATTGCATTTCCTATGGAATCGACTGTCTCTTTTACTCCAGCTCCGAGAACTTTAGACAAAAATCCTCCTATGCCTGCCTTGCTACCAACTTCACTTGCCTCCATATCTGTCTGTTTAGATTGTTAATAATTCTTTTGATTTGTTTTAACTCTTGCTTTGTGGTTCCTGCCATTGGATTCCAAATTGCCTGAAGAAATCCAGGGTACTTTTAGGTGCATATCGGTTTTTAGTTACTGTCACCACGCCTTTATAAACTTCTCCAGCTATCTCGGCAATATGCTCCCAATCTTTTCCACCTTTGAAGTCACCCGCTTTTGTGTGTTGAAGTATGAAGATGAAAGCCGTATCCGGATGTTCCCTTCGCATTTCCTTGTACTCATTGATTTTTAACCCCAAATCATTCACTGAATCAAGAATAATGAACTGATAATCCGAAAGATTAGGGTCTTGCAGGTTCTCAGCAAAATGTAATCGCGCAGGCAAAGGATTTAAAAACTCATTTACCTTTTTGGTCATCGTAGGTGATGCAAACTCTTCGGATGACACATAAAGAACATCACCAAAATTTTCAGCCAGGTATTGTGCGAGCTTCAATAGGAAAATAGTTTTTCCGTTATGAGGCTCTCCATGAAACATCATTGTAAAGTTCTTAGCCGGATTTCCGAATAGGGATTGCCAGAATGAAAAGAAGCTAAGCAGGTCAAGTTTGCGATTAGCCATTTCCTCGGCAGTAAGCACTCCGCTCAATCCTTTATTGTGCGAACAAGCTCCACGACTTGCATCCGAATACGTCTTTCCTTTGCATGCCCTAAGTTTCTTTCCTCCGGTATCGTAAATCCTTCCAACGTCATCGGTGCATCCACATGCTTTTACAATTCCTTCCAGGCCATTTAACTCCGCTTTGGAAATTGAAATCCTACTACTTGTCCGTTGTTTCAGACTCTTGTAGATGGTATTGACCTTATCCGCGTAGGGATCATCTTTTAATACTTCCTTTTTTGATACCAGGCTCTCCAGTTGTTTGAGGAAACTGTTAATTTTTTTCTCATCGTCTTGCCCCTGCAATCCTATAAACCGCTTGATCACCATAATAGAAGGATAGACCTTTTCACCTCCGGCAATGGCAACCAGGTGATTCAGGTCTTTCTCATTAATGGAGAAAGATTCTTCTCCCTTCATCTTGTTGTATGCCTGAACAAGCTTGTTCTGAATCATTTCTATTTCCTCCGCCAACGGTGAGGTTTTACGGATGAGCTTTTGAACGATGGAACGCTGCAAGGCCTTGATGAATGAAAGGATTGCATTAGGAGATTTCACCTTGTTGTGCAATCCAACATACCTTTTGATGTATTTCACCTCCTCTCGGATATGTTCAACATGCTTTACGTGCTTTGGCTCTTTCATCTCCTTTACCTTTTTAGGGGATGCCTTGCGCTCTTTGTTTTTTTCGGTTACCGGTTTCTTCTTTGGTTCGGGTGAGGATTGGGCTTGAGGGGGATTGGGCCTTAAGGTCGAAGCATAGTCATTCAATTTTTGAAAGTATAAATCAATAACTTTCTTAATGCCTTCGCTGCTTTGATAGTTCGCCCAATTTGTTCCATTGGATGTACTCTTCACCA
>CAYGGY010000177.1:0-1684 GCA_964349405.1 uncultured Ohtaekwangia sp. | reverse complement strand
CTGTAGAAGATGGTGTGGTATTGGATTTAGTCTATGAAGCCCGCGACATCGATCAGAAAATAAGCTCGCAAGATCATATCGATATCTGGTTTGAAGCAAAGACCAAGGGACTAAATGATTTCCAGAAAGCGGAACTGAAAAAGAAATGGGGCACCATGCAAAAAGTACTCAGCTCCAAAAGCAGAATGGGCAAAGTGGTGAACGATATCATTATGGATTTCAGCGTGAAGCCGAGATTAAATGACGATCGGGGCACAGCCATTCTCGTAGCCGGTAGTATTTATGAAGCCTGCCAGTACTACGAATTGTTTCAACAGACGCCACTGAAGACAAAATGTGGGATCATCACCAGCTATAATCCCAGTTCGCGCGATGTGGTAAATGAAGAGCTTGGCGAAAATACGGAAACAGAAAAGCAGGCCATCTATAACATCTATACAAAACTATTAGGAAAAAAGACAACGGAGGAATACGAGGAAGAAACCAAAAATCTCTTCATCAAACACCCAGCGCAAATGAAATTATTGGTGGTAGTGTCCAAACTTCTTACCGGTTTTGATGCGCCAAGTTGCAGCTATCTCTACATCGATAAGTCCATGCAAGACCACGGATTGTTTCAGGCCATCTGCCGCGTCAATCGCCTGGATACAGATGATAAAGAACTCGGTTACATTGTTGACTATAAAGATTTGTTTAAGAACCTGGTGAATGACAAAGGTACTGGAGCCATTCAGGTTTATACTTCGGAATTGGCGTACGATCAATTCAAGAAGGAAGATTGTGATGTGCTGTTAAATTCTCGTTTGGAAAAAGGTCGCGAACGTTTGGATACAGCATTAGAACAGCTGGAACTGATCTGCGAACCCGTGCCTAATCCAAGAAGTGATGCTGATTATCGTTACTACTTCTGTGGTAATACCGAATTGCCGGAAGATTTGAAACAACGCGAATTCTTAAGACAAGAGCTATATAAAAAGACAGTGGCCTTCATCCGCGCCTACGCAAACCTGGCCGATGAAATGGAAGCAGCAGCAGCAGGATATAATGCACGCGAAATACAACACATCGAGAATAGATTGAAATTCTACACCGAATTGCGCGAATCCATCAAGAACGCCAGTGGTGAAAAACTGGATATGAAGGACTATGAAGCCGACATGCGCCATTTGATCGATAACTATTTGCAAGCCGATGAACCGCGCAAAATTTCAGAATTCGAAAGCTTATCCCTGCTAGAGATCATCGTAAAAGCGGGATTGGACAAAGCCAAAGAAACATTACCGGATACCATTAAGAAGGATCAGGAGGCGATGGCTGAAACCATCGAGAACAACGTGCGGACAAAAATTGTAAAAGAACATTTAAGTGACCCTGTGTTCTTTGAGAAGATGAGCTTGTTGCTGTCAGAGATCATCAAGCAACGAAAAGCAAAAGCCATTACCTACGAGGAGTACCTGAAGGAAATTGCAGAACTTGCCAAACAAGTACAGGAAGGAAAAACATCGGACACACCCAAAGAACTAAACACGCCCGCGAAGGTAGTGTTGTATCACTATTTTGATAACGATGTTGACAAAGCGATTATGATTCACGAAGTAGTAACGGAGTATGCACCCAGCGGCTGGAAAGGTGACGGTGCCAAGGAAAACAAAATCAAAGAAGAGATTTATAAAAAGCTAAATGA
>CAYGGY010000176.1:0-1763 GCA_964349405.1 uncultured Ohtaekwangia sp. | reverse complement strand
ATCTTACATCCACTCATTTACTACGCTATAGTCATTGCAAATTTGGTATAAGCGATAGGAATTAAAAGTTGTGCTGACTTTAAATAATTACCCTTCATGAGAAAATTTAAAAAATTACTAAACAAATTACCTTATATAAAAGGACTGGTTAGACAGTTAAGCATTTATAAGACGTGGGTACCTCCTGGTCATTTTTATAGCCCTGTTGTTTCAGTCGAAGACGTTGTTAAACGGAAGAATCAAATATTCGATAATATTTTAAAGCCGAGTGCAATTGAAATAAACGATAATGATCAATTCAAATTGCTTAAATCATTATTACAGTACTACTCGGATATGCCCTTTGGATACGAGCAATGTGATAGGCATAGGTTTTTCTTTAATAACAAGTATTTTGCATATGCGGATGGAACATTGTTATACTTAATAATGCGTCATATTAATCCTTCAAAAATTATTGAAATTGGATCGGGCTTTTCATCTGCCTTAATGCTTGATGTAAATGAAATATTTTTAAGTAGTAAATCGGAGTTATCCTTTATTGAACCATTCCCTGAGAATCGCCTAACGCAACTATTAAGAAGTAACGATTCTGCAACCTTATTGGCTAAACCGCTACAAGAGATTGATTTAAGTTATTTCGATAAACTTACGAAAGGTGACATCTTATTTGTCGACTCTTCGCATGTTGCTAAAACCGGGAGTGATTTGAATTACCTGATGTTCCAAGTATTACCTAGGTTATCTTCCGGAATAATTATTCATTTTCATGATATTTTTTATCCGTTTGAATATCCGGTGGAATGGGTAACGGAAGGCAGAAGTTGGAATGAAGTTTATTTTATACAAGCATTTTTAATGTATAATACACAGTACCAGGTATTGTTATTTAATAATTATGTTCAAAAGAAACACAAAGATTGGATCGAGAATAATATGCCACTCCTGTCAAAAGACAGAGGTTCTAGTCTTTGGTTAATGAAGGTTTAAGTTTTATATGTTGTTATATAAGGGAACATCTAAAACTCCGCTAATCCTTCTCTTTTGAAGAAGGGGATAGGGCTGAAGTGATAAATGGAAATATTTTATAAATAGAGTATTGATGCGTAGGTTTATTTTGTTGTCGACTCTTTTCATGTTGCTTTTCTTCTTTTTCCTTTTTGCAGGAGACTTTGTGATTACAAGTGGTTTGAAAAAGGGTAGGCTGGGTGTAATAGAAAAGGCGATAAATGCAGACGTAATAATACTTGGGTCATCCCGGGCCTACAGGCATTTTGATTCGGATATAATGAGTTCGAAGCTAAAGCAAAAAGTATATAATCTGGGTTATGATGCTTCTGCTTTTGAGGTTCAAAAACTTTTATTGGATTGTTACTTACAAACTAATTCTTTTCCGAAAGTATTAATTTGGGAAATCAATTTTGGGACATTTAATAATGAGCGTGAAGTTTTTAATGTTAAGAACCTATTGCCTTTTATCTATACCAATCAACGCGTACGAAATTATCTGGTATATCAAAAATCAGCAGTTTCCCTCTCAGAGGCTTTTATCCCAATGGCACGATATTCAGGTTTTAAAGATTTACGGTATAAAGGAATAAGCTATTTTTTAAAACATAATGATTGGTGTGAATCGGATTTTAAAATTGTTGATAAGCCATGGGATTCAAATGATTTTAAAAATCTTTATTTAAAGGGTGGGTATTCCATAAAAATGGATATTTCTGAAAAATCGTTAACTGATTTTATTGATATAACTAAAC
>CAYGGY010000175.1:0-1764 GCA_964349405.1 uncultured Ohtaekwangia sp. | reverse complement strand
GTTAAAAGGTTTAGAAGGATATCTTATATTGATTTGTTACAAGGCGGTAAGGGATATGCGGTTATTGAAGGTTTCAAAAACAATTTAGATAAGGATTTTGATTTAATCGGTTTTGTTGATGCGGATATGGCTACATCTCCTGAAGAATTCTATAAACTAATAAAATCGTGCGATAAGTTCGATGTTGCTATTGCTGATAGATACTTGCCAAGCTCCAAAATAATTCCCCGACCATCTATTGGAAGACTGTTTGCTAAAAGGTTGTTTAATTTTTTGATTAGGACTTTATTGTTATTACCTTTTGGAGATACCCAATGTGGCGCCAAGGTTTTCAAGAAGAAAGCTATAAAAAAAGTTATAAAAAATCTAAGTATGTCTCAGTGGGCATTTGATGTTGAATTACTTTACCATTTACATAAAAGCGGATTTACTATTCAACCTGTTCCAACTAAATGGATTGATAAGAAGTACTCTACTATTAATTTTTGGAGTGCTGGTCCATGGATGGCTTTAGGTGTTTTAAGATTGCGAATTTTGAACTCCCCGTTTAGGAAGATTATGAGAATTTATGATAAGCTAATAAGATTTGTGCCGAGATAAGGTTTATTTATCCATAATAAAGCAGAGATAATATGAGTTATTTGAAAATTATAAGAAGAATTGTAAAAGATAATGGTTTGTTTAAAGGTGCGTTTATGTTTCTAATGTTATCTTCACAAAAGTTTTTGAAATATCCTAAAAGTCATATATATAGTTACAATTCAAAAAAGATAAATAAAATTGCCAAAATTAAGTATTCTACAGATATATCTAAAGGATTCGCATTATTTGAGATATTTGGTTTTTGCCCATATTATTCAAGCGAAAGTGGTAAGATAAAATTTAGACTAAACCATCAGTCTAAGGTTTGCGATATTGGAGCATTTATTGGAGATTCTGCTGTTTTTTTCGGATTACAGGGTGCTAAAGTATATTCTTATGAACCTCAAGAGACCGCTTTCAAATTAATAAATGAAAACTTAAAACTAAATGGTTTAAAAAATGTTAAAATCCTTAATTATCCAGTAACTTCTGATGGGCGCATGCTTTCTTTAAACAATAACTCCGATAAAATAAGTGATGGATTTAACATAACTGATAACTTTGGAAACAATAAAATAAAGTCTGTTAAATTTGAAGATGCTCTTACTTATGAAAAAAAATGGGATTTAGTTAAAATAGATATTGAAGGTGGGGAATGGGAGATATTGCGAAGTATTTGTAAAAAACCAGATATTTTGAAAAGCATTAATGGTATTGCTATGGAGATACATCACCCTCTGAAAAATAAAGAAACCCTCGATAAATTTTCTGAATTGCTTAAATCTGAAAACTTTGCTGTGGAAATCAATGCCCAAAATGCTTTGGGTATGCTTTGGGCTAAAAGAAACAATTAGAATTGTTTATATAGTGTCTTTTTTTCACAATTTTGAGATTTCATGAAAAAGGTTTCATTTCTTATTGCAGCACATAATGAACAGAAAATCATTGCCAAGACATTAGAAAATCTTCTAAGTATTCCATATAATAATTATGAGATTATTCTAGGTCTTGATGGATGTACTGACAAGACTGAAGAAATTGTAAAGAAGTATGCTAAGAAAAATGATAAAATAAAATATTTTTCTTTGAATTTAAGGTCTGGAAAACCCGCAGTAATTAATAAGATTATTAAAAAAGCAACTGGTGAGATTATAATTGTCCATGATTCTGACTGGCTTTTTG
>CAYGGY010000174.1:0-1776 GCA_964349405.1 uncultured Ohtaekwangia sp. | reverse complement strand
CAGGTGTTAATGAATACCTTTCCAAGCCGATATCAAGCGACAAGTTATTAATCACTCTTTCTAAACTCCTGACAGAATCTCATTTGCAGATATTTGCTACTATGTCGAGTCGATGATAATCAATATAATTATAAAAAAAAGTAGAAATATGATGAATATACCTTATTTTGTAATCAATAATCTATTCCTGATCGAAGACAGAATAGTACCGACATCTAAACACCCCCCTACACATTATGGCACTAGGAACTAATCTTAAAAAAGAAAAACTGATACCGAACGGTAGAGGCGAACAACAAAAAGAAACTCTTAACGAATCTAACATAACTATGGAAAACTCAAGTCTAACAACAGCTGAAAAAATAAAAACTAATGGCAATTTGGAAATTGACTTGGATTCAATGAATAACGTAGATCTAAGAAAGGCTTTGGAAGATATGCAACGCGAGTTGAAAACCCGTATGGACCAAATCAATGTTGCCTGCGTTGTTTCGGAATCAGACTTGAAAGGAGATATCACTTATGTAAATGATTTATTGTGCGAAGTATCGCAATACACGAGAGAAGAATGTATTGGTCAGCCTCACAGTATGTTTCGCCATCCTGATATGCCAAAGTCAGTATTCAAAGAAGTATGGGCTACCATTGGCAGGGGCGAAATATTCAGGGGAGTGATTAAAAATCGTAAAAAGGATGGTAGTCCGTATTGGGTAGATGCTCTTATCGCTCCTGTGCTTGGGTCAAATGGAAAACCCATCAAATACATCGGTGTCCGATATGTGATCACCGATGTTATTCTTAAACAGCAAGAGTTAGAAGGGCAGATGGGTGCTATTAACGCGGCCATGGCTTACATCGAATTCAGACCAGATGGCACGGTGATCAAAGCCAATGACCTTTTCCTTCAAGCCTTAAAATACAATAACCAACAAGAGATCGAAGGCAAACACCACCGCATATTCTGTGATAGTAATTATGTCCGTTCACGCGAGTATGAGCAGTTCTGGAACAACCTTAGAAATGGCGAGGCACAGATCGGTGAATTCAAGAGGATCGGAAAAGACGGTTCCGATGTTTGGATTCAGGCCAACTACACACCAGTCAAAGATGATAAAGGAAACGTGATTAAAATAATCAAATTAGCTACCGACATCACTCTGCAGAAGATTAAAACAATGGACTTTCAGGGACAATTGGAAGCCATTGGCAGATCGAATGCCGTCATTGAATTTAATATGGATGGCACCATCATCACAGCCAATGATAATTTTTTAAAGGCTTTGGGTGGTTATTCAATCAGCGAAATAAAAGGCAAGCATCATCGCATGTTTGTCGATCCATCTTATGCACGTAGTGCTGAGTATTCAGATTTCTGGAAAAAGTTGAACAACGGAGAATTTGTGGTGGGCACCTACACCCGCATCGACAAGCATGGCAAAGAAGTCTATATCCAGGCTTCATACAACCCGATTCTGGATATTAATGGCAAACCTGTAAAAGTAGTGAAGTATGCGTTGAATATGACAGAAGTGATTCGTGCCATCAAAGGAATGGCCAGTGGCGATTTAAGTTTACGATGTGATACTTCAGTGGACAATGGGGGCCTTACAGCCGAAATCAACAAAGCATTAGAAAATTTGAATAGTGTATTAGGGCAAATCAACCAAGGTTCCGATGTCGTAGCAAAATCTTCAAATCTGCTGCAAAAGAAGGTTGACGAGATGAAGCGCAATGCCACGGAAGTGTCCACGGCCATTTCGCAAATGGCCAAAGGTG
>CAYGGY010000173.1:0-1785 GCA_964349405.1 uncultured Ohtaekwangia sp. | reverse complement strand
GTAGACACTTGTTGTTCTGACTTGTGTGTTGGATGATAGCTTGATAAAGTTAATTAACCAGGGTCAAGGTTAAAGAGTCATAGTTGCCACTTTCAATTAGAATGCGTTCTTAGGTTGAATTAATTGTAGCTATTAAAGATGAATTTAATATATTTATAATAGTCTATATAAACTTGATCGCCTTATGAAGCATTATAAATTTTATTTCATTCTGATTTTTCTTCCAGGTATTCTGTTTGGCCAAAAATCTGAAATCACAAAACTATTTTCGGATGAGTCACCAATGGAAATTAAACTTAAAATTGCAATTAAAGATATTAAAGCAATCACGAGTGATTCGGTATATACTCCTTATATGATGCATTATAAAAATGGCAATGTGTGGGATTCTATAAAGATTGAAGTACGGGCTCGTGGAAACTTTCGGAGAAAAGAATGTTATTATCCACCATTACGTGTAAAAATTAAAAAGGAGGATGCCAATGAAACCGTTTTTGAAGGTAACAAGAGTTTGAAACTCGTTCTACCCTGTAAACAGGTAAAAGATAATTCTTTAATTATGAAAGAATTTCTTTGTTATCAGATGTTCGAACCTATTTCTAAATATACATTTAATACCAGGTTGGTCAGTATCAACTTTACGGATCAGAATAACAAGAAGTTAAATGGTATTCAATTTATGGGATTCTTTATTGAAGATGATGACGTGGTAGCGAAGCGGCATGATGGTAAAGTAATAGAAGATTTGAAGCTACACCCCAAATCACTTCAGGATAGTAATTCTGTGCGGCATGATATGTTTCAATTCATGGTAGCCAATACCGACTGGTCCACCACGTTTTTACATAACGCCAAGGTGATTCAAATAAATGAATCAAAGAAATATGTTCCGTTAGCCTATGATTTTGATATGGCCGGTTTTGTAAACGCTCCATATGCAACAACTAATGCAACACTAGGAATTGCTAGTGTGCGTGAACGATTGTATAGGGGTTTTTGCCGGTCAGATGAGGTGATGCAAGCCATTCGAAATGAATACATAAATAAAGAGAAGGATATTATTAACGTAGTTATGCGTTACGAAAGCAGTTTCGAGCCAAAGGAGTTTGCAGGTATTATGAAATACATGGATGAATTCTTCACCACCCTAAAAAGTGATTCAAGGTTTAAGAATAGCATCACCGATAAATGCCGTACAAAATGAGCGTAACTATCCCCAGGCAAGGAAACCTAAAAAGACGAGAACGCTGAATATAAAACCAAACATAAAAACCTGATAGGCATAGACCAACAGGTTATATTTTCTTTTAAGAATTAATCCCTGATTATATAAATCGATGGTCATGTGTTCATAAAGATCACTTCCTGAATTAAGTAATTTGTTGATCTCTTCCAAATACGCTTGTTGCGTGAAATTGGCAATCACACCGAAAAACAATAAGCTTGATTTTTGCATTGATCCCCCAATAATTTTTGCTTTAATCAATTTCGGACGTGCTGCTTGAATCGCGAAGATTACGGATACAAGGCATGAAAGGATAATCAATACGATAGGTATCAGTACTTTAGAATCGTAGGTATCAAGCTTACCGGCAACGGCTCCGTATCCAGTGATGGCGATAATGGATGAAATAATCATGGTGTTGATGCTGATGATAATGTTAGCCTTATTATCAGCCATCTGGATGAGGCTACTTTGGTTTTGATAAGTTGCTCTAAAAAGAGTTTCACGGCCTCGTTCGGCCTTTTTGGTTTTATATTGCTTTTCTTCCATGAAATTAAAAG
>CAYGGY010000172.1:0-1810 GCA_964349405.1 uncultured Ohtaekwangia sp. | reverse complement strand
TAGTTTTTACTGGGATTCATCAAACTTAAGATTAGGTATTGGTACATCTTCACCTAATGCCATGCTTCAGGTTAATGGTAATGTAGGAATCGGCTGGACTGGAACATCCCCTTCTGCTTTCCCCAATCTCGGCCTTTCTGTATTCGGAAACGTTGGGATTGGCACAACAACTGCAAATGAAAAACTTTCTGTTGTCGGCAGTGTTGATATATCAGGACATATTGGGCTTGGAAATATTGGCTCAGTTGATGGGCTCTTATTTGATGGCGGCTCAGGCGTAATCTCCCTTTATGAAAATCATACAGATACCTCCAAAAGCGGTTTAGGACAAATAAGCATAATTAGAGGTGATCATACGTCTGATTTTAGCCATCAACTTTATGGATTCGATGGAGAAGCTCATGCTGCATCAAATGTAAATTATACAAGTGGTCTAGGATTAGTCGGAATATATGGAGGGGCAACAGTTGATGCAGGATTTTCTGCAAATGTAACTGGTATAGCTGGGGTTGCCGCAACTGTCAATAATTCAGGAACAGGTATTGTTAAAAATGGGTATGCTTTTATTGTTACAGATAATAACTCTAGTGGCTGGGTTACGAATGGATTCGGACTGGCAATTGCATCTTTATCAGGTGCAAAACAGAACAACACTGGAGTATATATTGAACACCCAGGCTTCGCATCAAACTTAGGAATAGGTTCTTCTAATACTATTGGGCTAAAAATAGCTCCGCCAGAAGGAGGAAGTGTTGGAATAGGTATGTCTGGACCATTAACTAATGCCTTTGGAATCGCAATAGATCAAGTAACCTATACGGCTTCACACTCAAACGGCAGAAGCGTTACAAATATGGCCTCATTATATATACAAGATGCCCCAAGGTTATTGGTTGGCGGTAATGTCTCTGCAGCAAATGGACCTTATTCAATGTGGATTGGAAATGGATTATCAAGAATTGACGGAAGTGTTGGAATAGGTGCTTCATTTTCAAGTATAGGGTATGTTGGAATTGGTAATACTTCACCAAAAGTTGCGTTGCATATTGATAAAACAATGCCGAACGTCAATTTGGAGGGATCATTACCAGGAATTCTTTACAATGGAACAGGAAGTATTTATATAAGATCAACGGGATTAAACAGCTCAACAATAAACCAATATGGACTAATATCTGCACCTAATTATACAAATACAACAGCAGCTGGAACAAGTTTAGGCGGTGCTGTATTCAATCCTTTAGCAAGTGGAAATTCTGTGAATAATCTTTTTGGAATGGGAGTTACCCCAACTTATAATTCTCCTGGCGGAACAATTAATATTGTATATTCAGGCACAGCAAGGCGCGTAGCAGGATTATTTATTGATGTTCCAATAAACGCTGGTGTAATAACTTCAAATTATGGTATTGATATCGCAGTCCAAAATGTCGGCGCCTCAGATTATGGATTAAGAATAGCTGGTGCTGATGATTATCCTTTACTGGTTGAAACAGGTGGAGTAAAACCAGTTCAAGGATTAGCAGTATCAAGTTCGGGAAATGTCGGTATTGGTACATCTTCAACATCATCAGCACGTCTTACTTTAAATAGCGGAGGGATTCTAAGCACAAATGGACTAAGTATATTAACAACAACAACAGGCGTTCTTAATCTTGATTCTGGTTCAACAGGAAATGTTCTTTTGGGCTTTGGAGTTAATGCCAAAAATATTTATATAGGTACAACAGGAAATGCTGCACAAACTGTTGTAATTGGCGGTTCAACAACATCAGCATCAACAATTAATATCGGTACAGGTGTACAATCT
>CAYGGY010000171.1:0-1815 GCA_964349405.1 uncultured Ohtaekwangia sp. | reverse complement strand
TTTTAATACGATGTTTTACCAATAAATAATGAGTTAATCAGATATTTTGCCCAATTTGAAGAAAAATTGCTGAGTTAATGGGAAAAATTACCCCTTCAAAAGTTCAGGAAATCATTTTTGCTTCTTCTGAAAAGAAAGAGTCAAGACGAATTACTGAACTGCTAAAGCAGAAATTAATCCGAAAAATTGCACCTCGTATCTATACCTCCAACCTGGAGGAAGAACCAGCCCTAATTATCAAAAGAAATTGGTATCGCATTCTGGCCAACCAGTTTCCTGAAGCTTTATTAAGTCATCGAAGCGCACTGGAATTTAAACCAACATCGGAGGGACACATCTTCCTAACTTATTCCTATACCTCCAACGTTTCGATTCCTGGACTTACCATTCATCTGTTGAAAGGCCCCCAACCAATTGATGGTGATACTCCTTTCTTTGAAAATCTTTTTGCGTCACAAGAAGCAAGAGCATTTTTGGAAAACCTTCAGGAGACAAGAAAGGAAGGCGAGGAATCTAAAACCTTGCCCATATCCGTAATAGAAGAAAAGTTAGAGACCATTATAAGAGCCAGAGGTGAGCAAGCTTTGAATGTACTACGTGACAAAGCCAGAGAGATTTCCCAAGCCTTAGAGATGCAAAAGGAATTCAAAAAACTGAATCAATTAATCAGCGATTTATTAGCCACCGGAAAATCAAAAAACTTAACATCTCCCATTGCAGTAGCACGTTCACTCGGTGAACCGGTTGATCCGGCCCGGATCAAATTATTTGAGAGCTTATATGAAGAATTAGCCGGAAAAATATTTCCTGAACGTAAAGCATCCATTTCAACGAACAACTATAAGACATTTGCATTCTTCGAAGGCTATTTCTCAAACTACATTGAAGGTACTGAGTTTACAGTAGATGAAGCAAAAGAAATAGTACGCACAGAAACCCCTTTGCCAGCCAGAGACGAAGACTCACATGATATACTCGGAACTTATAGAATCGTTTCGGATAAGAAAGAAATGGACTTGTGTCCATCCACAGCAGATGAGTTTCTTGACTTGATGCGTAGTCGCCATGCTATATTGTTGCAATCTCGTAAATCAAAAAAACCTGGTGAATTCAAAGACAGAAACAACAGGGCAGGTAATACTGAATTTGTAGATTGGAGTTTGGTCAATGGTACTTTAAAAAAAGGATTTGAATGGTATTCACTATTGAAAGATCCTTTTGCAAAAGCTGTGTACATGATGTTTTTGGTCAGCGAAGTGCATCCCTTTCTGGATGGAAACGGCCGGATAGCAAGAGTGATGATGAATGCCGAACTCTCTTCACATGGCTTCGACAAAATTATTATCCCAACCGTATTTCGTGAGGATTACATGGGCGCATTGAGAAAGTTAACACGTCAGCAAATTGCTGATCCCTTCATCAGAATGATGTTGAGAGCCTATGACTTTAGCTCAACATTAAAACATGAAACGTTGGATGAAATGGAACAATACTTGATCTCCTGTGACGCCTTCAAAGAACCAAAAGAAGGAAAGCTAAAATTTGAATTGGTATAGCCCTTGCACATCGAAAATAGGTTCTCGTGCTCGTAAGCGAATTGGATTTTGAATTTTAAAATCCAATTCGCTTTTTGTATGTTTGATACATCAAAGGGATTTCGAAATTTCCTTTGATTCTGAAAACAGTACCCATAGCGGTACCAGATTTTTGAGAAACACGCAAGAAATTATAAATGAGGCGGTTGTGAAGTGAAAAAAACTCCCTCCTCCTCTGCCAGTAACTTAACAAGCAAAGTCAAAACCCCAAATTCGTAAA
>CAYGGY010000170.1:0-1819 GCA_964349405.1 uncultured Ohtaekwangia sp. | reverse complement strand
TCCAATCAGAAGTCATCGACAAAGATTTTAGACGTACCTGATTTTCTCAATAAGTACGGAGACCGCATTGTAGCGGAGTATTTAAAAGAGAATTTGGAAGTCAACACGTTATTGGATGATCCATTGGGTCTGGCAACACGAGAAGTAGATGGTGCAGAACTGGAGGATGCAGCGCATCGAGTATCCGGAAGAGTAGCTGTGCTTTCTACAACTATGCAGCAAGATTTTTACAACGAAATATCCAACCGATACAATGAGTATGTAGAGTATCTCAAACAGATCGGTGAGTATGACCTTGAAGTAGAAGCAATGGATCTCCAGACAGAAACTCAATCTTCTAGGGCTGTTATCGTTGGCAAAGGTGGAACAAGCGAGTTTGGCGATGACAGCATTTTGGAAACAGTAATGGCAAACGTCTTAAAGAAACCATTCTCACGCCAGGAGCTAAACAATCTCCTGGTCGAATCACTTCAAGGTAAAGAAGGAAGAGAATTGCAAAAGGAAGTGAAGTTGGAGTATGAGGGTTATATGGAGGAACAACTTAATCGTGAAATCGCTGAGAACGTTTCCTACTATGAAGACCTGATCCAAAAGATTCCACAAGAGAAGAAGATTCAAAAGCTTCTTGAAAAGGGTACGGCAGATGAAGCGCAGGAAGTCATCAAAGCCAGGACAACCGAGTTGCACAAAGCAATGGCTGATTCCGAAGAAAAGATTAAACGGTCTTTCAATAATCGGAGGCAATACCTGGAATCAATTTTCAGCTCATTCTATGTAGGTCGAAATCTTAACTATCCGGTCAATAGCTATGATGGAGGTCAGGAGTTAGCACCTGCCGTTTTCCTGGGATTCATCATCGACAAGAAAAAGAAGAATCCCTATGCACCAAGCTCGATGCGATTGCGCTTTGCCCTGGCAAGCAGTAACAAGTACATCGCGATTCCAGCAAGTTATGCACAAGATGTTCGCGCTATTATTGGAGCCAGTGTGGGATTACCGCACCTTGAAAAGGAATCGCTTTTGGCAAAGTGGGAAGCTTCTATTAAAGAGAGTACCGTAGATAGAAAGATACGGCACATCATTACCGGAAATGTGCTTCAGGCTTTCAGTGCTTTTAAAGGAAAGCTGGTGAGCTACACGACCATTGATGGTGGAATCAAGAAAGGCATACTCATGCCGGAATATTGGGAGCCCAAAAATGATGTGCAGCAAAAGACCGTGGTGCCAATTTCCAGGGCAATGAAAATCATTCGCTCATTAACGATTGGCTCAAGCATCACCACAAAAAATGGAGTCTCCATTTTCAGGCAACCTGGGAAATTCAAACTAGTGGTCTCCGCAGCCAGGTCGAAAGGTGGTGATACCTACCTTGATCCTGATCTTCTGAATATTGTTGATCGAAACAATTTTGAAAAGATTTCGGATCGGATGACTGCTTCCGTGGTTGAAAACAGAATAGATGAGTTTGTCCAGGTATTACAGGAGAAATTCAATGACAGCGTTTCGCTAAGTCCTTCGCAATACGAATTGATCAAGGGAGAAATCCCTATGAGAGAAAGCAGGGCAAAGCCTATCATGGTCGTACTCCCAAAACAATCACAATCTCAAATGGAGCAACTGGAGCTTGAAGCTCTTGCTCTGGAACTTGAATTAGAACTATTAAACTTTGCAGCGTAATGATAACGGCTAGTAATTATTTTATTGAAGTGGAGCGGATCGGTGTAGAGACTTTGCCAGAAACGCTAAAGAAAGGACATGACCTGGTGGTGAAGAGTACATCCAATGGAACAAATTGGGCGAACTATCAAAGCAGCGAAGG
>CAYGGY010000169.1:0-1827 GCA_964349405.1 uncultured Ohtaekwangia sp. | reverse complement strand
TTTTAGTACAATGAGAATAAAGATAAATAGATGAATAATAGTGGATCCACTGATCAAGTAGATATTTTTCAGAGTTGAATTTTCACTCAGCCTAATGAGTGATCCTTTATCCGTTGATTCCATAATGATCAAAAACTGGTGTAATGCAAGTATAATTAGAAATCCAGTCCAAGTGAATTCCAAAATCCCCAAATGCTTTATTGCAAATTGGTTTGTATTTAATGGTGCTCTTGTGAGCCAAATAAAAGTGTAGCTAAATAGAATTATATTTAGTGAAAAGATAAATATCATAACGACTGATCAGCTTGTTTATGGTATGATAATTTTAGGATAATGTAAATAAGTAAAGAGATACAGAATATCAGTATGCCGTAAAGTATAGTAATAAGAGCAACCTGTAATCCACCTGCTATTACTTCTTGTGGTATCGTTTCAGAAGCAGATTCGATAGCTTTAAAAATTTGGAGTAAGCCATAAATAGTTGACCACGTTCCCCACGCCACTGCCAAACCTCCAATTTGTTTAATGGCTTCCAGCCATTTTGAATTGAATTGCTTCTTTTGAATTCGCGTGAATAGCAAGTAAATGATGATGCAGACATTTGTAATGAGCATTAAGAGCAAGGGAAACGTAAAAAGAATTCCGCCTTCAATGTGAAGATCGATCAATGAGGATGCTAGCATAATTTTAAAGTTTAGTTTTTGATTTTGTTTTCACAAGCTTAGAGCAAAAATTAAAACGGAATTCAATTTAGTGACCAGATAACCTGTTTACACTGGATTCTACCTTTCTGATTTGGTAATGGCGAAAAGGTCTTTATTCCTGTCGAAAGGGTCTGATTGTTAGCGCTTCGTATGATTTAAGAGTTGAAATCAGAGTTTTTTCCTAATTATGTAATCTTATGACACGGCTTGATTGGTTATTGGATTACCTTTTTACACGACAACGTTGGGTGTTTCATGTTTTATTTTGGCTGTTGATTCTCGCCTTTTATGTTGTCTTCTTTGGCCGTGAAAACAGCAATTACCTCCAGACGTTTTTCTTTGTAGGATTATTGATGCCTGTGACGATCGTTACCACCTACTTTTTAAATTACTACCTCGTGCCTCACTATTTAATGAAGGAGCGATATGGCTTTTTTATCTTGTATTTTATCTATACCATGCTGGGCTCAATTTTTCTGGAAATGATGATTGCCATGCTCACCTTTATTGTCATGGCCGAAGTGAGAATAAAGGAAATGAGTCCGGCCTCGATTGATATTTTCTTTTTGCTTGCTTCTTTGCTGATGGTAGTATTCTTTGGAGTGGCTATTAAAATGTTACTTCATTGGCGAACATCAAAAGAGGAATATCAAACATTGATGCGTGATAAAGTGGAAGCAGAGTTAAAGTTTTTGAAGATTCAGTTGAACCCACATTTTTTATTCAATACGTTGAATAATCTTTATTACCTCACCACCGAGAAATCTGATAAAGCTCCACAAGCCATTCTTCAATTAAGTGAGATTCTTGACTATGTGATGCACTCCAGTAAATCCGTATTTGTTCCACTTGAAAAGGAATTGAAGCAAGTTGAAAATTATGTCGCTTTGGAATTATTGCGTTATGAAGATCGTGTTCAGATCACCACTCAATTCATTGGTGATTTGAACAAGTATGAGATTGGTCCGATGATTCTGATCACGTTAATTGAAAACGCCTTCAAGCATGGCGTGATGCCGGTCGCTGGTAAAGCATGGATTAAATTCGTTGTGGAGGAGAAAGAAAGCAGCTTATTGATTTCAATCGGCAATAGTGCAAGTGGCACCCAACCAGGAAATGGAAT
>CAYGGY010000168.1:0-1833 GCA_964349405.1 uncultured Ohtaekwangia sp. | reverse complement strand
TATAAATCCAATATTCATTATAATAAAATGCCCTGAAATTTATCCTTCATAAATTTAAAACAGAAAGGAGATTGTATAATTTATTAAAATAAATATACTTTAGAGTCATTTTTAATCTTAATTACGCCATTTATTACACCCAAGGTACACACAGGATTAAAAGTCTTTATGTTTAATAAATAGGCACGCTGATGAGTACGACACTCCCAGAACATTCACCAAACCGGTGGCAGTTAATCATTAAAATTGCGGTGGTTACTTTGTTGTATTATTCATTCGCAAAATTTAGTGACCTCATGTATGTCATCAATATATTCCAACATCATGAATACACTCCCTTTTTTCCGCCAGCCGGAATTGCCTTTGGATTGATCATAATATGGGGCAAAGCTGTCTGGCCAGGCATCGCGCTGGCCTCGTTATTACTTTCGTCCAGTTCCTATTGGCTTAGGGACACGCAACCCGAATTGATACCTGCTGTGATAACAGCCACACTTATAGCTAGCGGCCGTGTTCTTGAACCATTAGTAGGGAAATATTTAATTGATAAATGGATTCCTTCTGGTGATCCTTTTAAAGGCCCCCGAAATGCCCTTGCTTTTATTTTTATCCTAATGGTAATTTCAATTATCGGATCAGGTATTTCCTCCACGGTTATTCAGTTTCTTCGCAAGGAAGAAATAATTGCTTATTTGTCCCGGTTGATTGCCTGGTATGGGGATAATGTTATTGGGATTATGGTTTTTGCACCGATGGTTATAGCGCTAAAAAACAATAAACAAACGCATACGTTGACAAAACATCTTATCATTGAGATATCTATTCTATTAGGCATTCTATTGCTCTTTATATTCTTTTTTAGTTCAGGATCTACCTTTTACAGGGTCATGATTTATTCCATTCCGTTTATTACTATCCCTCTATTTTTATGGATGGCTTTTAGATATCATCTGATTGTTTCCTCAGTGGCTTTAATCGCCATCTCGGTGGCAGCGGTCTATTTCACGACCGGGGGCTATGGCCCCTTCATTCGTGGAAACAATCTGCAAGACTCAGTATTGTTGTTGCAAAATTTTTTATTCGTTTCCTCAGCCACGATCATGATTTTATATGCAGCCTCGAATGAACGCAAACAAGCCATTGATGACCTCTCCCAAGCCCGAATAAAGGCTGAGGAGTCTGACCGACTGAAAACTTCATTTCTTGCAAACATGTCACACGAAGTCAGAACTCCGATGAATGCTATTATGGGTATTTCTGAATTACTAGAAAACCCAAGGATAGCAGACAATAAGAAAAATGAATATACAAAGTTGATACGTGAACGCGGCAACCACCTTCTTTGTGTTCTTAATGACGTGATACAGATGTCTAAAATTGAGGCTGGAATTATTGAAAAATCAAATGCAAATACAAATATTCAGGCGTTGTTCGACAAACTCATCCATACATTTAAAATAGAAACAGAACGAACTAAAAAGAATATCAATTTTGTAATTACGAATGAATTAACGAGCACAGAAAACAATGTAATTACAGACCCGATACATCTTGAACAGGTACTCACCAATTTAATTACTAATGCCCTTAAATTTACTACTGACGGCTCCGTTACTATAAGCTGTATTCGCAACAATGGTGTTCTTAAATTTGGTGTGCGTGATACCGGCATTGGTATACCCAAAGAAAAATCAGATCTTATTTTTAAACCTTTTAGGCAAGCAGACGAAACTATTCACATGAAGTATGGCGGTTCAGGACTCGGGTTATCAATCTGTAAAGGCTTTGTTGAGCAATGGGGAGGCAAAATATGGGTAGAGTCTGAAGTGAATA
>CAYGGY010000167.1:0-1853 GCA_964349405.1 uncultured Ohtaekwangia sp. | reverse complement strand
CAGGTGTTAATGAATACCTTTCCAAGCCGATATCAAGCGACAAGTTATTAATCACGCTTTCTAAACTCCTGACAGAATCTCATATGTCATTATCGGCAAATAGGTAGAAATAACAACACCTTAAATATTACTCAATCTGGTCACACCATTGTTTTCCTAAAAAATAAAGACATGATGAATATAATAAACATTGAAAATAAGAACCCATTCCCGATCGAAGACAGAATAGTACCAACATTCAAGCAAACTCCAACACATTATGGCATTAGGCGGAAACATTAAAAAGGTAAAGATGACACCAGGTAGTAATGGTGAAAATGAAAATAAGAAATTAACTAAAAACATTATAACTATGGAAAATGAAGAACAATTGTCAGAATCAAAGGTGAAAACCAAAGACAATGGTCAGGTAGACGCTGCTATGTTTGAGCAAATGAAAAAAGAACTGGCAGAGCAAAAACAACTCGCGCAAAGAAATATTCAGGCACTGGAAGAAGCCGTTGATTCAGTCATACAAATTGATACGAATAAGTTAATTACATTTTATAACAAAGCAGCCGAAAAAATGTTTGGCTATACCAAGGCTGAGGTAATGGGCCAAAATGTAAAAATGATTGTGCCACTAGAGCACCGTGGTGTACACGATAAATATGTTGATAATAATATCCGAACAGGAATCAATAAAGTAATCGGGGCAGGCCGTGATCTGGAAGCTTCCAAAAAAGACGGATCACGATTTTGGATAAACCTTTCGCTCAGTAAAATCCAATTTGGCAATGATTTTCTCTTCACTGCCTTTATCAAAGATATTACAGAAGAAAGATTCGCCCGCGAGCGTAACTATCAGGTTTTGGAGCAGGCCGTGGATTCCATCATCACCATTGATAATAACAAAACTGTTTTGTTCTTCAATAAAGCAGCGGAAAATATGTTTGGCTTTAATCGTGAAGAAGTGATGGGCCAAAATGTAAAGATGATTGTCCCCATGGAACATCAGGGGAATCATGACCAATACGTAGATGCAAACATTAGAACCGGAGTAAATAAAGTGGTTGGGGCAGGTCGCGATTTACCAATGACACGTAAAGACGGAAGTAAATTTTGGGGTAACCTTGCATTGAGCAAGGTAAATGTTGATGGTAAATTGCAATTCACTGCATTCATTAAAGATATTACTGCGCAGAAGGAAGCATCCATCGCTATGGATGCCTTACAGGCTGAATTAAAAACCCGCATGGACCAGATCAATGTCGCCTGCGTTGTTTCGGAATCAGACTTGAAAGGAGATATCACTTATGTTAATGATTTATTGTGTGAAGTATCACAATACACGAGGGAAGAATGTATTGGTCAGCCTCATAGTATGTTTCGCCATCCCGATATGCCAAAGTCAGTATTCAAAGAAGTATGGGCTACTATCGGCAGGGGCCAAATATTCAGGGGAATGATTAAGAACAGGAAAAAAGATGGAAGTCCTTATTATGTTGACGCCCTTATTGCTCCTGTGCTGGGACCGAACGGAAAACCCGTCAAGTACATCGGTGTGCGTTATGTGATCACTGAACAAGTATTACGGGAAGAAGAGCTTAAGAAAGCCGCTGAAGAACAAGGAAAAGTAATCGATGTGATCAAGGCGATGGCCGCTAGTGATTTATCGCAACGGGTAAACAGCGATTCGAGTGTAGCGAAAGAAGTAAACGCAGCCCTGGATAATATTACGTCCGTATTAAATCAAATCAACCAGGGATCCGATGTGGTAGCGAAATCTTCAAATCTGCTACAAAAGAAGGTTGACGATATGAAGCGCAATGCCACGGAAGTGTCCACGGCCATTTCGCAAATGGCCAAAGGTG
>CAYGGY010000166.1:0-1891 GCA_964349405.1 uncultured Ohtaekwangia sp. | reverse complement strand
GCGTCCTTGTGCAAGCATATCAGGAACTGATTACTTCAATGCCCATCGTGATGGCGATGGAAATCATTCAGGAGGACTTACAAAAAGAAACTGAAGAACAGATTGAACTAAACTATTTCAGCCTGGCCAGGGCCGTTGCAAGATTCAAAAAGAGGAATCCACAGGCGGCCACTCGAAAGCAATTTCAGTTTAAGGATTCACACGAATCAGATGATGTTCAATTAAGTCCAGGCAGGTTCAAAATAAAGCAAGGATGATTGAGCATCATCAAATAATGTTCAATAGTATTCAGGATTATTCATGATAAATACAATGAGATACAGCAAAGATCAAGGGACAGAAATGCTTAGTAAGTTCGGAGCAAGCCATGTTTTCGCTACGCTCAAACGGCTTGCTCCTGATCCACTTCGTTCGATTTTATTTACGCCATGGCAAGACCCAGGATAAACGATAAAGACAAACGCGTAGTGCAGGTAAACATCCGGTTGACTAATGAAGAGACTAATAAAGTCAATCAGTGGGCAGCTGCCTGCGGGTTGAGTCCCGCCAACTGGATACGCAAGAAAGTGTTTACCGGGAAGTTCCCCCCTGTAAAACTGTCCCCACTGGATGCCTCCATATACCAGGAGATGAAAAGAATTGGCGTTAACCTCAATCAGGTTACACACAAGATCAATCAGGGTGATTTACCCAAAGACTATCTGGTATGCCAGCTTGAACTTCTTTTGCTATTGAACAAAATACTTAAAGCCTTAATCGATGACGGGCAATCAAATTAAAGGTAAAGGATTTCGGGGAGCACTGCGCTATAACCTTGAGAAGGTCGGAAAAGGTATCGCTCAAGTGCTCGACCATACCTTTGTGAACGTGTCTGAAAAATCCATTATGAAAGAAGTACAAATGGTAAGAATCCTGAAACCTAACCTTCAGAAATATTTTTACCATACCTCCATCAACTTTCCGCCCGATGAAAATTTACCAAATGATAAGATGAAACAGATTGGGCTCGATTACCTGAATGCGAACGGATTTGATCAACACCAGTTCATTATGTTCCGGCACTATGATGCCGATCACCCCCACCTGCATATTCTGGTCAACCGGATCGGGTATGATGGCAAGGTATTAAGTGATAGCAACGACTTTGCCCGCAGTGAAAAAGTACTTCGGGAGTTGGAGGAGAAATACAACTTAACCAAGGTTATCTCCAGCCGTGAAGCAAAAGAAAGAGCAATGACCAAGGATGAGTTGGAGATGATGAAGCGCACCAATGCACCTTCCCAAAAGCTGAAGCTACAAATCATTATCCGGAGTCTGCTGCAGGGAAGACCGGGAATGACAACCGAACAATTCATAAAGGCACTGGAGGAAAAACAGATCAACGTGTTATTTAATCAGGCCTCTACAGGATATGTCAGCGGCATATCCTATGGTTACCAGGGAATCGTTATCAAAGGCGCCAAACTGGGAAAAGACTTCAAATGGACATCCATTATAAACAGAATCAACTATGAACAAGAAAGAGATCGTGCCGCAATTCACCAGGCAAATGATAGAGCAACATCCATCAACGTAAACATAAGAGCAAGTACTGACCATCCTAAAGGAGATTCACGATCTTTACATCAAAGCCGAACAAAGCGACTGTCAACAATTAAACCTTCTAAGGATTTTATGTTGTTCAATCCAGGATATTCAATCCAACGCTCAACGGATATACCGCGATCTCAATCAGTGCAAGGAACAGATATTAGTAGTAAAGGTTTCTTTCCGGAAAAATCAAAAAGTAGCGATCTGGCATCGTTACTGGATGGTAACTCTCATGGGGATCCTCGACAGCCTGATAACCTACCTATGGATATTGCACCTATAATCCGAAGTAAGAAACGAA
>CAYGGY010000165.1:0-1893 GCA_964349405.1 uncultured Ohtaekwangia sp. | reverse complement strand
GTAATTAATTCAGTTCGAAATATCTTCTTATATCTCCTAAAGACATCATTAGCTTTTGATTCTAGCACAACAAGATAGTTTTTAGGCAAGTTTGGCATGTCCTGATAGTCTAAGAAGAAGGCCATTTCTTCCATTATATCCTCTAAATGTGGGTCAGATGCACCGTAACCCAGAAAAATGGTTGAATACTTAAAAAAAAGACTCTTTAATGCGAAGCTAAAGCCATGAAATTCTTGCTTCATAATTTTAGTATAGTCTTCTTTCGTGAAAATAATATTATTGACAGAAATTTGAGTAGCTTTTCCATGTATATGAATGATTGCTTTTTCATTGGAGTACATTGCTTGAGCTATTTTGACCGCCTGGGTATATGTATAAGACCGCATTCGCCAGCTCAAGCCGAGTTCATCCGATGCGGATTCAAGTAATGAGTCGTAATTTGAAGTTACTATATATGGATAATCAGTTGCCACAATATATTTATGTAGATCATTCGGCCTTGCCGTTTTTTCAAACTTGTCAATAAACCATTGATCCAACAACCCAACAATATCAATTGAATTCCTTCTATTTAAATCAATAAGCGAATTTTTCAATACAGTTGCAGTATGGATGGGATTACTCTTTTGTCCAAGCTTCTCTGCATCATTAATAGTTCGTTTAAAATCAGGGTCATTAATTTTATCAGAGATACTTTTGCTAAAAAGAATGAAATCTGTCAAAAATTGATCCCATTGTGGTAAGCATGAAGGAGGTGGCGCAGAGATCCCAGAACCAACAAAAGCAATAAGTTTGTTCTCCTGAATTTGCGGGATGAGTTCCTTTAAGGCATTTTTTACGTCTAAAAATTGAGTCATCTCAATTCAGTTCCCAAACAATAATTGCATTTAAGCATAAGCCATTAAACGCAATTTCGCATTTATCCGCTGTGACGAATTGACTGCTCATAATTTTAATAGAGCTATAATTACTTTGCAGCATACCTAAAACTTGACGACTAATTACATTTTTCCCCAAATCGATGGTTCTTTTTATCTCTGACTTAACTATTTGAAGATGGTGTATATAACTGTTTAATATTCGCTGATTTTTTTTTGAGTTTCCTGAATTAGGTAGATGTTCAAAAAGGCATTTCACATACAATTCAAGATTATCCAACATTTCAATGAAGCCATTATTGTTCTTAATCATTATCGCGAGTAAGGCCCTTGATCTTGTTGGCATTGATAATTCAATAAATTTCGAATGCAACTTGTCCAAACCTAAAACTCTTTCATGCGAGGTTCGGGATTTCAATACGCTTTGTATATTCTGAGACATATAGCTGGGATTTATATTGCAAATTACTTAACTTGTTTAATAAATCAAATTTAATTCTCGTCTTGAATTCTGTGGGCCTTTACCTATTATACCAAGCACAGATTCTTAATTACACAAGATATAAGGGGCGTGGTAAAGTTTGGACCTTCACCGTGAGAGAGATGTAATCTAATTCTTTTGGTTTGGATCCAAAGGAACTTAGTAAATTAAATCGTCTAGCCTGCCCCTTACACTTAGAACTATAGCACAATTAGTAGTTGATGGCAAGGAGATGTATCAAATGCAATAATTCGGATAAGTGAATATTCTTATTTTAGATTCAATTAAATTTCTATGCCACATTGTCTGAATGTACTCACTGGCACCAACTTTGAAATAATCCCATAAGTGCCTTGCTACTGATATATTAAGGTAGCATATATCCTCGCACCTTTCCGCCCATTCCTTTCCCGCGGAAGGATTTCCCAACTCATATTTTCATCATGAAAGCAATAGGCGAAATATTCAAACTGCTTTTTCTGCTGCTATTCACTGTAGCCGAATTCATCCTGGAGCTTGCCCTAAGCCTTGTTA
>CAYGGY010000164.1:0-1928 GCA_964349405.1 uncultured Ohtaekwangia sp. | reverse complement strand
ATAATATTCCGGCCTCTTCTCGCATTGGGCCTGCAATTATTTCACCCCCTGGCGCTATTACAAGGGAGCCACCTGGATTCACCCATTCATCGGCATCCGGGAATAAGGTCTCTTTTCCAGGAAGGTCTTCAGGAATGTCGCTGCCTTTCATGAGATTGCCGCAACCGACAACCCAGCAACAGCCTTCACGCGCTATATGTTGTAAGGTTCCAGTCCATTTTTCACCACCATCATAAGTTGGAGCGATATATATTTCGACGCCTTGAGAATACAGTGCGTAACGTGCAAGCGGCATGTAGTTTTCCCAACAGATTAATGTGCCAATTCTTCCAACAGGTGTGTCGACTACTTTTAGGCCCGATGCATCACCAAACCCCCAAACCATGCGCTCTGGATTTGTGGGCATGAGTTTTCGGTGCTTGTTTAACAACGTGCCGTCAGAACCAATAACAATGACCGTGTTATAAAGGGTTGATCGACCAAGCTTGCTATCACGCTCTTCAATACCACACACAATAGTGATGTTGTGTTTTTTAGCTGCTTTATATAATGGCTCTAGATCATCAGATTCCATTACTACCGCATTGTTTAATAAACGCTCGTGCAGTTCTTCTGACAAGTCCCAGTCCGCACCGGGCCTTAAACGCCAGACCCAGTTGGGGTAACCGGGTATAAAGGCTTCAGTAAAGACGACCAGTTCTGCACCATTTGTCGCTGCTTCTTCGATTGTGCTCACCGCAAGGGCTATGGTTTTGTGTTTATCAAGAAATGCAGGGGCTTTCTGTACAATCGCTAATTTAGACATTTTGACAGTCCTTTTCGAATATTTATGATTAGGCTTCGGCTGTTACCGGGTCAATAATGTGTTTGACCAGCGTAATAATGGTTGCAGGAAAACCACTTACATTTGCATGTTCACGCACCAGCTCTTCGTTATCGGCTATATAAATGCAGAATGTTTTGTTATCGGCTATATAACTATGTTCCCATTGAACATTCTTTTTCTGCTCTTTCATGCTGGCAAGTGCAACATTTGATTTATTTGCACCATCACGTAACTCATCCTGATTGAGTGACCCCATTCCTGGTATATCGCGTTCTATGACGTATCTAGGCATGATTATTCTCCTTGTCGTTTCGTTAGTAAGATGTCAAAACTTGTTGGTTTTTGACGATGAAATTATTGCTCATGGCTGTAAATAAACTAGTGCTATAAATGCACTACTTTTTTCTTTAATCATGTCTATACTTATCAAAGCCTTAATGAAGGAGGATTAAATATGTCGACATCACAAGGGTATGGGCAATTTTGTCCGGTTGCCATGGCATCACAAATATTGACTACGCGTTGGACCCCCCTGATATTAAGAGAGTTGTTATGTGGCAGTACGCGATTTGGTGACTTACGCAAAGGCCTGCCACGAATATCTCAATCATTACTGACTAAGCGTTTAGATGAACTTTATGGCAGTAATATTATTAACAAAAAGGCATTAGCTTCAGGTGGCTATGAATATCATCTAACCAAATCTGGTGAAAAATTAAGACCGATTATTGAGATGATGGGCATTTGGGGTGCTGAAAACCTGATGCATAAATTGACAAAAGATGAACATGATCCTGACCTGCTTTTCTGGGACATTCGCCGTACGGTTGATTCATCTGTGCTGGACAATAAAAAGCATTTCGTCGCTCAGTTTGATGTTTCAGGTTTAAGCCATGCAAAAAGATTCAGGTGGTTGGTAAGTAAAAATGGCGATACCGATCTTTGTTACCGTGATCCGGGTTATGACGTTAACTTAACAATAAATGCATCATTAAAGTCACTGGTTGATGTTTGGGTTGGCGAACAATCTCTTCCAAGTGCTTTAACGAATAATGACATACGTCTAGAAGGCTCAGGAAAAGACAAAGCACTATTTAAAAAA
>CAYGGY010000163.1:0-1935 GCA_964349405.1 uncultured Ohtaekwangia sp. | reverse complement strand
GCCCACGCGGACAGTGGCGGCTCCGAAAGCCACCACTGCGCAAACACAAACGTTGTGGCCAATTGGGCCGGCTCGGGGACAGTGACGTGTAAACCGATAAATTAGGTTGACAATAATTCAAAAAAAGAATTTCATTCCACGCTGACAATTTACAACACGTGGACAGGTTACATCTCCGCAGACGGTGGAGAAAAGAATTTAAAGGACTTAAAGGAAAATTGCTGTCTGTTGACAGTAACGGTGGACTTAAAATACAAAGCAACTCTAAAAATATGAAGCTTGGTTTCGGTGACGGTATGCAACGAATATTTGCAATAATTCTTTTACTAACAATTAGTGGATGTGCTTGGTTAGACAAAAGCGAACATTCAAAAATTATCGGGGGCTATGAAGTTGGATGGAGCGACCTCGAATCAAATAGAGATATAGCAAAACCGAATAATGCGTGTGACGGTTGTTACGACATTGTAGTTAATAGTTATGTTTATTCAGTTGGGCATAATGACCGATTCATTTTCGCGAAACAACACCCGAATTTAGACACTACGACAACAAAATACTTCCTAATAGATATGAACAAAAACAAAAACGATAAAGATGTGAAGAAAGGGATTTACGGACCTCTTGACAAAGAAGAATTTGAAAAAATGCTATCTAAGTTTGGTATAACAGACATAAAGTTTGACTTGAACTTTCCTGAGAAGGTATGGTAGGACTTTGTATGCCGACAATTGAAAGTAAAATATTAACGAAAAGACGAGGAGATGAAGCCCAACTGGCCACAACACAATGTTTATTCAATGCCTGGGTGATGTCTTACATTTACGTTTTTGTTTCTTAATTTCGTTCTTCCACGTGGGACAGGACGCGGCTTCAAGAGCCAGGCACTGAATAAACACAAACGTTATGGCGCATTTTTCAATTGAGATATGATTAACAAATTACTGAAGGGACTCGTTGACGTAATTTATGGCGTTGGACGAGTAAAGACCAGTTACTCAAAGACAAATCCGACAGAGAGAATTTTAGCGGCTGACGGAGGCAGTCCCACACCAATTTTATACTTGCCGGTTCCGATCAAGGAACGGGGCGCGAAAGTAAGAAAATAGGTTATGGCAGGAAGTGTTAGAGCCAAAATTTTGGGGAACGGAGGGATTGAAGTGATCAGTTTCGGAGGTGGTTCAGTCCTTGTTGTCCTTAGTTTGGTTCGAACAGTGGCCGCAACGGTGGGTTTGGTTGTAGTGCAGCCGGTTTTCGGTTGCTTTTTTGATGCTGAGGCGCAGTTCCTCCGTGTTTAAGGTAATATTTTTCTCTGCCTCGTTTGGTGTGAGGCCGCTGAGCGAGATGTGGGGCCGTTCATTGAAATCTTCCACAACAAATGCAAATGCTTTTTTCAGGGCATTGGCATCGGCAATATCCATGCGGTAGAGGTAATAGTACTTAGCGGTTTTAAAAGAGGCTTCAATGAGTGAATTGGAATAATGGACATCAACCAAAGCCACTTTATGCGAAACCGGTTGCGCCAGTGTATCAAGAAAAGCCTGTAGGTTATTTTCCGGCCCGCCATCGGTGATGAGGGTAATCTCAGGATGGCTGGCTTTTACGTTCCTGATGGCATCTTCGATGGTTTCCCTGCGCAGGTCAGCGCTTACCTTATCGGCTACAAGCCAGGAAAGGATTTTGCGCGAGAAGTTGTCAATGACCACATAGACATAGTGTTTCACCTGGTCGGCAGTGACAAAAACAGTGATGTCGGCATGCCAGATAAGATGCGGCCTTTCAGCGCGGACGCTGATGTTATTTTTCTTTCTTCGCGAAGAGGGCTTAGGCCTGGACAGCCCGAGTTTGTTGGCATACTTGTACCAGGTGTTGACGCTGAGCGGCAGAATATTTTTCCTTAACGCGTGCAAAGCAATGGAGGAGACAGGCCAGAAT
>CAYGGY010000162.1:0-1940 GCA_964349405.1 uncultured Ohtaekwangia sp. | reverse complement strand
TGCTAGTAGTGGTGCCAACGCTGACGTTGATGAAATATGCGCTATAATTATTATGATCTGCATTTTTTAGTAATCAATTATTTGTACTCAGACAAATTAAGAAAGTGTTCCAAAGACATAATATACAAATGTCTTTGGCGTGAATACAATTACCGTAAAATTTATGTAAAAGACCAAAGGGAGGTCATTAAAAACCAATGAAGTGCTGACAAAGGCAGCTTTCCTCTTTTAGTCTAGGCCTAAACGACTGATGAAGTCCATATTTTATGGCTGATTATTGTTCTTAGTTTTGTCGAAAAACAAATATGGAACCTACTGATCAGACCACACAGAAACATATCCGTACCACGAAGGGCCTCTTCGATAGGATTGATTCTGCCAGTACTTTGTGATGCGCCATCAATTCAGATGTCAATACCTACAGAAGTATAGATACAATAAAGGTGAACATGGTCTTTGTAGTACATTCAACTCCTCCACTTCAACTCCTTTTCATTCACACAATAATAATCGAATATCCCTATACACCGAATCTTTCAGAACCCAGACAATGTGATAGTTGCATTTATAAACAGCCTGAGACTACTTCATGCCCTTATGAAGACATAACCATCAGTATATCAAAGACTTTTTTTTGAGACAGTCTCGTTTTTGTGTTCAGCTAAATAAAATCAAGTTCCTGAACAATAACTGGGGCAGGGATAGGACACATCTGCGATTGTATTATCAGTTTTTGTTCTTGACATCTCACTGCTTGTCGGTAGAAGAGCTTTACCATTTTTATCCGCGCCTATAAGTAGGAGTTGTGGGACTTGGGTACCATTTAATGCTAGATGCATACGGATACCCACGCAACCATTTTCTGATAAGATGCTGTTTATGATTTGATAACCAAAAAAATGCGCACTTATCGTATTAGAATATTTCCTAGTATAATTAGTCGTTCTGTCCTGATATATTTTCTCTGTTATATTTTCACCTAGTTTGCTATCCAGCGTCTCGACCCCTCCAATAATATCTCCTGAGGATAAAATCGCTTTTACTGTTGGAATGCTACCACTAATGTCATTTCCGTTTACATCTGCGCCCTTCAATAAAATTTGCAGATCTCCTAATTCATCAATTGCGTAATAAAAGCGAATTCCCATGCAACCGTCTTGGGCTAAAAGTTTTGATAAGATTTCTCCACCTACGAAATGTCCTTTTGTTTGAGAATTTTTATCAAAATTGTTTTTCACCCACACTTTGGCTGTATCAAGTGAAATAGGATCACCTTCACTTCCATCAAATGAATATGCTTTAATCTGACCTAAGTTAATTAATGGTGTGGATTCTATTTCTGTGGATTGAACCTCGTTTTGAAATTCATTTTCTTGGCATGAAATAGCAAGGATTACGAAAAATGCAACAATTAACGATTTCCTAGGATTTATTTTTTTCATTTGGGTTTTGATTTCCCAAAAATTAGAAAGGAATAAAATTTAAAGAGTGATGACATGGGATTAACTCCTATGACATTTTGGCTGTATTGTTTAATAATTTTTGCTAATCGCTTGATAACATATTGGATTGAAGGGGGTTGTCTCAAAAGTAAATCAAAGCTCATGAGAACGGCATATATGTTTTCTTTCTCAGAGAGATATAAGTAATACGTTACGTTATTTTATAAACACTCAACGGTAAGAATTTTAGACTTGATTTTTACCAGTTCTATTGGCGTGATGAAGAATAAATACCCGTAACGCATAAAGAAGGAGGTGATAAATTTCATACTCTATCGGCGATCCTCTTGGCACCCATCTCATCAAATCCCTATGCATGGCATTTTCCAAGGCGATCAGGTAGATGTCTACACGATGGATGCTGAACTCATCTGCCGTCATGCTTTCGAGGACTTCCTTCTTTTGATCAGGAGGCAACGCCATTAGTGATTCGCGGAT
>CAYGGY010000161.1:0-1946 GCA_964349405.1 uncultured Ohtaekwangia sp. | reverse complement strand
GCCGATTTACATATTTTCAGTATAAATTTCTTTTAATTCATTGAGATGAGAATTAAGCAGTTTTCTAATTGCCGATAGGTCACTGTCGTTCATAATTTGTAAATCTTGTTCGCTTGCACGTACATATTTAGTTGATTTTCTTACCGTCTCATTAAGCTGATTAAGGTTTGTTTCAGAATACCAGCCGTATGCTTTGTTTATAATGGTTGTTTGCTCTTCTCTAAAAACAATTTCACCAACACCAACAAATCTTGGCATGCTTTTGTTATACGGATGTTCCCCTTCCCAATAATAGAAAAGCTTTTTATCGCGTATATCAAAAGCAGATGCACGACTCCAATACGCTGCAATCTGTTTTCCTTCATTAGTCCAGGAATTTCCAGTAATTTTCCATGTTGAATCGTCACGAGACTTTGTGATATTCATTAAACTGAGCACAGATCCATCTTCTACGTTAACAACGAATTGCCACCAGCTTCCAGCTATTTGCTGCTCAACAGAATTTTCAACCTTTTTTTTCCAATCGGCAATCTCTTTCCTTATAATTATAGCTGCCTGATGAACCGCATCAGTTACTTCTCCTAATCCCGGATCATAGGTTATATATCCAAGCCCTTTCCAATCCGTAGGTATCTTTGTTCCTCTTGCATCTACAAGTAAAAATACCTTTTCAACTCCTAAATAACCTGCAAAAAGCCCTGCTTCATACACCACATTGTCGCGTGGCGAAATAGTAATATCTCCACCTGATTCTGTCTTATCTTCTCGTCCAAGAATAAAGGCTGCAAAATCTACTTCTTTAGCTTTTCTTTTTAACTCATCTAAGGTGTATTGGCCAGGACGAAAACTTTTATCCCACACTTCTGTTTTCAATTCACCACGTAGTTCATATTCCAATGCACGTACTATATCAAGCGACTCGCTTGAAGATCCGATAAATAATTTTACTTGATTCATGATATGTTTGTTTTGGTTTTATTTTAAGAATGAACTTAAAATCATTTACTTTTTGAAATATTCTCTTCCATAACTTCTTGTAGGTGAAACCGGTAAATAAAGCCAGCATGAAAATAATGTTTCCAAGAATATAGGTAATCTATAAATAATAGATCCGTATAACAGTGGGAACTGAAGGAGCGACAAACAAATCTCTTCAACAGTTTTATGCTTTACAGCAGAAGAAGTTTTGTCTGCGGGTAGCGTACAATGACAAAAGCCACCTGCATTGACTTTGGCAAGCAACCGTATTTCCGAACCATCCGGTGCTAGGTAATCATACTTGTCGCTTAGCTGTTTAATTTCAAATTCTGGTTTCATATGATACACTTTGTTACATGTATAGATTTTTTATTCTAGCTACATGAAGTTTTTATTTAAATGCTTTATTTCATTTTTCAATTTAGTGAGCCCTCTATTTCAAGTTCTTTTCTATATGCTTCATATTTTTCTACAAATGACTTTTCAGCATCATGAGGAAAATTATAAGTGAACACATGTTTTATATCAGTCTTGTTCTGAATCTCTCGGTTATGCCGATAGGCCTGAAGCCATTCATCATAATGACTGATGAACTTTTCTGCGAAGGGTATTAAATCAGCAGGGATGAGATGCCCCTTTTCCAACAATAATCTGCGAATGGTTTCATTACATTCTTTTAGAATCTTCTCCCGGTATTCATTATTCGCATCATAGCCCTTAAGGGTAATTTTACTTCGTATCAATTGCAGTCTGATGGGTGCCAATAACTCTTCCAAGGCTCTCATCTTGAAATTAAAACGAGTATCAAAAAACTTATCCCTCTTTTTAAATTCCTCTTCTATTGTTCTTTTAAGTTTTTCTTCTCGTTTCAAGAAATAATATCCAAGTATTCCTGATACAAGAATAGCTTCAACAACCGCTTTGAAAATGGTGTATATTGAATCTTCCATACATATATTGTCTTATAT
>CAYGGY010000160.1:0-2004 GCA_964349405.1 uncultured Ohtaekwangia sp. | reverse complement strand
TTGTTCATTGTTATGATTGTTTAATGTTTACATGATTTATGATTAGGTCAATCTTACTCTTGTCATCGGCAAGGGTTTGAAGAATATGAAGCACTCGCTCAAATTCTTCTTTGCTAAACTGTGACTTAAGCTGATTGACAAACTGGATAGCAGCCTCATCTTCTTCAGTGAGAGATGAAGCGGAAGAACTTACCTTTGGTTTGAAGCTGACTTCGGAATCAGGAATTTGTTCTTCATGAACTTCTTCATTATTTGATTGCAACAAACCTGCGAGTGCCTCCCCACCTGGGAAGGCTGCCATTAGTTTTGGATTTCGTTTAATAAAACTCTCCACCAGACTTGACCCAACATCTCCCAGGAAACTATTCAAAGGAGATTGCTTCATTTCAAGTCGGGCGTTGTGTTTCTCCAATTCCTCGACTTCGCTCTCCAGGTCTGCGATGTGTTGCTGTAATTTTTTATTTGCGTCTTTTAGCTCATCAAATTCTTTCTCCCTCAGTTTTCGTTGAACTTCTTCATCCACGATATTCTTCACATCTACTCCAGATAAGCCTTCCTTGGGTTGGTCACCAAAATAAAAAATTCGCTTTTCGTTGTTGTTGCTACTGCCAGTGAAAAGTAGAATTTCAATGGATCGCGTATCCGCAGTTACGAAGTTTTCAAACATCGTAAACATATCAGGGTCACTTGTTCTGCGTACTGCCTTGAATCCATCAACCAGAATTTCGTAATCAATGGGTTGACCTTTCTCATGGTATAAGCGCAGGTAGTGCAAAAGGTTGTCAATCTTTTTCTGTTCGTATTTTTCTTTATTCGGTAGTGCCATAACTAATTCACTATGATTGCTTGTATAAATTTTATTCTTCGCTTTGCGTTTCCTGGATTCGTAATCTTGATTTCACCTCGATGAATGTGAATGCTCTCAGGAATAGGATCTTCCGTTGAGTCGTACATTCCATAATCAGAGTCAACCACAAGTCCAGGAGGCTCATCAATGATGAAGAACATTTCGTTGTACGCAGGAATAGTTACTGTTGCTCCTGCCTCGATGATGAAATCCCTGTGACGGAGATGGTACTTCGAATACCCTTGTTGTTTTAATCGCAAAGGCACAAACTCCAGAATGAATTGTTCGGTCATAAGTTTATCTCCACTGGTTCCAGGAAATCATTCCGCTCACTCTTGTCCTGTTCTATCTCTTCATCCGCAGTAACTTCCTCAAGCTCTTCAGCCGTTTCACACTCCACGTAGACCGTAATTATAAATGGGTTTTCGTAAGTCTCACCTTTGAACCAGGCATTGATGATGGACGTATCGCCCTCAACATGCACAGGCTTTATCTTCGGCACATTTCCAGTAACCCAAGCCTTGTCATTCTCAAACTGTGAGTTTTCAACTTGAATGATGGATTCGTCTGATGGCTCAATTCCTTCCTCTTTTAGTCGTGCCACATAAAAGACATCCATCTTGTCATTAGCTTGAAAACTTACGGTACCGGTTCCCATGTTGCTGAGGTTGTTACGAGTATTCCTGTTACTTTCTTCACATTAGCCGGAAGCCTGATTTCGAATGGCTTAAACCGCTCAAGCTTATTCACTTCAAGTTTGGCTATGATGATTCTCCTTTTAGTCTTGGTGACAATCATATTCAGTAAGTGCCTTTGTCTAAAATCTTATGTCTAAAGTCTTACGTCTGATTTTTATTTCATCTCACATAAAAGACTGACGATAACTTTGTAAGCCGCAAAGGGAGCGTTTGGATTGGTCGTGTCCTTGTATTGGATTTTCAGTTCACCGTTTCCGGAAACTACTCCATTACCCAACGACTTGTATTTATTGTCGGGAGCTACTGCCATTCCGCTCATAAACATTTTGCTCTCAAAGTCTTCCGGAAAAAGTTCTTCTCCAGAAAGTTCAATCCGTTGAGAGCCTCGGTAGAACAAGAGGTTTGGTCTGTCTGAACTCATCATGATACCGTGTACCACTTTGACATTCTTATCCAGGT
>CAYGGY010000159.1:0-2006 GCA_964349405.1 uncultured Ohtaekwangia sp. | reverse complement strand
AAGTACAACCTAACCGAGGTAATCTCTAGCAATCAGGCGCATGAACGAGCCATCACCAAAGATGAACTGGAGATGATAAAACGCACCAACACACCTTCGCATAAGATGACATTGCAGGTATTGATCAAAGACACAATCACCTCCAACAAAAAGCTAACCTGTTCAGAATTTATACAGGCGCTCGAAAAGAAGGGCATCCAAATTTTATTCAATCATGCATCCACGGGTTTTGTCAGCGGCATCAGTTATTCCTTTGAAGGGATGATCATCACAGGCGCGAAACTAGGCAATGATTATAAATGGGCGTCCATCAAAAAAACAATCGACTATGAACAAGAAAGAGATCGCGCAGCAATTCACCAGGCAAATGATCGAACAAAATCCAACTCATCTATCACCCGAGCAAGTACTCTTAATCCTGAAAGAAATCCAAACACTTTATCTCAAAGCTCAGGACAGCAGTCAGCAACAAATCATAAACTCGAGAATTCTAAACAGCATGATCGAAGGCAACCTCAAACAGGTTCGCGAGGTAAACATCTTACTAAATCTACAAACTCAAAAGCTTCTCGACTCAACAACCTCACTTCAGAAAACTCAAAAGGCCTCGATCTGGCATCGCTACTGGATGGCCATACTCATGGGAATCTTATCTACCCTGTTAACCAACCTGATCTGGGTGTTGAAAATAGGATGAAGAAAAGGAAAAAGAAAAAGAAACGGAAGGGTATGTAGGAGTAAAAGGCTTTCAGGGTTTTTGCTGATGAAGTTTAAATTTTCTCATTTGCCCGCTTAACAAATTTATACTTAATAACACTCCAGATAACACATTCTCAAGGCCTAAAATTATTTTCACGACTTCATTACTCATTAGGCATCCTATCAAACCTGCTGTGTGCCCCATGATTCCATCTTGTGCACAACTAAGTCCTTCTGAAGTTTGCAATTCTTGATAGAAGTCAGAATATCGATATTGACTCATATAATGGAAGACAGAGATTTGACCCTCAAATTGTCTAACAGCCCCAAAGACAAGAGGGATTCTCATTGAATGGCACGCCTCATCAATAGTCATTCTTGATTCTAAATTGTCTGTGCAATCTAGTACAATATGGTAATCGCTAATTAAACCAGAAATATTTTCCAATGTGGCTCTTGAAGAGATAGCCCTAATTTCAATATCTGAATTAACGAGTCTAAGTCTACTTGCAGCAACATGCACTTTTCCCTTTCCAATGTCTTCTTCATTATAAAGCACTTGCCGATGTAGATTGCTGAGTTGAACAAGGTCATCATCAAGGATTCCAATAACACCAATTCCCATGCCTGCAAGGTATTGAAGGGCTGGACAACCAAGTCCACCTGCGCCGATCACAAGAACCTTTGAAGCACGAAACTTGTCCTGTCCCTCTTTACCAACTTCAGGAATATTCAACTGTGAAAGGTATCTATGGAAATTCACTACTTTCTGTTAATCTGCGAAACTATGGTAGAGTCCTTTATCTTATCATCATCAAAAAGTAGAAAAGCTTTACTTAGCACTACAGACAATCCGGTATCCCCTTCAAAAGGAAGAAACACCTGGTCTGTTGAGACTTTTTTTGTCCGATCAGGAACGATGCAAAGGTATTGATCATTCGGCTCCATTAAAATATTGGTGCTGCCGATGTGTATTTTATACGTTCTCAATTTTCCTTTCACTATTAAAAATTTGTCCGAAATCTTTGAAACAGATGCTATCTTCAATCGGGGAAGTAATCTTATCAGAGTTTCTTTTCTATTCTTTGCCACCTCTGATAATTCTCCAAAAGAATAGGATTGCCAATAATCTCTGTATGCCGGAACCCCGCCACCACTATCATTCCAAGCAGGATCATTCCCCACACTCGCAACACCAACAAACAAGTCCACATCACGCATTACCTCTGTGAATGGAAGTTTTGGAACATTAATTAACTCAATGGTTTCGTCCGTTAGGGTATTAATAAATCGAACCTGATCTGTTG
>CAYGGY010000158.1:0-2070 GCA_964349405.1 uncultured Ohtaekwangia sp. | reverse complement strand
CTAAAATCACTTTTGTTATACATTCAAAACTTACCGTAGTACTACGGTAATGAGTAGTCGAAAACTCTTAAATTTTTGGAATTTTTAACTAAAAAGTTAAAAACCATCGCAAATCTTACATCTCCTCTGATAAATAAATTCAAAAGGTTTATTGTTTTCAACATTAACAGGTAGCGTTATGTTGTCCTTGGAATGAGACACCCGACACCAAAACAAATTGGTTTCAGGTAAGCATTATTACATAGCTGGAATAACCCCAAATTAATAAATATTACAAGGGAAGGGGAATGTGCCTATATGATCTGTTCTCTATTCAATCTTTCCCGACCTTGAATTCTTATTCATACGCCTATTCCTTGATTATATATCCCTTTACCGTTCTATGCCATTAAAGAAAATTCTCATTGCTGATGATCATGCAATGACCCTGAGAGGAATTAAACTCCTGCTACTTGATTTCTTTCCCCATATTGAAATTGTGGAGGCGCGTAATGGCAAAGAGGTGATTACACAATATGAAGTGCATAAGCCTGATGTCTTGTTGATTGACTATCGCATGCCCGAAATGAGTGGCTTTGATGCAGCCCACTGTTTATTAAAAAAAGACAGAGACATAAAAATCATTTTATTTACCCAGTACGATACCCGCGCTATCGTCTTAAATTTTTTAAAAATCGGTGGCCGGGGGTTTATATACAAGGGATGTCCCAATGAGCAAATCAGTGAAGCTGTCCGGGTGGTTTACAACGGGGAATATTACTTTAGTTCTGAGAACGAAAAAGAAATTATTACCTGGCTGGAAACCGGAATGCCCGATAAACTTCCCAGGATAAAATTTACGCCCCTGGAGCTGGCCATAATAATTAGACTATCAAAGGGCATGACTAATGAAATAATTGCCTGTGAGCTTAATCTATGTCTTCGCACGGTAGAAACCTATCGGTATGATTTGATCCGGAAGACCGGAGTCAAAAATTCGCTGGGGTTGATTGAATATATATTTAGAAATGGAATTGTATAAGAATTTGATGGTTTGTCTTCAATGAGCAAAATTGTCTTATTTCAAGGGAATGTCTTTGTCTGTTCCACAGGGAACATTCATACAAATTCCTTTACATTCATTTACAAACCTTCACAATCCTACATAAAGTTACACAGTCATTCACTACCGTTAACAATCGTTAACCTGCGCTTTGGGGTCGCTACATCTTTGACCCATGAACACAGCGATAAATCAAAATCATGGGATGGGCAATGGGATTGCCTTTCTTTTCGGAGCAGTCTTTAATCTGCTGTCCAATGTAAATCTTTCATTTCTTCTCGACTATACGCTGCAAGCTATTGTGGGAGGCATCATCTGCCTTGCCTTCAAGATCATTGCCGATGTCTTTAGTCCTCTCTGGGAGAAGCATAAAAACCGGGTAAGAGATTTTGCCAAGATGAGCAAAGTAAAGGGTCTCAAGTTTAGTACTCCTTCGCTAAAGCTGCGGAGGATGAAAAGAAAGAAGCGCAATGATCAAGAGTAGTCACATACTGATCGGAGCCGGTACAGTAGCAGCCATCTACTTTGGTGGCAGCTACTTGCTCAAACTCAATAGACTTTCCAATGAATTGGAAACGGAAACAAAAGTTTCTATTCACAATGTAAGTCTGAGTGGAATTGAACTCTCCATCAATGTGAAACTTAAGAATCCAAGCGGTGGAAGTATTCAAGTGAAGCATCCTTTTGTCAAAATGATTTATGCCGATAAGACCATAGCATCATCACAAGTAAAAGATGTGAACCTGACTGTTCCAAAATTTAGTGAAGTCAATCTTGATCCAATAAAAATCAAGCTTGGATTTCTAAGCCTGGCTACAACGGTTCCGGGATTGGTGAAAGAGTACCGGGAGACAGGTAAGCTCAACTTGATTGTACACACGGTAACAACAATCAACGATAGTTTACCCTATACAAAAACTGACAATATCACTTTGGGCGGTGGGAAGGCTGCATGACCTGCCTACCGGACAGGCAGCAAATGAGAAAGAGATGATGAAGAAAGGAAGTGGCGTATGGTAGCGGACAGA
>CAYGGY010000157.1:0-2105 GCA_964349405.1 uncultured Ohtaekwangia sp. | reverse complement strand
AGATAATGATCATGTTGTAGATGCCCAGGTTGCAACCGGGCGTACGACATACAAATACGCTCTAGAACATCTTGTTCCGTTAATTTCACGTTTAGAAATTCAACGACGAATTCAAAATCCACGTTTTTACGATCGCCTGAAAAAGGACATTCAGAGCGGATGCTTAATGCCTCCTATCACAATAGCTTTTGTTCACAAAAAAAATAAAAAAATAACAACAATAATGGATTTTGAAAATTTTGTTTCAAGCAATATCAAACAAGGATTTGTGCTTGATGGGATTCAACGTCTTTTTACTCTTCAACGAGCCTTCGAAGAAGAAGGAGAGTTTCCAATTAAGCAGTCTCTTTTTGTAAATGTTCTCGTATGTGGTTCGATGGATAATTTGCTCTATCGGATGATTACTTTGAATAATGGGCAGCGTCCCATGACCACACGCCACCAAATAGAACTATTGACAACAAATCTTTTTGATTTCTCCATCGATGGATTGGCATTAACAACAGAAAAGCAAGGAGTCCGCCGAGCTCATGGAATTTTCCCTCAGTCTGATTTTGTCTTGGCCTATATGGCTTTCTTAAGCGATTCAACAAATATTGATTCCCAGAAACTAATACAAGAAAAGCTAGATGACTTGCTTGCGGATAAAATCTTAGAGCACGAACCGTCAAAAGATCAAATCCAATTTACTGATGTAATAAATTTGATAACAAAGCTGATTGAATCACCAAAACTAGAAAAGTGGTTTAGGGTTAATAATAATCTGATTGGATTTTGTGCTGGCATCCGCGGTGGGTATAAATCTATATCAAAATTGAGCATAGGTACTGTTGAAGAATTTATAGATAAAATCGATGAGGCTATTAAGTCCTTCGACGTTTCAAAAATAAAATTAGGACGCGCACGTCGTAATGCAGTAGCACATGTGATTAAACATGCTGATAAGTCAGTGAATGAGTCAGTGGCTGTAATTACCGATAAGTTAGTCAACATACTAGAGCCGTAATTGATATGGAATTCAAGATTGATGAATATTTTTCAATATCTAGCTCATTCAAGAAAGCGGCTACTGAAGAACCTCCCCTTCCAAGACAAGATATTTCATTGCTATGTTCACAAAGTACTGAAGAGGCTGCACTTATTCGTTTGCTGATTGGCACAGCAAGTATTTTTCACTGCAAGAGTGATATCCGATGGCAACAAATTAATAACTATTCAATATTAGGAGCCCCGGAAGCTGGAATTAGTAGTGCGACCGGTTTGAAAAAGTTACTTAAGCATATTGATATTGATTACAAAAGCCTAAATACCTATTTGCGGCACAGCTTAAAGCAACGGAAGTATTACAAAGAGATTCTCCTGGAGATGGTGCATTTCTTCTATCGTAATAATAGGGCTGAAGGCTGTGTCGCATTTCTGCATTTGTACAGATTTTTAGAGCGAGTATCTTATGCTTTCCCTCTCACCTATTCCATTACAACGGAAGACTATAAAGGCACATACGATTCCTTAAAGGAATTCTTTGGCGAAGGAAAGGGTGAGTTAAAGTTTTTCTCAAAATTTATCGAAGAAGTAATTGAAAAAGATTTGCAGGATAGTACTTCAACAATAAAGTTGTTATCCGCCGGTGTGTTAAGGAGACTGATATAAAATCAGATGACAATAATGAAATTGAGGTTTATAACCATTGCTTGATGTCATTGATTGTGAATTTACGCAATCGTTTTTTTCATTTCAACTCAGGGCAAGCAGAAAATATAACGCTCATAGAGCTACCTGATCCAGATAGATTTTTCCTAGAAGTTAATTCAATATGTTTAGGTTGGCTGAGTGTTATTTACTTTTCAGTCCTAAAGAAAAAAGTAGAGATGCACCAGGTCAATATGTAGATTCCGCGGCTATTTGATTTACTTCTTATCGGGATTTGGCAAGCGAGACTGTCTGACCGAAAACCAGCAATATCTCAAAGCAATTTCAGCTGGCTGAGAAAATGAAATTCAATTCATTATCACGCCACCGCGCAGTTTTACCGGCATCTTGACCAGAGTTTTACCATTAAGCCTGTTGGCTGCTGACACCACGCTGTCAGCAGGATGGCGTAAAGT
>CAYGGY010000156.1:0-2108 GCA_964349405.1 uncultured Ohtaekwangia sp. | reverse complement strand
ATTCAAACATGAATTAATCGTTTGCTTTATTGATTTTTCCTCATTATGACAAGGTATTAAAATACTTATTTTCATATAAAAACACGGAGTTGCATTGTATCGCACAACTCAATTTAACGCCAGCTATCAACCTTAAAGTCATAAACATATATATCATAATTATTAATAATGGTCAAGATCTGCCCAATCCGGGTTTCCGCCAATTTCTTAGGTATTTGTATTTCATTATTTCTAGATAAATAACTCAGCATGTCTAGTTGCAACCTAACGCTTTATATAGTTAAGTTAATTACTATGAAAAATCGATCATTTTTTAGAAGAAACAAAAAATATACCGATCCAATAGTCATAACACTTGCAATACTTATCTACACCATAATCGGATCAGATACCCAGGCCGCTTTTACACAAGGTACTACGACAATACGTTGCCTAAATAGTCTGCCAGAAATAGCTCTCTCGTGGACCATTGAAGATGGTGCGCTATATTACAGAGTTCAACGCAAGAATCTTTCAAATACACCCTGGGATACAATTTTAGACAGTCAAATTAAAGATTTAAGTTATGTTGATATACTCTGGAAAAGTGATTATGGAGCAACTACATATTTTTATCGCATAGAAGCTATCAAGAATACTGGAAGTGTATTTTCAAACGAGATTGCCGTCTCCATACCAGAATGTAGGAACAAACCTACTCCACCACCTGTCCCAACACCTACACCAACGGCAACACCCGTACCAACCAAATTTGTAAAGGATGACCGAGTAATAGTCAGGAGGGTTTCTTTAAACGTCAGAACAGCTCCTTCAATAGGTGCGCAAGTTCTTGGCACACAACCTGCAGGATCTCTGGCTACAGTTATTGCAGGACCAGTATATGACAGCGTGAACAATTATTGGTTCTGGCAACTTAACTATGGTAGTGGTGTTGATGGATGGAGTGTGGAATATTGGCTTGATAAAATACCACCTGTCCCAACACCTACACCAACGGCAACACCCGTACCAACCAAATTTGTAAAGGATGACCGAGTAATAGTCAGGAGGGTTTCTTTAAACGTCAGAACAGCTCCTTCAATAGGTGCGCAAGTTCTTGGCACACAACCTGCAGGATCTCTGGCTACAGTTATTGCAGGACCAGTATATGACAGCGTGAACAATTATTGGTTCTGGCAACTTAACTATGGTAGTGGTGTTGATGGATGGAGTGTGGAATATTGGCTTGATAAAATACCACCTGTCCCAACACCTACACCAACGGCAACACCCATTACTACTCCAGGCAAAATACCATCCACCATGAAATGGGGTGTTTATACTGGCTGGCAAAATTCATCTATGACTGAATTTGAAACCCTCACTAAAAAGAAACCGCAAATGGAAATGGTTTTTGTTCATTGGGGCAACGAAACACAATTCCCGCTTTATTATGCCCCGCGTATTAGGGATCAAGGAAGAACCATGGTCCTTTTCTGGGAAGCAAGCGATTTTAAACGTGATCCATTTAATCAACCTGAGTTTTCATACGATGCAGTCCTGGCAGGGAAACTGGATAATTATTTTAGAACTTTCGCAGAAGGTGCTAAATCATATGCAGGTCCAATTATTCTTATCCCCTATTCCGAGTTCAATGGAAATTGGAATGGTTGGTCAGTAACTATAGGCAACAACACACCAGATAAGCATATTGCCGCATATCGTCGTATTCATTCATTCTTTACAAACGTGCCAAATGTTAAATTTGGTTGGGCACCCAACAGTAACGCTGTACCCAATACGCCAAGCAATCGTATGGAACTTTCATATCCCGGAGATGCGTATGTAGATTATGTGGGTGTTGATGGCTTTAATTTTGGTGGAAATCAAGAATATACCTTTACGCAAGTATTTGGTGATATACTTACGAGACTCAAGCAATATAAAAAACCGATCTATATATTTTCAACGGCCTCAGCTGCAGGTCCCAATAAAGCAGCTTGGATTAAGGATGCTTTAACTGTACAACTCTATAAATATCCTGAGGTTGCTGGATGGCTCTGGTTTAATCAAAACAAAGAACGAGATTGGAGAATTTTAACCCATTGTAATTAAACCAAGCGCTTGGA
>CAYGGY010000155.1:0-2193 GCA_964349405.1 uncultured Ohtaekwangia sp. | reverse complement strand
TTGAGCGAAGGAGGATGGTAGAATCCAAAATATGAAGAGAATTTCTAAAAGCTTCCGGTCTTGCCGGATTAAGTATGGCCGGTATAGGATTGCTACCTGCAGAAGGAAAAAATGCTGAGACCAATTCAAGTAATGAAGCAGCACGATGGGCTGGCGCTCCGAAATTTAACATGAGTGGTTACGCAGCGCCAAAATTGGAAACCGTACGCATTGGGTTTATCGGCCTTGGAAACAGAGGCCCTGGCGCTGTAAAGAGAATGAATAAAATTGATGGCGTTGACATTAAGGCGCTGTGTGATATTCGCCCGGAGAAAGTGGATGCGGTGAAGAAGTCGCTGGAAGGCTCTGGCCATAATCCTGATGTATATACGGGCAAAGAAGAGGAATGGAAAAAAATGTGCGAGCGTGCCGATATTGATTTGGTTTACATTGCCACCCCCTGGAGCATGCATGCTCCGATGGCCGTCTATGCCATGAATCAGGGAAAACACGTTTGCATTGAAGTGCCGGCAGCAAAAACATTGGAGGAATGCTGGCAACTGGTAGAAACGTCAGAGAAGACACGCAAACATTGTATGATCCTTGAAAACTGTTGCTATGACTTCTTCGAGTTGCTTACCCTTAATTTGTCGAGACAGGGATTGTTAGGAGAAATTATTCATGGGGAAGGAGCTTACAATCACGATTTGCTCAATTCCAACTTTAACAAGACTGGCTACTATAATATGTGGAGGCTGAAGGAGAATTTCAGAAACGGAAATTTATATCCAACGCATGGTCTCGGCCCCGTGGCTCAGGTACTCAACATCAATCGTGGAGACAGGATGGATTACCTGGTGGCCACATCAACCAATGATTTTAGCATGAGTGCCAAAGCGAAAGAGTTGGCTGCACAAGATGATTTTTACAAAGAGTATGCAAACAAAACGTATCGTGGCAACATGAACGTGACCACCATACGTACAGAAAAAGGTAAAACGATCATGCTGCAGCATGACGTGTCATCGCCCAATATCTATTCACGTATTTTCAAAATCAGTGGCACCAAAGGATCCGTGATCAAATATCCGGAATCACCAAGAATTGCCTTTGGCGATGAGCATTGGATCGATGCGGAGGAATACAAAAAAACAGAAGAGCAGTATCAGCCGCCTATTATCAAAAGAATAGGTGAACTGGCTAAGCAAGTGGGCGGACATGGTGGTATGGATTTTCTTATGGACTGGAGAACCATCGACTGTTTGCGCAATGGTCTTCCGTTGGATATTGATGTGTATGATGCTGCGCTCTGGAGTGCGATTGCACCACTCAGTGAACAGTCAGTAGCCAACCGGTCGAAGTCAATCGATATTCCTGATTTTACGAGAGGGGCGTGGAAGACAAACAAACCTGTTGACATCTCGCTTCAGACAGGCGGCACTACAAAAGTGAAGATGTGATTGGAGTTACACAGAGAAATCTTTATGAGTGGAGTTCTTTACTTACTGATTGATAGATTTTGAATTCTTTCTGAAAAAATAGTTGTTGCGGGTCGTCTGGCCCGCAATAATTTTCTTAATAAAAAACCGTTTAGATAGGGAAATGCTGAAAGAACAATGGTTAGTAAAAATTATAACACGCTAATTCATTTAATGAGCATTTTCCATAACTTTCAACGTCACATACACCAACAATTATGAATATCACCGATATCCTTAATCTTTTTCGCCAGGGAAAAGGAACGGCCAAAAGCCACATGAAAAATCTTATCGAGATGGCTGCCGTGGATGGCAATTTTGATGATATTGAATATAACCTTTTAAAAACAATTGCGAGGAGGAATAATATTTCCGAAAGTCAACTCAAACAAATTAAGGAAAATCCTCAAGGAATTACTTTTGAAGTTCCGGCTGAAAAGAAAGAAAAATTTAATCAATTATACGACCTGGTTCACATGATGACGATTGATGAGAAGATCCATGATGAGGAATTAAAGCTATGCAATCTTTTTGCGGTAAAGTTTGGTTATAAAAGAGAATATATTAAAGAACTTATTGATAGTATTAAAAGTAATATTCAAAACAGTCGGTCACACGATGAAGCCATGAAGCGTGTTGATATGTTATTAAGTTGAGTATTAATCATAAAACTGAATCCATTCGTTATTACAGGTCTCCATTGGTTGTTGCGGGTTGCCTGACCCGCAACTTGTTT
>CAYGGY010000154.1:0-2234 GCA_964349405.1 uncultured Ohtaekwangia sp. | reverse complement strand
CACTCTATGTACTGGCCTGATCCAAAGGCCTGCAAAACGGATCAGGCTTCACGACTGTGAGCACGTTATTTACCAGAACGGTATCAAGTCAGTTCAATGCGTATCATTTCAGTGGTGCCCTATACGGTACCAAAATTTTATTGGCCGCCTATGGTTCGAGTTCCCATCCGCTCAGCTCTGCCTGGATTTTTCGAACCATAGGAGCGAAGAAAAAGGAAGCACGTTTTTTTGAAGGTGATCCCGGCCTGTCTGATCTCTTTTCATAACTCAGAACCATATAGCGGGATCAGCTTCAAAAAAATGATGCAAGCCCCAGTGCTAAACTTCATTCGGAGAATAACATTTTCTGGGGGCGTGCTAAGTGTTTCATCCCGCCTTAGCGGGGTATTGAACAACTGCATTAACGCTAAATAGAATCTTCCATGAAACACTGAATTTAAACTGATTTTAGAACAGTTAAATCTTCCGTAATTTATAACATATTAATTATCAATATGATATTTTGAATAACAGAAATTGATCAAAAGGAGTTGTTGTTTCTTAAGAGGAGTAGGGGAACACTGGCGACCACACGTCTTTCGCGCTACTTTTATCCGGCTGACGCCTTTACTTCCCGTGGAAAAGACGTAGTTCGCCAGCGCAACAATAGCTTGCTGCAATGGCTGGTTGACGTGTAAGTATAAAGTTTTATCTTCGCTAATGCGTTTGTTCACGGTGGACAATAACTGTTTCAAAAGCCACCACTGGTTATAGCCAATTGGCGGTCATGCTTTAAGGACTGTAAAATCAAAATATTACATGACAGATATGAAAACAAACATTGTAAAACTACATCGAGTTTTTGCAGCACCAGTAGAAAAAGTATTTAAAGCATTTATTGATGCCGATGCAATGGCTTCTTGGCTACCACCTTATGGCTTTGTTTGTAAGGTACAAAATATGGATGCGAAAATTGGAGGCACATACAGAATGACGTTTACGAATTTTACCACGGGTAAAGGACAATCATTTGGTGGCGAATATTTGGAAGTTATCCCCAATGAGCTATTAAAATATACCGACCAGTTTGATGACCCCAATTTGCCAGGCCAAATGATTACAACAATCGAATTTAAAAAGGTTTTATGTGGCACAGAACTTTTCGCAACACAAGAGGGGATACCCAATGTAATACCACTTGAAATGTGTTATTTAGGTTGGCAAGAATCGTTAGACAAGCTAAAACGTTTGGTAGAACCTAATATTCCGGACGCTTAAAAAAAGTATAGCAAAATGGCAAAACAAGTATTTATCAATTTAGCAGTGATTGACCCACAAAAGTCTATGGAATTCTATACTGCATTAGGATTTACAAACAACCCCCAATTTTCAGACGACAATGGGAAATGTATGGTTTGGAGCGAAAGCATTTTTGTGATGATAATGACTCATGATAAGTTTAAATCTTTTGCAACAAAACCCTTGGCCGATACAAAATCAAATTTAGCAGGGCTATTTTCCTTATCACTGGACAGCGTAAATGAAGTGAATGACTTAATGACAAGGGGACTTAGAGCAGGTGGAATTGAACCAAACGAAATGAGAGATTATGGTTTTATGCAACAAAGAACCATAGAAGATTTAGACGGACACACTTGGGGGTTATTCTATATGGACATGACCAAATTTTCGACTGAGAAATCCAATGAATAAGAAAACTACTACAGCCAAGGCCGACAAATCGATAACGATTATTGAGACTGGTTTCATTATTTATGACGATGTAAATTAGAAAGATTAAAATATAATATATGGCACAAATAAATCCGTACATTCATTTTAATGGAAATGCAGAAGAGGCATTTGCATTTTACAAGTCAGTCTTTGGTGGCGACTTTGCTACAATCGTACGCTTTAAAGATATGAATTTTGAAGGCAGTCCTAACTCTGAAAAGGACGCTGAAAAAATTATGCATATCGCATTGCCTATTGGTAAACACAATGTGTTAATGGGGAGCGACACACCAGAACAATTGGGAAAACATAACGAAATGGAAACTCGAAGCAAGATTTCTATAAGTGCCGAAAGTAAGGAAGAAGCCAATAATATATTTAAGGGACTATCAAAAGGTGGACAAATAGAGATGCCAATCGCAGACAGCCCTTGGGGTTCGTATTTTGGAATGTTCAGAGATAAATTTGGTATAGAATGGATGGTGGACTTTGATCCTAAATACAAAGGACAACCATAGAAA
>CAYGGY010000153.1:0-2331 GCA_964349405.1 uncultured Ohtaekwangia sp. | reverse complement strand
TCGTTGTAGGTAAGGCGGTCGGACAAAAAAAATATGACGGCTTTGATTTATAAAAAGTCGGTTTCAAAAAAAACAATTGGGCCTAAAAACTAAACTGACTCTTGTACAAAGACTTAGTTTCAAAACGACACTTGAACTAATAAAACAAAACGAGCCGCCCCCTGGGCGACATTTACGTTAATCGCGCGAAGCGCGAATTTTTTTCGGTTTGACAAAAGAGATTTAGAAAAATCGGGAGAAGCGAAATTTTTTATAACCTTTGACTAAATTCTAACTGTACGCAGAGAATTTCATCAACGCAAGACTTTTCTCGTACGCAGACAATAACGTTTTAAGAGTTGTTTCGGTGGACGGTTCCGTTCTGACCTTAAAGTAAACGGTGGACTTAGAGTCGTGGGACAAACAGGACTTTATCGTAACGACTTAGACTCTATATATAGAGACGGTCAGACGAAACCGCCCAACCTACAACAACATGTTTATTTAATTGCGGGGTTCGGTGTGCCAATTCAAATTGGTTTCTTAATTTAGCACGGTAACGGTGGAGAGTTTCGGAGTGGTCGGGTTTAACATTTCGCTGCGCTACATTTTTAAACCCTCCTATCCCCGCAACTAAATAAACACAAACGTTGTCCACCATGGCCGGACACCTGCCTGAATTCAATAATTCAACGCAACAAATCAACCTAACTAGATTTGTTGTATGGAAGACACCAATTACAAGCGATTAACATTTAACGAAAGACTTGTTATTCAAACTTTATGGGGACACTTAGGTATTACCAAAACTGAGATTGCACGAAGGCTCAACCGACACAAGTCAACTATTTGTCGTGAGATAAATCGTTGGACTAAAGAAAAGAAGGATAAGTATAGTGCCCAACTTGCTCATTGGTATGCTGAAGAACAATATGCCAGCAAACATTTCAAGGACAAACTGACAAGTAATGAAAAACTCCGTGAGTATGTGTTTTTAAATTTGAAAGATTGGACTCCTGAACAAATTGCCGGGAGAATACGGTTAGAGTATCCCAATAACCAATCAATGAGAATTTCTCATGAAGCTATCTACTCTTTTATCTATCGACATCCACAGGGAAATATTAACAAAAAACTCATCAAGCTATTACCTCAAAAAAGAAGTTATAGAAGAAGACATTATACAACCAGAGGCGTGAGTAAACATAAGATAACGGATACTATTAGTATTGACCAACGACCGGCTTATATCAATGACCGCTCAGAAATCGGCCATTGGGAGGGCGATTTAATGATTGGACTAAAACAAGCAAGTGCCATTGCCACGTTGGTTGAACGAAAAACTCGCTCCACCATCATCCTAAAATTAAAAGACAGGAGAACTGAAACAGTAACAGAAGAAATGAAAAAAGCATTGAGTTCTTTACCTATTAAATTAATACAATCGATGACTTACGATAATGGATTTGAAATGGCTAATCATAAATGGTTGACTCAGAAAACTGGAATGAAAATATTCTTCGCACATCCCTATTCTTCCTGGGAACGTGGAACAAATGAAAATACCAACGGGCTAATCAGAAGATATTTCCCAAAAGGAACTGACTTCAATAAAGTAACCTACAAAGAACTTAGAGAACTTCAAGACAAATTGAATAACAGACCTCGTAAAGTATTAGGTTATCGCACGCCAATAGAGCTTTAAAAAAAACATTTCAAATCCTTTTATGACTATCGTAATCATCAAAGTGTTAATGTGCGGAAATAACTCAAAGATAAAAAATGAAGTACAATCAAAACGTTGATGAGTTATTCTGCACATTAATACTTAATTTTTATATTTACTTCTGTTGCGTTAGAAGATTGAATGCACCCTCCAAAATGAGCGTTAACAATTAATAATTCGAATGATGCATGAGTACAAATTCCATTTATAGCTCAAGAGAACTAAATGCATCATTGGACATAATCTATGAGGCATTTGCCAATCCCCTTCATTTAGAGAAATGGTGGGGGCCGAAAGGATTTACAAATACTTTTCATGAATTTGACTTACGTCCTGAAGGAAAATGGATTCTTACAATGCACGGACCTGAAAAGGGTCACTATGAGAATTCATCTATTTTTAAGACGGTTGTGCCAAAGAAGTTAGTTGCTTGGATGAGGCTCTCTCAACCGTTGTTTGATATGGAAGTCGAATTTGAACAACTCAGTGTTTCAAAATCAAAAATATCATTTAAGATGATTTTTAAAACAGATGAGGAATGTGAAAAAATGAGAACATTTGTGGTGCCTAAAAATGAGGAGAACTTTGACAGATTGGAAAGAGAACTATTAACTATCATATCATAG
>CAYGGY010000152.1:0-2356 GCA_964349405.1 uncultured Ohtaekwangia sp. | reverse complement strand
GGATTCATAGAGAATTCGGGCTTTTGACTTTGATCAGCAGAGGAGGAGGGAGTTTGTATTTCAACATAACATCCTCATTCTCAAATATTTTTATGCCTTTCTAAATACTGGTACCACAATGGAGTACTCAGTTCAAAATCAAGTAATCTAATGATCCCTTGTTATTATAAAGATACTGAATTCATTCATGTTTGCAAAGTGAACATGTCGTTTTAGAATCTGCAAGTGTATTATGTAAAATAAGAGATGCTCATCGTTGTGGAACCGAAGCCGATCCCCATTGATGCTTCAGTGCGCTCGGCATTTCCTCACTTGTAATTTAATGTTAGATTTTTTCTAAAATATTAACTCAATCCACTTCCTTAAATCTCTCATCACCACACATTCTAACAATCCTTGGCATAAAAGAACCGAGCACTTCAACCAATTCCTTTTGTGCATCCATCACCTGATGAATATTCTTATAGGCCATAGGTGCTTCATCCAATCCGGAACCAATCAATTCAACCCCTGCATCTTTCAGAAACTGATTTACCAACGCTGGTGCAATTGTTTCTTTCGCTTTGGTCCGTGACATTGTCCGACCTGCTCCATGAGAAGCAGAATTAATAGATGCCATCTGCCCTTTACCTCGAACAATAAACCCTGGTGTTGCCATTGATCCTGGAATAATTCCTAGCACACCTTTACCAGCAGGTGTTGCTCCTTTGCGGTGAACGATCACTTCGTTGTTATTTGCATCTTTTTCTTTCCACGCAAAGTTGTGATGGTTTTCGATCATAGCAATTGGATTAGTTCTAAGACCAACTGCCATACGTTCATGGATCTGATGATGACAAGCAGATGCATAATCACCCGCCAGATTCATGGCGAGCCAATATTCTTGTCCAGCTTCAGTATTTAAGTCCAACCATGCTAAATGTTTTGCTTCTTGTGGAAGCTTGCAAGTTTCTATGGCCACTTTAGTATAATGAGCCGCAATAGCAGCTCCCATACCGCGTGATCCTGAGTGTGAAAGCAAAGCCAGATATTTTCCGGGAGTAACGTTATACTCATTCACAGAAGAAACAATCTCAACAATACCAAACTCCACAAAATGATTTCCACCACCGGAAGTTCCAATCTGTTTCCATGCGCGGTCTTTTAACTCCTTCACAATCTTGATATCATTAAACTCATTGCGTTGAAATATCTGATGCTCTTTTGGCCGCTTGAAAACTGCGGTTCCAAACTGAGTATTTTGGATCAACATCTTCTTTAGGTCATCTTTCTTTTCATCGAGCATTGTTGTCGGTAGGTCGTACAACGTAAGACACATCCTGCATCCAATATCTACGCCTACACCATATGGAATGACTGCATTGTTAGTAGCCAGCACACCCCCAATTGGAAGTCCGTAACCCTGATGTGCATCCGGCATTAATGCTCCGGCAACAGTAACAGGTAGTTTCATGGCATTGGCCATTTGATCACGCGCACCTTGTTCGATAGCCTCAGCTCCATAGATAGAATACGATTGTGGATTGTCATTTAAAACAATGGTTGAGTCGACAGGTATTAATAATGCCTGAACAAGTGGTAAAAACTTATCATTCCTCTCAAAGGATGATGGGAGTTTGATCACTTCTGATAATAATACTATTTGTTCCTCTCTTGTAAGATCAGCGTGTTCTGATTCCATTAGCGTTAATGCAATGCCAATCGCTTTCCCTTCGGGGAAGCCTATGTTTTTGAGATCTGTTCCAGTTAGTTTCATTTTATTAATTCGGTAAGCCAGTTAAATGTTGTTATCAATCCAATAAGAAATACTAATGCCACTGCAATCAGGACTGAAACACACCCAAATTTTGCCAGTGAAGATTCGGTTTCCACCACGGGAATTCTTTTACCATTATCCACTTTAATATGTGTGATCCAAACGTCCGAATCATCGCGTTGAAAATCATCAGGAATGTCGTAAATAAATTCGTTGCTGCGATCAGATTTTTCAAGTGACTCAAGTAACATTTTGCAAAAACTTAACACTCCATTTCTGTTGGCATCTATGAAGATATCGGGATCCTCAGCCCGATTATTTTTCCTTAATGAAAAATACATAGGCATGTCACCATCTTTCATTTGATTTAAAATGTCATGAACATTCCTCATTTCCATATTATAGGTCAATTTAAATTTAACATTACAAATTTTGTGAAGATAAAAGGATTCGAACCTATAGTCTTCTGGTTCGTAGCCAGATGATTTTCCATTTAATCTATATCTCCTTATTTAGTTTTCAGGGTAGCTGGACTCGAACCAACGACCTCCCGCATCCAAGGCGGGTAATCTACCAACTGATATACACCCTGTTATAATA
>CAYGGY010000151.1:0-2401 GCA_964349405.1 uncultured Ohtaekwangia sp. | reverse complement strand
TTTTATTTCCTATTATTTTTCTTCCGTTGACACAGGAATTTTATATTACCACCAAATTGTACTTTTTGGGGTTTGTGGCTCTAGCTCTTCTTGCTGTTTCTTTGGTTGAATTTATTATGACTAAAAAAGTGGTCTGGGAAAAACGATCATTTGATAATAATGTACTGCTACTTATTGTAGCAATTGGATTATCAATTCTTATTAGTAGTCCAGATAAATTACTCGGACTTTTGAACCTTAATTTCGGACTGATTGGCATATTTTCTCTTTCCGTTTTGTACTATTACCTTTCCCGACATCATGCAGTAGCCAAACACCACGATAATGATACCCTTGGTTACTTAAATTACTTTACCGTATTGACAGCTTCAACAGTTCTTGTTGCCCTTGTCAGTGTTGTTATGTTCTTTCAGCCATTTAAGAATGTTGCTTTGCCTCCATTTCTCCAATTTTTGGCAAACCCATCATTTACCACCATGGGAGGTCAGGTTGACCTTGCTATTTTCTTAGGATTTATGGCTCTGGCACACTCTGTCAGTATCATGAGTAAACAGGAAGGCCGCGATTCAGAAGAAGCCACACAGTCTATGTGGATGTCTGTGATTGCAATCTGTGTATTTCTTATCGCCGCAATCTTTACTTTGTTCTCAATCTTTAAACCAGCAGCAGGCGGACAACTTAATCTAGCAACAACCATGCCTCCTTTCAGAATCTCATGGTACGGCGCCGTTGAAACATTGAAGCACCCATTATCAGCCTTATTTGGAGTCGGTGTCTCACAATTTTCAACCATGTTCACTGCAGTTAAAGATGCACCATACAATAATTCACCATTATGGCAGATTCAGTCATTTGGAGTTTCACGATCCACACTGCTTCACGTCATGACTGAAACAGGCGTGTTTGGATTAATCGCTATGATTCTGCTTATTGTTCAAGCGATTCGAGTTGCCGGACGTCGCACCAACATGATGAATAAAGCATTGCTTGGCTATATGCTTCTTATGATCGTCTTGTTTCCACCATCATTGCCAATATTTTTCCTCTTATTTGTAACACTCGCCGCCATTGCACAGTCATGGGCCAAGGAACCAGCTGGCGAACATGCACAAGTAAAAACCTCAGCATATGACATGACTTCATTGCCTCCTGTATATGCCGGTGTAATTTTGCTTGCGATTGCATTCCTCGGAGCTTCCGGATATTTCTTAGGACGTGCATATGCATCAGAGTTTTACTTTAAGAAATCATTGGATGCTATTGTGAACAACAATGCTAAAGATCTTTATGATAATCAGCGACAAGCCGTTATCTTAAATCCTTATAACGATAAATTCCGAGTAAGTTTTGCCCAGACAAATCTCTTGATCGCCAATACAATCGCTCAGAATGCCACACAGCCCGGCGAAGATGGCCAGGCACGACAGATCTCGGATATTGATCGTCAGAATATCACTCAGGCTATTCAGGCTTCGATTAATGAATCAAAAGCAGCTGTTGCTCTTAACCCTCAGAATGCCAGTCACTGGGAAAACTTAGCTGGTGTCTATCGAAATATCATTAATGTCGTACAAGGTGCCGATGGATGGGCAGTCGCTTCATACCAGGAAGCCATTAGACTTGATCCACAGAATCCAAACCTCAGATTGAATCTTGGCGGAATTTACTATTCATTAGGTGCATACGAAGATGCAGCCAAAATGTTTGAACAGGCTGCAATCTTAAAGCCAGACTGGTCAAATGCCCGATACAACTTAGCATGGGCCTCAGCACAAAAAGGTGACTTTGTCCGAGCCGCACAAGAAATGCAGGTTGTCGTTGGAATGCTTGACCCTCTTAAAGATCAGGCTGATCTGAAGAAAGCTCAGGAAGATTTACAGACATTTATTTCTAAAGTTCCACAAGCTCAACAGCCAACAGAGGAAGTTAATCCTCCTCAGCCACAACAGTTAAGTCTGCCAACCCCACCGGTTGCAACAGTCGATCCAAAGCTTGAACTTGATGAAAAGGATGCCCAGCCACCATCACCTCCGGTGATCCCAAGAGAAGAGGTATCTCCTTCTCCTGAGGCAACTGGTTCTGCCACACCAACTCCTTGATAAGAACTAGTACGTTATCAATAAAAACCCAGGCCGAGTGCCTGGGTTTTTTTATGGATCGTGGTAGATTAGATATATCTCCTACATCCTGTTTCTTATACCTAACGTAGCCATCAATAGTTAATGTTTGATGGCGAAGTGGTATTAAAACAATTATTTCATTTTTTGAAGAAGTAATAAGTCTGTTGCATTAGTATATGCTTCAAGTGAACCTGAATAAACACGAATACCTGCTTTTTCAGATATAATCTGTAAAGAGCTTTCTAAATCAACTCCCTCACTCTTTTCTGAACCAATACTAG
>CAYGGY010000150.1:0-2422 GCA_964349405.1 uncultured Ohtaekwangia sp. | reverse complement strand
GATGTAGTGATGTCGACTACCAAGAATACAAGGTACTTCCAGCGCGGACAACCGGGATTCTTGCTAAATCGGATACCGAGCATAATTACTCCTTGCAATCGTACACCGCCTGGGCCTGGCACGACTCATGCCCGCACATCGCCACCGTCGGCGTCAGGGAGATCATGCGCTGGTGGTACTAAGTAGTAGTGACCTGCGGCATCTTCCATCTCCTTCAGTGCGATACAGTCTGAACATATTTTGTTCCGATGTCCCTTCGACCCGCAGCGCGTACTTTCGTGCTCCCAATCAGACCGATGAATCGGGCAGAAGTGCTTATGCCGCTTCATCGTGTTGGAGTTTTCGGGATTCTTGAAGTACTGCTTGGCTAGCTTGATGCGCCGGTCGATGTCCATCGGTTCGTCTACCCCAAAAAATAGCACAACACAATAATGACCAGAATGGCCGTAGGCGCGCTGAACAGATTATAAAACCACCCTGCACCCTTGGTTGGCATTGGTTATTCCCTTTCGGACTGTGCCTCATGCGAACGATTAAGCTTGCCATGCCCTCAATTCTATAATGGGTTGCTGCCTGTATGGGCCGCCGGAAACTGCCTCGAAAGGCTGACACCCATGGACATTCGAGCCCTCTCCCTGTTAAGACAGGCAGCAATATCTAATGATTAGAGATCATGAGCCACCGAGAATCGCAATCACTTTGCCTGATATTTATTCTGGCTCAACACTCTTACGGAACAGATTCTCGTTGCTGAGCCAATTGATCATGCAGGCGCGTTCACGCCACAACTTGGCCCATAGCTGATCGCCAATAACCCACGCGGCCAGGACAATTTTGAAGCGTTCCCAGCGCGTGGTTTTCTGGCTAAATGCGTGGTGCACGTGACGCATCACATAGCTTTCGTATCCCATACTGTGCCCCTCACTTCGATCCATACGAATAGCGCTCTGGAAGGTTCTTTGAAACTTCCGGATTAACGTAGAAGAACCACGTGCTTGCCCTGTAGGGAATTGGCTTCTCGAAGAGTTCTGGTCGTTCGAATCGCATTCGCCACGGATGTGGGTAGGAGGCCATGGCTGGCCCGCGGTAGCAATCGACTAGGAGTGCTCGGCCGATCAGATGGCCTGTACTATGAATGATCAGCTCGCCCCGGTGAGCGGTGTAGAATGGGCAAGTCGTGATCTTGTGCTGGCCTTCGCAGATAGATCCACCTACCGGCTCCCTGAACGACTTCGCCAATCGCATCGGTGTAATCACTTGGCCGGCCCCCTCTAGGTCGAGACACTGATTGATCTCATCCAACGCCCGGTTCTCGATGATCCGGACGTGCTCATCACTAAGGTTCATTTCAGCGCCAACCCTAATAGTCGATTTGAAGATTTTTCCGTTGTAGCGGCGTCGGAGGATCTCGATGTCGAGCCATGGGAGATAAGGCGAGAAGCGGTCACAGAGAGAGAGGATATCTTTGGCTTCAATCATGCCTATCTCGATCCTCTCTTGATTTTACTTTCCCCAACCAGTCGTGTGTCTGTGGAACTGGGGCTCCAGCGATATTTCCGGCCAGCCTGTCCCACGGCTCTAGCAACTCCTCGGCCTCATCCTCCCTCTCGCGATACTCTCGAATGAGATCAGTGAGATGTTCAATGTTGATTCTCTGGGCCTGTATGCGTGTCTTGTCGGTCATCGCCAATCCTCGCTTACCCCACCATCTTCATCCTCTTCTTCGCAATCGCACAGCGCGTCCATGATTTCCGTGATTTCTCTGCGGGTTTCACGGACGTAGACAGTATATCCGTCGATGCCACGCACAAAACCATGACAGAGGTTGTTGGCTTCGGAAACTTGCGTTGCATCCCCGAAGTACACCACATTATCCATATTCACGCAAATGATGTTGCCGTCATTATCTGTGAGGTCAATAATGAACATGCCGTGCTCCTTTTGGTGCTAAAGCACTGTATTATAAGTAATATGAACGGTGCGGAAGTCCGGAGAAATTCTCTATCCCGAAAAGGCGATACATGAATCGGTCGATTTTATCGAATAGACATACCCGCGCACAGTCACTATTGCAAAATCCCCGATATTGCTTATGCTTTACGTCCCGAGATTTCTTGTTCATTACTCCCACCCCCACTGACGTAGTACGGCCCTCACGTCTGTATTGAGGCCGAAGAATCCATCTTTCCGGTTGATGATGTGTGCGTCTCGTAAACTGGCCATTTCAGGGCCCTGCAGTTCGGTCTCCGAACGATGCCCACGTAACTCTGGCGCAACATTCTGCAGCTGATCGGCAGCCTCCAGGTGCAAGATCTTCCCGCCCATCTCCTTGATGCCCTTCATCTCAATCAGAAAGCGTAAATCAGTCACGGCGACTCGTTCAGTGCTGACTCCAACGATCTCGTTGAGCGCGCGCATGAAG
>CAYGGY010000149.1:0-2470 GCA_964349405.1 uncultured Ohtaekwangia sp. | reverse complement strand
GAGAAGCATGGATTAAAGAGATCGTTGTATGTTGTTAATGACGATATTGAATAGTAGTACTTTTTATGTGCGTAAAGTGGCGAAATTTAAATGATGATATAGATTTTTTATAAAAATAATTCTTGCAAATACGCAGTTTGTGTGTAATCATTGTTTTGTACTTGGCGTAGATGACAGTTACTTCACTGGTAATGAAGAGATGGCGGTTCGAATCCGCCCATGGCTAAGGTCATGTAGCTTAATGGGAAAGCGCTAAAATCTCTGTCATCGCTTGTTCCGGTATGATTTTGTAGGTGGTGAATATTACGGTTACTTCTTTATGATGGAATCGCCCGTGATAAATTGTTCCCCTAAATTAAGGAGTTATTAATATGAAAATTAACTTGAAGCATATCAATGCAGAGCGAACACACGAAGGCGCTTTGTCAACAAAAAAGCGTTCCTCGGCTGATCAGCTTCGGCGATCCATTATGTCTTGCATGTTGTGGGAGGATGGATTTTATGAGGATGGGGTTTCTTCGGCTGAACGCATAAAAAACATTATAAGGGATGTGTCTTTTAATGATGCTGCTCAAATTGCCATAGATGCACGAGAGAGGATGAAGCTTCGTCATGCTCCTCTGTTCATCGTAAGAGAGCTATTGCGGTATCACAATGGCAGACAGGTAGGTGATTTGATTGAGCGTGTTATCCAGCGTCCTGATGAACTAGGGGAGCTTTTAGCAATATATTGGAAGGATGGGGAAAACCAGCCGCTAACCGTCCAGTTGAAAATAGGGCTTGCTCGTGCATTGAAGAAATTCAATGAATACCAATTATCTAAGTGGAATAAAGATGCAGAGGTTAAATTGCGTGATGTTCTTTTCCTTTCCCATGCAAAACCAAGGGATGATGCACAAGCCGGGTTGTTTAAAAAAATAGCAGACAACACTCTTGAGACTCCTGACACCTGGGAAGTACACCTTTCAGGTGGGGCTAATAAAAATGAAGTGTTTACGCGCTTGATTAAAGAGAAAAAGCTCGGAGCCATGGCGCTATTGCGAAATCTCAGAGGTATGATTGAAGCCGGTGTGTCTGAAGATGTGATTCGCGATGGTTTGGCGACAATGAAAACAGAACGCGTGCTACCGTTCAGGTTCATTTCAGCAGCAAAATACGCGCCTCGTTTGGAGGATGCATTGGAACTAGCCATGTTTAAGTGCTTGGCGGAAGTTCAAAAGCTTGGCGGCAAAACAGCGCTTTTAATCGATCACTCATTTTCGATGACGCAACGGGTTTCTTCTCGTTCCGAGATAACCAGATTCGATGCTGCTGCTGCTTTATCTATGATTTTAAGAGAGGTTTGCGAGCTAGTCAGAGTTTTTACTTTTTCTGACAATGTGATTGAGGTTCCGCCTAGACGGGGTTTTGCGATGGTCCAGGCTGTTCGAGAAGTAATTAATCCAGTTTCAACGCTTCTTGGATCAGCAGTACGTGAGGTGTATAAAGCGTTCCCTGAGTGTCAAAGAATCATTGTGATTACCGACGAACAATCGGCTGATAGACCGCCTCACCCACAAGGGCGCGGGTATATCATCAATGTTAGCACTGATAAAAACGGAATAGGTTATGGTCCGTGGGTTACTATTAATGGTTGGAGTGAGTCTATAATTGAGTATATTCGAACTAGCGAAACCTGCTGAAATTAAATCTGCGCGTAAGGCGGCTGGACTCACTCAGAGTCAGGCCGCCGAATCTATTGGGTACTCACTTAGATCTTGGCAGGAATGGGAATCAGGGAGGCGCAGAATGAGGAAATTCATCCTTGAAATATTTAAGAAGCAGCATGGCTAACATCAGTTCTCACCAGCAAAAATCATTGCTAAGGCCCGTTCCTTGGGCCCACTGAAAATACTTCCTTGTACTTGTGTATTAACACATATTGAGGGTTACTTATGTTCGGTACTGAACAAAAGCAAAAATTATTTATATTACAACATTAATATTTTTTAACTTTTCTAAATATTCATCCGTAACTATTTTAATCTCGCATTCACGAATTTTGACAACAACCCCTATAATTCTTTCGTCGTATATGTACTTGTAAGAATTTTCGATGAAAAACTGGTTATCATTGTTAATGATTCCGATGAACCCCTTTTTTTTCTTAGCAGTTATGGAATCGAAAATTACTTTTTTGAAGTTATCAATATCATAATTTAATTTGGAAGGCGGGTGAAAGTGCAGCTCAATGCTGCAAATGGCATTGCCAAAACTTTCAAGCCTCAAACTAATGATCTGATTCATCACTCTGCTTTTGTACGCTTTCACTACCGGCGATAACATTCTACCTATATAAGTTTTGCCGCCTTTTTTTCTGACGGCGTTCTGATAGATATGGTTGGCGCTTGTTGGCCAAGGAAGGAATATGTTTATTGTTTTATTTGTGTTCATTATTCTTTATCAATCGACACAGGGCAACCGGAAATAG
>CAYGGY010000148.1:457-2573 GCA_964349405.1 uncultured Ohtaekwangia sp. | reverse complement strand
CTAAAATCATTAGCCAAACGGATTCACTAAAACACATTCCCATCATTGCCTTCACGGCTTCGTTAGCCACCAACGAAACTATTGACACCACTTTTATTGGATTGTTAAACAAACCGATCCAGAGCGAACCATTATTTAATGCGTTGAAAAAGTTTTTGCCCTACGAAATCATAACTGATGGTAGTGCTGTACACCGCACTGACAAAGTGGATGATAAACAACGGGAGAATATGCAAAAGCATATTCCTCTTATAAAGAGCCGTTTTCTCCAACAAGCTAACGCGTTGGCTCACACGATGGATGTTTCTAAAATGGAATTATTCTTGAAGGATTTCAGAGCGTATATACAGCAAAACAATCTGAATTACCTGGATGAATATGCCCAACTTCTTTCATTACGCTATGAACAATTTGATCTGGATAATGTCGGAACCTTATTAAACGAATTTGAAGACCAGGTTTCGGAAACTGAATGAATCGAAGGAGTTGATACGGGAATAATTAGTCTGGCAATCTTGATAATAAAAAGCTTTACCTAAATATGGAGAAACAACAAAAGAAAGTTAAAGCCAGATTCTATGTGTTTCTTTTTTGCCTTGTGGCAGTGGCTGCCTATACCCTGTTCTTCACTCAAAACGCACTCACCCAGCTAGACAACGATGCAGCAACCATCAACCTTGCCGGCCTTCAGCGCATGCACAGCCAGCGAATTTCTAAAGTGGCGCTTTTCGTTGGGTATTATCATGAGATGGGCGATGACTTTAATAAGCACAAAAGATTAGACACGCTTGCCCTGGTAGCCGAAACCTGGAAGAAAGATTTTGACAGCCTATCTATAATTATACAGCAACAAAACCCGCAAGTATTTTCCCGGCTACAAAAGATAACAATCCACCGCGATTCTGTTTTGCTTGCTGCGCTTGACATCATCAAAAATCCTGATCAGGCCACTATTAAAAAAAACATCGGGATTATTGCCAATCATGAATCTCCCTTTAGGATTGAAATGAATAACATAACCCAAACCATTCAACAGGAGGCAGAACAAAAGCAAATCTCTGTTAAAAATATTGTGTGGATTTTGGGTGCAGCCGATTTAACTATTTTGGGTCTGGCCTTTTACTTCATCTTTTTCATGTTGATGAAACAGCAACAGCAAAGCAATTTTAGATTATTGGCTATAGCCAATGAACTGTCCACTACCAATGAAGAACTGAGAGCCTCCAACGAGAAGGTCTTCAGCAGCATGGATCATTTAAACAAAATCAAGAACCAACTTCAGGAAAGCGAGCAGCACTATAGAATGCTTTCCGAAAATATTACTGATGCCGTTATGCTTGTTGACTTGGATAATCGGTTTCAATATTTATCACCTTCAGCAACACGACTATACGGATATGCGACAGAAGAACTTTTGGGCAAACAAAGTATAGATTTAATCCACCCAGATGATTTGAAGTTTGTAAGAGATCAAGCCTTGACCAAAAGGCAAAAGGGGGAATTAGTCGCCAACATTCAATGTCGAATTATAAAAAAGGATCGCACCATAGTGTGGACAGAATTTAGCACCAGCCCTGTTTTCAAAGAGGGTATTATAGTAGGCTACCAATCACTGGTGCGCGACATTACTAAACGCAAGCATGCTGAGCAATTGGTGAGAGAATCAGAACAGACTATTCGCTTATTGACCGAAAACATCCCAGGCTTGTTTTGGGTACGCGATGTGGATGGCTCTATTTTGTATGCCAGTTCCTCATGGAAAAAATTGTTGGGCGAGCAGCCGGCAGTTGGTTCGCATTACAACACACTCTTAAAAGCTATCCACCCCGACTATCTGGAGGAGATTCGTAAAGCCTCGCAGGAATCGGCAGCGAATGGTTTTGATTATGAAGTTCTTTCCATTGGTGTGGATGGAGTGGAACGATGGTTTCACTTACAGGCATTTGCTATTAAAGACAATACAGGAAATATATACCGTGTGGCGGGTTTTGGTCAGGATATTACAGAGCGGAAAAAAGCAGAGAAAAAACTAGAAGAATTTAAACACTTCTTCATCCACAATAATGACTTCGTTTGCATTGCCAACGTGCAAGGCTATTTTGAAGTTCTCAATCCC
>CAYGGY010000148.1:0-447 GCA_964349405.1 uncultured Ohtaekwangia sp. | reverse complement strand
TCAATTTTTAAATTTCGTTCATCCCGATGATATCCCTTCAACTTTACGTGAAGTAGAGAAACTAAAAGCGGGCGCTCTCAGCATTAATTTTATTAACCGCTATCGAAAAAAAGACGGAAAATATTTGTGGTTCGATTGGAATACCAAGCCCGACCCAACTACCGGGAAAGTCTATGCCATAGCGCGCGATATAACACAGCGAAGAGAAGTTGAGTTGGCATTGGAGACTGCCAAAGAACAAGCCGAAAATGCCAACCGGTACAAAACAGAATTTCTGGCCAACATGAGCCATGAAATACGCACGCCACTAAACTCCATTCTTGGTTTTTCTGAAATACTATTACAGTCGGCCAACGATGCTCAGTCAAAAAATTATTTGAATACCATTCTCGCCAGTGGTCGCACCTTGCTCAGTCTTATCAACGATTTGCTTGACATGGCCAAGAT
>CAYGGY010000147.1:0-2636 GCA_964349405.1 uncultured Ohtaekwangia sp. | reverse complement strand
TTTATCTATAGCCGCCGAGTCCGTAAGTAAGTATGTAACTCACGAGGAATTAAAAAAAAACGTTAAATGAAATCGTTAAACAAAAATCACCAGGAAAATACTTAGCTGGATCATTATCGTATTTATATTATTAGTGATATATTCCTAATGTTGTCTCCATCACTGGACAGCCAGAAGCCCTCGGTAAATAATCCATCGGCTCTAACTAATTCATTAAGAGCCAAAAGTAAAAGAGGCAGTTATAACAGAGGCATATGTGCTATATGCCTACATGTTGGATGATGGCACTATTCGCGAAGGGTATGCTGAATATTTATGCCATATATTGAAAGAAAATAGATCAACTTGTACCCGTGTAAAAGTCATAGAGTATGGATCATGTAACGATCCATAAAAGGAACACGTTTATGGCATATTACTTGGTGAATCATGGTGAAAGTAAAGGGGGTATGTAATAGGTTCTAAAACTGCGTCTAAAAGGTATTTTTAGATCGTTAATAGTTTAAGATAAAGTCCTTAACCGGGTAAATCACGAGTTTTTGTTTTATAAGTAAAAACACCCATAACAGCCAAATAGTGACCTTTTACAATCATTAAGACCGCTTTCTAAAAAATTCCGCCAAATTTATTCGCTACCTTTGGTTCAAACTCTCTTACTATTGAATACTCAATATACTCATAGTAAGAAACATATCCATAATGATTAGTCATCTGTAGGGTTGTTGCAAAACAGTGTGATGAAAATTCCACATATAGTTTTCATTTGATTGAGCCCCTGAAGTTTCCTATACCAAATAAATATCGCTGTAGTACATTAAGTTCAGATAGACGTTATTAATCCCATTGTTGGTTACCGCTTACTCAATAAAACTACCCACTTACTAATTGCCACTATATTGAATGATATATCTATTCGATATTTCATCTCAAGATCGTATAATTATATAACCTTAACTGACTTGAAAAAGTCCACCTGGTGAACCCTCTAACCGAATTCAAAATGATTTCAACCAACTAACCGAAAGAATTATAATGTTACGTCAGAGAAGTTTATTGGAAAACACAAGTAAATCTTTCAATGAAATTGATATAGGAAAAATCCTTGTGGAAATGGAAATGCTGAAACTTGAAAATCAGGAATTAACAAAAACGAATGAGGCCCTTATTTCAGCTACCTGGCGCGAACGTGAAATGAAAAAACAATTAAATCTTGCGTTGGAAGAATTGAAAACGAAGCAACAGGTGGACGAGCAGAATAAGTGTCTCACCGATAGCATTAACTATGCAAGCAAAATTCAAAATGCCATCATACCTAAACATGCCGATTTAAAACACATATTCAAGGATATCTTTATTTATCATGAAGCGAAGAATATCGTAAGTGGGGATTTCCCATGGCTATTTGTAGGTGATAAATTCATATACATCGCGGCTGTTGACTGTACTGGTCATGGTGTACCTGGAGCCATGATGTCATTAATAGGTCATCTGCTGTTAAATGACCTGGCAAAGCATCAGGATATAGATACAGCATCATTACTTTCTCATTTGCATTGGAGTGTGGTGAAAACCTTGAAACAGGCGGAAGAAATTAAACAATCTGCCGATGGTATGGACATTGCGTTGTGCCGGATTGATCATGCTCATAATGAAGTACAATTTTCTGGCGCCCATCGGCCATTGTTTCATGTGAGCAATAACAATTTGAATGGATATAATGGCGACAAATTTCCGATCGGTGGAAATCAATATAAAGGAAAAAACACGTTTACTAATCGTACAATTAAAATAAAAGAAGGAGATGCGATTTACTTCTTTTCGGATGGAATAACGGATCAATTTGGAGGGCCCGATGGCCAAAAGTTTGGGCCTAAAAGAACCAGGGAAATCCTGTTGCAAAACTCCCGCCTATCGATGCAAGAACAACACGCTAAAATTCGTCAATCCTTTAATGAGTGGAAAGGCGACAACAAACAAATTGATGACCTGCTGATGATCGGAATCAAATTTTAAACGGGTAATAGGAAATAATATATAAATAGGCGAATGACTATACACGTGACGAGGTGTAATTCTACGATGCGCTCCAGAATTCTTTCACCTCGTGAGGATAGAATCAACCCACGGATGAACTTCAGGGCATTGAGTGAACGGTCATGATTGCCCAGCGTAAAAATATTCTGAAAATCTTTCACCATGGAAGACAGGTTGGCCTTAAAGCCAACCTGAAGTTCTTCATGGCTATTAATTTTTTATGAGAATTTGATTTACAGATAATTGATACCTGAAATCAGAAAAACAACATCCCTCTTCGTGGCTGGAATATTCTATTTTGCAAAATATTGTATAAATCAAATCATCATTCAAATATCCCGAATTCCTTTCATTGTTTTCAATTCTCAGCATGACAAAGTAGAACTAAGTAACCTCAATTAGAAAAAACACCCACCATGCTGTAATTCCTTAAGAAAATACTGTTTTTTTTGTTCGTTATTTAAATTGAGTTCATGGAAATTTCAAAAAAATAAAAACCCCGATTTCCAACCCCCGTCTATGAGGATGGAATTAAGAATCATAAGGCGAAAAGTAAAATCCTAAATGGATTTTATATACTAGTAGCTACCTCAATATATGAA
>CAYGGY010000146.1:0-2649 GCA_964349405.1 uncultured Ohtaekwangia sp. | reverse complement strand
CTCCATCATTAAATCATAATGTGATAGTTTTTTAAGGCTGTACTTAAACCTAGTCCTAATTTTCATTATTTCGTCCTCTGAAGGTTCTTGAATTATCATTTGCCGTTTTGTAACAATATGCTTTAATCCATCAAACATTTCATCTGTCAACCCAGATTGAGCTTTTGGTTGTATTAATAGAAATGACTTTATAAAAGACCGAGTTAACATTGTGTAAACTGAATTACGGTAGCTTGGGCTATTCTTGATTCTTTTTGTTACACATATTACGAATGGAAACTCAAGTCCTTTCACGTTGTTCCTGTTACTTATCAAAATTGTATTTTGACGTTTTTCCTTCGTTTCATAAGCCTTGTTTACTGGCCATTTGAAGTCTTGCTGAATCTTGATTTGAAGAATGTCAGCCAATTTGTAAATCGAATTATCTTGGTCTAGCAGGATAATCCCAATATCGTCAGGTTGAACAGTGGAATTTTCATGAACTATCTCCCTTATTATTTCAATAATTGTGTCGGAAAAATTATTCGTTATCTCCGTTATTCTGATACTCTCAAAGTCGTCTTCTAGGTCTTCGAATCGCCTCAAGGGTTCTCTACTCAAATAATATTTGGAGTTCTTAATGGTAACACTATATCCACAGTCCCTCCATTCCTTTTCTTCAAGCCAACGCAATTTGGTTTCTTCGAATAGTCCCATCCCAAGCGCATGGGCAAACATCAAAGTTTTTGGGTCTGTTCTGTAACACTTTCCTAATAAAAAATCTGGTTCAATTGTACTGGATATGTTTTCATCGAAAATACTTTGAAAAATATCACCTGCCACATAAATATTCTTTTGGGTAACTAGTTCACATAGTTCAAAAAAATTGTCATCGAAATCTTGACTCTCATCAATGAACATGTATGTGAAGGCAAATTTCATTTCAGCTTCCGAATACTTGGCTTTGATGTCATCAATTGCCATTCTACAGGCTTTGCTGAATGACATTTGATACGAGTATGTATAAAAAGGTATTTGATAAAAAGCGCAAATATATCTGTAGGCACCAGAATTCGGGGAAGAGCTTGAGCCCCAAGCATTAGTACACCAAAGTCTTTTTTCCCATTCAATTTGTTGCTCCACTTTCATGAAATTGAAAAATGATGGAATTCTTTTCCTCAAGTTGTCTGCTAGTATTTTGTTGTGACAAGTAAAATATATTGAAGCTGAGGTATCAGTAGTATATAAATCTTTCAATTTGTGCAGTAATAACTCGGTCTTGCCAGTACCTGATAAGCCTTGGATTCTAATTTTCTTCTTTTTTGGTCTTTGATAAACAAATCTAGTTTGGTCTCCGTCAAACAGTTGTATTTTCTGCTTGACCTTATCTAGAGTAGTGGTCGGAACTTCTTCTTTGACTCTGTCAATATCATTTATGCTTCCAATAAATAAGGAAATTAGTAAATCAAGTTTCTTTTTCTCTGCTTCATCAGTAAGTGTTAGCCTACTAAATAATTCATTGACTTTATCTATGTCATCAAGGCTAATGTCAGTTGAGAGTAAAGATGTTCTCCATATCCTCGGTCTGCCTATTACATTTTTGTAAAGGTACTTGTCAGCAATTGACCCTACGTCCTCAATAACATCTTCAATATAGTTCTCAAATTCGTCAGCCTTTTTTCCACAATCAATAATGCAGATTTTGTGTTTAGGCGATAAAATAATCAAAGCCTTATTGTATTTGTACGAATATTTTTGGTCAGTTAGCGGAGAGTCCAATACGTAAATTAGATTTTTATTCACGTCAGCATAATCTTGAAGCTTCTTAATCAGAGCTGCATTTAGGGTATTCTGGTCGGCCTGTAAATAAAAATAGCTACTCATAACTTAATTGATTTACTTGAACAATTATACTACGCAGCCTTAAACATCTCCTCCACCTCAGACAACGAGACTTTGAATCGTTTAGGCATACCAAAGATTTTGAAGATAACAAGAACCTGATTAATACTATAAAAATGCCCCGTCTTCTTTCCAATCTCGGTCTCGTGTTTCTTCACCCAACGTTGAAACGTTAACCAGCACACACCGTAGAAGTCCGCCAGTTGTTTGTGATTGTAGGGTCTCAAAACAAAAATTTCTGGTTTGTGTCCGGTTTCCTCGGTTTTTGTGATTTCGCGCTTCATATACATTCTCTTTATAATTTTCTCTGCTGGTTTTGCAATGTTAAGTGATGATTACTAATATTGTCAAGCTTTAATAAACAAATAAATTTATGCTGACAAAGAGTGTCCTAGGAAACCAAATTAAGGCATTAAGGCTGGAAAAAGGGCTTTCTCAAGAGGAATTTGGGGCTCCTGTCAATTTAAGTCGTTCAGCCGTTTCACAGATTGAAAGTGGTATAATGTATCCTTCCCTGGAGTCAATTGACAAAATAGTTCACTATTACTCAACAAGTTGGAACTTCATGGTTGGTGATGCCAAAAAGCAAAAACCGTCCGAAACGATGGCTTCTCCGGTTAGAACGTTGGTCACTACGGTTGATAAATCCGGAAGGGATAATATCGTATTAGTACCCATCAAGGCTCAGGCTGGTTATTTGCAAGGCGCACAACAACCGGAATACATCGAGCACCTGCCTACGTTCTGGCTTCCCGGATTGAATCATGG
>CAYGGY010000145.1:0-2759 GCA_964349405.1 uncultured Ohtaekwangia sp. | reverse complement strand
CTCCACCAACATCTTATGAAACTCCTCGTTGTTGTGCAGTAACACGGGCGAATAAATACGCAACACTTTTTGAATGGCTGCCTCTTGTGCATCTGCCGGAATGTGCGGATTGATTTTGGCGATGGCCGCCCGTAAACGGTTTATTAAAATAATATCACTGTAACTATCTCGCTCGCAAAACAATCCCTCTGGCGAAAGCTCTTTGCCGTTGGCATATTCCCATCCCTGCGATTGCAAAATTTCAATCGCTGATTCTTCGATGATATTCTCGGTGATGGGTTTCATATATTTAAAATGAATCCAATTGATGATATAAGCTTTGGCAATAAATATTATCTGGATCTATCTTCAATCCTGCTTCAACAACTTCTTTAGCCTTCTTCTGCTCATTTAAGTGCCGAAACAACCAAGCAAGGCGGGAGTAATCATCACCATCCGCAAAACGTTCTTTCGAGATTCTAGTTTCAAATACTCTTGTTACTTTTTCAATTGAAAGTTTTTTTTCAAAGTTATCTATAGATGATTTGTATTCGCTAAATAGTCTATTTAACGCATTTGCTGAATTACTTAAATCATTAAATGGAAGTCCTGGAACTAAGCAATACTCTACTAATGCGTGTACTTCGCCTTGCCAGTCAAATTTAAGTTTATATAAACGGACAAGCCGTTGCCAACCTTGAATTGCCTTTTCAATTGATGTAGGCGCCTCTAAAAATACCTGAGCTGCGCGAATAGCATCATCGGTATAAGCTTCTTCTTCATAAAGAGAAGAAAGCGTTAACCATGAATCATGGTGTTTTGTGCAAATAAATTCCAGCGTAGGGATATAATTATCTAACGGACTCTTTCCAGTGCTGACCCGTTTTGCGACCTCGGCAAATACTTTTTCGACCCTTGGTTTTAAACCAAATTTAACATCTTCAATAGTACCCACGCCAAAAGCATGCAATAATATAGTATCTGCTTCTACAACTGCTTTTAATGGATCAACACCAAGCTTCCGCTTTCCAAAAATGGCAGCACTTAAAGGCACGGAAACAAAATATGAATCATCGTTAGAGGATTTCATTGTCTCAACTAAGGAGGATTTCACCAGTTCTTCAATAGCTTCCTCAACATCTAAAGGTTCATTTTGATTTCTCAATAAAACTGCTTCAATTGCAACCTCCGGTATTATTGATCGCCAGTTGGCCAAGGTTAAAAAAACTCTTTTCGCTAGCGGAGAAAGATAATTAAAAGTTCGTTCAAATAGTGCAGTTAAGATATCATCCTTTCCAGCGAGTACAATTTTAATATTTCCAGAACCGCCCTGCTTCAATCTCTCTCCTAATAATATCTTAGCAACATATGGATGACCATCTGACTGGCTAAATAAATCCTGAAAATACTTTTGATCATTCAAGACTTCTGGAATCCCAATCTCATTTGAAACGTTTTCAACTAAGGCGTAGAATTCCTTTTCATTCATTCCATGAACTTCAATTGGATAATCGCCTTTAAAATCACGAAATCTTGAGGTGATGAGTATTTTATTTGGAAGGCGGATATATGTATTTAACCATGAATACACTTCTTTCGGATTAACAACTGTTTCAAAATTATCAAGGACAAATAGAATTGCACCAAAATCACTTTTAGTAAGTTCTTTTTCCATTATTTCCTTTTCGCTGGGTCCACCCTTTTCAATTTTTATTCCGAGCAAGGCAGTAAACTCCTTTGCAATATCAGCTATTGTTAAAACATTTGGCTTAACTGGCTTTGCTCCTTCTACCAACAAGTCAATGTCTCTGGCACTCAACCAAATTATTGCAGTAAAGACAGATTCATGACAAAGGTTTTCCAAGACAGAAATTGCCAAAGATGTTTTTCCAATACCTCCTCTCCCGACAAGGGTAATTACTGGATGGCGGTCATCGGTTACCTTTTGAATCAGTTCGTTCTCTAGTTCATCTCGCTTAATATAGACTATTGGATTGACCGGTATATTTGTAAAGCTCTTACCTATCAAATCAAGAACTCCCAAACCCTCTGTTTGGCTTTTAGGTAATGTACCGGCAGGTACCATAAATGGGGTGACATCCCGATACATCTTATTGTCACTTATATATGAAATACATTCAAAAGTATTTTTTCCAAAATTTCCATTTGGAAAATAGAAATCCTCTAGTTCTGCACTTGAGAAGAGTAAATGAACATTTCTATGTTCTCCTACGTGAATATAGACACCATCGGTATAATTTTGACTGCGGTCACCTTTCAAGGAATCAAAAGGCGATGAATCAGATGAAATATTAGAAACCTTATACTTACAACTAAGATTTCTCTTAAGATAGACCCATGAAAAATTGAAGAGAGATAAATTTGCAAATTGAATGTTTAAAGACTTTTCAAGAAGTGGACATATAGCAGAAAAATCATTTAGGCCAAGCGCTCCATGGCCTCTTGTTTTATTTCTCAGACGCGCGAAAATCGCAAACCAATTTCTGCCCTGTGTTTTAACCGGCAAAGACTCTGCTTTTTTATCAGCAATTTGTAGGCAGTCATTCAATAGTTTTGTTGAATCATATTGCCAACTTCCTTTTTTTTTTGCTTCAAGAAGCTCCTTTTGAAAATCTCTTATCCCTCCACACAGGAATTGGGATGTTGGCCCTGAAAGTATTTCATCAAGCGAACTTGACCATTCTCCTATACCATCAGCACGAACTAACCGATGCTCCTGCGTATACCTATGCCTTAAATTATCATCTTTAACACATGCT
>CAYGGY010000144.1:0-2842 GCA_964349405.1 uncultured Ohtaekwangia sp. | reverse complement strand
ATCTTGGCCATGTCAAGCAAATCGTTGATAAGACTGAGCAAGGTGCGACCACTGGAGAGAATGATATTCAAATAATTTTTTGACTGAGCATCATTGGCCGACTGTAAAAGGATTTCAGAAAAACCAAGAATGGAGTTTAAGGGGGTGCGAATTTCGTGGCTCATGTTGGCCAGAAATTCTGTTTTATACCGGTTGGCATTTTCCGCCTGTTCTTTGGCCTGTTGCAGTTGACCTTCGTGCGTTTTTCTTTCAGTGATGTCCTTCACAATGCCAACTGCCTTTACAAAATTTTTATTTTCGTCAAACTCTAGTACAGCCGATGCCGTCACCCATTTAACATTACCTTCTACTACTATTCTGTAGTTAACATCATACGTTCCACCCTGTACAGCTTCGGCCCACGCCATTAATACACTTCCCCGATCTTGCGAGTGAATAACCTTAATAAAATCGTCATAGGTAATCGGTGTACCGACTGGTTTACCAAACATACGATATGTTTCTTCTGACCAGTGAAGATAAGTTTTACCTGCCTCCAATATCCAACTGCCTACCTTGCCAATTTCCTGTGCACGCTTTAGTGTGTATTCGCTTTCGCGCAGGGCATCCTCAGCCTGCTTGCGTTCGGTGATATTTCTTACTAATGCAAAAATGTACTCCTGTCCGCCAGCAGCAATATGATTGGCTGTTACTTCAACATCAATTAGAGTTCCGTCCTTTCTTCGATGTTTTGTTTCTACATGCTGAAAACCGTGTTCTTTAACATAGTGCCAGTGGTTTTCCCACTGTTGCATTGGGAACATAGGATCTAAGTCGGGGATGCTGAAAGAGGTGAGCTCTTCAACCGAATATCCCAGCATGTTGCATGCGGCTGGGTTTACTCGTACAATCTTTGCAGTGTGAAGCATCCAATAGGCGGCATCGGATGACAATTCTGTAGAGACACTGGCAACGGCAACCTCCCGTTCTGCTTTTTTCCGCTCTGTAATATTCTGCCTAATGGAAAGATAGTGCGTGATATTTCCCTGGTTGTCGAATATTGGGTTAATGACGGACGACACCCAATACTCACTTCCGTCTTTGGCTTTGTTTTTTATTTCGCCACGCCACACGTTTCCGTTGCTGATGGTTTTCCACAGGTCACTCCAAAAGGCCTTATCATGATAGCCTGAGTTTACGATGCGGTGATTTTGCCATAATAATTCATCTTCGCTGTATTGCGATAATTCACAAAACCGCTGGTTTACTTTAATGATGTTACCCTTTTTGTCGGCTATAGAAACCAGGGAGCTTTGATCTACGGCTGCGGTGATTTCAAAAAGCTCTTTATTTTTTGTGGAGATTGTTTCTTCATTTTTTTTCCGCTCTGTAATATCCTGCCTAATGGAAAGATAGTGCGTGATATTTCCCTGGTTGTCGAATATCGGGTTAATGACGGACGACACCCAATACTCACTTCCGTCTTTGGCTTTGTTTTTTATTTCGCCACGCCACACGTTTCCGTTGCTGATGGTTTTCCACAGGTCACTCCAAAAGGCCTTATCATGATAGCCTGAGTTTACGATGCGGTGATTTTGCCATAATAATTCATCTTCGCTGTATTGCGATAATTCACAAAACCGCTGGTTTACTTTAATGATGTTACCCTTTTTGTCGGCTATAGAAACCAGGGAGCTTTGATCTACGGCTTTTGTTATTTCCTGAAGTTCTTTGTTTTTTTCAGCAAGTATTTCCTGGCCTTTTTTGAGATGTTCTCTTTCCTTACGGGCTATAATCTGCAAGACAACCTCTTTTGCCAAAATAGTGAGCGCCCGTTGCTGGGTTTCATTTAATGTTTTTGGTTTATTGTCAATAACACAAAGGGTTCCTAACGCGTAGCCATCCGGATCAACCAGCGGGCAACCCGCATAAAACCTTATGTTGGGATGGCCGGTAACTAATGGATTATTTTTAAAACGCTTGTCTTTTAGAGCATCTTCCACCTCAAAGAGGGTACTGTCCATAATGGCATATTGGCAAAAAGAAATTTCGCGACTGGTTTGAGTAACATCCAGCCCCACTTTCGATTTGAACCATTGCCGTGTTTCGTCTATCAGGCTCACCAACGAAATGGGCACTTCGCAAATGATGGAGGCCAATTCCGTGATGCGGTCAAATTCTTCTTCATACAAAGTATCGAGGATGTTATAGCTTTTAAGTGCATTTATCCGTTCGGTCTCATTTTCCAACTTGGGTAAAAAATGGATAGATGGTTGTGTCATAATCAAATAGTCGGGATGTAGGCCTAATTATGGTTGGCTCAATTTGGATAACAAGACAACGTTATATCATTGCTTAAGTCAACTAATGACATCAGATTTATTTTTGTTGATTCCATTTGTAATTATTTCAATAAATTCATCCAGAATAGTGCTTACCTCATCAAGATCAAATTGTTCAAAACGGGTACGCAATTGGTTAAGTAAGGGTGTAAAATAAACAAGGCTGTTTTGTTGAATATACTCGTTGAGGTCTTTGATCAGGTATTCCATTTCAGAAACATCCATGGTGTGTGTTAATGCCTTTGCTGGTTCCAGAAAACGGCTCTTCAAAAACGGAATATGTTTTTGTATATCCTCCATTTGTTTATGATCCACTTTGTCAGTGCGGGGTTCACCACTACCATCGGTTATGATTTCGTAGGGCAAAAACTTTTTCAACTCATTAAATAATGGTTCCCTCTGGATCGGTTTGTTTAACAATCCGATAAAAGTAGTGTCAATGGTTTCGTTGGTGGCTAACGAAGCGGTGAAGGCAATGATGGGAATGTGTTTTAGTGAATCCGTTTGGCTAATGATTTTAG
>CAYGGY010000143.1:0-2879 GCA_964349405.1 uncultured Ohtaekwangia sp. | reverse complement strand
GTTATCTATTTTTCTAACATTAGCACATAATGCTATTTCTCAGGTTGAGCAGTACGACATAGAATGTTCAACGCCCAACCTTGATTCTGCCACAGCCTTATCCCTGCCTTACTATGGGAATAATGCGGTAATTGAGAATTACCTCGTTCAAAATGGCTACAACAGCCTACAGTATATTTCTTTTCCTGCACCACCTGAATATCGAACAGGCTCGTTTCTCGAACCAAAATTTTTAGTTCCCCTTAATATTTTTATTTACCGCGATGGAGCCAATGATCCCAATTCTGCGATTACTGAAAATGATGCAAGAGATTTTGTTTGTCAGGTAAATACAATTTACCGTAATGCCGGAACAGGTATTCAGTTTTATACAAACAGAGTTGAGATTGAAGCCAACAATTTTTTCAATAACCAAATATCAACTAATCTTCATGTATATGACCTTTGGTCGCGTAAAAGATACATAGCGGATAACAGCAAAGGTATTAATGTACATTTTTAAGATATAACATTGCCCCCGAGGGTAGCTTTGGCAAAGGCAGTTTACCTCAGTATCCAATACCCTTCACCCAATATTCGTTGTATGTGAGAACTCATGAGATTCCATCAGGCTCCCAAAGAACATCAGAAAATATTGTCGGCACCTTAGCGCATGAAATTGGGCATAACCTTGGATTGCTCCACACTCACCACCCTGGCAGGTTTGCATCTCTGCTCTCTAATAATGGCATTGGCGAGGGGAACGGCACCATCTCCAACGGCTGCTATCAGGAGTCTGTGAGTCGGGTTAAAAAGAACTACTGGTATGATGGATGCTTAACAACCGACAATAAATTAAAATGTGAAATAAATGGTGATTTTTTATGCGATACTCAGGCTGATCCAAACCAGACAAGAAGGGTATCAGGTTGTGTTTATAATCTTCCGTCAAGTGGTGATTTTAGGGAGGACAATTGGGGTGATCTCTGGACTCCTCCAACACACAACGTCCTGTCTTATACTACGGGGGATTGCAGAAATGAATTTTCACGAAGCCAAACCGGAATAATGTGGATGCAAATGCCCAACTTCCAGAGTTACATTAACTATCAAGTACCCACAATTGCAGCAACACCAGATGTAGTGTGTACTGGGGTTCCGCTCAGTTTCGCGCTCGTGGGCACATTGCCCAGTGATGCTGCCATAAGCTGGGTAGTTGAACCTGCCTGGCTGGTTACTGTTTCCAGTGGCACAGGAACTTTTGCCAACCTCTCCAGCACTTCAAGCGGTTCAGGAAATATAACCTATACTATAACTGGGCCCGGAAACTGTTATATAGCACGGGCACAAATGTGGTTCACGGTAGGCAGTTATCCCAGCTATATTCCCTCTGGTTACGCAGAAGAATGCAGTAGTATCCCAATTAGGTTTGATGCTGTGCCGGCAACATCCCCTCCAATACAAGCGGATTTATATAGGTGGTCTCTTGATGGAAACCTTCTTGAAGAAGGCTATAATAGTTATATTTATGTTCAACTCCCTGTAGGAAGTTATCGCATTGGTTTGCAAACCTCCAATGCCTGCGGATGGTCGCCTATTGAACTTTCTGATTGGTTTACAATTTTTAATTGTGGCTTTTACAGTTACAGTATTTATCCTAACACTGTAAGTACTCAGTTTACGGTAATGCAAACAATAAATCAATCGGTAACTCAGGACTCCAAGCAGATTAAATCTCCTGGTAACTTTGAAATCCGAATTTTTGATCGGTTTGGTCAGGATTTAAAGTCATACGTTAGCAAGGATTCTAACCTTAATGTCAACACAAGAGATTTACCAAGTGGTATTTACTATCTAAGGATTACGGACGAAACTGGTACTACATCACAAAGAATTATTGTTGACCATTAATTACATATAAATAACTGACAGAGAACGGCTGACAACTATGGACGAAACCCAACGGCCCACAACAAAATGTTTCTGCAATGGCGGGGTTCGGTGTCCTCATTAAGTTTCGGTTTCATTATATACATTCATCACGTGGGACAGGTCGCAACTGGTCGGCCTTAACATTTCGCTTCGCTCCATTGTTAAGGCCTCCTATGCCCGCCACTGCAGAAACACCAACGTTGCCAGCAAGTGCATAAATAAAGATTAGATGAAAAGACTTTTAATAATACTGATACCAATAGCTTTTAGTTGCAAATCCAAGACAAATAATCTAGCGAGTGAGACGCCTAATAAAATTGATTCAAGCAAAACATTACTTATCTCAATAGACAAAGAATTTAAAAATATAGTTGATTCCTTGCCTGCATTATCGACTCCAATGACATTTGACTCAGACGAGGGGATTCCTTATGAACCATTCGCAATCGAGAATGATCAATTTCTATTAAGAATTAAGAAAAGAATTCCAGAGTTACTTGGATATGCTAAAATAGATGAATCAAAAAATTACTACTTAATTATTGGCATATCACCTTCGGACATAGGATCTCCTATTTTAATGACCTTTGACAAGACAGGAAAGAAAATTGACTCCTATTTCATGTTTAAAACAGCTGGTGGTGATATCGGATATTATTCAAGAAATACTGTGACTTTAAAAGACAATAAGGAATTCATTCATACGGACAGCACAACAACTAGAGACCTTAATGAAACGGGTGACGGGGAAATTGACGGAACTGATAAACTGACAGTAACAAGGACAAAATATAAAATCCTAGATACTGGAAAATTTGAAGAAGTAAGGGACTAGCACCAGCTGGCAACAGCAGCTATAACCAATGGCGGGTTGACGTGTAAGTATAAAGTTTTATCTTCGTTCAACGTTTGGTCACGGTGGACAATAAAGTTTTCAAAAGCCGCCACTGGTTATAGCCAATCGTTGT
>CAYGGY010000142.1:0-2887 GCA_964349405.1 uncultured Ohtaekwangia sp. | reverse complement strand
CACTGGGGGAAAATATACGACTACGAAATCCGCCACAGAATATGCACAAACGTTAGCGAGCATTTTTATGAGGACACTTACGACAATTCTAATCCTCTTTTTTAGTTTCCATCTATGGGGACAATCAACTATTCCAGCTTGGGGACAGGAAAGAATTAATAAATTGTTGGACAAATACTCGTTGACTGATTTCTTAAAGCCTCAATATTTAGAAGCAGACTTCTCTGGCGACAACACGGTTGACCTTGCATTATTAATAGAAAGAAAAACTGATAAGAAAAAGGGACTAATAATACTGTTCAAGGAAAACCATAAATATTTTATAATGGGTGCCGGGGACAAAGTTAAAAATGGAGGTGATGACTTTAAGTGGGCAGACAGTTGGGAAATATTTACCAACAAACAGACATATGAGACAACGTTCAAAGAAAACGGGGACATTGACGGAGAAAGAAATGTAAAGTTGGACAGACCGGCAATTAAAATAAGAGAACAGGAAGGGTCTGGTGGACTACTTTATTTTGACGGAGAACAATTTATTTGGATTCACCAAGGAGATTAAAAACGCTCGCTAACAAAATGTTTGCGCAATGGTGGCCGGACATCAAGGTATGAAGTTTAGTTTTTATATTACGTTTGCTCACGTGGACAGGACGCGGCTTCGATAAGCCACCACTGCGCAAACACAAACGTTAGCAACAATACCCTTCCGCCACCCGACATATTCTCCCTGACAATCAAGTAACGGCAGACACTCCCACGTTTACGTTTCTCCACGGGTGACAAGAGATAATAAAAAAAAAGAAGGACGACCTACTAACAAAAATTCTGTACGTGGATAATTAAACGTTTCCTTAGACCTGTGACAGAGAAAGAAAAAAGATTAATACAGGATTGAGTAAAGGATAAAGATTTGTTAATGTAATTCCCACCGCACGGCAACCGGGAAAGATTCTCCCCACGCGTTTGGCACATGCCATTGCCGCACCAATCCCATGCGACACCCAAGCAATGGCAAGAGCCAAGTTCCCACGCATCAGACATCATACCGGACGCAGAATAATTGTAGTTAGGATTAGCCATAAATTTAACCGAGTGTCAAGTATTCTTATCTGATACAAAAAATACCTATTTATAGGTATTGCCCATAAATGTAGTTTGAAAGTAGATTTCCCTTATCAAAGCAGACAAGCCTTAAGTAATAAGGCTTGTCTGCTTTAGTCCACTTTCAAAAATTTAAACCAAAAAATTTATGGCAAGTACATCAGAGACAGGCCACGCCAAAAATGTGGCAACCTTCGAAGACCTCATCAGCTTCTGCACCGGTTACGGAGTAACCTACAATCCGTCAAAAGCAGCACTTAAACTACCCGCGCTAAATACCCAGTTAACAGCGTGCAATACCGCGTTACAGGCAGTTAAAACTGCAAAGACCGCCAGCGATAATGCCACCAATACCCGTGAAATTCTTTTTGAGCCACTAAAACGTTTTGCCACAAAAATCATTAGTGCCCTGGCGGCAACAGATGCTACCCAACAAACCTTAGACGATGCCAAGTCAACCAACCTGAAAATTCAAGGCAGGAGGGCAAAGGCCATTGAAAAGCCAATAGCAGTTGCCGTGGGTGCCGCTGCAGCTGAACCCAAAACAGCCTCCGTTTCCCAACAGAGCTATGATAAAATGATAGACCACTACGCTCAGCTAATAGCAACCCTCACAGCCGAGCCTAAATACATACCGAACGAGAATGAATTAAAAATCACTGCTCTCAATACGTTACTTACCGATATGAGAGCAAAGAACACAGCCGTAATTAACGCCACCACCGGCTTAAGCAATGCACGTATCGCTCGCGACAAAGCCCTTTATGGCGAAGTAACCGGAATGGTCGATACAGCACTGGACGTAAAACAATATGTGAAGTCCGTATTTGGCTCAACCAGTCCCCAGTATAAACAAGTAAGCGCCCTAAAATTCACAAAAAGGGCCGAGTCTTAAAAAGCCCCTTTAGATCAGTTAAAAGCAGGAAGGGACATTCTTAATATTCCCTTCCTGTTTTTAAAATGAAGCTCCGTAATTGTTAAAACTCCCTCCGTGACGTTCAAATCTCTCAGTGTAACTGTTAGAACTCGCAGTGTGATTGTTAAAACTCCCGATGTGATTCATGGAACTCGCGATGTAACTGTTAGAACTCGCAGCGTAACTGTTAAAACTCCCAATGTAATTCATGGAACTCGCGATGTAACTGTTAGAACTTGCAGTGTAACTGTTAAAACTCCCGATGTAATTCATGGAACTTGCGGTGTAACTGTTAGAACTCGCGATGTGACTGACAAAAAAGCCTCATTGTCGAACAAATTGAACGATTTGAATTATAAAAGAGGCAAAAGCAGGATTAGTTTACCCGAAAGAGATTCCGGCACAGGCGGCACACTTGCCAAAGCCCGCACCATCCCGCCCGCAAGACCAAAGCTTTGCCAAGAGTGCCGCCCCCGCGCACCAATATTTGACAGAGTAGTTGGTACAACCCGAAAGATTCTCCACGGTTGCCCCCCGCGGGTGTATAGTTTCATAATCAAGTTTTATGAACAAAGGAAAAAAGAATAAGAAACAGATGACCCTATTTCAGAACAATCCATTCTATTCAGTAACAGTTTGACGACAACGAAAAGAACAACTTAAAACGTGAGGAAAGAAGGGTACATGTTGCTAACAAAATGCATATGCCATGCAGGGGAATTGTGTTGCCAATTAAGTATAATCAACTAATTTAGCATATCAACGTGGGACAATGACGTGTTTCAAAAACCCCTGCACGTCATATGCACAAACGTTAGCGGCAAGCATTTTTGGACAGCCTGATTAACACCGATGAAAAAAATACTA
>CAYGGY010000141.1:0-2961 GCA_964349405.1 uncultured Ohtaekwangia sp. | reverse complement strand
CATATCCAATTTCCGGATTTTGTTTGCATCCTGAATTCAACTTTGTATCCATCAATTTCCCCTTTCAGGTAAGACTCATAGGATGCAAAAGTTTTTTCTTTGTCTTCGGGGTGCAATCGATTTGCCCAGTCAGTAAATGTTTCTTTAAAGGAGCCAGGATCGAAACCCAGCATGATCGCATACTGATCGGTTACATTAATTTCATTGGTGCTCAGATCGAAATCGTATATTCCCTGGTTGGCTGCCTGCAGGGCCACACGCAACCGTTCTTCGCTATTGATCAGTAAAGCCTCTGCTTTTTTGCGTTCTGTTATTTCCTCGCCAAATCCGGATACACGGTAGGTGATGCCCTTCTCATTGAGAATAGGGAATGCACGGAAGTGGAACCAACGAATGGTACCATGTTGGTCAACCATACGAAATTCAGTATCCCATCCTGTATACTCGGCTTTAGATATGGCTTGTTCATAAAGTTCAACATCTGCCGGGTGAATAGATTTAAATAGTGTTGAGAAATGCGAGCCAATAATCGGTTGCTTTTCCAATAAATCTTTCCAACTAGGACTCGCATATGTAATAGCACCTGTGCCGGCTTCACGTACCCAAAATAATCCAGGATAATTATCGCCCATTTCTTGCAGCGTCTGCTGCGATTCTCTCACCTGTTGCTCGGCCTTTTTACGTTCGGTGATGTCTACAAAAGAGACCAATATTTTCGAAAGTGTGCTTTCGTAGCCTGGCATAATAGCCAGGCTTAACAATACTTGCTTAAGCCCACTGCTGGAGGTGATGATCTCTATTTCGCTTTGGAAATAAGTTTGACCATTGGCCAGGGCAATCAGTTCTTCTTTGAAAACAGGCAGCGAGGCTTCGGTAAAATAACCAGGCAGGTTGCGCGATACTTCTGCTTTATCATTGGCTTCAAAAAATGCTACGCTGGTTTGATTAATGTCAGTAACTTTTACCAGAGAAACACAATGCATTAAATCATCAGTATGCTCGTTCCAATGGGCACGGAAATCGACTATCCCTTTAGACTTCAGCGCTTCAATATGTTTTTTGACTTCTGAGAAATCTTCTTCCCAAACGGGTATCGGAGAGTTTTCAAACAAGGTTAACAGCCGCGATTCATTCTCTTGTAAAGCAATCTGTGCTCGCTTACTTTGCGTGATATCATGCACGGTAACTACGATCCCTTGAATGCCTGGCGCATCGGGCAAATAAGTAAACGTATCGTCAAAAAACACAAGTTCTCCCGTGGGAGTCAATACTTTTAGGGAGGGCAATTTTATCGTTTCGCCAGGGTGGTTTACCACATACTTTAAGGTTTCATTCAGCCGGTGTTGATCATCGGGGTGAACAAACTCAAAGGCGCTTTGGCCAACAACGTCTTCTGGTATAATTCCGTACTGTCTTACCGAAGGGCTATTCCATAGATTAATTCCATTTTCATCAATAATTAAAATTAAATCTGATATGTTTTCGATTAATGCACGGTGTTTTGCTTCACTGTCTTTGAGTGATTGTTCGGTCTTTTTTTGCTCAGTAACATCCACGAAGGAAGCCATCAAGGCAACGGGTTTTCCTTGCGCATCTTGAATCAGGTTGGCCATTAGCTGGAGCGTGGATTTAGTGCCATCATACCGAATGGCATTCATCTCGCCAATCCAATAGCCGTGGGTCATTACGGCAACGATTACCTGTTGTGCTTCTTGTGGGTTTTCCCAAAAAGTAGTAGCATTTTTTCCGATGATTTGATTTCGGTTGGTATAACCCCAGATTTTCTGGAAGGAGTCATTCACATAATAGATGGTTCCCTGTAGGTCTCCAAATGCAATTCCGTTTAAGGAAGCATCGATAGCATTTTCTTTTATTTTTAGTTCTTCTTCAATTTTTTTGCGTTCGCTAATATCGGTGACGGTGCCAATCACCCTCATCGGTTTTCCGGAGGTATCATAGCTCACAATTTTACCAAAAGACAATATCCACAACCAGTTTACTGAGTTGGTGCGCATTCTGAATTCTTCTTTGAACTCTGCCAATTCTCCTTTTAGGTACCCTTCATACTTTGCAAGCACGTGTTCTTTTTCCTCGGGGTGCAAACGCTCAACCCAGGTAGCATAGGTTTCCGTAAATGTGATTGGATCATAGCCCAGCAACATCGAATATTCATCGGTAACCGTAACGCCACCGGTTGCCAGGTCTAAATCATAAATGCCTTGCTTGGCAGCTTTAAGTGCCAGGCGCAACCGTTCTTCACTTTGGATCAAAGACCCTTCAGCCGTTTTACGTTGGGTGATTTCTTCACCAATGCCAGCTACGCGATAGATTTGATTGGTGCTGTCTTTAATGCCAAATGCACGTAAGCGATACCAACGCATCTGCCCACTGGCATCAACCATGCGCATCTCCTGGTCAAAGTTCATGTTGGATAATTCTGGTGATCCTCTTCGAACCAATTCGATATCCTCGGGATGCACGGCTTTCAGTAAGGCGCTGAAATGAGAACCGATGGCGGGCTGCTCGCCCAACAATTCCTTCCATGTAGGGCTGGCATAAATAATCGATCCTGTTTTCATGTCACGTACCCAAAACAAGCCCGGGTAGTTATCACCCATTTCCTGAAGAGTTTGCTGCGATTCTCGTACTAATTGTTCGGATTGTTTGCGTTTGGTGATATCCCGGTTGACACTGACATATCCGGAAATCTTACCTTGCTTATCGCGCAATACCAACGAAGATATTTCTACTGGTATCCGTCTTCCATCCTTACAAAGTTGTGTGGCTTCCCCCTGTCTGCGGCCTGTCTCTGCCACGCTGCGCCTCATATTTTCCACATCTGCTTCGGGCCATTCTGTTTTCAGGGTTTCAAGACCGTTTCGCCCCAGAATTTCTTCTTTCTTCCAGCCGTAGAGGTCCTCAGCAGCTTTATTCCACAACGTCATGTTGAAATGCTCGTCT
>CAYGGY010000140.1:1468-3198 GCA_964349405.1 uncultured Ohtaekwangia sp. | reverse complement strand
CAGCAGCATCCATCTTGATGCAGAAGTTAAAGGCACGCGAAATAGCAAAGCTTGCCGATGTGGTCAAGAATGACCCAATGAAAACATCCCTGGCTAAAAAAGCCTTGGGGCTATAAAGAACTAAAGAAGGGACAAGTAAGCCATGAACATAGGGAAGGTTCAAAATTTCAAGAACATAGTGATCTATTCGACACTAGGACTTGGCACTGCTACCGGACTGTTTTTTCTGGCGCGTCACTTTTACAAGAAGACAAGAGCGAATGTTTCGCAAAAGCATAGTCTTGAAGTTGGTGATCCGGCAACATTTGCCAAGCAATTGAAGATGGCTTTTGATAATGACAACTACGCAGGTTGGGGAACGAATGAAAAGATGGTGATTCAGGTATTCAGCGAGATACCATCCAAGAGCATGTACTCGAAAGTACAGAAGGAGTACGCCAACCTTTATGGAAGAAGTCTGAATGCAGACCTGGAAGACGAGTTGAGCAGTGAGGAGTATAACGAGCTGATAAGGATTTTAAACGCGAAGAACTAATGGCGAAGAAGGCATCGAAGGGAAAGAAGAAAGCGCAAGCGAAAAAGCCGAAAGCAAAAAAGACCGTTGCCTCTAAAAAGAGTCAAGGCAAGAAAGGTGCTATTAAACCTGCGAAGGTATTTATCTATGCATTGGCTTTAGCTGCCCTTGGCGGTGGTGGTTATCTGGTATATGATAGAATCAAAAGAAAGAAGTTGTCTGAACAAAATCAGTTGCCTTCAGACAACAACGATACCATCATTATCAACAACACACTACCTGCTCCGTTTAGCACCTTCACGTCAAAAGTTCTGAGTTCAGCCAGTGACAGTTTCCCTTTGAAGAGAGGAAGCCGAGGTACACGAGTAACAATGCTTCAACAGGCTTTGGCGAAGACTACTCCATCCATTATGATTGATGGACAATTCGGACCACAAACAGCGGGAGCTTTAAAGACAGCGGGCTATCCTGAAATGGTAGATGAGACACTCTTCAACAAAATAACAGGTTCGACTAAAGGTTCTGTCAAGGTAATATTCAATCCTTCGGCATTAGCGGAGAGTCTTTACAAAGGTGCGCAAGGCAAAAATCTTGCTCAGGTGATGGATATTTTAAAACAGCTAAAATCTGTAACAGAATATTCAGCGGTGAATGAGTACTACAAGAAGCAAAGCTTTATCTCTAAGACCATTGTAACTGATCTTCTTGAATATGCTTTCAAAAGCAATGAAGCTGCCAGGGTGCAGATACGAAATGAATTCCTGCGCATAGGTTTAAAAGTAAGCAGTACGGGAACGTGGAGCCTTCAGGGAATACGGCTCTACAAAGACCTCGTCACGATCCGCGAAACAGTGGTAACAGATGCCCGGAATAACCGGATACCTGTGCGCAGGAATACAATACTCGGAGACGAATTGGAAGTCGCTAATGGAATGACATGGTTCAAGTCTATTGATAACAGCATTCTGAAAGTCCCAACGCAGGACGTGAAGTACACTTAAAATTAAAACAACCAATTAACAACAATGGCAAAGTTTGAAAACTTCGCAGGAAAACTCCTGCGATTAGAGGGAGGGTATGTGAATCATCCATTGGATAAAGGAGGCCCGACTAAGTATGGAGTCATTCTTTCCGTGTGGAAGGAACACGGCCATGACAAAGATGGTGATGGAGACATTGATGCAGAAGACATCAGGAAACTCAGTGAAGAAGATGC
>CAYGGY010000140.1:0-1368 GCA_964349405.1 uncultured Ohtaekwangia sp. | reverse complement strand
CGTCAGGTATTCTTGAACAACATCATCAAGAGAAGGCCAGACCAAATTGTATTCTATGATGGATGGATGACCAGAGTGAATTCATTCCGCTTTAAGCAAGCTGCATAAATCAAACAAGTAAAGAGTAAAACACATGCTATCAAGAATAAAAGGAATTTTGAAAGAGTACGGCTTTGTTCTCTACACAAGGCCTTATGAGCTTAACATCGTTGGGCTAAGAAGTAAAAGTGTGGAATCAAATTCCTTTGATGATGAGATTCATGTGTTTTACACTTTGCCCAATGGCAAATGGAATTACCATATCTATCCGGCCACAACTGACCCTGGGACATTCTGGTTGAACAATCCATCATACCCTCAAGGCACTGCCATTCTTGCCCAGGGTCAAAATGTAGATGCATATTCCATTGGCAAACATCGGGGAAAGTATGAAGCTCTTGTTCAGCAAAAGCCAGTAACTGTTATACGAGACTATGACCGCGATGCTATTCTGGACTTTAACAATGGCGAAAAACAAACAGGGCATTTTGGTATCAACATCCACAGAGCTTCTGTTTCAGGGACAACCAAATCCATTGACCAATACTCTGCCGGATGCCAGGTGTTTAAAAGCGCGGATGACTTTCTGGTGTTCATGGAGCTTTGTAAAAATCATGCAAAGCTTTATGGAAATAAATTCAGCTACACACTGATTGATTTCAGATCGCTCAGAAGAATTACACTCAAACGAGTAATAACAGCGACAACTGTTTTCGCAGCCATCGCTTTGGGGTGGGTTTTTAAACCAAACATCAATAGTTAATGGAAGGACTTACTCCGCCATTTTATTCAAGAACCGATGAGCTGCTTTATAAAATCTATTTAAAGCTTCAGGGAGGAAGTATGCCTGGACTAACGGTAAACGATATTAATACGCTTTCTAAACTCAATGCAATTCTTGAGGATGGAGAACTTATCAGTCAAAGTCAGTTGAACGATACCATTATGGCTTTGCGTGGTAATGTCCCTGTAAGTGCGAATACATTAGAGAAACTTTATAACATTATTCAAGGTATGCAATCACTCAAAAGAGAAGACATGGATACTTTAGAAGAGTTAAATGCTATTCTCTCAGATGCAGACCTGGTGCGTATTCAGGATTTAGCAGAGGCTCTTGTGGCACTTAATCTTAAGCAACGAAGTTTTCAATTTTACTTTCCCGATAGCCAATGGGATGGTGATCATAACCAAAGTTTACGGAGAGATCGCTTTGTGATGCGCGGAAAGATTAACGCCTTAGCCGAGGATTTTACAAACGCTTTATCGGCAGTATCATATAAAACACGTGTGGATACATCGAGTACTTGGGCATATCACTTAAACCTCACG
>CAYGGY010000139.1:0-3362 GCA_964349405.1 uncultured Ohtaekwangia sp. | reverse complement strand
AAGGCCCTGTTCATAGAGCTTCTGGGCAACACGCATGGTGCGTGAAGGCGAAAAAGCACCGGATGGTATTTATGAACAAACCTGGGTGAAGGAAGATTGGGAAAAAGTATTTCCGGCTACGTGGGGTGAGATTACTCTCAAACCAGACGTAATCAAAGAAGCGCTTTCTGAATTGTTCCTATTACCCGAAGATGACCGACCTGTATATGTGATCGTACTGGCTGGCGCAAAGTTATTTCTCGTTCACTATGAAAAATGGAAGTACGATAGCTTTTTGTTGTTTGACCTGGAAGAATTATTCATCGAGTCGAAGGACCCTGCTAACCGCGATTACCTGGCGTTGTTCTATGCCTTGCTGGCCAGGCAAAACTTTTTAGGCGAGACTGACAGCTTACTACAGTCATTGGATGACGATGCACACAAAGCAGCCTATGGCGTTACTCAAAACTTAAAGAAAGGTGTAATCTATGCAGTAGAAAGTCTCGCCAACGAAGCGATCTGGCATAAGAAAAACATAGCACGAACACCCCAGGAAAAAGAGGCCATTGAAAAGTTAATGGCCGATGAGCGATTTGCCAAAGAACTGAAAGACGAATGTCTTACCATGGTCTATCGCCTGCTCTTTTTATTTTATGCCGAAGCGCGTGAAGACCTGGAGATATTGCCCGTAAAAGATGATACATACCAGAAGGGTTATAGCCTTGAAATGTTGCGCGATCTGGAGTTCGTTCATTTAGGTTCTGACTCTGCTCGTGATGGTCATTTCTTTTCTGCCACGTTGTGGAAGCTATTTGAGTTCTTACACAATGGCATTAAAACGAATCATGGTTTTGAAATGAAACCTTTGGATTCCCCCTTGTTTGATAATAACGAGTTGAAGCATCTATCGGGAGTAGCATTTAGAAACATTGTACTTCAAAATATTATCAAGCGCCTTTCATTAACAGATCCCAGCAAAGGCAAGCGCAGAGGAAGAATATCGTATGCCAATCTTGGAATAAACCAGTTGGGTAGTGTGTATGAGAGCTTACTGGCTTATAGTGGCTTCTTTGCAGCCGAACCGTTGATTGAAGTAAAAGCTGCCGATGATCCCGATGGTAAAGAAGGAACATTCCTCGTGCCACTGCTGCGAAGAGATGATTTCAAAGAAGAAGAAATTTTAAAAGACCCTGAGACTCCGCAATACGACAAACAAATTCCGAAAGGATATTTTGTGTATCGCCTTAATGGCCGCGACCGGAAAAAATCTGCTTCTTATTATACACCCGAAGTGCTCACTCAAACTACGGTGAAGTACACGCTTAAAGGTATTATTGATTCATTGAAAGAACGGCAGGAAAAAGGAGAAGACTGTGCGGATGAAATTCTGAAACTTAAAATTCTGGAACCTGCCATGGGTGCGGCAGCATTCCACAATGAAGTAATCAATCAGTTGGCCGATGCTTATCTGGAACTGAAAGAAACTGAAGAGGTACGCAGAAACCGCAAGCGCATTGTGCCAGGTAACTATGGCGAAGAGATGCAGAAGGTGAAGGCCTACATTGCTGCAAATAATGTATATGGAGTAGACTTGAACCCCACCGCTGTTGAACTTGGTAAACTTTCCTTGTGGCTCAACTGTATGCACCGAAACATGGAGACACCTTTCTTCGCACATCGTTTAGGTACGGGTAATGCGGTAGTGGGTTGCTGGTTGAAAGTTTATGATGAGAAGGATATTGTTACAGAATACCCCAAAACAGGGACACTAAAACAAAGGGAAACACCCTTTCCTAAAGAGTGGTGGAACAAGACACCTGCTCGAATAACATGGGACAAGAAGGGCAACCTTACTCGTAAACCCAAACAGTTTTATCACTTTCTCTTACCCGATGAAAACATGGTGGCCTCTGCGGGTATCTCCTTAATAAAGGAAGAACTCAATGATGCCCAGAAGAAAAAAGTGGCTAACTGGAAAAAAGAATTTAAAAAACCACTGACCACCTCGGAGTGCAACCGCCTGGAAAAGTTGTGTAGAGTAATTGACGCTTTGCTGGAGGAACATTATAAGCAGATAAAAGGAATTATTAAAGACACCACCAGTGCCTACGCGGTGTACGGACAAGCTAACCCGCAAATGCCCATAAAGGGTTATGATGAAAAGGAACGACTTGCCGAAAGCCGTAATGCACGAAGCGCACCCTTTTACAAACTGCGGATGGTGATGGACTATTGGTGCAGTCTGTGGTTTTGGGATGCTCGCTACGTGGGGGATCTGCCAACACGTGAACAATGGCATAACGAGATTGAAAACATTTTAGGAATTGATCTTTCCTCGTTGCCCGAAAACGCCAAGGCTGAAGAAATATTAACCAATATTAAAAAACGGGCAGCCGACACCTCTGGTTTATTTGGTAACGAAACCCGCCTACATACAGTAGAAGCTTTGCGTGAACAACACCGTTTCTTTCATCATGAGCTGGAATTCCTGGAAGTGTTTAAAGAGCGCGGGGGTTTTGACGTAATTGTGGGTAACCCACCTTGGATAAAATTACAATTTGAAGAGAAGGATATTATAGCTGAGCAATATCCAGAAGTACTTATAAGAAAAACTACCGCTCCTACTGTAAGAAAATTACAGGAGTCTTATTTGTCTATTGAAGAACAAAAAAAGGGATATTACGAGGAATACATTGGTACTGAGAGCTCTGCGCTCTTTATGAATGCTACACAGAATTATCCTTTGTTGGTGGGTCAACAGACTAATTTATACAAGTGCGTACTGGAAAACGGATTATCACTAACCGCAGATAAAGGTTATTTAGGACTATTACATCCAGAGGGGGTATATGATGACCCTAATGGGACAGTGTTGAGAAGTGAAATTTATACACGCCTTAAGTATCATTTTCAATTCGTTAATGTTTTGAAGTTATTCTCAGAAATATTGCACTGGAATGTTTTTGGCATCAATATTTATTGCGGACTAAAATCTTCAATCATAAAGTTTGCCTCTATCAATAATTTATATCACCCAACTACAATAGATGGGTCATTTAACCATAGCAATCATGGCATCGTTGGAGGATTAAAAATAAAAGACAAAGTGAGCGGGAATTACACTTGGAATATTACTCCCCACTTATCAAGAATTATCAATTATGATGAGAACAAGTTAAGGATTCTTGCTCAAACATTCGAAGAATCTAATGAATGGAAAGGTGTTAAACTTGTTAGTATTCACTCTGAGGAGAATTTCAATGTATTAGAAAAGCTAAGCAAGTTTTCAACAAAAATTAAAGATTACGAAACAAAAATTACAGTTTGTTGGGATGAAACTAATGACCTTAATGAAGGTAATATACAAAGAGAAACAAAATATC
>CAYGGY010000138.1:0-3368 GCA_964349405.1 uncultured Ohtaekwangia sp. | reverse complement strand
GGTCTGTCTGAACTCATCATGATACCGTGTACCACTTTGACATTCTTATCCAGGTCAAACTTCTTGCTCACCGGTTGCCCTTCCGCGTCCACCAGGAAGGTGTAGATTTTATCCACTAAACGCTTCTCCATGATCTACTAAGGAATGGTTGCTGTTCCTTCAAGACCTACATACAAAACTGAGTTTGCATCCAGACCCTTGATGGTTCCTAGTTCAATTTCAAACTCGATGTCCACATCGTCATGAATCAGACGAGGGTTCGCCAGTTTGTAAAAACTCTTTGGTACCATGTCAAACTGTGTGGTCACAAACTTCCTGTTGGAAGTATCGCTCACCAATTGCTTTTTGTTGGCCTTGAGTTTGAACTCACCGTTGGCAAGCGCACCCACGTTCTCGATGGTATCAAACTTGGTGGTTTTGATGTCATCAATGTCAAGCGAAGCGGCTATACCATGAAGCAAATAAATTCCAGACACGAGCAACGCCATGTTCTTTGGAAGCTTGGCATTACTGATGTTACGCAGATTCACTTCCTTCACATCCTGACTCTCAAACATCTTGATCGTCTTTGCACCTTTGATTGGCTTGATCGTATAGATCAACTGATCTGCCAAACGAAGCTTGCCCTGGAGCAATTGCTCCTTAATGTGTTTTGGCAGTTCTACAAAGAATTTTTCAAACTCTGCACGTGATCCCTGTGAAGGAATATGTCGCTTCACAATCTTACTCATCGCCTTTGCCCGTTGCACAGGGTTCAGCGCATTCAGATACCCTAACAACTCGGTATCCATCTCTCCATTCAGACCCAACAACTCCGTTGGGTTTGTGTACTCACTCTCCATGAGTTGTCCTAATGCTCCCAGCATAATTTTACTTTGGTTTACTTGTTACTATTTACTTTTATTTAAAACTTTCAAAAGGTGAGAATGCAGGCAGGAGAAAAATGAGAACGAAAAAAACTCCGCTGCACTCCCCACCTTAGAATTCTCTTTCCATTTCTTCCACCGCGTTCATTCCATTCATGTTCGCGATCTGTTCCTGGATTCTGTCAATGGCTGACATATCCAGCTCTTTCGAATTGTTGTATGGATTGACGAAGTAGGTTACTTGCTCTTCGTTATTCTCACCAGCGAGTCCCGCTGTTGCAGTAGGTTCTGCTTTGCTTACGTACAGTTTCTCTGAGAAATTCTTGAAGAATGTTCCCACACGATCTTTAGCTTGTTCAGCAATTTGTTTCATATCAAATCCATCTACGCCTTGTACAGTGGTAGTCTTGTTTTGATTTTGAAATCCGTTGCTGAGCGTAAGTCCAAGACCTGCCGCGATGATGTATGGATTATTCTTATGGAAACCCACCAGTGTCACCGGAATTCCAGCAAGCAGTGAGTGCTTGCCAAGTGCCGCACCTGCGCCACCTGCTGCGATTGCTGTCAGTAACACAAGCCCACCTTTTGTTACCGTCTGCGCTATCGGGTGCTCCATTACCTGAGTAGTCCCAAAGAGCGCATTACCTTGTTTGCTTTTCTTTTGCTTTGCCATGTCTATAATAGATTTTGTGCTTTCACTTTTTCTTTTTTGTTCTTGCTCCCGGATTGAGTCTTGCTTTTTGCCTTTTTCTTTTTTGGAGGAACACCCTCCAATCCATTCGTTCCCGAACCGCCTCGCATTGCTCTCATTAGGAGAACTCCTCCCGTGATAATTCCTCCAGCGACAAGCAGCGACTTACCAGGATTTTCTTTTACCCATGTCGTAGTCTTTTGTAAGAAGCCAGTCTTCTCTGAACCATCCTGAGTTTGAACAGCATCGCTTGTTGATGCACTTTCACCTGGCACAAGCATAGCTCCGCTGGAGGCAGGTTCATTTGATAATACAGGCTGAGAAGTCGCAGCAGGAGCTGAATAAATTTTTGTTGCTTCATTTGTTTTGATCGTTGTTGCAGGCGTGTAGGATCGGGTTGTTGTAGCTGATGCCGATGTGTTTGCAATCAATGCCTCTTCATCTTCTGAAATTGTTGCTGGCAATGGTTCGCCACCTCCATCTGATTCACTTTGAAAGGCTTGCTCATCACCACCACCTTTGCTGAATAAACCTTTGACTTGTTTTAGCGCGCCTGCTATGGCTGCTACCGCAGAACTTGCTGCTGCCAGTGCTGTTCCTGTAGCAATCTCTCCGAGACCTTGCATGTCACTGCTATGAATGATGTTGTACTCGTATTCATCCGCATAGACATCACCGAACCCATACACTCCTTCAAATCCACTAAGTGGTACCTTTTTATCTTTGTTACCTCTTCCACTAAGAATTGCTTTTTTTAGATTTTCCTTTTTACCGCCCGCTTGCCAGTAAACTGTTTCCGCTCTATCCTTTATAGATCGCAATTTCTTCAACTCATTTAGGTTAATGCCTTTGGCCTGAGCCTGGGCATCGGATAAATAGGCATAGCGAAGTTTGCCCCCCACATTCATCATGTTGTTCTTCATCGCCAGTAAGAATCCGTTTCGAAGCAGGACGGTAGCAGGATTGGCATAGCGATTCACAAACCGGATTCCTTCACCTGCCTTGTCGCCAACCTTTTGGGCAACCGTGCCAACTTTTTTTGTCACGGTCTTAACCTTGCTTCCGATTTTCTTGAAAATATTTCCCATCTCGTCTTCATCATACAGTGAAGCAAGATCAGAGAGGTCAACATTTTCATGTTCTATGAATTGGATTTCATCCTTCTGCGCATCGCTCTCCATTCCATCTAAATAATCCAGTCTCATATCGTAGTCTTTACATTCTAAATAAGGTTGTTCATCATCAAACCTGTCCTTCACACAATCAATCACGATGTAGTAATCACGTTCATCTATGTAGTCCTCCAGATGACCAGGCTTCGGTACAATCGGATATACATGCTGCCATCTGGGAACTTCCGGATACCGCTTCGGATATTTCGTTATCCTGGCGAGACAGTCTATATCAAGAGACCGGAGGATGGAGAGAATAAATACGGTGTAACAGTCACAGTCAACTCCCGTCTTTCTATCGCTCCATGCCCTTCTGGGACTGCGTACTTGCTCAACTCCTTCCTCGTCTCTTTTGTACTGAATGTGTTGGTACACGAAGTGCCAGATGTTGGAACAGGTTTCTTCCAGCGTCCGACCTTTCAATACCTTCGCAATCTTTTCCGTTTGCCACAACGTCTTTGGCAATGCCGTGCGAATAAGTTTCATCGTGTCTTCTACATTCGCACTCTTCTTTATCGTAGTATCTTTTTCACCTGGGGGTGGAAAGAGATGATCGAACTCCCTTCCATCCCGCAATCGCCTCTTTCTGTCCGCTACCATACGCCACTTCCTTTCTTCATCATCTCTTTCTCATTTGCT
>CAYGGY010000137.1:0-3392 GCA_964349405.1 uncultured Ohtaekwangia sp. | reverse complement strand
GAAAGAATTCTTTGCGGAGAAATAATTGTTTGGACAAGAACATTATAGATATCCATCTTGATTAGATTTTCAATGTTTTAAATAGGAGATTATATCCTGCTTAAATTTTTATTTATCTTACTACAAACGAAAAAGTATGAAGTACTACCTCATTCTGCTGCTGTTTAGTTTCATGTTGATGAATTGTAATCAGCGCCAGACAAATGAATCATCAGTTGAAGAATCGATTTTGTTCAAAAAATTGATAGACTCAAAAGTGACCTTGCCAAATGGCTGGTCGTTAACGCCAGTGGGAAACAGCATTCCATTGAATGACCTTCCGCTTAACCTGGTGGTCTCACCATCCGAAAAGCTCTTAGCCGTTACCAACAACGGGCAAAGCACTCAGTCAATCACCCTCATTGATGCCCAAACCGAAAAAGTGCTGGATGATGTGGAAATAAAAAAATCGTGGGTAGGGCTGGCGTTCAGTGAAGATGAACAATTTCTGTATGCTTCCGGTGGCAATGATAACCTGGTGGTGATTTATAAAATAGAAAATGGCAAGCTCAAAGTGGATGGTGAAGTTAAATTAGGTGATGTAAAACATAATATTTCTCCTGGGGGACTTTGTGTTGATTCGAAACGAAACCGTTTGTATGTGGTGGCCAAAGATTCTAAATCTTTTTTCATCTGTGATTTGAATGAAAGAAAAGTAATCAAGGAGGAAAAGTTGGAAGCAGAGCCCTACACCTGCAAACTCTCACCCGCCACAGATGAGTTGTATATTTCTTTATGGGGCGGAAGTCAAGTAATAGCGTATGACTTGGCCAGTGAAAAAATAAATGGAAAGATTCAAACCAATAGCCATCCCAACGATATGGTATTTACAAAAGATGGTCAATATCTTTTTGTGCCGAATGGTAATGACAATACTGTTTCGGTTATTGAAATATCTTCCCACAAACTACTCGAACACATATCGGCTTCTTTATTTCCTGATTCGCCCATCGGCACAACACCCAACGGAGTTGCCTTATCGCATGATGAGAATACACTATACGTAGCCAATGCCGACAACAATTGTCTTGCCGTTTTTGATGTGAGCCAAAAAGGGAACAGCCGTTCGAAAGGGTTTATCCCTACGGGTTGGTATCCAACTTCTGTGAAAACAATCGGGAACAAAATTTACGTTACCAACGGCAAGGGGTTCAGTTCAAAGCCCAATCCAAAGGGGCCCAATCCATTGAAGAAGAAAAAATCCCAACAAGTGGGGGCCAATCCGGAAGCCAACAAAGAAGTGATTGAATACATCGGTGGATTATTCAAAGGAACCCTTTCCATCATGGATGTACCTGATGAAGAAACTCTTGGCATCTATTCGCATGTGGTCGCATTGAATACACCCTATAGCAAACTGAAGGAACAAGAGGCTGAAGGGGAAGAAGGAAATCCAATACCTAAAAAAATAGGAGATAAATCCCCGATCAAATATGTGTTTTATATCATCAAGGAAAACAGGACCTATGATCAGGTATTGGGCGATATCAAAGAAGGAAATGGCGATTCGTCTTTGTGCATTTTCCCGGAATACCTCACACCCAATCAACATAAGTTGGTGAAAGACTTTGTACTGCTCGATAATTTTTATGTGGATGCCGAGGTTTCTGCCGATGGACACAACTGGTCAACGGCTGCCTATGCCAATGATTATGTTGAAAAAAATTGGGTAACGAGTTATGGCGGTAGAGGCGGGAAATATGGATACGAAGGGCAACGGGAAATAGCATTTCCAAAAAACGGTTTCATCTGGGATTTTTGTAAGCGGGCTAATGTTTCATTCCGCACGTACGGTGAATTTGTGGATGACGGAGTGCCCAACTATCCGGGTGTTGAAAATAATTTCTGTAAAAAATTTACAGGATGGGATCTCGACTTCAAAGACGTGGATCGGGAAAAACAATGGGAAGTTGACTTTGATTCCTTGCTTGCCAAAAATGCTGTTCCACAATTCAGCAGCATACGCTTTGGCAACGATCATACATCAGGCTCCAAAGCCGGTGCATACAGTGTAAAGGCTTCAATAGCCGATAATGATTTGGCAGTGGGTAGATTTATTGAACACCTATCGAAATCCAGCATATGGAACCAGTCGGTTGTTTTTATTTTGGAAGACGATGCACAAAACGGATCCGATCATGTTGATGCGCACCGCTCAACCGCTTATGTCATCAGCCCTTATGTGAAAAGGAAATCGGTTGACCATACCGTGTACTCCACAACGGCTATGCTGCGCACGATTGAATTGATTTTGGGCATTCCACCCATGAGTCAATATGATGCGGGAGCCACGCCTATGTATCGCTGCTTCACAAAAGATTTGTCGCCCGAACCTTACACAGCGTTAAATGCCAATGTGGACATCAACGAAAGAAACCAAGTAGTGGCCTCCGCTAAAAAATTAAATTTTGATTTTAGTCGCGAAGATGCTGCACCCGATATCGCCTTCAATGAAGATATTTGGAAAGTTATGCGCGGTGAACATAGCATTATGCCAGCTCCAAAGAGAAGTGCCTTTGTGATGATATCGCCTTTTAAGGAAGAAGAGGAAAACGAAGATAAATGATCTTCATTACGACTAATGTTAAGCACGGGAACAATAGAAACAAAAACATATTCTTACGAACCATAGGTCATTACACTAATATTTGCGGCTGCCGATCATATAGTTTAGTAATGATCCAGTTTCTTCAGTAGTGGCATCAATTGATTAAGTCCTTTCGTTGTCAGATACGGTTTATAGGCGTGAAACATAACTGATAGCCCTTGATTTTTTTTTTGCTCGTCCGTGAATTCGGGAAAATATATGGCTGCTTCCTGATGCCAGAAAAGAGCCAGTATATTTAATATGTAACTCAGGGTATGAGATTCTTCAACCAATTGCGCTTTAGCCAGTCCTTGTTGAACCAGCATGGTGTTGAATTGCATCCATTCGTCAAACCTTGTTTTTAAAACTTTTTGATAATGCTGCTGTAGAGAGGGAATTGAGGTGAGGATTTCGGCATAGCGTGTTGTGAAAATAAAACGATATTTAAGTTGAACTGAAAATATAATATCGGCCTGCCGATACATAATCTCAAAAATATTTTTCGTTGGCGAGGTGAAAATCTCTTTAACGGCATCATCTACCTTGCCAATAAAGTCCAAACACAGCGCATGAATGATGTCGTTTTTAGTGGGAAAGTAGTAGGTAAGATTGCCTACACGGATTTCCAGTTTGGCCGTAATATCCCTCATACTCACAGCATCAACGCCACGCTGATTAAACAATTTAAGACTGGTATTTAATATTCTATCTCGTGTTGTAGCCATATTTATATGTGCCCTGCAAGCCGGTTACGGTGTCAGTAAAA
>CAYGGY010000136.1:0-3537 GCA_964349405.1 uncultured Ohtaekwangia sp. | reverse complement strand
TACCTGGACTAATGTACGGGATGCAGCCACAGGCACGGTTGCCACAGATGACCAAGCCGCTACTTATATGGCAATTGCCAATAGCAACGGGACAACACGAACCCTTGGCCGTTCCTTTTTCCACTTCGACACTTCAGTAGTTGGTCCGGGAGCGAAGATTTTAACAGGCAACGCTTTTCATTGGAAATTTTCAGGTTGGGGGGCAGATACGGGAACACGGCCGACCTTTACATTAGTTGCCAGTACAGTAGTTTCAAACACGGATTTAGCGGTTGCAGATTATGACTTGGTTGGAACAACAGAATTTACCGCAACAAGATTTGATACAGCAGGGAAAGTTGTCGACACGGACTATAATATTGCTTTGGATGCCGACGGTGATGCTAATATTAGCACGTCGGGCTTTTCAAAATTTGCAATCCGTACAAATTATGATTTTGACAATAGTGATCCAGCAAACCCCACCCAACAGGAAATACTTGCTTACTTTTCTGAACAATCGGGAGTTGGCAGCGACCCTTATTTAGTAGTGAATTATTCGATAGGGTCAGGTTTACAAAGTAAATACTGGTAAATGATTATAAAAAGTTTAAATAACCTCACGGAAACTGCTCCTAAGACTTACTTAAGTAATACTGAGGCAGCCGGGACTACGGTATTTCGCCTTAGAAATAGTAATGGTATTGGTAGTGCTTGGGCTATTCAGATAGGTGAAACAGGAGAGGAAACAGCAGAAGTTTTACTATTAAGCGGTACCCCCAGCGGAACTTTGGGGACTTCAACCGCTGCCTCACGATATGAACACCCCGCTGATACTCCGCTTTACGGCATTAAATGGAATCAAGTTGTTTTTGAAAGATCAACAGCCGGTACTTCCGGAACGGCAACGGCTATTACCGATGGAACAGTTACTATTACTCCTGATAATTACGATCCTGCAACGAAAAAAGGGTACACCCTTTTTGATGATACGACAGGTTCCGTTTCTTATGCTTATAGAACATATTTCAGGAATTCTTCAATCCCCCTAACTTCTTCGGAAAGTGACTGGATTGTTGTAACCCCCAATTTTTATTCCTTAGCAATTTTAAGAGATAGAGTTAAAAACAGTCTTTGGAATGCTGAGTTTGTAACTGATAATACGGTTGACAACTGGATTAACGAATGGAAAGACGAAATGACTAATGCTTTAGTTTCAGTTAATGAGGATTATGCTATTGGGACAGTTGGAGTTGGATTTGGCACTAATGGACTAGGGACCGTAACTACAACTGATTTTAAACAGCCCCGAAAAATGGAAATTACTTATGATGCTGGAGTTACCTATACTCTTTCGACAAAACAGCACTTAAACGAATTTGACCCTAACCAGACATATTTATCTTCCCACCCTTATCATAACTGGCAGGGGGATAATATATTCAAAATTCAGCCTGCTGATAGTGGAGGAACAGCTATCGTTTATTTCTACAGACTTGGCACTCCAATGGTTAATGATACCGATGAATTACCTTTCCCTATGAGGGGATACACCAAATCATTTGTTGATTATGGCTTGGGGAAGGCCTACCAAAAAGACGGTAAACCTAACGAGGCTAATACCAGATTTGCCGATGCCTTTGCCCAAAAACAAATGTTTGTTAATCAATCAACCCCTCGAGACAAAACGTCAACAGAAATGATTGAGTTAGTTGAAAACGTATCCAGTGAGGAAGACTTAATCTATTAAACATGATTACTCGTGTTTTTAATATTTCAGGATTAAATCTGAAATTAAGTCCTTTTCTACACCGTGAGGGGGAATTAATCCGTTCGGTTAATGTTGAAAACGATACTATTGGTGCTAAAAAAAAACGCCCTGGATATACAACTTATCTGGCTTCTTTAGGAGCCGAAGTAACTTCTCTTTTTAATTGGACCCGCAATTCCGGTACTCAATTCTGGAATTATGCCGTGGCAGGAGGCAGTCTATTTTATTCTCGGCAAGGGACAGGTGCTTGGACTATATGTGGAAATGGGACTTTAACAAATGGTGCCAGACCAGGCTACGCAGTTTTAGAAGATACTATGGTTATCGGCGATGGTACAGCCGTGACAAGGCATTCAACAGACGGCACTTCGTTTACCAATACTACCTCAGCCCCGATTGCCAATTGGTTTGCCGAATATCAAAATCGTATTTATGCAGGAGGAACTGCCTCATCTCTGTTTTACTCAACTACAGGAACGCCTACTGACTGGACAAGTGATTCCAGTTCTTATTCCATTCCAGGCCCAGGCCGAATAAATAATGTTTTTAAGACGGCAGATAGACTAATAATTCCCAAAAATTCTGGAGGAATGTACCGCTGGGATGGCTATAATTTGGCTGATCTGGTTACTAATCTTGGCCCAACTACACCATATATTGCCGAAGTCGAAAATTTTAAGTTTTTAGCTAATCGTCAAGGAGTATTCGCTTTCGGCGGGGCCAGCCCTGAAATTATTTCCAATCCTATCGAAAGACAAATTTATAACGATGCGGGGTCAGGCATTGTTGGTACTATGTTTGAAAATGCCCCAACTATTGCCTATCGTTACGATTTATTGATCGGAGCAGGAACAATAACTGATAATTTGACTGACGAAACATTAAACAGAGCTATTTTAAAATATGACTATCAGCAGGATGAATGGGCCAATTGGGAGTTTGCCAATATGCCTACAGCTTTCGGTACTTATGTTGATGAAAATAGAGATAGACAAATGATTTTCGGCGATTCAACGGGCCAATGCTATACCTTTGGAGGGACTAATACTAGCGATAATACTTCAGCAATTGAGGTTGTAATGGAAGGATTCTTACATTTAAATACACCGGAAACATCTAAGAAATTTAATTATGTTTGGGCATTTGGCAATCCAGGGTGTGAGGCTCACGTTCAAGTTGCCATTTCCGATACTTTTACTAAGGCTAAGAAAAAATGGCTTTCTTTGGGCGATTTTAATGACGGCGTTGCCCAGTTGAGATTTACTGGTGGGAGCGAAGGAAGATTACTATTCTGGAAAGTAACTGAGTCTTCAACTTCGGCCCGGTTTCAATTTTTCGGTTTTGCGGTAGATTGGAATTTAATCGAAGGTAGAGCATGAATTACGATGATATTAACCTTACCCCTAATTTAAGACGTAATACGAGCCTCTCACAACGTCCCCAAGGCGATTATATTAATGCAGTGGATGAGGATGTCAAAGTCGAGAAGACACCTTATGCCAATACTGTTATTTCTAAAGGAACGATTCAAACTTCTGGCGGCGGGGTAGCCCAACTTCAATCAACTACCGGCGGAACGATTCTTTTTACTGTTGATCCTGTGACGGGCGAGGTAACAATCACAGGCCCGGTTGTTGCTAATGTTACTGTCAATTTCGGATCAATGAACAATAGTGCTATTACAGGAACCTCTAGCTTAATGGGGACATTAACCGCAAATGGAGTTATGCTAGGTACACTTTCGGGAGGAACATTTAATAACTCTATTCTTGGGACTCCTAATATAT
>CAYGGY010000135.1:0-3683 GCA_964349405.1 uncultured Ohtaekwangia sp. | reverse complement strand
ATTTTTAGTTGATGCTTACTCTATTCGGTTTTCAGCGTCCCCGTTATTTACTGGTTAAAGTTAATTTTTTTTCATCCGTTTGAGTCCTTTCTGACTAAAAGCACAACGATCTATGTTTATGGCGGCTGCGGCTTACGAAGCTGCGTCCTATCCCACGTGCCGAAACGAAATATAAAAACTAAACTTCAATTTAACACGACACCCGCAGTTGGCAACACAATGTTGGCAACAGTTGGGCCTTCGTTCGTAATCGTAACATCGTAACACTTCTCTCAATTTTTCTTAGTCAGTTGATTTGAAGTCCATCAGTCGTCCGCTGACAACTAAAACCAATTCAAATCTTTTGAGTCGAAGTCATTTATCATTTTCAATAGTCCACCGTCATTGTCCACGGAATCAAAACATTGTCCGCGTATTGTGAATTGTCCGCGAACTCTCAATCGTTTAATATTCCTATTTTACCCCTTGTCCAATCACTGTTTGGCAAAACTCAATCCACCACTGTGTTTTTTGCATAATGGGATTAAGAAGTATGATGGGGAAGGCAGCAATTGTTGGTATTACGTATGCGCGATAGATAACCTTTTCATTTCTATAGTCAAGGTAAATTAAAATCAACAATGGTATTATCATAGCGAATAGACTGGCATACCAACCATTAATTTCAGGCACGGTATTCCTAAGCAATCGGGCTGTAGCTGGTGGAAAGATCCAGAATACTGTTGAAATCATCCAGCGAGCATGTTTCTTATATTCTCTTGAATTAAATATTGCGAGAATAACGGAGGTTGAAAATCCTGTGAGTTGTATCAAGTTACTGAAGGTAATGCCATAACGATCATTGAATGGAAGTAAAGCCAAAGCAGTAAATACAACTCCACCGGCCAGAAATAGGCCTACAAATCCGATCTTTCTGTGATAAGAAATTGGTTTGTTATTATAAATCCAGGGTTGTATGACTAAAATTAAAATCCATAACGTTGCTGTCAGGGAATGAACATGTTGTCTGAATAATACTTCGGTAAAAACGCTCCAATAAGAATAATAAAATCCCCAAATGAAAATTGCAAATGGAAGCAATAACCATAAGTGAGCTGTTTTGAACTTTGGATTTTTCATGATGCCTTGTCTACATTAGATGTCTATAATAAATATATACATTATTTATTGTGTCAAGCAAAGGCTGAACTCTGTCAGCATTGATTAATTGTTGATAAGGTAAAAACCGGTAGCGAACGAGTTAATTCATTTTGGATTTCAGTCGACCGAAATTTGTCGGCATAAACTGCTCTGTCCACGGCCAGCCCCATTGTTGCCAACGTTTTTCTATCAGAAACCCCATCGCCAATATATTATTATTGATTGCCAGAATAATCGCTTTCATTTAAATAGTTCAAAAAACATATCAATCCTTTCCACATGAAGTCATGTTTCCAACTCCGCGATAGTATACGATTACTATTTAAAACATGAAGTTTCCGAAACGGCACACCTCAACTGAGAATGGGAAAATGTTTTTAGAGCTACCAGTATGAGGCTTATTAATCTTAAACTACTAATTTCGGGGCAGAAATTATTATCAATGAAATTGGTCAGCAGGAAAGTTATCTTTAATTACCTATATAATCAGTTAACGGGCAACTTTGCAGGTTTTCTTATCGGCATGTCTGCAACAAGTCTGGTATCGAATTTTTTTGAAACCCGTAGCTTGCGAAACATCTGGGGGCTTACCTCTAAAAAAACAGTTGTCGATAAGGAAACTTACAGCAATCTGGAATGGATTATTTCCATTGTTATCGGCTTCATGGTCTTTGAAATATTTACTAAAGTTCTAAAAGAAAGGATTGTTAAAAACCTCCCAACGTACCAGTACACGTTTTACCGATGGATAGTGGCACATCAGTGGCACACAAAATTAAGAAACGCTGGTATCATCTTAAACCATAGACGTAGTGTGCTCTTTGCAGCTATGAATATTACGTTGAAAAACACTATTAGCAAATACTCAAAACGTTAAACCCAACTACTGGTTAAAATAGTATTGGGCTGTTTGCTAAGCCATCCGCCAAGTTCTTATCTGTCCACGCGGAGAGCCTCATTTTGGACTCCACAACTGAGTTTATAATAATTACTATTTAAAAAACGTGGAGTCCCCCGTAACGGGAGACTCCACTTGAAAGGGGTTGGGGTACGTTTTAATAGGTTACTGCTAAATTATTTTTAATATGAAGGGCTATATTATCTGCCAACGTCTTATTTCCATCCGGATCGGAAGGACTTATTTCAATAGTCCCATTGGCATCGCCATCAATTGCACCTGACAAATTAAGACCATCAAGAACAAAATTGATTTTGAAATTCAGTGCGTTCCCATTAATCACTAAATTATTCAAAGTCTTTTGCCATGTTGGTTCCATGTCATGCCACATTTTAAATGGTTTATTCCCAATTGTTCCCTCTATTAGAATTGAAATGTTATTCATTGGAATGCTTGTTCCTCGTTTCAAATCAAATTTTAATAAATCATAAGTAGCGTTTGGCATAGGAGCCGATGGAATTGTTGAACCAGTTCCTGTCCCCATCAATACCAAACCGAAAGGGCCAACAAGTGGAGCGATTTGGATAGTGTTATCTGGAAGTAAAGGGTCGTTAGCAATTGTTCTAAATCTTATTGCTTCTAAATTTATCCTAAATGTTGTAATTACTCCTCCGGTTACGTTTGTTGCAGAGCTACTCGTGGCCACATTCATGGTACCATTACCAAAGACTGGTACAGGGTCATTGTTGTTTTTATTGCACCCAATGAAGATTATCCCCAAACTGATTAAGGATAAGGAAATTGCTTTTTGAATTTTCATAAGTTTATACTGTTTGAATTATTTAATTATGGAGATTAATACAAGTAACAATGATTAGTAACCACTTGAGATATTTTTTCTCAGTTAAAGTATCACTTCGAATTACATGGTTGAGTTTGCAACAATTACTATTTAAATCGTGGAGTCCCCGAAACGGAAGACTCCACTGGAAAAGAGAAATAAACCTGATTCTCCTCGTTGCGGGACAGGCGACCCGCAACAACTTTTTTTTACCAACAACAACTAGGGCTTGTGCCTTCTTACTCCAAATTTGAAGCAATGTAATTTCCTTCTAGTATTATTCCTGAGTTCCCGTGATCAGCTTCTATACTTTCTAAAGTCCGAAATATCTTATCAGTAAGTCCTACTATTTTCATGTTCAAGCCATAGTTACCATCATTTTTGATTTTCTGTCCATTTAGAACTATTTCTCCAGGTTTAATATAAATTTCATCATTTTTAGCCCAACTCCACGCTCCATATATTTCAGTCTCTCCAATGGTAAGAAGACAAGTCCCATCGGTTAGAAATTTATACTTCTCAAACATCATCCTAGGAAAGTCGCCATCAAGTCCAGTTGGGGTCTTCACTGATGCTTTTTCAATCGTCCAAATGGAAGAAGTCAAAAGATTGCTTCTGTCTGATTTACTATTCTGTCCGCATGACAGAAAAACAAGTAATAAGGTAATAGTCATTAACTGTTTCATAATAATTTTGTTTTAATTGAAAATATTTATAGTAACCGATCCATTGTCCGAAGGTATTAGCCACAACGATTGGCTATAACCAGTGGCGGCTTTTGAAACAGTTCCTGTCCACCGTGAC
>CAYGGY010000134.1:0-3827 GCA_964349405.1 uncultured Ohtaekwangia sp. | reverse complement strand
GCTATTATGAATAGGTTGTTCAATTGACCTTGTTTGTTGAAATATATTTATGTTAAATCAAAAAAAAATATAATGAACAAAGTTCAATTTAAAATAAATTGATAGTTAAATTCATTACCGTTTTGTTTAAGTATTCTTACGTTGTCGTTTAAGTTAATGGCGTGAGGCAATAATGATTAGTAGTCATACAGGCTCAAAGTTAAGTTTATACATTCACCGGGTAATAGCCTGGATGTTCATATTGACATGCAGTGCGTTTAGGTTAATAATGAAGATGGTCAGGCTTCCGGAGGGAAATCACTCGATGTTGCACGTGATGCGATTAAATATTATCAAATAATATTCAATCACATACTCTTTTTTGCTAAGTAATATAATGTATAGATTCCTTGGGTTGGTGTTTATAGATGCCATTATATTTGAATGAAATTATTGACAGGGGAGCAAATAATTAAATCCGGACGGAATAACTTATGGTGGACTAAGATACTTCCGCTAACAAAGTAATCCAATGGTAAGTGGATATAAAAGTTCGTAGTTTTATTATTTATTAATGTGTATTTTAATTTAAAATTATTTTAGTTTAAAGGAAATTTAAAGTATCCTATGAATGAATTTAACCACCTTATTTTATCCGACTGGAATCGGTCAGGGTATAAGTTTATTATCTGTACGATTAAAAATGGTAAGGCTAGTCTACGTCCGGTTAAAAGCAATGAATTTAAACTTGAACAAGGGAAGTCATTTCTCATGTCTATAAACGATGATGTAATAATTAAAGCTTCTAAAGGAAGGAATATTTTGGGGTATAAATTTGTGTGTGATAGTTCCGAAATTGAATAATATTTAACGTCAGGGATTAGTTAACTATCCATTGAATTATACGAGGTAATGAATAAGTTGATAGCGACTAATCAGTTTATCATTTATTCCGATTAATAATACTTTTTAATATAATCATTGGTCCTAATAGATAAATCTTCGTCTTTGATTTGATACTTTGTCCGAATAACTTTTCATAATACCCGTTTTTCTTTTCACTCTCCAACTTTCGAGTTTCGCAAACTTTAAAACGAACTACTCTTACAATTTCGTCCAGATCATTTCCGATTTGTTCAACGATGGCACGCGTAGTGACAGGCTTTAATTTAAGAAACAAATCAGTCAATGTAGCCTCCGCATTTTACTGCTGTGTTGCCGGTTCAACTCTTTTCTCTTCTTGTAAAGATCTAAAAAGGGACTAGTAGGTTAAAAAATGATGAAAATAAAAAAGGGTTACATAATATGTAACCCCTTAATTATCACGCTCCTCCTTTTGGACTTGAACCAAAGACCCTCTGATTAACAGTGGGTTACGAATACTTTCCTCATCTTGCCATTAGTTAACCAGCACTATCATAAAGCAGGTTTTACAGACATCGACCATACATTTGACTGACCCGGTTTTACCCTTAATTACCCGGAATGTTTTAAAAATGTTTTAAACTTTTAATGAATGGAAAAAGCAAGAAAGAGAGAAATTACAGTGGAGGCGATTCTATGGCATCACTCAACAACCAAAGAAAATCTGCACCCGGTCAAACTAAAAATTACTGCCAATCGGAATACGAAGTATTATCCACTTCAACTTGAACGCAAGAATATATTTTTAAGCGAGGGCGATTGGTATTCCATTAATAACACAGCATGCAGAAAAGAAAATAAAAGTGTAAAGGAGGCTATCACCGGATCTACCATATATGCAAAGGAGATTGTATCGCAGATTACCCGCACAGGCATCCCATTTTCGTTTGAGCGGTTTGAATTAAAATACTTTGCCGTTGAAGAGGGTGGAAGCTTCCTCGATGAATTTAAGACCTATCTCGATGACCTTTTCAAAGAGGGTAGAATTGGTAACTATCGATCTTATCTTTGCTCGTATAGGGCCTTTGTGCGTTTCCTCGAGTATAAAGGAGTCAAGAAGATATCCGCCTATGAATTAACCGTTTCATTTCTAAAGGAATACGATTCGTATTTAATTAATGTTCGAGGTACGAGCAGAACTACTGTCGGAATTTACACAAGATCCCTTCGTGCGATATTTAATGTGTGTACCTATAAAGATACCAATCTAAAAGACCTTTATCCCTTTGGTAGTAATAAACGTGGTAAGTATAAAATCTTTGGAAGTACTAAAGGAGCGAAGCGAGGAGATGCCTTGACCCTTGATCAACTTCGTGAATTTGTAGGAATGAAAACGGAGGTTGATACTCCGTTATGGGATGCCAAATTATACTGGCTCTTTTCTTTTTATTGTCAAGGAATGAATTTTAGGGACATTGCCTTTTTGAAATATTCAAACATACAAGGGCAAACAATCCGATACACACGGGAAAAAACAAAACGAACGGAAGACCAGGAGATTATTGAAATACCTTTATCGCCTGAAATACGAGAAATCATTATCAGTTTAAGTTCTCCTGATAAGAGACCAACTAGCTATGTTTTTCCTATCCTTAATAATGAAGAGAAAGACATCTTGCGAATTGAAGCTGTAATTATGCAAAAGATAAAGGTCACCAACGCCAGGCTTAAAAAACTTTGTGATGCTCACGGTTTGCCCAGGGTTACCACCTATTGGAGCCGCCATAGTTATGCTAGCTTGTTAAAAATGCAAGGTGTATCCGTTGATATGATCCGTGAGCTATTAGGACATAGTAATGTTAAGACCACTGAACACTATCTGAAACGATTTGACTTCGAAGCTAAACGGATAATCAATCAAAATCTAACAGAACTAGTTGCTCAAAGAGCGTAATAAAAAGTACATATTTGATTTAAATGCGCTTTAAAACAGAATAATATATTGTTAAAGCTTGCTTTAACAATATATTATTCTGAATTTTGTTTTGCTCTAAAATAGCAAGACGTATGAAAGCAATTGTTCTTAATGCTGAGGAATTCAGCGAAATCATCAAAAAGGAACACGAAATCCTACTGACTGAGTTAGTGCGGATTTCATCGGTTATGGAAAGAGACAAGAAACTTGACGCTAAACAGGCAGCCATTTTTCTGGGGATCTCTTTAAGCACTCTATATAAAAGAGTCAACGATTTGCCACACAAGAAATTTGGAAGGAAACTCATCTTCTCATCTGAGGAACTTAAACAAGTATGTATATAAGAGGGGTGTATATAACATTCCCCTCTCACTCCGTTCACCGAAAATCTCTGATAGTTACATCTAAAATGAAAATATATGGTTGATACAATTATACTTCGTATTCACGATCTCTTGTTACATAAGAATCTGGTTACTTACATGAAAGCGAATTCAGTAAAAGGTAAGGGATCAAAACTCAAAAAATTTGAAGGTATTGAAGACCCTACCAGGGCAATTTTTTTAAAGCGGATTTATACGGATTACACTTCCGGGGCGACTTATGACGAGGGTTATAAAGCCTTTATTCGTTCGGATCATTATGATACCGCTTTCTTTATTAATTATGCTCGGGATTACATTGAATTTAACGTCTCGTTACCAAAATGGTATTTTGGAACGAATGTGTTACAGTTGATTGATCATAGTATGGATAGATTTTATATCCCCTGCAAAATCAATGACTTTTGGAATTGCTCATCATATGGTTTTAATAGATTCAGTCAAATTTTTAATTCTTTTATTGAACAAGACTTGGGAGGATTTGTTTCTGAAAATAATATTTCAGGATTGATCAATAAAAAATGTTGCGAAATTGCCCGGATAGATTTATGCTATAATCTTGTTTTTAATACTGAACAAGATGCAAAATTTTATTTACAGGAATTAAAATCCGTAAACAAAAAGAA
>CAYGGY010000133.1:0-3873 GCA_964349405.1 uncultured Ohtaekwangia sp. | reverse complement strand
TGGTGAAGAGTACATCCAATGGAACAAATTGGGCGAACTATCAAAGCAGCGAAGGTATCAAGAAGGTCATAGACCTGTATTTTCAAAAGTTGAATGAGTATGCAAATACAGTCAGCCCGAAAAGCATAACCCAGGAGCCATCGAAGGCGAAGAAACTTCCGGTTAAAAAAGCTGAACAAAAAACAAAGGCGAAAACGGTTAAAGAACAAAAAGAGCCAAAGAATGTAAAACACGTTGAGCATATCCGCGAGGAGGTAAAGTTCATTAAAAGGTATGTTGGGTTACATAACAAGATTAAGTCACCCAATGCGATACTTGCTTTCATCAAAGCCTTGCAGCGTTCCATCGTTCAAAAGCTCATCCGAAAAACCTCACCATTGTCGGAGGAAATTGAAATGATTCAGAACAAGCTTGTTCAGGCATATAACAAGATGAAGGGGGAAGAATCATTCGCCATTAATGACAAAGACCTGAATCACCTGGTAGCCATTGCAGGAGGAGAGGCAGTGTATCCTTCCATCACAGCTATTAAAAGATTTATAGGATTACAAGGGAAAGATGATTCGAAAAAAATTAACGATTTCATAAAATACCTGGATGCGCTGGTACAGAAAAAGAAAGTTCAAAGAGATGACCCGTATGCGGATAAGTTAAATGAGATTTATAAAAGTCTTAAACAGAGAACCGGCAGCAAGATAGTGTTGTCAAAAACTCAGCTATCAGGACTTCAGGGAATCATCACTGCATGTGAATGTAAAAGTAACCTGGGAAAAATATATCACACTGACGGAAAGAAACTTCGCGCATGCAGGAGTAAAACCTATTCTGATGCAAGTCGTGGAGCTTGCTCACACAACAAGGGATTAAGCGGAGTGCTTACGGCAGAAGAAATGGCAACCCGTAAACTTGATTTACTTAATTTCTTTTCATTCTGGCATTCCCTGTTTGGAAATCCGGCAAGGAACTTCACCATGATGTTTCATGGAGAGCCGCATAATGGAAAAACTATCTTCCTGCTAAAACTTGCGCAATACCTTGCTGAGAATTTCGGGGATGTGCTTTACGTGTCATCGGAGGAATTTGCTTCGCCAACCATGACCAAGAAGGTGAATGAGTTTTTAAATCCATTGCCATCAAGGTTGCACTTCGCTGAAAACCTGCAAGACCCTAATCTTTCGGATTATCAGTTCATCATCCTTGATTCAGTGAATGACCTGGGATTGAAAATCCATGAATACAAAGAGCTTCGAAAGGAGCATCCTGACAAAGCATTCATCTTTATCCTTCAGCATACCAAAGCCGGAGATTTCAAAGGTGGAAAAGATTGGGAGCATATCGCAGAAATTGCGGGAGAGGTACATAAAGGTGTGGTGAATATTACCAAGAACAGGTACGCACCTAAGAGCACTCTGGATTTCTTCCGACAATTCGGCATCCAATGGCAAGAGCCAATGGCCAAGCAAAAATTAAAACCTTATCCGCTCAATGGTGACATGACCACTAAGGATGGTCAGCATTACTAAACAGAATTATCTAACAATTAAACATACAAACATGGAGGCAAGTGAAGTTGGTAAAAAACCAGCTATTGGAGGATTTTTGTCTAAAGTTCTCGGAGCTGGAGTGAAAGAGACAGTCGATTCCATAGGAAACGCCATCGACAAAATAGACAAGTCGGATGAGAAGCTTGAGCTTCAATTGAAGTACAAAGAACTTCTCCTGAATATGGAAGGAGCTTGTATTGATTATGAAAGCAAACTCCTGGAGACTAAGTCCAAAATTATTGAGTCAGAGACTAAAGGTGAGGGTTGGCTTCAAAGAAACTGGCGACCCGTTCTCATGTGCATCTGCATGTTTATCATCTTTTCAAATTACGTGCTTGTGCCATTCTTTAGCATAACCCCTGCCGTTCTGGATGAACATATCTGGAACCTTATGGTGGTAGGAACGGGCGGTTATATCGCTGGACGTTCGTTGGAGAAAATCAGCGAAAACCTGGGGCCGGTTCTCTTTAATGTGAGAAAAAAGGGGAAATAATTTTGAAAGTAGTTTGGAAGTATATATTTAAGGAGCGTAAAGTGGGTAGGATTGGTCATGTCTTCTGGCACATATTATGATAAGTAGAACCCGGCTAATTAACCCAACTATGTTCCTGTTAACCTTATTGAAGAATGGTGTCGTTGGAAAGGTGCAGGGAACTAGCCAAAAAGCATGGCTATAAGTACACGGATGAGCAGTTATTGAAAATGAGAGATTTCTTATATCAATTGGCGGCCATCGAATATAAAATTTATCAAAGAAAAAAGAATGAAAACAAGAGCGATCATTTACACGAGAGTATCCTCGGATGAGCAAGCTGAAAAAGGATACAGTTTACAATATCAGGAAGAACAGTTGCGTAAGTATTGCACGAATAGAGATATAACCGTAGTAGCACATTACAGGGAAGATTACTCAGCCAAGACTTTTGACCGGCCAGAGTTTAATAAGTTGATGAACTTTTGCAAGAAGAACCCTGGAGAGGTGGACTTGCTACTTTTTATTAACTGGAGTCGCTTTGGTCGTAATGCAGGAGACTCGTATGGCATCATCAAACAATTGAATAAGCTGGAAATAGAGCCACAGGCAATTGAGCAACCTCTGGATCTTAAAGTGCCAGAGAACAAGATGATGTTGGCTTTTTACCTGGCCTCGCCTGAAGTTGAGAATGACCGAAGGTCAATCAATGTTAAGTCTGGAATTTATCGCGCTAAGAAAGAAGGTCGATGGACAACACTTGCTCCTGCTGGCTATCGAAATATCCGGACAGAAGACGGAAGGGCCATGATAGTCCCAGGTACCCATGCAGATTTGATTAGAGAAGCATTCAACGAGTTTGCTTCAGGTGCTTTTGGAATGGAAGAACTAAGACAGAAGCTTGTTGACAAGGGATTGAAAATTAAACGTTCCAGGTTTCCTGAGCTACTAAGAAATCGTGCCTACGTTGGAAAGATACTTGTGCCAGCTTATAAAGATGAACCTTCCTACTATGCAAAGGCAATTCATGAACCATTAATTAGTGAAGATCTATTCTTTCGAGTTCAGGATATACTTGAAGGAAGGTCACCGAATAGACCAACTAAAAATACGCTCAAGGAGCAACTTCCACTGAGAGGATTCCTGGAATGTCGGCTGTGTGGAAAAAACTTATCAGGGAGTGCATCTAAAGGAAATGGAGGGAAGTACTTTTACTATCACTGCACTTGTGGCTGCAATGAAAGATTTAGGGCAGAAGAAGCAAATAAGAAATTTGTAGAGTATCTCCAGTTCATCAAACCCAACTCAATGACGCTTGATTTGAATTACGAGGTCATTGTTGAGTACTTTCAAAGCAAGGCTAAAAATGAAAGAACGGAGCTTCTTAAGATTGATGAGGAGATCAAGAGAAATAATCAACGACTTCAGAATGCCCAGCATTTAATGTTAGATGCGGAGATTACGGCAAATGATTATAAAGAGATTAAGTTAAAGCTCACAACAGTTAACGATGATCTGATTCGTAAAAAGGCGAATCTTTCAACTGATCAGGAGAACATCAAAGAGCAATTAAAGGTAGGCGTGACCCTTATTCGAAATATTGACCAATACTATCAGAATGCGACTTTAAGCGAGAAACAGCTTATAGTTGGTTCGGTGTTTCCTGAAAAATTGATTTTTGAAAAAAAACAATTTCGAACCAAAAGGCTCAACGAAGTTGTGGAATTAATGAGCTTGAATCCCAATGATTTAGACTCAAAAAAAAGCGGACGCGGTAAAGAAAATTTACCAGCGTCCGGTCAAGTCGGGATGACTGGATTCGAACCAGCGACCTCTACGTCCCGAACGTAGCGCACT
>CAYGGY010000132.1:0-3877 GCA_964349405.1 uncultured Ohtaekwangia sp. | reverse complement strand
TAAAACAGAAGGTTTAGAAAACCGTAGCCTGTGGAACAAGGTCTGATAAACCTTTACTAAATAAATTTAAATCGAAAAAATGAAAATTGTAAAATGAAAAATGATTTTTTTTACTGAATGACTACGGCCTGTTTCTATATAGCAGGCGTGATGAATAAGGGGTGGAATAGCCTGGTGCTCTATAAGGACACCGTAATCTTTATTAAGAAAATCGCATTCTTTATTCAGGATGTAGTATTCTTTGTTCAGGATGCAGTATTCTTTGTTCAGGATGCGATATTCTTTATTAAGGATGCTCCATTCTTTGTTCAGGATGTGACATTCTTTATTCAGGATGTAGCATTCTTTGTTCAGGATGCGGCATTCTTTGTTCAGGATGGGGTAATCATTTATCAGAAAACGGCTAAAAACCACTAAAAATGACTAAATAGTGAAAAACTCTAGTTTTTGAGATAATTTACACGACAGAGCTTTAATAACCCATGGTAGATATTTGATGGATAAGCATACTGAACTATTTAATTGAAAGCGATTATCCTGGCAATCAATAAGTATATATTGGCGATGGGGTTTCTGATATATAAATGTTGTGGGCTATTCGTGCTGGACAATTCCGACCATTTGACAAAAGATGAATATTAAATCTATTCCGATGAATCTTAAAGAAAATGTCATCTCAGTAACCACAGGAATTTTGACGACCTGTTTTATCATTCTAAATATTTCCTGTTCACCAAAGACAACGCCATTCGCAAATGGACCAGTGATGAGTAAAAAGAATATTAGGAAGACATTTCATCCAATCCTTGAATTTATGGAGGTGAAACCAGGAATTGTATTTGCTGACGTTGGCGCATCATCAGGAGTGTTCACAGTTATGATGGCTACGCTTATGAACAATTCAAAATTTTATATACAGGACATCGACACAGCCGTTCTAAAATCAGACAACCTCAATAAAATAATTAATTACTATTCCAAACAAAGCAAACGAGACTTAAAAGCAAGAAATAGTTTTTATACTGCTATCGGGGACAAGTTACATTCAAATCTACCAGACCTATCATGCGACATAATTTGGAGCAATGGGACTGTACACAACTTCACATCAATTGATTCAATGATGACTGATCTTGGTAGGAAATTGAAACCCGGTGGTTTATTATTTCTGCGAGACAGTTTCAAAAACGACCATAAAGAAGGCAGCTTTTGTTCAGATCCTAAGTGTGCAAAACCTTTACTGACCATTGACGAATTTCTGAACGTCATGAATAGAAATGGTTTCAAACTTGTAAAGCGGACACCTGACATGAGTGGATATCCTGTGTTTGGATTCGCACTTACAAATTGACAATTGTCAGCAGACAATGACGAAAACAAAAAAGAAAATAAGATTAGTGAAAGCGCGAACAGCCCACAACAGCAGCTATAACCAATGGCGGGGTTGACGTGTAAGTATAAAGTTTTATCTTCGTTATTACGTTTGGTCTCAGTGGATAATAACTTTTTCAAAACCGCCACTGGTTATAGCCAATCGTTAGCAGCAAATTTTTATGACAGACACTCAGTAACTATTAAATAAAGAAGTATGCAAATAGAAAAACTCAAAATAGTTGGACTCTATGGTTACATAGACAAAGACATCAACTTTAATCGAGACTTGACCTTATTAGTCGGAATTAATGGTTCAGGAAAAACAAGCATACTGAATATCTTAAACTGGTTGTTAAAGCCTTCTATACCCAATCTCTGTGTTACTGAGTTCAAGTCTATTCAACTCATTTTTAAATTCAAAGAAATTAAATATGAAATTACTTGCAAACACAATAAGACAAACTTTAAGTACCAAATAAAGGTACAGAATGAAATTTACAACCCCCTTGTTGTAAGAATCAAAACGCAACCTTGTGATATTAAAAATGATGATAGACTTAGAGTAAATCTGATTGAATCCTATACCGGACTACAACCTGACGAAAAGGAAAAGAAAACGTGGGACTTAATTTCGACTTTTCCCAATCCCACTATTATAGGACTTGACAGAAATATTTATGCTGAGGAGTCTGATAGAATTTATATAGAAGAGGCAATAAGAGGTAGAATTGTCAAAAAAAATGTAGGTCCAAATATTTCTCCGTTGGAAAGAGTTAAAGATATTGTAAATAGAGAATATAGGAAAAAGAGAAACTCCATCTTACATCTGACAAGTAACTTAAAAAATCATCTAATGCTTTCAACCTTCGATGGTAGCATTACAATAGAATCCTTTACTTCTGGAATTAAGCAGAAACTGAACCTTGCACAAATTGAGGCTGCGGAAAATAGAGTTAATGATTACTTTAAGAATTTTGAGAAAAAACTTGTGACAGAGGTGGAACAAAAAACAATTACTAATTATTTTGACCAACTTAAGGAAATCACAAAGCAGTATCAAAAGGACGCAAATGATGAGAAAGTTAAACTTCTATATGGTCTAAACGCAAATCAATTTGTAAAGGTTAATAAGCTTTTGAAAGAATTCGAAAGTTTTGAACGACAATCAAATCAAGCCTTGGAGCAAATAAATACTTTTATAGACACACTAAACCATTTCCTAAAAGACTCTGCCAAAAAAATATTATTTAAGGAGGATACAGCTGAATTGAGTTTCCAAACACTTGATAAAGATGGTCAAATAATAACAGAACATAAGGATGTAAAATTTCTTTCTTCAGGCGAACAACAGGTGCTTATTCTGTTTTCTTACATAGCTTTTAACAGCCAAGACGGTCAAATCTTTATAATTGACGAACCAGAATTGTCACTTCACATTAAATGGCAAGAGGATTTTCTTGGTCAATTAGAAAAGATAACGCCTAAAGCAACTCAACTTATTCTCGCCACTCATTCTCCAATTCTTGCTAATAAGAAAAGAGAAAAGGCTTTAGTATTGCTACCATATAACTCATAATAATATGACAGACGGGTTTCCGGAATTAACCGAATCATTTCTTGCAGGGCAGGATATTTTATATGCCCAATTCAACGATATAGAGTTTTACGTTGAGGACATAGAGCAAGAGCATTTCTATTTTAACATACTGCGAAGTTTATTTCCAGATTTAAAGTTTGACAAAATATTCCCTTTAAATGGAAAAAATAATGTAATTGAAGCGGCTAAAAATAATTTGCTGGATAAAAAGAAGATATATTTAGTGGATTTAGATTTCGATCACATTCTTGGAAGGATTGAAAATATTGATAATCTATTCTATCTAAAAAAATATTCAATAGAAAATTATCTATTAACCCAGCAGGGAATATATGAAATAATTCGTTCAAAAAACCCTCAACTTAAAAACTCTGACATTGATAGGCTGCTTGACTTAAACTCACTACTAGCTGATTCCGTTCATTGTTTAAAAGAATTAACATGCAGCTTTATTGTTATTCAACAGAGACAACTTGGACACCATTATTATGGACTTGATGTTAACCGAGATTTCGTTTTTAATGTAAGCCCGCCAACTCGTAGACAAATGTTCATCCAAAATTATCTTATTGAAGTTGAAACTAAACTAAAGTCAATTGACAATAGACTCACTCTAAATAGTCAAATCAGACGTCTCCTGAGATATTTCAAAAGTTTCACTGACGCGATCTCAAATATACCAGGCAAATATATTTTGACCTTTATAAAGGAAAGACTTCAATCTATGAAGTTAATTAATCAAATGACTATAGAGACATTTATCTATAATTTGTCAAAGGACTTTGATGACAATCAATTAAAGTATTTACGGACAAGTGTTACAAGTTATATAGTATAAAAAATCTGCTGCTAACAGCAGCTATAACCAATGGCTGGTTGACGTGTAAGTATAAAGTTTTATCTTCG
>CAYGGY010000131.1:0-4349 GCA_964349405.1 uncultured Ohtaekwangia sp. | reverse complement strand
TGATTGTAGGTGGTAACCTTTCTGGCATCGGCAAGATTTTCATTTGCCATAGCCACATACTCCCACTCGTCAACCGTTGGTAATCGTTTACCCTGACATTCACAATAAGCCTTTGCTGCATACCAGGATATGTTGGTAACCGGACTTAACCGGTTCATTGCTTTGGCAAACGTTGTGTCGCTTTCCCAATTCAGCAGATAGTTGCCATCATTAAATATTTTTTTTATCTGTGATTTTCTCCAACGCGTATTGACGTTAACAAACTTTAAATAATCTGAATTGGTGACCGGATAAATATCGATAGCGAAATCATGTATAGAAATCAATGAATCTTTTCCATACAAAGGAATGTACGAACCTTTCGTAATCATCGCCATCGGTGCCGCCACGCCAAAGGGAATATCCTGTGGCATGGCAGTTTTTTGTTGATTAGGTTTATCAGCGTACTGAGAAAGATCTGAACAAGAACCTAATATCAAAAATGATCCGATGACGAAAAGTATTTTCTTAATGTTAAAAATCTTTAGCAATGATTATTTCGTTTTCTTCCGAATACCTGCCACCATTTCGGCTGTAACTTCTTTTTTACTGTTATCCCAACCGCTATATATGTACGTTAACACGTTTGCTATTTCTTCATCCTTTAAGGTTTGGGCGGTCATTACCATGTTAAATTTATTTCCATTGACCACAATTTCACCGGTTTTTCCTTTAAGCACAATTTCAATAGCACGGTTAACATCCGCATTCAAATAATCTGATTTTGCTAATGGAGGGAAAGCATTAGCTATCCCTTCACCATTGGGTTGATGGCAGGCAAAACAGGTTTTTGCATACACTGATTTACCATCAGCTATTCGTTCGGCCAGCGTAGTGGGTTTATGTACTTTTGAAGCATTGGGGTCCACAGGCATAGTTTGAATGGTTCCTCCTTCCGGATGATAAACATTTTCGGACTGTTTACCTGAATAGATGCTTTTATTTTCCTCGCCCGTAACTTTTAACATTCCCAACGAGCCTTTATTGAAGGTGCGGAAAATAGAATGATCAACAATGATAAATGTGCCGGGCACATCCACCTTAAACTCAACGATAGCGGAACCCCCTGCCGGCACCAGCGTAGTTTGAACATCATGATTCACTAAACTTCCACCTTCAACATTTACATTGTCAAATATTTCACCGATTACATGGAATGAAGACACCAGGTTAGGGCCACCATTTCCAACAAACAAGCGCACACGTTCTCCCACCTTGGCAGTAATGGCATTATCGCCCGTTAAAGATCCCACCTTGCCATTAAAGACAACATAATCAGCTTCTTCCTTAACGGCTTTGGTCATATCAAATGGCTGTAGTCCTTTTTCTCCATTGGCTCCTTTGGTATAGAAATCTCCCTGCATCACATAATATTCCTTATCTACTGGAGGAAGACCACCTTCTGGCTCAACCAATATCAACCCATACATTCCGTTGGCAATGTGCATACCCACTGGTGCTGTTGCACAATGGTAAACATATAACCCCTGATTTATTACTTTAAAGGAAAAGACAACTTCATGACCTGGTGCCACAAAAGATGAGGCTGCACCGCCACCGGGTCCAGTAACTGCATGCAGGTCTATGTTGTGAGGCAGTTTATTATCCGGATGATTCTTTAAATGAAATTCCACTTCATCGCCAACGCGTGTTCGAATAAAACTTCCGGGAACTGATCCTCCGAAAGTCCAATAGACATATTTTACGCCATCGGCCATTTCACCTTCTTTTTCTACAATCTCCATGTTTACGGTGAGCTTCATGGGAGCCCTTTTACCTACCGGTTTTGGAACCAAGGGTGGTGCTGTTAGTTCTGCCACCTCACTGCCAGAAACTTTCATGGTGGCCGGATCTTCCTGAACGGTACTTTTTGATTCGTTTGAGGAATTGCATCCTATTAAGAAAACAGACACAATACTGAGAGCAAGGGCCGAAGTCAGCACCCTCTGAATTTTAGATTTCATATTTTCAATTTATTGTTTAGTTATGTTGATGTTTAATTTTCCAATGCCTCTTCGGAAGGTCTTCCATATTTAATAAATTCATATATGTATAGGGCTATGCCTGAAGTAAACATGGTGGCACAACAAACGAGCACAAAGAAGTGAACCTGAATTTCACGTTGCACATCTCCGAAATCAACCCCCATTATTCTTTCCATATACACCTGTGATACTCCTGCCACACCAAAGGCTACGGTCATCCCCAGCATACCTATGTTAGAAAGCCAGAAGGCAAGCAGGCTGTTATTCGTATCATATAATTTTCTACCGGTAAGATTCGGTAACGTATAACTAATAATGGCCAATACGATCATGCCATAGGCACCCCAAAAGGCCAGGTGACCATGCATAGCGGTTACCAATGTGCCATGAGTATATAAATTTACCTGAGGCAATGTGTGTGCAAGGCCCAGTAAGCCGGCCCCAACAAAAGACACAATGGCCGTTCCCAACGTCCAGTTTAACGCTGTCTTATTAGGATGTTTCTTCTCTCCTTTTCTATACATTGCGATGGCAAAAAGAGCCATACCTAAAAATGCCAGAGGTTCCATGGCTGAAAAAATACCACCAATAATTAACCAATATTTTGGTGTGCCGATGTAATAGTAATGGTGACCGGTACCAAGGATCCCTGAAATAAATGTTAGTCCTACAATTACATATAACCATTTCTCAATTACTTCACGATCAACACCGGTAATTTTAATCAGTAGAAAAGCTAAAATTCCACCCATGATTAATTCCCACACACCTTCTACCCAAAGATGCACCACCCACCAGCGAAAGAAAGAATCCATCGTTTGGTTATCAAACCAAATCATTCCAGGCAGATATAATAAGGCGGCAAACACAAGCCCCATGCTTAAGACAAGAGAGGTGGTAGTCCGTTTTTTGCCTTTAAATAACGTGGCCAGAATAATTCCTAAAAACGTGAGCACATTAACTACCACCAGCCAATCGAGCGGGCGTGGGATTTCCAGAAACTTACGTCCTTCCCAATAATTGAAATGATATCCGACAATGGCGATTACGCCAACAACTGCCAGCGATATTAATTGAATATAGGCCAGCTTAACATTTACTAATTCATTTTCTGCTTCTTCGGGAATAATGTAATACGCAGCTCCCATAAATCCCGAGAGCAACCATACCACTAATAAATTGGTATGCACTGCTCTGGCCGTATTGAATGGAATAAAACTATGAAGATTATCAAAACCCATGTGGGCAAAACCCATAATGAAACCATAAATGATTTGCAGCGACAAGAGCAGCATCGACAAGGCGAAAAACCAATAGGCTACTTGTTGTGATTTGTATTTCATAACTGTATATTTTTACTTGTTGGGTGTTGATTTATATAAAGGCTTTGCAGGAAATCCGTTCAAATCCGTTTCGCCTATCCATTTTAAGAAAGCCACCACATTGTTGGCATCTTCTTCAGAAAACCCATAAGCAACCATCTTTCTTCCACGAGGCGACCAGGGTGTTTTTGTCATCAAGGCAGCTTTGATGTAAGCCTCCCCTCTGCGTTCGTAAACTTTTGTCAGTTCCGGAGCATAATAGGCACCTTCACCTAATATGGTATGGCATCCCATACAATTATTACTTTCCCATATCACCTTTCCTTTCACCACTTCCGCGGTAAGGTTTTCAGGATGGGTTTGTTTAGGAACTTCAGTACTGAGCGAATGCCATGATAATCCTAGAAAAATAGCAAAGGTGACAATCGTACCTCCCAGAAAAAAAACTTTTGCTTGCGATTTTGATAACATAATTGATCATTTTTAAGTGAGTGATGGGTTCAGTTTATATTTTTATAATTTCAACTTAATTTTTTTTGATTTTAATCCTTCCGTATAATCATCCAAATACGTTTTATCCATCAGTGAATGAAACTGATCTTTAATTGTCATATAATTCTGGTGAAGTGGACATGGGGTTAATGATGTACATGACTTTAGTCCCAAAATACACTTTGAAAATATTTCATCACCATCAATAATTTCAATGATGGATTTCAATGAAATTATTTTTTCACTGGATATCCAATAACCGCCTTGTGCTCCAACAGCTGATTTTAACAAACCATGTCTCCTTAACTGTTGTAAAATTTTTGCAGTAAACGCAATCGGAGAATTAATTGCTTGCACTACCTCTAAGAGACTTATTTTCTGCCTAGTAGATTTATGCGAGTTGATAAAAATCATAGCCTTAATTGCATACCGGCATTCTTCACTTAACATTCACTTTTAATTTGATAATAAAGATATATATAAAACTAATTCAGACTATTTTATCCGAATT
>CAYGGY010000130.1:0-4763 GCA_964349405.1 uncultured Ohtaekwangia sp. | reverse complement strand
GGTCAGCTAAGTTCGATCTTCTTAGCTGATCAATTTCATTGACAATTACTCTGGAAGGATTGGCAGCAATAGTAAGCAGACCATTTCCGGCAGAAGGCTCAAACACTGAAATGTTCTGATCTGAATTAGTGAAAATTCCGGCAAGAAATGAAATGGGAGCCGGAGTACTGTATTGTTGCAATAAGATACTCTGGCTTGTGCGGTGAGAAATGTTAACCTGGCTCTTATAAAGCTCAACGATGTTCCAATATTTTTCTTCAACCGTTAATGATGAAAGTGAAATGCTTCTTGCTTTGAGAACAATAGCAAGTTCGGTGTATTCCTTTACTTCAGATTTATCAGTGATGCCATAAGACGAGGCAATACGCTCAATAGATTTTCTATTGTGCTTTTTCTTTGCATCTAGTTCATTTCGAACGTGCAGAAGAAATTGTGCCTTTATGATTGTTTTGTCCTTCACTCTGCCAAATGTAGAGTGCGGAAAAAGTGAGGGTTAAGAATTGTTAATGATAGTTAATTATTATAAAGGATTTTGCACGATTTTATATGATTGTTCAGAATTTTAAAATACTTCTCCCTCTTTTTCAACTGCACTTATTTCTTCATGCAATTCAATAAAGCCATTTGATTCACTGGCAAAATACTTGTTAAGAAAATCCTTAGTGGATGAGGGAACTATTTTCACCTTATTGGGTGAAATTTCCGTAAGATTAAAACCAGGCAAATCCGATAGATAAGTGCTTCTTTGAACTCTTTGGAGATGGTCAATAAATCTATTTTTTAACAAATCAGATTTTTCTTTCTCATCCTTTATTACCTCCTCATCATTAAGTAGTTGTTTCTCCCCAAATTGTGGATTGACCACTACCATTAGCTTTGTGCTTTCTTTACTTAATCCTTCAAGGATCATATTATTTATGTAGGGGTCAAAAAAGCTATAGCCAATTACAAAAAAGACCTCTTGCTTATCAAGCTGTTTTTTGAAGTGATACAACAAACTAATGAAAGGGTCTACGGACAAAAACTTTCCACCATGGCCAAAAATGACGTGAGGATTCCCAATGCTGTTTTGCAAAAATTCAAGAATTGCAGTTTTTTCTGTGGAGTCTTTGTTTATCCTTACAGAAAAATAACCTGATTCGTTAGAGTGGTAAAAAGTTTCTCTTATAAGTCCCGCTTCATCTTTTTCCCAATTAAGTGACCCATGAAGTTTATAATAATTTATGCGATAATTTTGTTTTAAACCCTCATGAAAGTCAGAGAAAATGCCGTTCGAAAAACCTGTATTTAGTAGAGTAACATCATCTCGATTGAAATGTCTTTCGAAAACTAAATCATAATTCAAAGTAAAAAAGTTTAATGGCGGAGTTTCTTCATCAGTGTCTTTAAGATACTCGTTTATTGGAGCCAAATAGTTGGTGACTTCTTTTCCAAGCTTTAACCATCTAGAAAGACGCCTTGTTAATTTATCCTCAAGATTAATAAAAAGGGATTTTCTTGATTTAAGTTCCTGGTATTGCTCTGTTGATCTCCACTCGGTCTCCAAAAAATTAATTTTGTCTGCCCAACTTCCGGTAATTGGAAATGGTAAATAAGAATCTCGGTTTACAATTCGCCTGATTAAAAGCATTAGGTCTTCAATATTTGGTTGATGACCGTCTTTCGCATTAACTTTCTTTTTTTCCTTAAGATTCTTCCAGCTCGCATGATATTGTAATGAGGATAGTAAAAAATCTATCGCTTCAATTTCTGGCTTAGACAAGTCCATTTCATAAATGTCGTTAAGCATTTCAATTGAGATTAAGCAACCTGCATCTCGCGTGGCTCCAGCGCCAAATACAAATACAGACTTCTCTAATATTTTTTTGCCCAATTCAGTATTTGAGATTGGAGTCATATGAACCAAGGCGTATTTTGTGTTATTTTGTTTTGCGGAATGAGTCCGTCATTAAAATGACTACCAAATTCTGCAATCATCTCAGGATAGACTGCTGTTACTGGCTTGCTTTGTTGCTGTACTGATTTCCAATAAATCCTTGAGAATTCAAAAACTTGCCCAATAATTCTTTTCACTTGGTCATCTGTAGAGTGCTGCTTGTTTGAGAACCAAAGACTAAGTTTTATTGGATATTCCTGTTTTGGTGGCTTACCTGAACGTGGTTGTTCTTCGTACCGAGTATTATTAAATAAGATATATTCTTGTTTATTAATTCGCCATGAAGTTCCGCTCATTGGCATGCCGAAACCAAAAGATTCATCAAACGCTATATAGTCTTTCGCTTTTGTATCGTTAATCGTCACTATCACAAAGGGAATATCAAGTCCCATTCCTTTTAAGGCATCATAGACCGCATCCTTTTCTTTGTTACCAGGAATTTTGAAATAATGAATTACTAACCTTTCAGGTCTTTGTGACATTTGCTGGATGAAATTCAGGATGGCATCCCGCAACGTTTGCTTAAATGCCTCAATATTATTGTTCCTAAAAAAATTAGATGCCTTTAATCTACCGCTATTGTCAAAAAATACCGTGCTACCTATGTAATCATTTTCAGCCTTGCTGGCATCACCGAATCCTACTATTAGCTCCTTATCTGCGTCTCGATTTAATTTCCAAGGTATTCCACCGAGTTTCGCATGAATAGCGATTGCCAAGTTAGGCAACCAATAGACAAAATTGTCAGTGCCAATTGCTCTTTCATCAATGAACTGACTCGGTACCTCATTTTGAAGCAAAACATGCTTTAACTCAAAATATTCCCCTTGCTCCTCTTCGTCTTCATCTTTTTTAGATTTTGGAAGTAGCACAATTGCAAAAAAATCTTTACCTGGAATTTTTTCTTTAACCGTTTTGATGTGGGAGTCGACTAATTCGGGCAGTTTATCGTAATCATTATAATCATACTTTAGAATTACATCTCCCGAAGGCTGTCTAATTGGCACATCAACAAAACGCTCAAGGCCTGAGAAGTAAGATGTTTTGCCATTCCTAAAAGCAATATATAATTCCTTGACCTTTTCTCTACTTGTGTTTGGATAAATGAAAATAAACTCAAGATTCTTGGTATCAATTAAAGGTGCCGCATAAGGCCCATCGTTTTTCATGCCATTTGCTGCATTGACATTTGTTTGGTTATGTTTAAAAAGCATAACATTGTATGACCGAGCAACGGAGAAATAATCTTTGCCATCTTGTAACCGACTAAACCCATCTCTCATTATCACTAGATTGTCAAAATCTAATAAGGCCAACTGTTCATAAATTCCTTTTATTTCTCCATAGTAAAAACCATAGTTAGGAAATTGTGGTTTTGAAATCAGCTTTTCTTGTATCCTAACTTCCTGACTAGCTAAACAAATGTAATTGCCCTCTTGTATGTTGTCTTTATGAATAATATGCCCATTAATTAATGCCTTGTAAACAGGTTGTTGGTTTAGAATGAAATTATTCAAAGGCTGTTGCGAAATAAGTGTGTTTTTGCTTCCGATACTTAGATGAATCTCCCAATCTCGAATAATTAGATTGTAGCTACTATAACTATCCCAACCATTCCATTGGTTTTGAGAATTCTTTTTATAAATACTTATATCACTTCCAAACTTGGTAAAATCAACAATAAAACTTTGCTTTAATGATGAGTATAGACACCACTTTACGAACTCCTTTTTAATCGTTTTGTTAGTACCTATCCTTACCCTAATATTTTTCTCCAATCCTTCGAGTGGATAAAAAGAGTAATAGAAATGTTCACTTTCACTTTGAAAAGCTAGTTTGTTGCCTTCGCAGAGAATGGTATTGATTATTTCTGAATACTTTTTTTTTGTAACCCTTTTAGCTAATGGATTGGACTTTTCACTATAGTATAGTGTAGCTTCTTCTACGGTTATCTTATATTCAAAACCATTACTGATTAGTTTCATCGCAAGTCCTGTTGTTATTTCAAATTTACGAGATTAAATAGGTTTACCATGTCGGTGTGCTCTAGTCTTTGATGAATGAACATTCCGTATTCACATTGATCAGATTTTCCAAGTAGCCTGTCGTGATGCCATCATCAAAACCCAATTTATATGTGCCATACGTTGAATAATTTATGTCCACATGATACAAAGGATGCAATTTTCCATTTTCATTGTCCGAATCTTTGTCATATCTAATATAGGATGGTTCAAATTGAAATATTTCCTCTAATAATGAGAGTCCAATGGAATCGATTCGGCTTGATTCTATATAGAAATCAATTGGGGAAGGGTTAATCCTAAAATGTTCATTATCCAAAATCGACATTACTGCTGAAATACTTCTAAAGTCCACCTTTTTTCCTGAATAGGATGCTATTTCAGTTAATTGATTTTCTTCGGTTCGAACGCTGAAGGGAAAAGAAACACTGAAATATTTATCCTTTTTATAAAAAAATAGTCTACTCATCTTGTCAATAATTAATTTCATCTTAGAAGTAGCCACAGCACCCGCGAGGTCGTATTCAAGTAATAAATTTCGTGCAGACAGCATTACCAATTTAGCATAGTCTGTTTTGCTCCTTAGTGGAGAGAAGTAGTCATTTTCTTGAAATGAAAGTATGTCCTTGGTTATAATTTTCAATTTACCTATGCTTTGAGATACTTTAGATTATCTTTGATAAACTCTATCAGAGTCCCCTCATCACTTTCAATCATGTCCATTTGTTGAGTGGCCTGTAATAATTTATCCTGATATTTTTTTTCCACTTTCAGATTATTAAATATCTCCATCATTAAATCAT
>CAYGGY010000129.1:0-4781 GCA_964349405.1 uncultured Ohtaekwangia sp. | reverse complement strand
TGGTATAGAATGGATGGTGGACTTTGATCCTAAATACAAAGGACAACCATAGAAATACAACTACCGCCAACAGCAGCTATAACCAATGGCGGGTTGACGTGTATGTATAAAGTTTTATATTCGTCACTACGTTTGGTCACGGTGGACAGTAACCTTTTCAAAACCAGCCACTGCAAATAGTCAATCGTTTGCAGCAAGAGGGCCTGGACAAATTTGTGTTTCAAAAAAAACGTGGACGACAATTTTTCTATAAAAGATTATCCACGGGGGACAAGTGAACGGTTTCGCAGACAACTCTGTAAGTTGAATCCGTTTTCAGTTTCAATTAAGATTTTTCAACCAGCTTCGGATCTTATTTTGAAATTGCGGATCGAATGATTGTTTCTCTGCAATTTCCCAGCTAACGCATCGGTCAGATACAACATAGAATCCATGTTGCCCACCAGGCATAGTTTTTACTGTAAAATATGCAGGAGGTTTATTATCAAAAATCCTATTGAGATGATCAATATTTTGTTCAGGGTTTACGTTTATATCGTGCTCAGCAAACAAAAACAAGGTTGGGCAGTGAATGGACTTTAACACTTCGTCATTGTCATAATCAGCAATCAGGTACCAGAATCGTGCACTGCCGATTATTCCCGTTATTTTCCCAATGTTGTATCCCAATTTTTTATGCTTCCTGTCTTTTCTCATTTGCCTGATCAGGTTGTCGCCAGAATATCCTTCACACATGTATCTTAAACTATCATTTGAACCAGTTTGTGACTTTACGCTTACGGTTGGACCTGCCAACGCAATCACAAATGCAACATCGCTATGTTGTGCCGCCACTATTTGTGCAATCCACCCACCCTGGCTGTGGCCGCTAATACCAATTCTGCTTGTATCAATAAAGTCGAGGGTCTTTAAATATTTGACAGCCGCATAAGCGTCATCCGCCCTATCATAAAAACTATCTTTTTTCCAGTTTCCTGTAGAATTCCCCAGTCCGCTTTTGTTACAATATAATACTGCGTATCCCTGCTCCAGCAATACATCTTCTATGTAGAATCCATGCGGCCCCCAGGCTTTTGTTTCATACCCATCAAATGAATGTGCACCTGATCCTTGCTGAAAGACTACAGCCGGTGTATTTGGATTATTGTGTGGCCTTACCAAGATACCTTCAATGGTTTTCTTTCCGCTTTTGAAATAGACTTTGGATGATAATCTCTGTTGACTGTAGAGATGGTTACCAGTTAAGATTAAGATGAATATGATTGCGAGTGTTTTCATTTTGATACTATTTAGTTGTTAAACTTTAATTTGCATTAGCATGATTAGTTCGCCTCTTAGCTTCCTTATAAAGTCGTTTCATCATATCGAGGTAAATAATCTTTTCTGAGTAGAAAGTGGTTGTTGGAGAGTTTGAGAAAATCATCATTCCAGACTTTGTTTTTGGATCAAAAGAAACAACAGTTGCCATTCCGGGGTCAAGACCAGTATGTGAAGGCAGTCTTGGCATAAAAAAATAGAATAGCGCACTTTCAAACTCATTATAGTTCCATGATATGGCCTGCCACTTATTAACTTCGGGATACTGAATCTTTAAAAACTCTTTCATAGTTGCTCTACTGACAAATGGAACCTCATCTATTCGCCCATCATTCACCATCAGTTTAAGAATTTGGGCATAATCAGACACTGTGGTTCTTAACTGTCCGGAAGCATATCCGGGATAACCAAAATGCTTCAGTACTTGAGTTCCTTTGAAATCGGTTTCTTTGTAAGGCATATTATGAGGAGTTGCCAAATTCTGATGCGGAATTTCAGAAAAGAACCAGTAGGTATTATTCATCTTCAATGGTTTAAAGACTTCTTCTGCCATGAATTCGTTAAAAGGTCTGTTCGATATTTTTTCAACCACATAGGCAATCAAATTATATCCCACGTTTGAATATCTGGACTGCGTTCCAGGAGCCTGCGAAATGAAGTTTTTCTTTTTATCATAAAACTTGCCGCCTTCCAGCAGGTAATTTTTAATAAAGTCCTCTAAGCACATGGGTGAGTCCCCACCCTGATCAATGGTGTAACCCTTTTCCAGCATTTCCCAATTATCCCGGATTGAACTCACATGACTAAGAAGCATACGACAAGTGATCTTATCATCTGGATGATTAGGATTGCGAATGTTAAAAGGCAGATAGACATTGATATCATCATCCAGGTTTACTTTGCCCATGTCATAGAGTTTCATTATAGCAAGTGCCGTCACAGGTTTGGAGGTAGAAGCAATCATAAATAACGTACTGTCATTAATCTTGTCCTCCGTCTTGTAGGTCTTCACTCCGTAGCTTCCTTTCCAGGTTAATTCCCCATCGGAAATGAATGCCGCCTGTAGTCCAATTCTTCCTGATTTCTTCATTTTCCTGATGAAAAAGTTGTCAAGCCTGACATTTGTCGATTGAGCATGGAGAGTCAAGACACTAATTATAATCAGTGAAACTTGAAGTATAAGTTGCTTGAGAATCATTTCTAATACGTTTTTTTGTATACCGTTCTTCGGTATCTATCGTATCATACCCAAACAAAAAGGGATTGTTGCATCAATTGTGCAGATGGATGTATCAGATACTGAAATCAGGACAAAAAACCTCTGAAATCGCCTGGAGTCTGTCCTGTTTTTCGCTTAAAAGCGTTATACATAGCAGAACGAGACTTGAATCCAGAACTGCTTCCTACTCCCTCTATGGACAGATAGTCTTTGGTCCTGTCTTTTAATAATTCCAAAGCTGTTTCAACCCGGTAGTTATTTACCCATTCATTAAAATTCAGTCCAAAACTATTGTTCACGCAGGTAGAAATTGTTCTGGATGAAACATCTATCTCCTTGGAAAACAGATGAATAGTGAGGTTCGGGTCAAGATAAAATTTCCTTCCTTCCATCATACTTTTAATCTGTTCACAAATTCGAACATCAGCAGAAGGGGCAGATGAGGGGGGAATTAAAATTTTCGGGCTTGCCGTTTTCAAAGCATCAATGGGTGCATCAAAAAGGGTGTGATGGGTGTACGCCTTGTAACTAACAAAATAGTTGAATATAGCAATGAATAGAAAAGCTATAATTGTTAATTCAGATTGTCCTCTACCGCCAAGAGCGATGCGCAGCAACTCTGCACCCCAAAAAAGGATGATAGGAGCAATAGCATATATATATTGCCACAACCAATTCAACTCCATCATGGTTAAATCAGTAAGTTCATCTCTAACCATATTTCGATAACTCCATGTTTCTATTAGGGCAATGATAAATGTGCTAATCGTTAGCATGAAGGAATAGTATTGAAAGCCCATATAGAATTTTTCAACGAGCCCCCATCCTAATTTATCAACAATTGTGCTTCCTAAGAATAGATACAACATCAAGTTTACTAATGTGATTCCTATAATACCACAAGCCAACCAATAATGGATTCTTAAAAACAATCTATACGTAGAGGATTTACCGACTTTCAGGAGTACAAAATGGACAAACAGTAAGGGAAAAAGTAACTTAACTTCAGGCAACGTGAAATAGCCAGTAATGGAATAACTTCCGATTTGATTTAACGGTAGTATATCGGTTAAAGCTTCAAAAGCAAAGGCGAAGAGAAAGAAGCCAAGCAATTGGTTCGAGAAACTCTTCCGTTTATTATGAAAAACAAAAATAAGACCTAGAAGGAAGCCTTGTATTACAGCAGCCCATATGATTACTGTGATGAACATTTATCAATTTTATTTTAAGAAATATATAAATTAAATTATAAATCTATTGTACGAAGTGCTTGCCCTTAATATTGTTTTGTTATTACCTATTATTACCAACGCCACCTCATGTCTATCAATAAAATTGGTTTAAAAAATATCCGGTGACAGGAATTAATGCTACGAATGAAGTGCGGAAAAAGGCTCTACAGCCACCAACACCGGGTTCGTTTAATGGCGGGCGACCGTGTCGCCCGTAGTGTTCCCAAATTTATTATATTCGTGTAGGCTGACAAATCCGTTGAATTTATCCGTCACTAAACAAACCCAAAACGTTATGTGCCAATATTTACACACGACTAACGATTGAATAAATTTGTTAAATTTATCTCTATGACAAATAAATTAGGGCTACCATTAAATGACACAAAAGATTAAAAAATAGATAATATGACAATTAGGCAAGCGACAAAAAATGACATCAACCAATTAGGACAACTATTTGCTGAGTATAGAGTTTTTTATAAACAAAATTATGAACTCGAAAAATCAATTGACTTTTTAACTAAAAGATTTAAAAATAGTGATAGTATCATAATTATAGCAATTGACGGAAATGAATACGCTGGATTCGTTCAATTATATCCATCATTTACATCCGTTGGAATGAAGGAAATTTGGATTTTAAATGACCTCTATGTAAATGATAAACACCGACAAAAAGGTATTGCGCAAGCATTAATTGAAAATGTTCTTGAATATAGTAAAAAGACAAATCGTAGAAAAGTTGTTTTATCGACTGCTCACGATAACTATGATGCGCAAAAGCTTTATGAAAAATTGGGATTCAATCAAGATAAATTTTATAACTACGAAAAAATCACAGAATAAATGTTAAACCAAGAAGTTAAAAACTACATTAACAAAAGTGTATTGTGTTGGCTGGCTACCTGTGACACTAACCTTATTCCAAATGTATCTCCAAAGGAAGTTTTCACCTATTTTGAAAATAATACAATTATTATAGCTGACATTGCATCTCCAAACACCATAAC
>CAYGGY010000128.1:0-4966 GCA_964349405.1 uncultured Ohtaekwangia sp. | reverse complement strand
GGCATTACCTCACCGTTACTTTATGAAAATGGAAATAGCATTTATAGGAACGTACGTTTTGAGGGTCCAAGTACAATGGAAGCAGAAGAGACAATGCGTATTCGAATCATCGGTCAGCAAAAAGATCTTTTGATTCCAAAAGCATTTAAGAAGGACTTGAAAGGAAACTACCTTGTTGAACGGGGCTATGATCCAGACTTCAGTTTATCTTTCAAAGCTCCTCCTATAGCACCCAATCAATTTACATTTGATGGTTTTACTTATTCCATTAATGAATTCAATCCCTCTTTACAAACATTAACATTCAAAAAAATCTATTTGGATATCAATGAAAGTTGGACGAATGATGATGTGAGTCAGTTAAAGGATATGCTCAATCAATTTCAAGTATATGTATGGGATGAAAGAGAATTTATTCAACTATCTGCTGAAAACTGGAACACAATAACTTCAGACAAGAAACGTGAAAACTTTTCCTTGTTTCCGTTTTACAAGATAGAGGATGTGTCAAGTTCATTGGTGGTGAGCAAAGGAAAGATACTCTCACCCCATCTTAGCGACTTAAAAGAAAGTGAGTTTGCCGAACGTATCACACAATTTTTTTCATCCGGTAGAAAAATTAACCTTTTCAATCTAACAGGAGGGTCTTCAACCTATATTAATTCATTAAAAGAATTTAGAGGTTTAGAGTTTGCATTAGGGACTCCGGCAGACTTGTTAAAAATGTTGTCTGACCATACATTTCCTATAGCTGAATAGACTCCCGAGAAAATCATCCTGCATGATGGAAAAATTACGATTTCAAAAGTAAAGTGTGATGAAGATCCTGTGATGAGCAACGCTCCGGATCACCTGGCACGTGTGTTTGCTTACAATGATATCATGCGAAAAGTGGGTTCACATTATCTAAGTGATGATTTCATTAATCAAGAACTAGTGGATGAGGCAGCCACGGCCTATGTTGTTTCCCCTGTATCAAGTTTGATTGTATTGGAAACTCAGAATGATTATAAACGTTTTGGCATTGAAGACAAAGAGAACAGTTTGCACAATGCGGCAAAACAATCATCTGGCGCTGTTCCGGAGCCACATGAGTGGGCATTAATAATTCTGTTTGGGTTATTCATAACATACCTCAAATTGAGACAATCTTAAGCTTAAACACACAGTATAAAAATTATGTATAAAGCAAAGAGCTTTAGATTCTGGGAAAGCGTTTCACTCATACCTTACGTTTTCAAATATTTCATCTCTGTACAAAGTAACGTCTATTTGATGGGCTGCATTACTTTGGTTTTAGCGGGAGCATGCTTTGCATTTCCATTATCCTATGTGATGAAGAATAATGTACTAATTGGTGCGGCCTTGATTCCATTTGTATTTTATGCGAATGACCGGCAACGTTTCAATTATTTTTATTTAATCTGTGTGCTCATTTCCGGGTTCCTCGCCTTTTATTATGAAATAAGAATTTGTTATTTCTTTGCCATGGCCTTATTTATTCTTTTTCTAACAGAGCTATTAGTTGGAACAGTAGACAAGCTAGTGCTATTTCTTTTGATTTTTATGTCTCCGTTCTTTCAAATCCTTGCCGTCATCATTGGCTTTCCGATCCGATTAAAATTAAGTGCCTGGGCGGGTAATCTTCTTACCCTGATTGGATTTGATGTTCAAGTGCAAGGTAATATGATGCTAATGAATGGATCAAGTTTTAGTGTTGACGATGCCTGCATGGGGTTGAACATGCTTGCCTTCTCCTTGCTGTTTGGAGTCTTTGCGTTGGCTTATCAAAGTAAACAAACACGATTAAGAATATCTATTGCACCCATATCATTGTTCTTCTTTTCCGTTTTTGTGTTTGATGTGCTTTGCAACCTGCTGCGCATCCTGATTTTGGTATTCTTTAAAATTCCAGCTGAAAATCCTATGCATGAAATAATAGGGCTTTTGTGCTTTGCATTGTACGTGATTCTTCCTATTCATTTTCTAAGCAAATGGATCATTAGAAAGTATGGGAAAGGGGTTAGTAGTGCTGAAAGGATATCACCATTTACTCGTACTTACAAGCTTCTTATTTCAACACTCGCTTTTGGTTTATTGGTAGTTGGAATCCACATCTATTTTAAAAAAGAAACGGGATCTAAGGTCAGTCACGTATCTGCGGCACTGCCTGGATTTAAAACTGAGAAAATGAAAGATGGAATTACTCAGCTATCCAATGAACAATTGCTGATTTATTTAAAGCCAATACCGGAATTTTTTACTGCGGAACATACTCCGTTAATCTGCTGGATGGGGAGTGGTTTTCATTTCGAAGGTATTAGAAAAAAAACTATTAAAGGTCATGAAGTTTATGTAGGTGAGTTAGTAAATGAAGGACAAAGTCTTTACACCGCCTGGTGGTACAGTAATGGGGATGTGCAAACAATCGATCAATTTGATTGGCGATTTCGGATGATGAAGGGTGAAGAAAAATTCAGCCTCGTTAATATGACTGCTAATGATGAAGCGACCCTTGAAGAAAATATAAACCGGATGCTACAGGTAAGTCGTCAATTAAATTACAAGTAAAAGGCATGGATAGTCCTCATTTAATTCAAAAGATCCGATTTCTAATTCTACTTTTTATGATAGGTCTGGTGATAAGCGGACTAACCGCGTTTCCGCTAGAATACGAATTGGGATTGATGCATTCTATTATAACGAAGAGTGGAGTGAACAATTCATTTACAGAATGGATCGAGTATGTCTATTTGGGTCTACATAAAACTAATGCTGAATTTCCCTTCATATCTTATGGAACAGACTGGCTCGCATTTGCGCATTTGATAATCGCCATCGTGTTTATCGGACCATACCGTGATCCGATTAAAAACATTTGGGTTATTGAGTTTGGGTTGATTGCGTGTCTATGCATTTTCCCTTTTGCTTTAGTTGCAGGGGCGGTGCGAGGCATTCCCTTTTATTGGCGCTTGATAGATTGTTCGTTTGGACTTTTTGGGGGAATTATATTGTTGAGAGGTTACAGGTTGATAAAGAAGCTGGAAACAGTAGAGGAATTATCGAAAAAGTAAACCTTACAAAGCAAGATTAGAATCTACAGGAGGAGGAAGTTTTTAACCTTCTATAATCCGCTAAGTTTCAACTTCTAGCGACTTGGGAAGAATCAGCGCACAAATTCTACACCTGTCAAATTTAAGTCAATAAATCAGTTCGCTTGACTGCTTCATGATATCCTTTATCTCAGAATAAATTTAGTATCCCCAATCCGAATGGCTTACCACATGGTTTGGAGCTTAAGGAATCACGCCATGATCTGCCTGCAAATCCTTTTGAAACAATATGCGCTTTAACTAGCTGTTAGTATTTTTGAAGAGCTTGATAGATAACGAGCTTAAAAAATCATTCTTTTCGGACACGTAGCGATCAATTTATTATATTCGTCTATATCTAATACTATAATTGATGGACTTCCTGAAGCTTATTGTTTCTCCCAAAAAAGATGCTGTTGATGAGATTATCAATGCTCTAAAAGAGTTGTATAGTATTAAGGTTATTCCAGTTGAAGCTGCAGCCACCATTTCCGATTTTTTCAAAGAACTAATCGACCAGTTGGCAGTATGCATTGAATATCCATACGTTGACAAGGTTTATCGTGATAGCTATTATAATTACTTCGCTTCCAAACACAGAGAATATTCTCGCGACTCGATTAGAGTTTCTTTTTTCAATAGACCTGTTGAGCCCAAGCACTTTAGGAGTAAAGAGTATAAGGACTATTTACAGAAAGCTTTTATGGGATATTTTGTACTTCGCCCGACACTCCCAAGAGTGATTGGTCGCACGTTGATAAATAAGGAGGTGTTAAGAAAGCATGATTTTGTAGTATGTCAAAGTCCCGGAAGTGTTCTTATCAATGGCGTTAAATTAACTGCTCATGGATTTCCTTTTAGTTCCCAGGATACCGAGAGCATTACTTGTGCTGAGACATCCGTCTGGGCCATTATGGAATATTTTGGCAATCGTTATCCAGAGTATCGACCAACACTACCTTCTAATGTATTGAGTGTGCTTAATAGAAATTCAAATCAACGTATGCTTCCTTCCAGCGGATTAACTGTTGAGCAAATCAGTTTTGCGCTTAAAGAGTTTGGATTTGGGACATACATTTATTCCCGAGAGGAATTCAAGCTAGATTTTGATAACATCATAGCCACTTATGTTGAATCAGGTATTCCGATAGTGGCCACTCTTCATAATAAAAAAGTGGGTCATGCCATTCTTATTGTTGGGCATGAGAACGATGGGCATGTAAAAACCATATACAAGCGAAAATTGAAAATTAAAAGAAAGGAAGTATCTTATACAGATTACGGTGACATTAAAAAGAAATATGTTGTGCAAGATGACAACTTAACTCCGTATAAACTGATTGGCTTAAGGAATCCAGCTGAACACTACGCTGGTTGGAATGATGATTTTAAGGGATGCACCATTGATTCAGTTGTTGTGCCACTCTACTCCAAAATTTACCTTGAGGCAGAGGTGGCAAAACGTCTTGCATTAAATATTATATCGGATCCTGAATATGGTTGGACTCCTCCTTCCAATTTTATATTCCGTTTTTTCCTTACATCCAGCCGGTCGTTTAAGAACCATTTGGCAAACATTGCTGGTATCGATGAAGAGCTTCAAAATATTCTGATGTTGGTAAAAATGCCAAAGTTTATTTGGTGTGGAGAGATTTATACGAAATCAGGATTTCCACTGAACCAAGTAAGAGGGATCATCGTTTTAGATGCTACAGAAGCCAGCGAAAATGAAGAGGATGCCTTAATTTTTGCCTGTTATCCTGATAGGTGTATCGTGAAATTTGGCAAAAATATTGTTACTTTAGATTATAAGATGAACCTTTATACAAGATTTAAGAACAATCTCCTATGAAACAAAAATCATTCAAACTAAC
>CAYGGY010000127.1:0-5103 GCA_964349405.1 uncultured Ohtaekwangia sp. | reverse complement strand
TTGTACAAGAACTTCTATATCAACTGATGATGATTTTTTGATAAACATAAAATATAAGTCAATAAAGGCAGATGCACGCATAGGGATAACCGTAATAATAAGTGATACATCTGATAATGTTATTTTTTGTAGTATTAATAATCATGAGAGGAATTTTTATGGACGCCCAATGCAAATATCTGATTACATAAGTCAATGTGTTATACCAAGAAACTTTCTTAACACTGGTACCTATATTTTAAGTTTAATTGTTTTTGGGCCAAATTTTTCTGACTCAATTGAGATTAAAAATGTCATTGAATTTGAAATATTGGATGGTATAGTCGTTAGGGGTGATTTTCATGGGAAGTTTGCTGGTGGTGTTCGTCCACTACTTGATTGGGATACTAAAAGAATAACTAAATAGAATAGTATTGTGAGAAAAATTGAATGGTTTAATGCTGATGAATTGGTTCATGAGGCTCAAAAAAAAATTAATCAAGTTAATATAGTTTTGGATGTCGGGTGTGGAATTAGACCACAAAGGTTAACTAGAACTTTTATTCATGTATGTGTTGACGCTCATAAACAATATTTAGCGGTTTTAAAAGATCGGATTATTACGGATAAAGGAATTAGAGGCCGCCTAAAGTATTTGTATGTTAACACTATAGTGGATAAAATTATCAAACTCTTTCCTGATAAAAGCTTTGATTCAATTTTTTTGCTAGATGTTATTGAGCATCTTGAAAAACAAAAAGGATTGGATTTGATAAATTCATTTAAGAAGATTGCAAGACATCAAATAGTTATCTTTACTCCAATTGGATTTGTGAAGCAGGAACACCCTGATGGCAAGGATGCTTGGGGATTAGATGGAGGCACGTGGCAAGAGCACAAATCAGGTTGGACACCGGAGGATTTTGATGACTCTTGGGAGTTTGTTGCCTGTAAGGCTTTTCACAAAGCCACAAATTTAGGTGAATCTATTGAAATACCTGTTGGAGCCTTCTTTGCGATAAAGACAGTTAATGATCCACCTTCTTTAATAAATCAGCGTAATTTTATTATTAGGGTTTTGTTTTGGCTTAAGAGTTTTCTTTTCTATAATAAATTAAAAAAACTGATTAAATGAGATTGTCATTTGCAAATAAAATATTGCTAATAACAGGTGGTACGGGTTCATTTGGTAACGCAGTTCTGGAAAGGTTCCTTAGTACAGATATTGGCGAGATCAGAATTTTTAGTCGTGACGAAAAAAAGCAGGATGATATGCGTCACTTTTATAAAAGTGATAAGATTAAGTATTACATAGGTGATGTAAGAGATATCGATAGCCTTCATGCTGCTATGCGTGGCGTTGATTACGTTTTTTCAGCAGCGGCATTAAAGCAGGTTCCATCCTGTGAGTTCTATCCATTAGAAGCAGTTCGAACTAACGTCCATGGTACTGCAAACACAATTGACGCTGCAATTGCAAATGGTGTAAAAAGTGTAGTGGTTTTAAGTACGGACAAGGCTGTTTATCCCATCAATGCCATGGGGATGTCAAAAGCACTCATGGAGAAGGTTATGATCGCCAAATCAAGAAATTTATCGGTTCAACAGACGGTTCTTTCTTCTACACGCTATGGTAATGTAATGGCTTCAAGAGGTTCTGTTATTCCACTATTTATTGATCAGATATTGCAAAATAAACCAATCACGATTACGGATCCTAACATGACCCGGTTTATGATGTCATTAGAGGATTCTGTTGATTTGGTGCTTTTTGCTTTTGCTAACAGTTTACAAGGCGATATTTTTGTACAGAAGGCACCAGCAGCTACCATTTCTGATCTGGCAGAAGTGTTAAAACTGATATTCAAAAGTAATAGTGAAATTAAAATTATTGGTACGCGACACGGTGAGAAGCTTTATGAAAGTCTGTTGTCGAGAGAGGAGTCAGTAAAGGCTATTGATATGGGTAGGTACTATCGGGTGCCTGCCGACACAAGGAATTTGAATTATGCCCCTTATTTTGAAGAAGGTGATATCAAAATTTCTAAGGTTGAAGAGTATAATTCACACAATACGAATAGGCTTACCAGGGAGGAGCTAAAGACATTACTTTTAAGTTTGCCTTATGTTAAACAATTTTTAACCAACAATTAATTATGAAAATTGTCGTGTTAGGTGGTACGGGAATGTTAGGGTATCAGGTATTTAAGTCAGGTATTCAGCGAAATCATGACATCTATTGTTTAGCGAGAAACAAACAATTGTTGATGTCCCGACTTGGGGATCAAGTGGAAAATAGAATTAGATTGATTGATGATGCAAAGAATATTTCACTGATTGAATGCATAATTAAAGATATTCAACCTGAATTTCTTATTAATTGTGTAGGGATAATTAAACAATCACCCTTGGCATATGATCACTCCGAATCAATAGCTGTTAATTCTCTATTACCTCATCAATTAGAGAATATTTGTTCGAGAAATAATTGTCGGTTAATTCATATTAGTACGGATTGTGTTTTTGACGGTACTAAAGGTAACTATTATGAACAAGACTTATCTACTGCTACAGACTTGTATGGAAAATCAAAATTTTTAGGCGAAGTCGGTTATGGAAGTGGATTAACTATAAGAACCTCTATTATTGGTCACGAGATAACGAATCATAGGTATGGATTGCTGGAATGGTTTTTATCACAAAAAGATTCAGTGAATGGTTATACGCGGGCTATATTTTCAGGCCTCACTACTTTTGAATTGAGCAGGGTTATTTTTGATTTTATAATTAATAGTGATCTTAAATCAGATATATATCAGGTAGCATCTGAACCTGTTTCCAAGTTTGATCTTTTGAAATTAATTGCCTCAGTGTATAGGAAGGATGTACCTATCAATCCAACTGATTCGGTGTTTGTTGACAGGTCTTTAATTGGTGATAAATTTTCGAATTTGGCACACTATAAAGTTCCTTCCTGGAAGGAAATGATTGAAGCAATGTATAATAACTTTAAAGAGGGATTTTAATGAAGGTGATGACTATTGTAGGGACACGTCCCGAAATAATTAGGCTGTCCAGAATAGTTGATAAGTTGGATAAATTCACTCAACATGTTCTTGTTCATACAGGTCAGAATTATGATTATGAATTAAATGAGATTTTTTTTAAGGAACTTGAAATAAGGAAACCTGATTATTTTCTGGAGGCAGCTGGTATTAATTCGGCACAAACAATTGGTAATGTTATTATTAAAACTGATGAAGTTTTAGAAAAGGAAAAACCAGATGCGTTACTGGTATTAGGTGATACGAATAGTAGTCTTTCAGTAATCCCGGCAAAAAGAAGAAGAATCCCCATATTTCACATGGAGGCAGGTAATAGATGCTACGACCTGAGAGTGCCCGAGGAGATAAACCGCAAAATAGTTGATCATACGGCTGATATTAATTTACCCTATAGCAATATTGCCAGGGAATACCTTCTAAGAGAAGGATTCCCCCCGGAACAAATAATAAAAACAGGCAGTCCAATGTATGAGGTGCTTGATTTTTATCGAAGTAAAATTGAGCGTTCGGATATACTAACTCGATTGTGTCTGCAACAGAGTAATTATTTTGTTTTAAGTATACATAGAGAGGAAAATGTAGATTCAGAAGATAAACTAAAAAAGATCGCTTGTATTTTAAATGAGATTTGTGACCATTATGGTTTACCTATTATTTTTTCAACTCATCCTAGGACACGGAACAGATTAGAGTCATATAAAATAAAATTAAATCCATTAGTTCAGGTTTTAAAACCTTTGGGATTTATTGATTATGTAAATCTACAAATGAAATCACTTTGTGTAATATCTGATAGTGGTACGATTACAGAAGAGTCTTCGATTATGAATTTTACGGCCATTACTTTAAGAGAGGTTCATGAACGGCCCGAGGGTATGGAAGAAGGCGTTGTGATTATGACAGGCCTTGACAATGAGATGGTCTTGAATTCGATTCAAATAGCAATCAATACCAAAGTACTGAATAAAAAAATTGTGGAAGATTATCTGGCTCCAGATGTATCCACTAAAATTTTAAAAATAATCATGAGTTATACTGGTTTTATAAATCGCAGAATTTGGAAAAAGAATGAATAATAATCCACTGGTTTCCATTGTAATTCCAGTTTATAATGGAATCAATTATTTGGAGGAGGCTATCCTTTCCGCTTTAAATCAGACGTATAATAACATTGAGGTTCTGATAATAAATGATGGTTCCAATGATGGGGGTGGAACACGTGAGATTGCCTTAAAGTATGGTGATAAAATCCGGTATTTTGAAAAAGAAAATGGCGGGGTTGCCACAGCTTTAAATTTAGGTATTAGTGAAATGCGGGGTACATACTTTAGCTGGCTAAGTCATGATGATATTTATGTGCCTAATAAAATTGAGAGCCAAATAAAGTATATCAACAGTATTGCTGATTACGAATCGGTTGTCTATTCTGACTTTTTATTCATTGATCATGAATCAAAATTTATAAGATATGAGAAACTTACTCATTATGAGCCTAGTGAGTTTAGGTTAAACTTTATTAAGGGCGGGTTGATTCATGGCTGTACGCTGTTGGTACCTAAAAGATGTTTTGAAGTTTGTGGTGTATTTAATGAGAATTTGAGGACTACGCAGGATTATGACCTTTGGTTTAGAATAAGTGAACGTTTTAAGTTTATTCATTTGTCAGATGTTCTTGTTAAGTCAAGAATACATATTGGTCAAGATACAAGAAGATTAAGACCTTTGGTTTTAAAAGAGTGCGATGGCATATCTTTGTATTTTATTAAGGCTATTGATAAAGATGAGATTCTACAAAATTTTAAAAAACCAGTTTCACTATTTTATATAGATTTTGCGAAAAGTATGGGAACCCAAAGGTTTTTCAATGCCATGTGGTATTCTGTAAAACTAAGTTTAAAGTATTCATATAGTTTGAAACTAAAATACATGAATGAATTTATAGTTAATTTATTTGGTTTATTTATGGTTATTGTAAAACCCTATTTGAGAAAATCATTACTAAAATATAAAACGTTACGACTTAATTTCGACGTCTACACCAGCAGAAAGATCGAGCTTC
>CAYGGY010000126.1:0-5222 GCA_964349405.1 uncultured Ohtaekwangia sp. | reverse complement strand
CGGTGATGCCTTTTCAAAAATGTGTTCCGCCCTTGTTGGTCTTCGTGACCAACAAGAAAATGAATGATGATAATTTCGTTGGTGAAGAACACCAACGAAGGCGAGGAAGTATTTATTTTTCAATTTTGTTGCTTCCAAAGTATAGTGAATTCAGACCTGAGTTTTTTAATGTCTCGTAAATAGGCATGACAGGTATCGTCCAGTTTAAACTCAATGGCATAGTTGGATTTACTTTTATCATTTGTAATAAACGCTAAATTCGTAGGACCACCATTGCCAAAATCAGTTATGCGCATCCATGTATAGTCATTTGAACCAAGTAAATCCAATTTTGAACGGGTAATTAATTTGCCGATGTGGTATACAAAAGCTAACTCAGGCATATCAAAAATACCCATACTTAAATTTTTGTTAAGTCATTCATTTTTTACTTCGGGAAAACCAAGGATGCCTTCACTCAAATGATTATCTATTTCCTCTGGTTGGTTGCCACTAGCTCGTAGACGTATAGGTTCCTTTATAATTTTATTCTTTCTAAAGGTACTTTATACGCTTCCTCTATTCTGAGTATAAAGTAATCCATAAAATCAATCACTTACCTCATTATGTTCCATGAAATGCAATTAAGCACACCACCATCCCTGGCAATTTCTTGTGATTTTATTGACCTGATCACACTGGTAGGGTAAAGTTGCTCAAACAATTGAAGCGTATGACCGTCTTCAGTAAGATCAAAGACTGGCACGAGAATGAATTTATCCATTTGAAGGAAATTGATATAAAGCCCTTCAGCACTTAATGATTTGCCTTTTATGGGATGGTAGGGTACTTCGATGGAAGAGATGCCGGCACTTTTCAAAGAGCTATTAAGTTTCGTTTGAAAATAATTAAACTCATTACCCTCATAATGATTAACCAGCACAGTATCCTTGTTGTAATAGTGAAGGATACCATCCGCATGGCCCGTCATTTCATAAGGTTCCCTGGGGATGATAATGATCTTTACCTGAAGTAGTCTTTCTAGTTCTGAAATTACCTGATTCTGTGTGCACTGCTTGTTCTCTGAGAAGACTTTATCCGTAATAATTATCCACGAATCTCCTTTGATAATATTGCCACCATCTAATTTGAGATTACTTTTTTCACACGCAATGCCAATTTCTGAACACACAAACTCTGCGTCAGTTTGAGTATGTATCCATTTTTTGGATTGCAGATAGGAGGGCTCATAACGGAATTGTACGAAACGATTTCCTTCTATTTGTACCGGCATATAATCGCGGCACCAGATATCTTTTGTGTGTGGTAAAATTTGATATTCAATTTTTTCTTTTCTAAGCGTTTCAGTGAGTGATGCAAAGAATTGGATGCGTGTTTGTAATTGATCTGAGAGGTATAGATAATTTGTTAGGTCATCAGTTATCATTTCATTTACAGTAACAATTGTTATTAGGGCCTTTGTCCATTATCAACTTGACATTAATTCTTAAGCATCTTATTCCTTATTGGTTCTCATTACCCCTTTTGTAAAGGGGATCGGTTCACCAAATCGTTCATCGTATCTTCTGTCCATCGCAAGCTTCTTTCTTTCTTGCCAGATATGATGCATCACTTCGCCTATCTTTTTAAATTCGGTAGCCGTAAATTCATCGGTCTTGGCATTGTTGCACCAATAGCAGCACATCACACAATTATCGGGTTTATATTCAAAATTGGAATCCAGTCTGTCCAATTCAAGATTCCAGCCTCGCTCATGTTTTTTGCGGAGCCCTCTGTATTCTCCAAGTGCCTGAATATCTTTTTTTGTAATACCGCAATAGGCACAAGAATCTTGATTGTCGAATTCTTTTAATTTTTCTGCTGAGAATATCGTGGGAAAATAGTGTTCAACGTAATGTTTTTCACATTCCCGGATCATCGCTTCTTTTCTTTTACGAATGTCAACCATGGCGTGATAGATGTCGTCAATCTTTCTTTGGCTGGTAATAGGATGCTCTCTGTCTTTCTGCCAATAAACAGTAGTGTATTCCCCAACCCGATCAGCCTCGATTTTATATTTATTAAAATCATCGAGCGTAAATTCAGTTTTATTTTGAATGGCTAAATCATAAATGAATAAATTCATTTTCGTTTTGAAGCTGTCCTTTGCTTTTGCTTTGTAGTTCATCATAATAGTGTTTTTATAGTGCGAACGTCTTAATATTTTATAAGTTACATATTTAAATATTCAGAAAATTATTAACCTATTTCCCTGCGGTCGTTGTTATTACCGCACCACTGTTTAACAATCGCTTTGAAGCATTATGAAACGTGTAAAAGAAATCTGGTGCACTGCCAACGAGTCACTCACAATATTAACTACATTCGTTATCCTCAAAATCAAAGAAACCAGTTCCAGCCTGCCTAACAAAATGAACGGTTACTATGAAAAAAATACTACTCATCCTCGCAGTTGCATTGCAATATTGCACGCCTGCCCCAAAGAATGAATCGCCCGAAGACATCATCAAAAAAGTAGAAACCGGGTTGATCCATCCCGTCTACCTCGAGGGAGATTCTACCTGGACCATCGAAGCACGCATGAAACACTACCACGTGCCGGGCGTAAGCATGGCCGTGATCCACAACGGCAAAATAGCCTGGCTCAAAAGCTATGGCGTGATGGATGAAGAAACGAAAGAAGCCGTCACCCGCACCACGTTGTTCCAGGCCGGCTCCATCAGCAAACCCGTAGCGGCCTATGCCGCCCTCAAGCTCACCGAAGAAGGCAAACTGGATTTGAATGAAAACATAAACACCTACCTCAACTCCTGGAAGCTGCCCGACAATGAATTCACCAAAGACAAAAAAGTAGCGCTCAAACATCTGCTCAGTCACACAGGCGGGCTCACGGTGCATGGCTTCCCCGGCTATAGCCCCGATCTGCCCGTGCCCACCACCGTGCAAGTATTAGATGGTCTGCCTCCGGCCAACACATCCGCGGTGCGTGTTGATAAAGTGCCGGAAGAAAGTTTTCGCTACTCGGGGGGTGGCTACACCATCATGCAGCAGATGCTCGTGGATGTAGAAGGCAAACCGTTTCCGGAAATCCTGAAAGAAAAAGTATTGTCGCCACTCGGCATGAACAACAGCACCTACGATCAGCCCTTGCAACCCGCACAATTAAAAATGGCCGCTACCGGCTACCTGCCTGATGGCACCATGACCAAAGGCAAACGCCACACCTATCCGGAGATGGCAGCCGCAGGCCTGTGGACCACAGCCGAAGACCTCGCAACGTTCGCCATCAACATTCAAAAAACCATTGAGGGTGATAGCGGCAAAGTATTGTCACAAGCCATGACCGAAAAAATGCTCACACCCTTCGTAGCTGATTTCATCGGACTGGGTTTATTCCTCAACAAAAAAAAGGATGACATCTATTTCGGCCATGGCGGCTGGGATGAAGGATTCTCCAGCGAGATGGTAGCACAAAAAACCAAAGGCTATGGCGTGGTCGTGCTCACCAACTCCAATCATCCGGAGTTTATCAGCGAGGTGATCCGGTCAGTAGCCCGCACGTATGGATGGAGTAATTACGTGCCCGTCTACAAAAAGAGGAACATGGACACCACGAAATTTTCAACCATCACCGGCCGCTATAAAAACTCGAGCGATGGGTTGATCACCGTGTACAACAAAGGCAATCGTTTATATAGAAAGTACTTGCGCGGCTTGCCCACCGAATTGTTTCAGATCTCGGATAGCAGTTACATCAGTCGCGATAGCGAGGACCTGATCCTATTCAAAACCAACCCGGCCGATGGGCAATTGAATATACTCCTGGTAGAGAATGGAAAGCAGGAGTTCATCCATCCAAAGCTCAAGACGAATGATAAGGTTCCGTATGAGTTCATCCTGGAAGGAGATATTGACGCAGCGGTGAAAGCATACCAGGCGCTATTAACAGTCAATCCAAAAGACGAGTCCATCAGCGAAGGCAACCTGAACTGGCAAGGCTATCAATTGCTCAACCAAGGAAAAACAACGTTGGCGTTGGATGTTTTCAAAGTGAACACGTTGCTATATCCCACCAGCGCCAATGTCTATCACAGCTATGGCGAAGCGTTGGCAAAAAATGGTGATATCGATCTGGCCATCGTCAACTATAAAAAGGCATTGGCGATCGATCCAAAATTGGAGAGCAGCCAAAAAATGTTGGCGGAGTTGCAAGCGAAAAGAAAGAAGTAGGGGAGTTCTTTTTTCAAGCCGAAGCCGCACGAACGCATTACATAGCATCGTCTCCACGTTGCCCCGCCCTTGTTGGTCTTCGTGACCAACAAGAAAATGAATGGTGAGAATTTCGTTGGTGAAGAACACCAACGAAGGCGAGGACTCCCTAAGAATGTGACCGGGAAATTACCGGTTGTCCCTTGACAACGCTCCATCTTCCAAATTGTTTTTAACTTGTTACAAAACCACACGCAAATGAAGACCATTGGAAAAGTAAGTGCTGCGGAAGCGCTTCAGCTAATCTCGCACGTTGTTAAGGAGGCAGCGAATTCAAAAAAGTCGGTTGTTGTAGCTGTAACAGGACCGGAAGGAGAATTGATCTCCTTCATTAGAATGGATGAAGCGAATGCAGGATCCAGTATCATTGCCCCCAACAAAGCATATACCGCAGCCCGGCAACGTAAGTTCACCCGCGAGCTGGGAAAGAAAATGCAAGACGAAAACGTGAGCCCTGCCTTTTGGGGCGATGACCGCATCACAGGATTTGGTGGGGGTGTTCCTATCGTTCAAGATGGTAGTGTAATCGGAGGCATAGGGGTGAGTGGTTTAACGTCCTTAGAGGATGAAGAACTGGCGGTGGCCGCTATTAAAGCGGTGTTTGGGTAACCGTGCTACGCCCTTGTTAGTCTTCTTGACCAACAAGAAAATGAATGACGGGAATTTCGTTGGTGAAGAACACCAACGAAGGCGAGGAGAACATCAACCAAGGCGAGGGCGTCATCCTTCGTACCTAAGCCGGTGATAAAGAGGGGATAAGGCGTACATAAGGCGGGTATAGAGCAGGGATACTTCAGGACTAGCGCCAGCCCCTCCGCCTTTTTTGGTCTTCTTGACCAACAAGAAAATGAATGGTGAGAATTTCGTTGGAGAAGAACACCAACGAAGGCGAGGAAGCCGCACCCACAATCCTATGAAACTGTCATCCCGGTCAAGCGGGATGATGTTTGATA
>CAYGGY010000125.1:0-5441 GCA_964349405.1 uncultured Ohtaekwangia sp. | reverse complement strand
ATCAAAATGCGAATTTTTAAGTAAAATATTTTCTAGAAGTTTTTTCAACTCAGGGTCATTAAGTGAGAGATTGGCATAATTAGACTGAATGACTCCCACAGAATCATGCTCCGACCTTAGTCTCTCGTGAAGCTTTTCACCGTTTCGTTTGCCAACGTAGACCGTTCTATACTTTTTAATTTTCATCATCTTAGCTAGAGTAGATATCACTTTTATAACTGAAGCAGCTTTTACGGGTGGGAGATATAAACCAGGTTTTTCCTTTTTTATTGTCGTTAAAACAAAAGTCACGGCATCTTCAATTTTCAGCCAAAACCTAGTCATTCTTGGATCGGTGACTGGAATAGGTTTCCCAGCCTTTAGGCACTCAACAAAGTAGGGCACCACTGAGCCCCTAGAACCCAATATGTTTCCCCATCTAAATACATAGGTTTTTAGCTTTTCTTGATCATTGTTTTGCAATACAAGCTTTTCAGACAGTGCTTTGGAATACCCATAGCAATTAATTGGATCTACTGCCTTATCAGTCGAACTGAATACGAGCATTGATGATCCAAATTTCTTGCAAGCGTTGATGACGTTGATAGTTCCAAGGATGTTAGTCTTTACTGATTCTTCGATATTCTTTTCCAAGATATCGATATGCTTCAAAGCTGCTACTAAAAACACACAGTCAAATTTTGGGGAAATATCAAAAGCCCTTTCAAGCGAGTTTGAATCCCTAATATCACCCAAAATGTATTTCACTTTTGGGAAATAAAAACTCAATTCTTTTTGCTTCAGTTCACATCGAGACAAACAAACAATATTGCTTTTCTTGTACAATTGACGAATAAGCTCTTTTCCAAGAGTTCCAGTTCCGCCGATGATTAAAATATTTTTCATAGTCGGCCTCTGTAAATCATAAGACCATCTGGATCAATTACAGTGAGTTTGACTATCGATTGACCCTTTAAAAGGTCAGCTAGAAGCTCTTTTGCATCAATCGTCTTTTGCACTGGAGGCGTTTTTATTTGTTTGTAGAGGTAAAGAATCGATCCGAATTGGAAAAGAATAACAAAAGACAAAACAACAATTAAAATCAAGATTTCCCCCACCGTTTAATTCAGTGGCTAGAATACGGGGAGAAAAATAAAAAATCAATACGCTGGAAAATTATTCGGCTTTTGCTTGTTCGCAGTTCTGAAGTTTCTCAGCCATCTTTTGCATATCGTTCTTTGAGATAGCATACCAGTCCTGCATTTCAGAAAGTGGCTTGTCTTTCTTATCGTCACCATTTGCGCAATGAGCAATGTTCTTCTTTGCGTCGATCTTGCACACGTTGATACCGCGCATTTCTTCACAGCCGAGCAATAGAAATAAAAAGAGAATGACGATCATAGTCTTTTGCCTAGCCACTTGGACAAGTCAGACAAGTCGTTGTCCTTTTCAGCTTTTTCCATAGCCTTATCGAATTTAGCCAAAGCCTCGCGCCTCGTCTCTTGTGGAGTTTTCTGCACAAGATCGATAAAGAAATTAACGAGGCGCAATAGCTGCGGAAGCGCCGCTATGATGGCACTAATTGAGCCAATTACTTAACAACGGGCGCTTCAATAACGGGACCGCCACAAACTGCATCCCGAACATCAAACTTGATAAAGAAACCAACGGCGGCGAAAATTACGGCAGCAACAATACCAATGAGTTTTTTCTTATCCATTTTTCTTCCCCCTATTTATAGCCAAAAGATCCAAGTATTTTTTCTGAACCTTTTGAACATATGCCTTGTTCTTGTACTCCCCAGAGAACGTCCTAACAGGCGAACCGGCATTATATGATGATATCACGTCTGTCATAACCGGATACTTTTCAGTGAGCTTTTTTAAGTATAAACAGCCGTAGTATATGCCCTGATAAATATCACTTAGCTCCGTCAAAATTCCGTTGAAGCCACAATCCCGAGCCGTTGATCCCATAATCTGCATTGAGCCCCAGCTCATCTTTTGGCACTCGATTTCAGTCTCTAAAGTAATTCCGTTTAGTTTTGCGTACTTTTCAGGGTTATTAAACCATTTGTAGTTAGGTTCATACCTAACACCATATGGATTGAACGCACTTTCGGTCGATACAATTGCTGAAACTAAGTCACCATCAATTTTTAATGACGGGGCTATTTTTACTATCGCTTCGATTATCTGAAATTTGTGCATTTAAAGACACCTCTTTCTTGATACTCCCACGAAGCACAGCAATATCCTGTTTTATTTCATAAAGCGTTTTTGTCGTCCACGTACACCAGGCCAGGCCCCCAGAGATGAGGGCTGGCCCGAGTATTTTAAGAATCGAATCTAACCTTGAGTCGATTCTCATTTTATTATCCTACTCGCGTAATTGTGCAATAAGTGTATGTGGCGGCATTGGCAACACCCGTGAGTGTGGCGTTAGGTCTGAACGTCAAAGCATCATTTGCCGCTAAGCTAACTACAGCGCTTCCACCTGTTCCTGAGCCGTCACCTGCTACGTTTGTAGTGGTCAAGCGACAATCCTCAGCACCGTTGATATAGGCCGAAATATAAAGACCACCTCCGGTCCAAACCACCGCCAAAGTGCATAAGTAATAACCTGCATAAGGCGCCGTAAACGTCGTGCCATCCCATGCTGAAGCGGTATCCCAAATCTCGTTCGTCCACTGAATAGCGTTTCCTGCGGATTGTGAGGTAATTTCCGTTGCCTTAACCAGAACCGGAACAAAATAAGAAAGAGCACCTGACGTGCTTGTGATTAACGAAGCATTGTTTCCGGATGGAACTGCGACGGGTAAAGTCAAAGTATAGCTGGAGGTCGTGACACCGCCGATAATATTAGCGGTGTTGGTGTTCGTTCCATTTCCAAAGAAAACAGCTTTTAGTCCTAAAGTCGCTGAACCAATGTCAAAAGCATTTTTAGTTTTGATTGGAATAGAGGAAGCCAATGAACCAGTAAAAGTGATGTCATCGCCTGATGCGTTACCAAGATTCACGTTACCGTTTAGCGTTGTAGTTCCCGCACAGGTCAGTGCACTGATAGACAAGTCCTTCGTGCCGTCTGATAATCCGTTAATAAGATCGGTGAAGTTAGTATTGACCTGAGTAGCATCGGCAGATGTGCCGTTTGTAAATGTATTTGTGACTGAAGGGAAAGCCATCTAAATTTCCTGGGCTATTATTTGAAACGAATCTTTAAATCAGAATCTATTTACTATTTATTATCGGTTCGAACTAAATTTCCGTCTACGCTGTTTATAGCTCTAATGAGGTATTTTTGACCTTCGCCTGTTTGAAGCGAATCAAAAGCCTTTTTCAAAACTGCTTCAGTAATCTCACCGGAAGTATTGGTAATCTTTTTGATAACTTCAACGGGTATCTTTCCAGTGTTTATAGCCAGTTTTAAAGCTATTGGTGACGTGGCTGCACCTGCAACGACAGCAGCGACAGGACCTCCTAACAATCCAGCTAATCCGGCGGCTACCACGGTCCTGCCTGTCGATTTTCCAGTGGAACCCTGTGGCAATATGCTAGGATTTTCGAATGTTCTAGCGGCAGATAATTTCTGCGCTTCGCCAACGAAGTCATTGCCAGTAATTTTGCTAAGTCTTTTTAGTGATAAATTATTTCTGAGATTTTCTCCAGCTCCAGCCGCTAGCAACGCGGCCTCTGGTTTACCACTAGTTATTAAGTTTCTTGCGATCTTATCGTCTATTCGGTGAAGTTGGGACAGCTGTAGATTCGCATCACGTATCTGTGGGGCCAATACTCCCAATATTTTATTTGCCTCAAAAGCTGCTTTATTGGCCGCCATTTTTGATTGAGTACTAGTTTGAAAAATTTGGCCATCCTTGACATACGTAGATTTTGCTTTTTCTTGCAAAATATTTTTTATTTTATTCAAATCAGATACATTAACAAATGGTTTAGATGGTCCAGTGAGCTGAGCATCAGTAGTGGGGTCTCTAAATTTATCTATTAGGTTTTTGATACCGTTAATTTCTTCAATTTCAGCGGAGTTAACTCTTGGATCTAATCTTGCTAATGAATCATCCAAGGATTTAGTCACTGTCCCCAAATCGATATTTGCAGTTTTTGATGAAGATGTAAGTCCTTCTTCAATTTGTCTATTCAACCTAGTTTTTGTATTTTGAATACCTCTCTGAATGTTTTCCCTGATTCTATCGGCAGCCTCCGGTATGGACCCACCGGCTCTTTTCAGCATTGATTGAATTTCTTTACTCTTTGAGGCGTATGTCAAAATGTCTTGTTCTGAAATACCAGTCATTCCTGAGGCCACTTTTATTGCAGCTTTTCCAGGGGCATCTAGTGTTATTCTAGCAGCTTTTCCAATAGCATTTCCCACTGCATTAGCAGCATTTGAACCTTCAATATTTAAACCCTGAGAAAATCCTTTTCCGAGCGCTCCAAGATTATTGCCTAATCGATAACCAGCAAGAGATCCAACCATGTCAGTACCGGCGATTTTAACGACATCCTCTAAACTATTTGCTTCTCCAGCCGATCTTCCAGCAGCGGAAATACCGCCAAGCTTTAAGGCCCCGCTCAATCCTTTTGCTGCCACAAATGGTGTACTTAGCAGTGAGCCGCCGATATTTCCAACCGTGTTCGCCACTGGATTACTTTCAGCTAGCCTAGCCTGTTCATCGATAGCTTCTTGCCTACCTTGAGAGAAGCCACTCTTTGCAGCATTCACAGACGCCTTTAAACGCTCTGCAAGGCCCATTCCCTCTGTGCCGCTAAATACTCCAGCAGCTTGGCCTATAGCTGCGCCTGCACCTGCTAGTACGGGTCTAGCGCCGAATGTAGCGCCCTGCTCAACACCGACTTGAAAAGCTTCTAGTGGCTTGTCTTTTGCGACCTTCAGCATGCTTCGAAGTTCTTCAGTGGGTATGGATTTAATATCAGGTTTCTGCTGAACATCAGGCGCAGCTTGCACTTGAGTCTCAGGTTGAATATCAGGTTGAGCCTCTGGCTTTTTAGCCGAGGCCAACATGGCCTTTAGTTCTTCAGTAGAATATTTAGATAAATCAGCCATTATCTAACCTTTGCCTGATTAGAAGTTCTTTCTCTTGCAGCTAATTCTGCTTCAATATCCGCGGTGGAAAGTGCTGGCTTGTTAGCTGGAGGCTGACCAAGTTTTCTTTTTGCTAACAAGTCAGCTAATCCTTGGCCGCCAAAATTAACAATAACGTCACCTTCATTTACATTTCTTTGACGCGCTAAATTTTTATAGGTGAAATCAACCTCTTTTTGTTGGTCAAGTTGTGACCGATACATTTTATCAGCTTCATTTAAAAAATCAGCTCTTTGATCGGCATTCAAAAATCGCCCACTCAAAGCTTTATTATATAAGTTTACGATTTTATCAGGGACGCCAGCAGCATTTTGAGCTGTAGCGTATTCACCTTCTTTTAC
>CAYGGY010000124.1:0-5700 GCA_964349405.1 uncultured Ohtaekwangia sp. | reverse complement strand
CCTCCCGCATCCAAGGCGGGTAATCTACCAACTGATATACACCCTGTTATAATAAAATCAAGGCAAAAGACGAACAGCGACATTGGTGCTCTAACCAACTGAGCTACTTAGCGATTACTCGCTAAGGCGGGACTTGAACCCGCGTCCACCCGATTAACAGTCGAAGTAACGCTGCCCTACGGCACTTGATTTTTATTTTCAAAACGAATGAGCAAAAGACGATAAGAGTTTTTGTTGCTCTACCAGCCTGAGCTATCCGTCATTGACGGAGTGGGATTTGAACCCACGACACACACTACCGAAGTAACTCTTATCTACGGCATCAGTCCGTTTTATATTATTAAAGAAAGGGCAAAAGGCCATAAGAGGCTTTTAAACGTGACAGGTTGAAGTAACTCTTATGTACGGCACCTTTCATTACAATGAAGCAACACTTGTGTAGAGCATTTACGGATTCGAACCGCTTATGCCTTTCGGCTTTCAACCAAACGAAGTATCTCTATACTACGGCATTCATTATAATTTCTAATAAGGAGTAAAAGGCGAAATGAGAGTGGGGCATTGCAAGCCGGGAGTTGAACCCGGAACACTTTTCCGTACATGACGGATATGTGATTCCTCCCCTTGGTGCGCGAAGTATCTCATCTCTACGACATCCTTATTTGTATTTCTTCAAAGAACATTTTTAGTGACCTTATTCGGATTCGAACCGAAATTCCCTCACAGGCAGTATGGCTCTAAATGCGCTTCCCTACTTTACTTCTTTAGAGTGGTATTTCGGTGCATCTGCAAATTCTATCCGTTATAGCGCACAGCAGTAACGGAATCATCCATACACGTTGCGGAACTACTAACTTTTACCGCAGGCTTTTCCTTTTAAGCTATAAGGTCTTTCAAAACCTCCCCTTCCATCTGAAGGGGAGGGCATCCTGTTACAACTCTATCTTTTCAATTTCGGCAAGTGCGTTACCGCCTTCTTCCAATGCAGATAGTACATCGAAGATTTTATCAGACCAGCCTGCGATCAGATAAACTCCATCGTTGCGAACATTGATTGGAGTTCGACCGTAACCAGCCAAGTCGAATAAGTATAATCTCGCTTGCGGAGCAATTATCTTGTACTGTTTCCACAAAGCAGTAATGCTGTTTTGCAGCACGTTATCGATCACACTGTTGTTCCACAACTGGCAGTCAGTGAATAGCATGATTTTATCTACCACTTTTTTGCGGTTGATCAGATCTTTTAACACCAGATAGCCATTCGTTGCATACCCCACTTCCCCTTCCCGCTTGTAAAATTCCTGTACATTAGACAGTACATTTTTACGAGACATGTTGATGATCTTCCATGTATCGCCAAACATACCAGTCTGTACATTTTCACAACGTGACTGCAACAACATTCCCAGCATTAAACCAATGTCGAAGTTCATTATTTTGCTCTTTGCAGAAATTGCATGTTGCATAGAACCAGAAACATCGCACGCTATCAACACGGAAGTATCGCTATCAAAGCCACGAATGTTCATCGCGCTTTGTTCAACGGCACTTTCCAATGCATCCAACACCATTGGCACCATACCAGACTGTATTACTTTTACCTCACGATACGCTGCCAGGAAACGAAATGGTAACTGCTTAGATTTCATTACCGCCTTACGGTCGGATAAAAGTGTACATACTTCTTTCATTGCCTCTGCAGAAACATTTGCTACTATGATATTCCGCAGGTTTCTCAACAAGGCCATGTATCCTAGTTTGCCGCTTGTAATTAACTCTTCCCACTTCACACGAAAAGCCGCCTGCTTCTCCTGCTCATTGGCAAAACTCTTCTGTCCTAATAAAGACAACTCAGTCTCCCAGGTATAAGGCACTTCCAATTCATCTTTTGCAATTTTGTTGAACAACACTTGTTGTCCTTCGTTGATTGCTTTAGGGTGAACCAGAAATAGAGCATCCTTCAATTTGATCTCACCATCACGGTTATACTTTGCGAATTGATATTCATCAAACCGATTGAACGCTTCCGCCAGACCATGTTGAACCTGTTTAGAAAGTTTATTTAACTTTTTTGTCTCTTTACGCTCGTTGGCCAACTGGTAGTACGCAAGCAACTCGGTAATTTCATCAGCCCGTAGCACCACACCCTTCACTGCTTTGCTTACCAATCCAATTCCGGATTTGGTTTTGGCTAATTCTACTGCCAATACCAATGGTATGCTACGCATGTACATTTTAGTTCTTGCATAGACCGCCAGTTGAGCTACGAAGGCTGCATCGTTCTGAGCGATCAAAGACTGAATGTGTTTCAGACGTTCATTGCCGTTTTCATAAAACTTATCACTTAATGAAGTCGTTACCACTGCACTGTACAGATCGGTACGTTTATCCAGGCCAAAGGCCTGAGCCCCTTCATAGTTGGTTACTGCTTTTGCCTTTTTAAATACATTGAACTTCATAACTGTTTTGTTTAATTGATGATTCAAAATTGCAGCGCTACTGCGCAGTCTTTTTGCGCAGTGAAATATTTTTCGTTTTTTTCCTAAAATATTTTTCCATGCCTGTCAATCGCAATGCCCTGATCCGGTTCAGAACTATCGATAATTGCTTGAGAAACAGGCAGCGTAAATGGACTTTAGAGGATTTGATCGATTCCTGCTCGGAAGCGCTTTATGAATATGAAGGAATCGACAAAGGGGTGAGCAGGCGATCCATTCAAATGGATATTCAGTTAATGCGCAGCGACAAGCTCGGTTACAATGCGCCTATTATAGTTCTGGAGAAGAAGTATTACACTTATCAAGATCCTGATTATTCTATTACGAACATTCCATTAACCAATCATGATCTGAGTAAACTTACAGAGGTCGTGGAAATTCTTCGTCAGTTCAAAGGCTTTAGTCATTTTCAAGAACTAAGTGGTATGGTGCAGCGGTTGGAAAATAAAATTCATTCAGCTAAGACCCATCAGGAACCTGTAATCGATTTTGAAAAGAACGACAATCTCAAAGGATTAGAGCATATTGAAACCATCTATCAAGCCATCATTCATAAGAAAGCTATTGAACTTTGTTATCAATCATTCAAAGCACGAGAGGCAGCTACATTTGTTTTTCATCCTTACTATTTAAAAGAATATCGCAACCGTTGGTTTGTTATCGGGATCAAGAAAAGGAATACTCCGATTATGAATTTAGCCCTTGATCGAATTATAAGTATCAAGGAAACATCGGTAAAATATCATCCCCGAGAAAACTTCACCATCTCTTCGTTATTGAACAATGTAATTGGTGTTTCAGTAAATGCTGGAGGCACCACAGAAGAGGTAGTACTTTTCGCAGATTATCAAACTGCACCATATATAATCACCAAGCCCCTTCATCATTCACAGCAGATTGTAGAAAAACTTCCTGAAGGAACCATTTTCTCGATTAATGTGCAGTTGAATTTTGAATTGGAGCGGGAATTATTGGGGTTTGGAGATCGTGTTAAGGTGCTTGCCCCTGAGAGATTAAGAAAAAGTATCAAAGAGATTCTATCCAATGCTGTTGATCTTTATCAGAATGAAATAAATACGAGTACACTTCAAAACAATGTTCAAAAGTTGAAGTACAAGGGATTCATGACTGTGCATCATGTTTTTCGAAAAAAAGAAATCACTGCAATTAAGCTGATGATCCATAATTATCTTTTGGCAACTCATCAATCAACGGATACACATGCCATTCGTAATCTATTGGAAGAAATTCCATCACTAAAAAAACTGCTCTTTACTACAAACCTACTTCGAGTATTGAACACGATAGGGAGTCGACTCTTCCTAACGAAGGCTTTATACTTCGACAAGACGCCAGAATCCAATTGGTATGTGACCTGGCATCAGGACATCGTTATTAATGTAAAGGAAAAAATAGAAACGGAAGGGTTCGGAGGTTGGACTAAAAAGAACAATGTCCATGGCGTCACACCCCCAGAAGATTTTTTGAATAAAGCCGTGACCATTCGAATCCATTTGGATGATGCCAGGGAAAGTAATGGCGCGCTAAAAGTAATTCCGGGCTCCCATAACAAAAAACTGAGCAACGAAGAGATTAGTCTAATCACACAGAACAGCTATTCACAACTATGTGAAGTCGATTCGGGTTCTCTTCATGTCATAAAGCCGCTGCTGCTGCACTCCTCCTCGAAGTCCATCAATCAAAAACATAGACGAGTGATCCATCTTGAGTTCAATTCAATAGAACTACCTAATGGGTTAGAGTGGGCTGAGAAGATTCTGATAGGCAGCTAAATCCAGTAAAAATATTTTCAAATTATTCTCAAAAATAGGAAAAATATTCATTTACTTTGAATTACAAAGTACTTTTAATTTAATTGACATGGAAATTTTATCACCCAGAGAACCCGGCCATGCAGGGAAACTTGATGCGAGAAAATGGAATGGAATGAATACCGAGAATCTCGGCTATCTTCTTCTTTTTGTTTCGCTTATAGTTTATGCTACCTGCGAATGGGTGGGACTAAAGGATAACCGGTTCATGATTTTCTGGATACACTATTTCATTTGTGTAACCTATACCATTATTCTGATTTCAAATGGTAGCTATGGCATAGTAAAAAGTTGGCGAAAAAGGAATATCAGTAAAACTGCAATAGCCGCTAACTTATACCTCATAAGTGCGTATGCCCTTAATCGGGAGCTACAGATTTTTGACAATTCAGTCTATTGGTTGTGTGTCTATATCATCTTAACTTCTTTCAACACCCTCAGCTTTCAATACTTTGACAGGCTTCCGTCATGGATTCATAACATCCAATATATATTTCTTGGAGCTGCTATTGTGCTGTATTTATACCTCGCGCTCTATATCGGCAATACATATATCATTGGAGCCATTGGGATAGTTGCTTTTGGAATTGGTATCCATGTTCTGGTGCCCATCACCCTACTTGCACTGTGTTTATTTTTATTCAAGCATAATCACACGGGCAGACAGTCTTACTATTGGCTTGGGGCGGGAATTATTTTCGTTGTCGCAGTTGGAGTGACGTTCGCTGTTATCTGGAATTCCCGAATTAGTGGAATTGAAAAATTCAACAATCAATCCGTTATCCATGAAAAGAGTGATCTTCCCACATGGGTGTCTGTGGCTGAGCACATGGAGAATGACTGGATTTCACATAGGATATTGAAATCAGGTCTTGTCTATTCTACATCCAATAAACATTTCGGAGGGTTGAGGTTTTGGCCAGGATCTGTTTCATGGGACGAGATAAAAACACACGATCCCCTAGTCTTCATTTCAAGCATGATTGCCCAACCTACCATGTCTACGGAAGAGCGAGTGAAGGTACTCAAAGCCATTTCTAATGGCAGACATAAGGCACATGAAAGACTTTGGTCAGGTGATAATCTCACTACTTCCTATATTGTTTCGGATATCGACATCTATCCAGATCTCCGGCTTTCTTATACAGAAAAATATTTAACAGTAACGAACAATGCTGAAAAGGGTGGTTGGCGTGGCAACTCGCAAGAAGCGATCTATACCTTCTACTTACTAGAAGGCTCAGTAGTTACATCCCTTTCTTTATGGATAGGTGGCAAGGAAGAAAAAGCAATACTAACCTCAAAACAAAAAGCGACCACCGCTTATAAAACAATTGTGGGTGTAGAGCAGCGCGATCCATCTGTTGTTC
>CAYGGY010000123.1:0-5869 GCA_964349405.1 uncultured Ohtaekwangia sp. | reverse complement strand
GAATATTGCCTCTTTCCATGTCTCAAGAGAATTTTAATTCTGTCACAAAAATGCTCCGGACAGCAAATGCTTCGCCCTGTAAAAAGACTACGGCATAAAATTGCTTTTATCAATTATTGGTCGGTCAAATTTATTCCGTTTCCTTTTGACAGGTCGGCTGTCCTACGCTTTGAGTGCTCCATAATTTAAATTCTTACGATTATGGAAAACCAACATGCTCAAGTTTCAGAAATTCAACTCTCTTACTCCCTTCGGATTAAGCCTTCTCAACTTCCGAAGATCACGCACTCCAGAGATGCGTATCAGATTCTTAAAAACTCCTGGGACTTCAACAAGATTGAATTCGTAGAGCAGTTCAAGGTCATGCTCCTTAACCGGGCTAACAAAGTATTGGGCATTTGTGAAGTGTCATCGGGAGGAATTGCTAACACGGTTGCCGATCCGAAAATCATTTTTGGTGTTGCGCTCAAAGGGATGGCGAGCGGGATCATCGTTTCTCACAATCACCCTTCTGGTAATCTGAAACCCAGTCAGGCAGACATTGATCTTACCAAGAAGTTGAAAGAGGCTGGCAAGTTTCTGGAGCTTCAACTCCTGGATCATGTTATCATTACCAGTGAGGGGTTTTACTCTTTCGCAGATGAGGGACTTATATAGTTCCTCTTTTAGCTTCTTTCCTTTTTTTCTTCTCAAGGATTAACTCATTGTAAACCTTGAGTGCTTGCTTCATAATAGAGTCATTGTCAGCTTCGATTTTTTTACTCCTTCTTTCTACAATGGAATCATAGATTGCAAACGTTTCATCAGTTCCATCATCGAACTCAATACTTCGCAATATTAATGAGTCAAGATGGGGTTGAAAGTAGCAGTCGTCTAGGCCAACTTCATGGAGGGCGTGGAATAGTTTGCGGCTTTTTAGCTCTTCTTTGATGAGGTAAAGTGATTGTTGAACGTCTATGGGAAGTTTCACTAAAGGGAATCTCAGGTTCTTCATTTTTTCCAATTTATAATTGTTGCCTCTGAAACATTTTTCATGTCCAAATAAGATAGGAGTTTATAGATGGTTTTAAGATACTCTTTAAGCTCACGGTCATCGCTCTCAATATTTATCCGTCCAAGAATTCCAAGCAGCGCACTTTGATATACAATTAAATCGTCAATTCCGTTGAGTGGAATTTCCAGTTTTAACTGCTTCTCTGTAGAATCGTTCATTATCATGAAGAACAAATATTCCGTTTAACAGAACAAGTATAATGAAAATAGGCATTTATTTGCAACTTTTAATTCCAAAATGTATAATAAATGTGCCTAATTATTAAATTAATGTTCCTAAAAACATTATCAATGACAAAACTAGGAGAATATTTGGCCCGTAAATCAGTCAACAGAGCAGCAATCTCAAGGAAAACAAAAATTCACACGACAAGGCTAAATGAGCTATCAAATAAAGAAAGCGCACGCCTCACGGCTGAAGAACTCTATCTTATTGCTTTGGCTATCGAGGTTAATCCGGCAGATCTACTGGAATACGTATGTGGTAACTTGACTCTGGAAAAGTAGGAATCATTTTCATTTTTTAAACAGAACCTAGATCAACTGAATTTAATGGCCATTAAAAAAAGCGAGCTCTACAGCACCCTTTGGGAGAGCTGCAATCAATTAAGAGGTGGTATGGATGCCAGCCAATACAAAGATTATGTATTGGCCATGTTGTTTATCAAATACGTCAGCGATAAGTATGCGAATGTAAAATTTGCACCGATCATCATTCCAGAAGGATCTACGTTTCAGGATATGGTAAAACTGAAAGGCAAACCGGAGATTGGTGACTTTGTGAACAAAAAAATCTTTGCACCGATCCGCGATGCAAACAAGATGAGTGACTTTGCCAACTTCAATGACGATGAAAAACTCGGCACAGGCAAGGACAAAGTGGATAAGATCACCAAACTCATTGCAGTTTTCGAAAACCCCGATCTTGATTTCTCCAAGAACAGAGCAGACGATGATGACATCCTGGGCGATGCCTACGAGTTTCTCATGCGTCACTTCGCTACTGAATCAGGAAAGTCGAAAGGACAGTTCTATACTCCCTCCGAAGTTAGCCGTGTGCTGGCAAAGATCATCGGTATTAATAAGGGGAACTCCACCGCCAGCACAACCATTTATGACCCCACGTGCGGCTCAGGTTCTTTATTAATTAAGGCAGGAGAAGAAGCAGAGAAATCCATTACACTGTTTGGTCAGGAGATGGACATTGCTACCGTAGCCTTGGCCAGCATGAACATGGTGCTGCACAACCAGGCGCAAAACCTGCACGGTATCCGTCAGGGCAATACCATTGCTGATCCTAAGTTTCTGAATGCAGACGGAACACTGCAAACATTTGATTATGCCGTGGCCAATCCTCCATTCTCATTCAGTAGTTGGACAAACGGGTTAATTGACGACAAAACAAAAGCTGTAGTTGATAAATACAATCGCTTCGCTGGCTTTGGTATTCCGCCTGATAAGAATGGCGACTATGCTTTCCTATTGCACATCATCAAGTCATTAAAAACAAAAGGGAAGGGCGCCATCATTCTTCCGCATGGTGTATTGTTTCGTGGGGGTGCTGAAGGTGAGATACGCAAGAACCTGATCAACAAAGGATACATTAAAGGAATTATTGGTTTACCTGCTAACTTGTTTTATGGCACGGGTATTCCAGCTTGTATTATTGTGATTGACAAGGAAGATGCCGAAAAACGCAAGGGCATTTTTATGATCGATGCCGGTAAAGAGTTTATGAAAGACGGTAATAAGAACCGCCTTCGCGAGCAAGACATACACAAGATTGTAGATGTATTCAATAAGCAGTTAGAACTACCCAAGTACAGTCGTATGGTTTCGCTCCAAGAAATCAGCGATGCCAAGAATGATTACAACCTGAACATACCGCGCTACATCGATAGCCAGGAGGCAGAAGATATACAGGATATTGAAGCCCACTTATTGGGCGACATACCCAATGCCGACATTGATGCACTGGAGAAATACTGGAGTGTGTATCCTACTTTAAAGAAAGATTTGTTTGCTGCGAGTAAACGCAAGAAGTATAGCAAGCTGAAGATCGCCAAAGAAGAAATCAATAACACCATCTTCAGCCACCCGGAGTTTACAAACTTTACGCAGGAGCTGGATAAAATATTTACCAGTTGGAAAAAGAGAAACACAAAACTCCTGAAAGACCTGAAGAAAGATTTTAAACCTCGGCAAATCATTACAACTGTTTCAGAAGATTTATTGAAAAGCTACGCCAGTGAAAGTTTGATTGATAAATACGATGTGTACCAGCATTTGATGACGTACTGGAACGACACCATGCAAGACGACTGTTACCTGATTGCCGCCAATGGCTGGAAGGCAGAACTCACCAACATCAACAAAAGCAAAAAGGAAATTATTCTCGACAGCGATTTAGTACCGAAGACATTGGTGATTGATCGCTTTTTTCAAGCAGACAAAAAAGCCATTGAACAACTGGAAGTAAGAAGGGAAACACTTACCAGTCAGATTGATGAAATGACAGAAGAGCATTCAGCTGAGGAAGGATATCTTGCTGCGCTGGATAAAGTAAGTAAAGCAACAGTAGCCAAACGCCTGAAGGAAATTAAAAGCGATAAGAAAGCCAGCGATGAGATAAAGGTATTAGAAGCCTGGCTCAAATTAGTAGAAGAACAAGCTACGCTAAAGAAAGAAACAGACATTGCCATTGCTGAGTTAGATAAGAAGGTAGTAGCCCGGTATAAAACACTTACCGAAGACGAAATAAAAACGCTTGTGGTGGATGACAAGTGGATGACCACCATCGAAAAGAATATTAAAACCGAAATGGAACGCGTAAGCCAGGGCTTAACCCAACGCATTAAACAATTGGCCGAGCGGTATGAAATGCCATTACCAAAACTGAATGATGAGATAATTGCATTAGAGAAAAAAGTAAATGCTCATCTTTCTAAAATGGGTTTTGTATGGAAATAGAAAATGGATTTAAGCAAACTGAAGTTGGTGTTATTCCAAATGATTGGGAAGTCAGAAAGCTAGGCTCTATTTTGAAAGTGGTTGGAGGTGGAGCTTTTCGGAGCACAGACAGTAGTTCGACTGGTGTGAAATGGTTAAAGATTTCTAACGTAGGAATTAACCAAGCTATTTGGGATGACGAAAGCTATTTACCAATTGAACTAATTAAAAATAACGAGAATTTTCTCCTGAAAGAAAATGATTATGTCCTTGCTCTAACTCGTCCGATACTTGACAGGAAATTAAAAATAACAAGGCTAAAAAAGGATGACGTTCCGGCTCTTTTAAATCAAAGGGTTGGGAAAATAGAAACTGCAAAAAGTAATAGTATCCAATTTGCATACTATCTATTTCAAAAATTTGAAACGATTAATGCTTTAATACAAAGCATGGCAGGAACTGACCCTCCAAATCTTGGAAATTGGGGAATATATAATGTCAATTGCGCAATCCCCCCAACCCTCCAAGAACAAACCGCCATAGCCACCGCCCTCTCCGATACCGATACACTCATCTCCAGCTTAGAAAAACTCATTGCGAAAAAACGCAACATCAAACAAGGTGCTATGCAGGAGTTGCTTAAACCTAAGAAGGGTTGGGAGGTGAAGAGGTTGGGTGATATCGCATCACTTAAAGCAAGAATTGGATGGCAGGGGTTGACTACCTCAGAGTATAGAACTTCTGGTGACTATTTCTTGATAACCGGAACAGAATTCAAAAAAGGTCTTATTGACTGGGGGAAATGCTTCTATGTTGACGAAGAGAGGTTTATTCAGGACAAGAATATTCAGATAAAGCAACATGATGTTTTAGTTACAAAAGATGGAACCATCGGGAAAATTGCATTGATTAAATCTCTACCGAAACCTGCAACGTTGAATAGTGGTGTTTTTGTTATTCGCCCAATAAATGAGTCGTTTAATCCCGAGTTCTTTTATTATCTATTACTTTCTGATGTTTTTATAAAATTCTTAGGACAACTAACAGCAGGGTCAACAATTAATCATTTGTATCAAAAAGACTTTGTGACATTCAAATTCTCAGTACCAAAAACAATAAGCGAACAACAAAGCATAGCAAAAATACTTTTAGATATGGATGAGGAGATAACCTCACTAGAATCCAAGCTCGAAAAATATCACCAGGTTAAATCTGGCATGATGCAGAATTTGTTAACTGGCAAAATAAGATTGGTATGAACAGCGAACGCATAACCCAAAACCGTGTTGTAAAATTATTCCAGCAAGCGTTGGGTTATCTGCCGTTGTTCGAAGGCAACCTGCAAGACCGCTTAGACAACAGCAACATTGAAGAACTGCCATTAAAATCATTTCTCAAAAACAAACAAGGTTATTCAGATACGCTCATCACTAAAGCGCTCGATAAATTGAAGAGTGAAGCCAACAACCACCAGCGTGGTTTGTATTTCAACAACATGGCTGTGTACAATCTTTTACATTATGGTGTAGATGTGAAGGAGACCATCGGCAAACACACTGATACCGTTTGGCTCATCGATTGGAAGAACCCACTCAACAACGATTTCTATATTGCCGAAGAAGTCACCATCAAAGGCCATCGCGAAAAGCGCCCCGATGTAGTCTTGTATGTTAATGGTATTGCGTTAGCAGTAATAGAACTGAAGAAGAGCAGCAAAAGCATAGGCGAAGGAATCCGCCAAAATCTTACTAATCAGCAACCCGAGTTTATCCAGGATTTCTTCAGCACCATACAATTCTGCTTTGCCGGTAGCGATAGTGAAGGCTTGCGATATGGCACCATTGATACAGGCGCAAAGTACTACCTC
>CAYGGY010000122.1:0-5896 GCA_964349405.1 uncultured Ohtaekwangia sp. | reverse complement strand
CTTCTGCAAAAGGGTATCGGTGGGAAGGATAAAATTCAGGCTATCCCACTGCTGGCCGAGTGTGGCGTTGAAGTGGAATAGACAAAGAATGATGAGTAGCGTTTTCACTTAATAATAAATACAAAACGGAGTAGAACTAATATTTTTCAATTACCATTATGATAACTTACTTGCCTTATATACTGCAAGTTGCCTGTAGCCCAAAAACTAAATTTGGAAATCATGCATAATGTCATGGGTTACTCCATAGGCGTATTGTGTTATTTGAGGTTGGCGAAACACTGACGTTATCTTTTGTTGCGCTAATCACATTTGGGTAATTCGTTCCAAAAATATCGAATGTACGCAATGGATAAGGTTCAGTTTGTCTGAAAATTGAAATCTTGTAGGTTCCAGCCTCTACAGTAATAGTTGTTTGTGTGTCTATTCCCGCATTTAAATCAAACAAAGGCAAGGAGGGCTGTCCTGACAAGGGCTCAAAACGAATTTTATAACCAGAGTCTCCTCTGGCATTGGTTGCCACCACATTTACATAAATGATTTCTGTACAGATGCCTTCTTGTTCGGCTTTAAGTGGACCATTAGCTTCTGCCTCATAAAAGGCCATCATATTTGCATCGATTATACTTTGCTCTGAAGTGTAATTTCCTGCGGGAATCGTGTAGCCCACCAAATTTCCTCTATAACCCACAGGACATTGTTTTTGATACGTATATGTTACCTCATTATTGAAATACTCATATACAAACGGTGCAACATAATCAGTTGTACTTTTATAGGCATACACGAACGATTTAGTCAACTCATTGTTTCTGTCAATTATGCCTTTAAGTCGGCCAAAAGGATCGTATTTAAATTTGCTCGAATTATTATTGACATCACTTAAGGCTTCAACGCCAACCAATGGTTTCATAGTATAACTTCTTAATTGAGAAGCTTGTGGATATAAGCGTACATCATCAATGGAAATACTAATTGGGTTGCTAATATTAACACTCAACGTGCCACCAAGATTGTATCCATAAAGACTCCAACCATTTAGTGTTTCCAGAAGTTCACCAGTAATCGTACCTGCGGGGGTGGTCACTATGAGCGTGTTTGATCCTTGTACCCAACACTGAAGCATGGAAGGCACACCCGAATCCAAACCTGTTTTTGATAAACTTCCATTATAAACATAGTTACCCGTTTTTGCAGAAGCAGAGACTACAGGACTGCCTGTATATTCCCAATTTCCTTTTCCACTATCTTCAAATGAGGTAAATGCTACCTGGGTGCTGCGGGCATTAATAACCTGAGCCAAGGGAGTCTTGCGCGAAAATCCCCATATAATCGAAGTTGTTAAACCATCGCGGGTTGTATATTCCTTGATTCTCCCTTGATCATCATACGCATAGACAATCTCCTGTTGCAGCGGAGTGGTCTGGATTTGCGTAAATACCTTTTCAGGCTGAATAATATCATTACCAAAATCCTTCCATTCAGTTTTTTCGAGCGATAATTTTGTAGCATTCAATTGCTGTTCTTGTTCTACCGGTAACCCAATCATATTCTTCGTGTTGGCTATCATACTGGAATAGGGTACCAGCGCTGCAAAATCAGATGGATACCGGTTTAGCGTACTTCGTGTGCTTCCATTACTCTGAGTAGTACTAACTTCTGTTACCTGCTGATGAAAAAAATCACCATAGGTATAACTAGTGGTGGTAAGTAGATATTTGCTTTCATCTAAGTTATCATAAACATATTCCGCTGTGCCTATTAATTTATTATCACCAGAATGTATGGCATAGTTACCTTCAATCCAACTGTACGTATCATTGAGGCCACATGCATTATTTGGGTCAAGGGGACCCAGCTTTAAATCTTCTCCACCTGAAACATGAAATGAAATCAAGTTCTTTTTTACTTTATAACCAACCGCACTGTAGATCACATCCGTAAAGGCTTCATAGTTGTTCACTGTTTTAGATACCAGACGAAATACACCATTGTTGTTTCTGAATACCTGCTTTTCCTTCAATAGCCCCCTGCGAAAGTGATTGGTAAAAATAGCCGGTTGACCACCGGCAGCTTGATCCGACTGCAAATTATCCGTGACATTTGTAAATTTATAAATAGTCTTACCCGTATTCACTAAATCATTACCTACATATTCTGTAACGGTCGGATAAAAAACGGTGCTGCCATCATAAGGTTCAACACTAATGGGAGGGACACTGAAAAAAGTCCTCACTCTCCTTCTTCCTATTTCCATTAGACATAGATTTACATGGGTATCGAGTATTCGTTCATTAACCAATGTAGAATAATAAGAGTATGCCAGAAAAAAATTCTTCTGCCCATATCCACTCTCGGCATCCCCATACTTATATGTTTTCAAGATGGGAGTTTGATCTGTCCCGTTAAATGATTTTATTCTCTTGATCCTAACGCCACCTCCAACTTTCACTTTTGTCCCTTCAAGATAACGATTGGGTTCATACTCAAAATCGGTATAGCCCTGAGTGGGGAAGTATATTCTTTTTAAAATATTGGCCTGACTATAATTAGGGTTGGGTTCCCTTACCCCATTGCCAATATTCAAAGTACTGGCTGATGATGCCGTGCTCGCCTGAAAACTTATCTGCATCGGTGTTGGAATCAATCCTGAATTAAAATCAGCTCCATTGTAATAGCCCCAATAATCTCTGGCTTTTGAGGATGTTGAAGGCAACTGAACCAAGGTGTTATAATCAAATCGGTACGTTTGCACGACATTATTATCGGTATCATTTATATGTACTTCATCCAACCTTAGTCTGAGCGAAGTTTGATCATTATTCTTAATAAAATAAGTTTGGATAAGTGAAATGGTTTTTACAACTACATACTGATCGGTAAGGGAGTTATAACTTTCAACAGTAATCGTGGTTAACCTCTTTTGTGGAACCGGAGTAGCAAATCCATCCAGGCGGTCGGCAATTTGAAATTTCACTCGTCCATCTTTGAATTTAATAATATCAGGTTTGTATTCGGTGGCTTGTACGTGTGAAGCTGTATTGACCGGAGGGGCTACACCAGATGCTCCACCCTGTTCCGAAATCAAATCAGTTACAACAATATATTGTGTTTCATCATGATATGTAACGCCATAGCGTGAAGTATAAAAAAACTCAATCACATCCTTCTTATTGGCCGATGTAATTTTATTAAGCATCCAGGCCGAGGTGACCGTGGGGGAGCTATTATTTTGGGTCTGTTCAATGGTTTGGAAATCGTAGGCAATGCCACGTTCGTCCAATACATTAAAAGTACCGTTGAAATTTATCTGGATTGGATCATAAGGAATAACCCTGGGTTTAAACTGATTATTCTGATCGAAGAAAAATTTGCCGCTTTTGCCTGGAAATGAATAAGAAAAAATATCGGGCTCAGTATCATAATTACCCCGATAAAGTTGATCCAGATAATCAATTCCTGCAACCGTATTTGGATCAACGATGGGATCGGATGGCAAAGGTGCTCCTCTAACCAGGTAGCCTACTGTTGGGGTTTCATCAGGTTTATTTCCCATCACCTGTCTTGATATCTGGCCACCAGCATTCAACGACCAGCCAAGACCTATCCAGCCGGCATCCTGCGTTATTTTAATTCCCGAAGCATGATAATCCAGTGTGATCGGTACTTCCAGATCATTTTGTTTAATAGTGTATAAGGGTATTGATATTTGTGGAAGCCCGGTGGAATAGCTCACTGGATACGTGCCATACTTCTCCATATTAGCTACATCTGGTGAAGGAGGAAAGAGCACTGGAGGCTTAAAATTCGTTTGCCCGATGGCAGCAAAAGACAAGAAACATAGAATTGCGGAAATCGATTTCATAGTAATATCTGAATTCATATTGTTCATTTTAAACATTTAACCAAAACACAAAAGTTGAGCGTAATAAAGTATTTGCCTTTTTGTATTCATTTTATGTTCGTGTACTCTTTGTTTTTCACTTTACAATTTTACTTGTTCATTTCAGCTTTCTGTCACTCCATGCTGAGCGTGGTTCAACGTTGCGGGTCAGGCGACCCGCAACAACTAATTTTTGACCAACAACGTTGGGGATTCTCTTTTCACACCTTCACTTTTTTCACTTTATTTATACATTCCATCATTCAAACAACGTGGGTATTTTATGATCTCAATAAAGCGCTATTTAGCCAACTTGGTGGTTTAATTTCCCCAGATAAATATCTACGCTTTATTTCCTGGTCCTTCTCAAACCAAAAATCTAAACTTACAGGCCAATTAATCCTTGAAATATAGTATTCATCCTTTGATTCGGATTTTTCTAAGGTAATTCTTATTTCCTCGATAAAAGGAAGCAAGAATTGCAGAAAAGAACTAGTTATTGATAAAATTTCCGAGCTCTTATTTGCACTTAAATAACCAATACAACTTCTGTTATTATTATAAATTGAATATCCAAAATATTCGCCACTACTTGTTATTATCAACGGGAAGAATTTAGTTCTTAAATTCGGATATTGTGTCCATAGCCCTTCACAACAATCTTCAATGTTGATAATTTTTTTGTTCGTGCATCCAACAAAACAATAATCAAGTATAGAGAGACCATCAGATGTTCTATAAAGTGATGCTAATTCAGGTAGTAACTCTAAGGGCATGTATCGATTTAGCATGATAATATTTTCGTTCAATACAGGCTTATAAACTTTAATTTGATTTGGGTATAAAAAATTTAACTCAGTTATTCTTTCTAAAAATGACTCCATAGAAAATTGATTTTTCATTTTATCGCATTTGGATTATTGGCAAAAGGCGTCATAATTTCATCTACAATTCTTGCAAATTTAGCAACCTCCGCTTGACTGGGATTTGGATTGAGTCGGCTCCAATTGTTCCACATTGGAGTTATTATACGTTGATGAACCTTTGTAGGTAATGCGACTAAGTTTGAAAGATTGTCGATTCCGGCTCCAAACATATTCCGGTATTGCTGAGGAATTCTGTGATGAATCTGCATTAAACCTGTTCCTACAAACTTTTTAAACTTTGGAAATGCTTTTAAAAATGAGGATAAATATGAGGCTGTTGGTTGAATAGTTGAACCTAATATAGAAGGGCCGAAAGGTATCTGTTGTTCCGAAAAACTTTCAAAAAAACCCTTTATTCTACTACCTAAGGTCCCATCAGAGTTCACTCTATATTCAGTGAATGGGTCATCCGCTCCACCAGTATAAATATATACTATTCTGCTATAACCAAATCTCTCGTACCATTTTAGATTTACACTTCCAAGTACTTTATCCCCTTCTTTGAACTTGCCGCCTGGAAGAAAGTAATCGCCAGTTTCATATTGTTCTTCTAAGACTCTATTGACTTCCTTATAATTTGAAGCTTTCTGGGTCTGTTCGCCATGTCTCGGAATTATCGTTTTTAAATGACTTCTAAAAGCATTTTGCGCGTCTATTCCAGTATAATGTGTTCCCCATGCAAAATCTGTAACTTCCATTCCATCTGGATCAATCATTGTTACTGGTGTATTTAACACATAATTGTATGGACTATAACTCAAGAATTTTTCTGAAAGTGGATCAGTCACACTCCACCTTCCAATCTCCGGCATATACATTCTGGCTCCATAATCCATCCAATCTAATCCCAGTTCATCTTGTTTCTCTTTGCCGTTGTAGAGATATTTATTCATTGTCGAATTCTCTCTACTGTAAGAGTTGAAGGTTAAACCGAATGGATAGTAATCATCCATCTGTATCACCGGAGATTTGGTATGCGTCACCTTAAGGTCATCGAAGTAAACTTCCACGGTAGTTTCATTTTCGTTGCTTAGCCAAATATACACATAGCCGGGTTCTTTTATCAAGATCTGATCGGCTCCATCAA
>CAYGGY010000121.1:0-6074 GCA_964349405.1 uncultured Ohtaekwangia sp. | reverse complement strand
TCTCCAAACACCATAACTAATATTAAGATAAATTCTAATGTCTGCGTTAGTTTTATAGAAATTTTTGTGCAAATAGGATTTAAGATAAATGGGAAGGCTAACATTATAACCAGGGAAAACTCAAAGTTTAATGTCTACTATGATAAACTTATAAACTTATATTCTGATAATTTTCCATTCAAATCAATCATTGAAGTAACGATTGAAAAAATTGAAAATATTAAAGCACCGAGTTATTTTTTATTTTCTGACACGACTGAAGCTAAGCAAGTACAGAATGCTCTAAAAACATATAATGTTAAAATAAATAACGGCACATAACAGCAGCTATAACCCATTGTTGTGCGTCATTTTTTTTGAGTTAAAAATTACTATTAGTTATGAGTTTAGAAATTATTGTTTACACGAAGAACCTTTCAGATGAGCTAATTCCTGAAATCCAGAAAAGACTCAATAAATTTGAGATGGAGTGTGAAATCCATCCAGAGTTCTCCTTTACAGACCAATCAGGTTTTCTGCCATTTAAATTTCAACTAAAGAATCCTCCATTTGACATTTTGAAAAACAGAATTCTATTGAGTGGGTTCGAATTGTTTGTGAGAGAGCTTGACTTTCAGGAAGAGAAAAGAAGACGAAATGCTAGAAAGGGATTGATAACCAAGTTAATTGGACTCGCAATTCCTGACAAAACTTTAGTTAATAATGAAATCGACCAAAGAATAAAAGAATGCAATAACGCAGTTTCGTTTGTTTGGCATTCTGTGGACAGTTTTGAATTGAGATTAGCATCTTTGACAAGTGCCATATTAACTGAATTGACCAACGGTATCTGTACTTATATTCCAGGTGACATTTGGTATGACACAAATGGACTTATAGAGAACACATGGAATGAGATAAGAAAATATGAAAGTGAACTACTGAAAGAATCTGACCTAAAATTTCATGACTTTGAAAAATGGTAGTTTAAAAAACGAACGCACAACAGCATGATTCTGCAATGGTGCCCGTGACGATTTGGTTAAAAGTTTTATCTTCGTTCAACGTTTTCGTTTCGTGGGACAGGACGCTGCTTCGAAAAGGCACCACTACAGAAACACAAACGTTGTAGGTAAGATGATCGGACAAGCCTGAATTCAAGATAACCAATTTACTAAACGAGGGACAGAATCTAAAAGACTAACCATTAGACAATTATTCCCAATACATCTTCAGATTTACACATGTCAGTATCAAAAGCCAAATAGATACATTTTAATGTTCATTGGTGTACATAAACCGTACGTAATTGGAACATTCACTATCCCTTACATAAAATTCAAGCTACTTTAATATTCATCTGTAACTATTGTACAATAAAAACGTACTTAACCAGAACAATGAAATATATAATGAAACTATTAATTTCAATTTTACTGATAACCATAACACTTGCTGGTCACAGTCAATCCAATGACATTTTAGAACTGGTGAAAATTACATCATCTGGCTTAATCAATAAGCAAGAGGTTAGTTTTAATAGTGAAACCTCCAGCTTAATTGTGGGAAACTGGGTGATTCCTGTATCTAGTAATACGCATGTTAAAATACTCAAAGGTAACCAGGTGGAATTTTCACTTCAAAAAGGCACAGCGGTTACTTCTTTAGATGATTCACTCTTGAGAAAAGCTTGGTTTACACTATCATTTAATTCACGTAAATCGGCTAAAGAATTTATTAATGCTTTCAATAAAATAAGTAATTAGTCTAAGTTAATTTTCAGCATATACTTAATAAGAATTTTTAAAGTATACCTATTAGGGTTAATAATAGTGCAATGAAAGATTACTTGAGATTGCTGCATTTAAGTCTTCTTTTGTTTACTGTTACCATGGGCATAAGAGCGCAGCAAATTACTTGCGGCACGATCTCTTCAGATGCCATAGAAGAATCCAGACTGGCCGAAGTATTGCAACTTGCAACATCCAGCCGCATGGCCTCTTCTAATATAATGGAAGTCTATTATGTTCCATTAAAGATTCATATTGTAAGAACCAGTAATGGAGAAGTAGCAATTCAGGAGAGTACAGCGTTCGAACACCTCACGGCACTCAATAAACAATTTTTGGGTGCAGGGTTACAGTTTTATTTAATCGGTGACTTCAACTATATATACTCAGATCAGGTTTACACTTTGAAGCCAAATGAAGATTGGATCCTTAAGAATCTTAGAGTACAAGGTGCAGTTAATCTTTTTTATGTGGGAGGAATAGATGGAAATGGTGGGTATACATATTATCCTCCTACAGCTTGTGCTTTTGTGCCTGGTGGCAATTACGAACCCAGTGTACTCATTCATGAGTTAGGCCATGTCTTTTTTCTCAGGCATACTCATCAAGGAAGCACTAATTGGGACACTACAACTCGGGAACGGGTGGATGGTTCCAATTGCCTAATAAGTGGAGATATAATCTGCGATACACCTGCTGATCCATACGGTCTCCCTGATGCAACAGGTGATTGCATTGTTGGATATACCGGAACAGCCTTAGATCCAAATGGAGACGCTTACGCTCCGATGCTCGAAAATTTCATGTCTTATTGGTCAATATCATGCAGTTATATATATCAAAAATTTACTCCGGGACAGTACGAAATGATGAGAAATGTCTACGAAGGTTATTTTGCCCCCACAGGTTATTATCCTTTCATCGATAGTCAAGAGTTAGTAAATGCACCTTCTGATTTATCTGCCTCTTTTGAGGGAAGCTCCATCACTACATCCTTTATTCACTTGAATTGGCAAGACAATTCAACCAATGAAACAAGCTTTCTCATTGAACGGTCTACTTTTCCCGAACACGGTTTTTACAGTGTAGGTTATAGTGAAAACAACACGAGCAGTTTTGATGATAAGACTGTAGTGGCAAACCAAACGTATTATTATCGTATCAGACCGGCAAATTCCAAAGATGCATTTTCAAATGTGGTCAGTATCCAAACTCCTGCTTTTTACTGTGTGCCTTCATCAAAACCCTGTTCGACTTATGATAAAATCATTAATAGTTTCAACCTGACTTTTGGAAACACAATTATTGTAAATGGCAACCCCTCTGTTTGTTCAAGCTACAGCTATCTCTCGCTTCCGAACAGTGTACTTAAAAAAGCACAAGCGTACGCTCTGTCTTTAAAAATAGAGAATGGGCATGAAATGTTTTCAACAGCCTGGATAGACTATAATAGGAATATGGTTTTTGAAGAAGACGAGGTTATATACAACAGTGCGTCTGCAAAAAATGTGCATGCAGCTTCTTTCGATATTCCTGAAAATCTGGAAAATGGTATTTATAGATTAAGGATACGTGCTGAATTCAAACAAACTGATGCAAATTCAACTTGCACAGCTGATTATGATTATTTTGGTGAAATCCGCGATATTGAATTCACAATTTCTGATCACGAAGCTCTAAAAATTACCTGGAATCCAATCGGGAATAAATCATTGTATGAAACGGCATTCTCAATCAACGCACAAAGTAATCACGCTGAAACAATTAATTACGTTGTTGTTTCCGGACCAGCAGTACTGGAAGGAAATCTGTTATCAATAACAGGGATAGGCTTAGTGACACTCCGTGCATTACAGGTTGATTCCCATACTGGAGAAACTCACTCAGAAGAAATCAGCTTTTGCGTTATACCTTCAAAACCAATAATTACAATTGATGGGGCAGTACTCACATCTAGTAACATTAGTGGAAACCAATGGCACCTTAATGGTCAACCTATTACAAATGCTACTGAACAGGCATATATACCTGCTGCCAATGGCGAATATTCTGTTGTGACTACAGGCCCTTGTGGTGAAGGTAGTTGGTCAGAATCAGTTTTCTTTACTGTAACAAATGTGGAGAATGATGCATCAACTGAAAACATTATGATTTATCCTAACCCAACTAATGAACAACTCAATATAAAAATACCTAATGACTATGGGTGGAAAAAAATTGAGATAGTAGACATGAGAGGAAATATAATGGTAGAAAGAATTTATGAGGGAGAAGCAAGTGTTTCATTTTTAATCACAAGTTTTCCAGTGGGTATTTATCTTGTACAAATCAGCAATCTAACCAACGTCATTAGTAGGAAAGTTCTAATTACCGATTGACTCTTGTAGCCATAATGTGAATACGAATAAGATTCTTCTTTCTCCGCTCTTGGCCAGCCTCGCTGGATTTCTTTCAGCATCGCTTTGCGCTTACACTGCCGCTTACTAATGCGCATCGATGCACACATCAGGGACTTGCACCCTTTGGATAATCAATCTATATTCCCATTTGGAATATCTGGGCGCACACAATATGTTTATGCACTGCGGGGGTTTGGTGTTGGTATCAAAAAGTATTTTCTTAATTTAGTTCGGTATCGGAGGACGCTTCGGAGCAGGTCGGACTCAATATTTCGCTGCACTTCATTTTTAAGTCCTCCTATTTCCCGCACTGAATAAACAGAAACGTTGTGCAAAATTTTCTAGGATAGATATAATTAACAAATGACTAAGACCTTTTTACAAGCTGAGTGGAGAAAGTTAGCAATGATTAACTACTCGATTGACAGAAATATACTTAACAAATATTTACCAGCTAAGACAGAAATTGATTTTTGGAATGGCGTCTGTTATGTTAGTCTAGTCGGATTTATGTTTAAGGACACTAAAGTCAAAGGAATAAAAATTCCTTTTCATTCAAATTTTGAAGAAATAAATCTTAGATTCTATGTTCGATACAAGGACAATGACGAATGGAAAAGAGGAGTTGTTTTCATAAAAGAAATTGTGCCTAAACCAGCGCTTACTTTTGTAGCGAATTCAGTTTATAAAGAAAATTATGAAACAATGCCCATGAGTCATTCATGGTCCCTCTCAGACGACAGCTTGACTGTAGAATATAAGTGGAAAAAAGACCGATGGAATTCTTTTAAAATTAGAACTGACAAAAATGCAAGTTCAATTGTGAGCGGAAGTGAGGAAGAATTTATAACGGAGCATTATTGGGGATATACTAAAATATCAAATGAAAAGACTTCTGAATATGGAGTTGAGCATCCAAAATGGGAAATTTACCAAACAAAAGACTACTTAATTGATGTAGACTTTGCCAACATTTATGGACAAGAATTCAATTTCTTGACATTAGAGAAGCCCATATCTGCCTTCTTAGCAGAAGGCTCAGAAATAAAAGTAAAGGACGGGATATTGATTTAAAAACTTCGCACAATCGAGTAGACTCGTCATAGATGGACATTAACCGTTATGCAAAAAGGTTATCCATACACGAAACACTGTAGTAACTTAAGTTTGAACAAGTATAAATTAATAAGCATAGTATGATAAAAAAATTTGAATTGCCTGACGATCTGCTCTTCAATGAGGGTCTGATTACGGATCCAACCGCCTACTTTAAGCAAAGTGAATGTGAATCGTGGCTTTGTCTTACCGGGGAAGAATTTGCTAAAATGGAAAACGGTATGTCATTTCAACAAGTTCAGGAGTCAACCCCCAATTGCATCAACATAATTAGTGATCCACCGATGACATTGAATCTTGATCTGGCCGAACAACAGATGGAAGCTCTCGACTCACTTCCAAGACCCACTCTAATTTCTTGTCGAATGGGTCCCAGAGCTTCTGCTGTGGCTTACATGTACTCTGGTTTAAAACTTGGTGCCCATCCCAAAGATGTGATTGTAGCAGCTGAAAAAGCAAATGCACCATTTGTAAAATCCGATGAATACAAAGCCTGGGTTTGTGATTCGATTGAAGCCTTGAGGGCAAAATCCATGGATGTTAAAAACGAGGATTGATAATTTCAATAAAAACAGATCACAGCGTATCAACAGAAAAGTCACGAACCGCTAAACTAGTAGACAGCCTCACCGGATTTTTCACCGGTGAGGTGCGCCTCTCACACCAAGTAGTGTTCGGGTCGCGTACTGCGCGATTCGTTGATCACAATACAGTCGCTCTTTACCCCGATTATTTAATCGGGGAAAGTTGTTGTATTGGAAAGAGCTTTGTACAAATCCTTCATTTGGCT
>CAYGGY010000120.1:0-6480 GCA_964349405.1 uncultured Ohtaekwangia sp. | reverse complement strand
CACTAAAAGTAATACGAGTCATAATAAGGTTGAAGAGGAAGATTATTATTAAAATTTTGTTACATAGAAAGATTCGATGGGGAAAGGGTGTAATGTTTGGGAAACATTTAGAACTAAGGCCGCCTCAATTTATAGACATAGGTGATAACGTCAGTATTGGTCCTCGTTTTTTAACAGAGGTAAATGTAAAAATTGGTTCGGACGTTTTGATTTCAAGTAAGGTGTCCTTTATCGGTAATGATCATGCGTTCAATAATCCAGATAAAACGATTTATTTTTCGGGTCGTCTGCCATCATCAACGGTAATTTTAGAAGGAGATAATTTAATTGGCTATGGCACTATAGTAATTGGGAATGTAACAATTGGTAAAGGTTGTATAGTTGGAGCAGGATCCGTGGTTACGAAAGATTTACCAAGTTATCATATTTGCGCTGGAGTTCCTGCCAAGCCCTTGAAAAAGCGATACACAGTCTGATTATATGCATGAAGATAAGTCTCAATAAACTTGGATATTTTCTTATCGGGAGCCTCATTCTTATCCCGTTTAGCTTTTTTGTATTGGGGACACAAGTGTTTTACATTCAAACTTCACTCATAGTTCTTTTGCTAATACTTTTAGGTTTTAGCAACCCAAAGATACAAATGAGTGTAAGCCGAGGTTCTTTAACAGTTGATGTTATTATTTACGTAGGATGGGTACTATTTTCTTTTTTTGTGAATTTAATTTTCAGTCTAGATTCTGTAGAATTTCAGAGCCGAAGAATTATATCATTGGGCATTGCACTATTACTCATGTCCGGTTTTTTTATTGGTAGAACATTGCCAAGTGTTGAATTAAATACGAAGAGTCTGGTAAGGGGTATTTTTTTTACATACTTCCTTGTTATTCTCTATATCGCAATTGTTTTCTTAAATCAAACTAGTTTAGATTTATATATTGTTAGAAGAGTTATTGGTCAACGACTTCCGTTTGTAATTGCATTTGTTTCATCCTTAGCAGCAGTTTATTTCTTTTTAGGCAATCCTAAAAAAATCTTCTTTTTTTTAATCATGACGTCTGGAGTAATGGCTGTAGTATTTTCCCTCACCAGAGCAGCATACATTCAAATATTTATTTCTTTTGTTATTCTTTTTATAAGAGAGATAAGAAAATATTTCTTTCGAGGTGTACTATTAACCGCACTGGTCCTATCAATTGGTTTTGTTTTTCTTAGGGCTTTTGGAGAATATTCATCAGTTAAGCAGATTACTTCCAGGGTTGAATTATTATTTGACATCAAAGCACAAAGTGAACAGGATGAATCCGGTTCATTTCGACTAGAGATGTGGCGATTTCTAACACACAAATTGCTTGATGATCCGGTAAGACTTGCAATCGGATATGGTCAGTTAGGGCCAACCCAGGTAGCTAAAGATTTTGTGTCATCTGATGGAATTTCAGGTAATAATGCTCATAGCCAATATTTGGATATTATTATAAGAGAGGGTCTAGTTGGCTTGTTTATATTCTTATGGTTGTGCTATAAAATGATAGCTTTGGGGTTTTCAAATAAAATTCAAAATGATGAAAAGCTATTCATGCACGCAAATTCTATTGGTTTAGCAGGTGTTATGTTTTATGGATTCTTCCATGAAACTTTTCGGTATCCGCTGTTTGGATTTTATTTTTGGCTTTATATGGGAATAATCGACAGAATTACACAAAATAGAAAATATGATACTTAGAAATCTAATCAGAGCACTTCAGTTAATAGATCAACAGGGATTTAATTTGTTTAAGGATTTGGGAAAAGGTTATTCGATTGCATCATCTCAGATTTTAGATTCAATTGCCATACACTGTACTGCTCTCAAAACCATAATTGATGTAGGTGCAAATCAAGGTCAATTTGCTTTAGCATCCGCACGAAAATTTCCAAATGCACAAATATTTTCATTTGAGCCTCTTCCTGAGTTATCGGAGAAATTTAAAATAAATTTAAAAAATCATAAGAACATCACTTTCTTTAATTTGGCATTGGGAAGTAAGGCTGGAGAAATAGATTTTTATAGAAATGATCATTCTCACGCAAGCTCTGCGTTAGTGATCTCAACATTTCAAAAAAATGAAATTCCTGAAACTGCCAGAACCACGAAAACTTTAGTTCAAGTGGATACATTGGACAATGTATTTTTAAAAAGAGAATTAGTTAGCCCAATTTTACTTAAGCTCGATGTGCAGGGTTATGAAAAGAATGTGCTTATGGGGGGGGAATCAATGTTATCAGAAATTGACTACTTGGTTTTTGAGGCTTCCTTTGTTTCGATGTATCAAGATGAGCCGTTATTTGATGAGATGCACTTGTTCTTAAAGGAGGCTGGTTATGAATTAGTTGCACCAGTTGGGTCTTTGGTAGGAAGAAGCAGAACGATTCTTCAAATGGATTTTTTATATAAAAATACCAAAAAAAATAACATGTAATGATGCAACCATTGAGCCTTTTAAAAGGAAAATTAGTTTGGATGGCTCTTATTCTATTCTTTCTTCCTTTTTCTATCAGGTATTGCAATTATGCAATCATCGCATTCTTGGCATATACTGTTTTCACAAACATAAGAGGTAGAAGAGGTTTTATTTCCTTTAAAGATCCTTCATTTTGGATTGCATCTTCCTTTTTAATCATTGCAATATTCGGTCTTTCTTATTCATCAAATTTAAAGGCTGGTTTTCGTGCAGTTGAGATACAAGCGAGTCTGTTGGTCTTTCCTTTCATTTTTTCGCAGCTGGGTATACTACAGGTTGAATTTAAAAGAATAAAAGAAACATTCATTTTACTTATGCTGGGCCTTCTTGTGTTTCTCGAATTAAGGATCATTTTAATTATGATAAGCAGCGGGTATGAATTTGTTTCTAATTTTTTTTCCTGGGATTATACATATGAAAACCTAACCGCTGAATTTGTTGTCCAGCCAGTTTACATAGGAACGTACATTGTTATTGCCAATATTTTCTGTTTATCTCTTTTTACTGAGGAAACAAAAAAAATGCGAAGGTATTTATTTACACTCATTGTGCTTTTTAATACTTTCTTTTTGTTTCAATTATCTGCCCGCAGTTCAATTATTCTTAATGTAGTTTTAATTAGTTCGTACTTAATTGTTATATTTTATAAAGAAAAAAGGCGTTTTGCGGGAGGGATATTTATTGGAGCAATTTTAATGGGCACAATATTGCTATTTAACTCAAATAGCTTTACACGGATGAGGATGCTTGGTTTTATTAAGGAGATGACGAGTGATAATTTAAAAGAATATGATCCTAAATCTCGTTTGCTCATTTGGCCGTGTGCAATTGAGGTTATTAATGAAAACAAAATTATAGGTGTTGGTACGGGCGATTCAGAAGACGAACTTCAAGAGATATATAAAAAAAGAAATCTTGAAGAGTTATATAACGAAGGATTAAATGCGCATAATCAATATTTAACTACTGTTATGCGTCATGGTTTAATAGGATGGGGCATACTTATTTTAAATTTTGTCATTCCATTATATTTCTATTTAAAGAGTAAAAATATTGAGGCGATTCTATTTACTTTTTTAATTATGGGTTTTTTTCTCACTGAAAATGTTCTAAGTAGGGCACAAGGAGTTATTTTTTATGCCTTTTTCCATTCTATTTATTTGGTCATAACTATTGGAAATAACCGGTATGAAAATACTTCTTTACGGAATTAATTATTTTCCTGAAAAAATTGGGATTGGCAAATATTCCACTGAGATGTGTGAATGGTTTACCAAGAAGGGACATGAAGTAAGCGTAATAACGGCAATGCCATATTATCCTAACTGGAAAGTCTTTGAGACTTATGAAAAAAAATATTGGCATACTGAATTGATTAATGGAGTAACAATTCATAGATGCCCTCTTTTTGTTCCTGTAAAAGTGACAGGTTTTACTCGTATTGTTCATGAGATAAGTTTTGCCCTAAGTTCTTTGTTATATTGGTTTAAAATATTATTTAGTAAGTATGAAGTAATTATTTCAATTGCTCCACCGTTACAAATAGGATTATTTGTTAACATCTATAAGATTTTTCATAAATCGATATGTGTTTATCATATTCAAGATCTTCAACTTGAAGCAGCCAAGGAATTAGGTCTCATTAAGAATAAGTTGATTCTAAAAGTAATCTCTAGAATTGAAAAATTAATTCTGGATCGTTCAGATGTGGTAAGTACAATAAGTGATGGGATGTTACGAAAGCTTCTATTGAAGAATGTTCCTGAGGCGAAATTATTTTTATTAAGGAATTGGACTGATACAAAGCTTATATATCCTGATGTATCTGACCCTTTAATAAGAGAATTATTCAACATAGAGCAATCAAAAAAAATCATCTTATACTCCGGCAATATTGGTGAAAAACAAGGTCTTGATACAATTATTGAAGTTGCCGAGGAATTGGCCAGTTTAGATATTGTTTTTCTTGTTATAGGAGATGGTTCATATAAAGCTAAGTTTGAACAAAAAATTCATTCAAATTCGTTGCGAAATATTAAGCTATTTCCATTGCAACCCGTCGAATTATTTAACAAAATCTTAAATCTGGCAGATTTACATTTGATTCTTCAAAAGAAGGCAGCAGCTGATTTGGTAATGCCTTCTAAATTTTCAACGATTTTAGCGTCTGGAGGTGTGGCCATCGTGACTGCTGAAAAAGAAACGGCACTATATGATTTGGTAAAGGAGAATGAAGTTGCAATTCTAATTGAGCCTGAAGATTCAATGTTATTGAAAGAAGCAATTATTTCAGCATTAAATAGTGATTTAACTAAATACAAATTAAATGCACGTAATTATGCTCTAAAGCATCTTGATAAAGAAAAGATCATGGTTGCTTTTAATGACTTTCTTTCAGCAAAGAGATTACAATGAGAGTTCCAATTTTAAGAGATGGTTTTTTGAATAAGTTGATTTATATCATCTTACTAATGTTTGCTTTTTCAATCCCAATACTTTCTTTCTTTAGTGTGAAAATACTAGTCATTCTACTAGCTCTAGTTTTATTCACTTATCTGCGTAATATTATAGTCAAAGAGTTTTTTGTATATGCTTGGGACTGCATACTGTATATCGGCATTATGATATTAGGCCTCATCTTTTCTGAAGATTTTCAGTCCGGCATAAGGGTTTTGGAAACAAGTTTTAGTTTTCTCGCAATCCCCGTCACAATTTTTTGTATCAAGTTTTATGATGAAAGGAGAATGTATCAGTTATTATATGCATTTATCATAGGCATTACGGTTGCATCTTTTATCTGCTTAGTCAGTGCAACAATAAACTTTATTAAAACTGGAGATGTCCAAACTTTTTTCTTTTATGAACTCACTGGAATTTTGGACTTACAACCTACCTACTTGGCATACTACTTAATATTTTCTATAACATTTGCATTGCACTTATTATTTTATAAAAAGACTGAAGTTAATCCAATTCTTATTGCACTACTGATTGTTTTCTTTTTTTGTATTCTAATGCTTACTGGAGGAAAGACTTCGTTTATCAGTTTATTGTTTGTGTTTTCATTTTTTATTCTAAAGTATTTTCTTGATAAGAACAATATAATTCAAAAATTAACTGTTGGTTTAGTCTTTCTTATGTTGGTACTTATGTTTGCCATTAACTCTTTTGATCAAGAAAATCGACAAGTGGTTTTGAATGATTCCTGGGATCGATTTGCATTATGGGAATCTGTATTAGCAGCTAATCCGAACTTTATTTTGGGTGTAGGCACAGGTGACTATAAGGCGGTATTAAATGCGTATTATGAGGCACACCACATGAAGGATTTTGCAAGTACAAGTTTAAATTCACACAACCAATTCCTTCAAATCCTTTTCTCCAATGGTATTTTGGGGCTTTTAAGTGTAATATTTCTACTAACGCGTCCACTTTATTTGGCATTTAAACACGATGATACGTTAGGGATTCTTGTTTTCTTTCCGTTCATCATTTACGGAATGACTGAGGTGTTTTTGGGCAGGTATCAAGGAGTGGTATTCTTCGCTTTTTTACATCAGGTCTTTATTGCTTATTACAAGTCATTAAGGCCCTCAACTTTCTTGAAAGGTGATTAAATTTTGTTAATCTTGTAAAAAAAATATTTTTGATAAATTTGAAATGTCAAGCCTGATTAAGGTTGTTTTTTTTCTTGGAGATTTACTTTTTTTAAATCTTTCAGTTCTTTTATCCTTTATCTTGCAAGGCAAGCATTGGGAGATCCCAACAAGTGAGAAAATCTATCTCCTTATTTTTAGTAATCTTGCCTGGTTTTTTCTATCGATGGTTTCAAATCCCTACAATTTAAATAAAGGATGGTCTGTCTCTAAAATTGTCAAAGGCCAACTCGCCTTCATTTTTATTCACTTACTGGTAGTGGCTTCTCTAATATTATTTTTTGATAAACGTTACTCACTGACTTCAATTGGTTTTATAT
>CAYGGY010000119.1:0-6494 GCA_964349405.1 uncultured Ohtaekwangia sp. | reverse complement strand
AATCGCACTTCTACCCCATATCAGCCCACAGAACGCCCCAGGAAAGAGCCAGTAAGCCCACCCATTAACCAGAAATCGCTGGGCTTCTCGACGCAAAGCCATACGGGCAAAGGGAATAGCTGGGAAATTTCTGGAAATTTTGGGAAATCCCGGGATTTTTCGTGGAGAGGGGGAGGCCGAGCGTGAGGGGACCGCCCGCGCGGGGCCAGGGGTCCGGTTCAATCCTCCAGGTGAACACCCCTGTTCACCTGCCCATAACCCTCTGCTATTTAATCAGATAAGGCTTTCTCTTGCATTCAGATAAGGCTTTCTCTTGCATTTCGACCAGCTTGACGGTCCCCTGAAGTAGTGGCGAAACAAACCCGAAACAGGCCAGAAACAAGGGAGAAGCGAATGGCGAGCTACATCACTGAGGGAATGATCGAACGTGAGAGGGAGACAGAGCTGGCATCAGAGCAACAAGATGGCGTCCTTCTGGCCTACCTAGACTGGATTCAGGACGCAAACGAAGAGCCTGATTGCACTTGCGATGAATGGCCACTGTATGCGTAATACAGGGGTCATGTTAGGCTTGCCTAAGTTAGTCGAGCCTAACATGGTCGATATGCTGACCACAACCATTACAAAAGGATTACCCATGCTCAAGATTAGCGTAGTTTGCTGGTCGCTAGACGAACGCTCTGTGCTGATCGAAGTGAACGGCAAACGCTCTTGGTTCCGAGTTGAGTTCGTCGGCAGCAATCCAGACGAGACGATGAACGATGGATATGTGACCATTCAAGGACAGCGTATTTGCGTGTTCTCTTGACACTCTCCATATTACATCCGAAACACCAGCGAAACAGAAAGGAAACAGCCATGAAGCAAACACGCATTACCATCTGGACTATGACGGTGGCTATTACCTGCCTTCTCTACCATGCGGCACTGCTGGACGCCAAGCCGGTCCGTACACTGGCGGAGACATGGACTCCATACGGATGATAGCCTGAAGCGCGGCCGATAGGCGGCATATCATCTTTCGACCGGATGACGCGCTCTTTCAATCGCCCTTTCACCCTCTCAGGAGCAAATGCAATGGACGTTTCCAAGCTAAAGACAGGCGACAAGATCGTTTACAGCGACGGGCGCGACGGCCATGTCAACGTAATCGCCGATATCCTTGAAATCACGGACAAGGGAATGACCGTGAAATTTGAGGATCGGGCGCGACCGACATACATCGCATTCACTGAACGCGCTTGGATGGACCATTTGAGCGCCAAGTAAACCTTTCACCATCTCAGGAGTATCGAACCATGCAGGCCCTATTTGAAAAGCGCCGCCCAACGCTGTGGGAACACGTTGTAGGCCAAAAGGAAGCAATCCGCGAACTCGATTGCATTCGCAAGGCGTGCGGAACACTCGGCGGCCGCGCTTATTGGCTTGCCAATCCTTCCGGCACCGGCAAAACCACGATAGCTCGCTTGATTGCGAAAGAGATAGCGCCGCAAGACTGGATTGAAGTAGACGCGCAGCGCTGCACACTTGAGACGGTGCGCGAAATGGCGAGCTACTTTGCCATGCTCAACCGTCCCAGCTTGTTTTCCATGGCGCAGCTCGGCAAAGTCTGGATCTTCAATGAAGCGCATCATTTTCGCGGCACCGTCTTGAATGAAATGCTCACCGCGCTTGAGCCAGCTGGCGGAATCCCCGAATGCTGCGCCGTTGTCTTCACGACAACCAGCGCCGGCGAAGGCAAGCTCTTTGCCGATTGGGAAGACGCAAGCCCCTTCCTATCGCGCTGCACCAAACTGACCATGACCACGCGCGGCTTAGCCGATGCCTTTGCCGAGATGGTCCACAATATCGCTGAATCTGAGGGATTGAACGGGCGCGACATGAAATGGTACAAGCGCCTTGCAATGGACAGCCGCAATAACGCCCGCGAAATGCTTGACGCTATCCAAAGGGGAAAGGCGATGCCCGAATAAATGCAGAGCAAGGGGAGCTTGACAAGCGCCCCTTAATGCAGCCCCGCATGTTGCGGGACGGTTGCAAGCCCGTATCACACTCTTAGCAAGGGGAATATCTATGTATTCGCTACTCGATTCGATCATCGACAATCAGGCAAGCGCGCCGCGAATTGTCAGTGAAAACCACAACACCAGCACGATCAACTGGGTCGCCGGAATGACTGACCCAGGGGAAATGATCGGTTGCGGGCGCTACCAGCAATTGCGCCGCAACGCGGGCGAATCGGACGAAACGTATCAGACGCGCCTGATCGTCCTTTTGGCCGAATTGCCCCAGGCGGATCGGGAGAAAATCGAAGCGTTCGGACGCGCCGCCGCGAATAAACGCGCGTCTCTGGACGTTTCGACCGGGCGCGTCGCGCTCATGTCCGCCCGTTTGCTCCCCTGGCATGGACTAGGCGTCATCGTGGATAAGGCGACGACGAGCGCCGAAGCAATCCGCTTTGCTTCCCTGGATTGGAAAGTGAACAAAATCCCGATGAGCTACGTTTGGAACGGCCAAACCAAGGAATCGAAGGACAGCTACGCTATCGTGCGCGCCGACAACGGAAAGCAACTGGCCACGGTAGGCAATCGCTATCAGGCAATCCAGAACGCTGACGCATTCTCTTTCATGGATGACCTACTGGGCGAATACGGGGCGCGCTATGAAACCGCCGGCGCTTTGTACGGTGGGGAAAAGGTGTTCATGCTGGCGCACTTCCCCGAGCAGGCTTTTAGCGTCAACGGGAAAGACGCCGTTGAGCCATACGTTGCGATCTGCAATCCGCACGACGGCACCGGCTGCGCGAACGTGTTTCCTACGTCGGTTCGTATCGTCTGCGCCAACACCTACCGCACGGCCGGCAACAAGGGCGCAAGCAAGGGATTGAAAATCCGCCACACCGGCAACATCAAGAGCAAGATCAGGGAAGCGCGTCAGGCGCTTGGCATGGCCGTGCAGTCTTTCGAGACGTTCAAGGATGCGGCCGATACCATGTCAACGAAACGCATGGACGCTATCCCGTTCTTCAATGGCGTTCTTGACGCCGTTCTCGACGTGACCGAAGCGCAGACGAAAAAGGGATTCTCTCCCCTTGAATCGGCCATGCAAGCAACACAAGCGCAACTCGACCTGGAGCGCAAAGCATGGGAAGCGAAGGCAGAACGTCGGCGCGACATTTTGGGCGACATCATCAACCGCTACGAATCCCGAACGAATGGCGTCAACGGCATGAGGGGAACCGCTTGGAGCGCCTTCAACGCCGTCACGGAAAGCGCCGACCACATGAAATCAGGGCGGCGCGTCGGTTCCCTGGATGACCAGCGCTCACGCCGGTTTGAAAACGTACTGGCAGGAGCAGCCGACGAGATGAAACAGGCCGCTTTCGCCCTTGCTTCACGCTAGTTCCGACCCTCTTTAACGGCCAGCCTAGCCCACTGGCCGATGGAGAGGGCCGAAACTATCACCACCGAGGACACCGAGCATGAAACGCACACGTTACAAGACGCTGGCCTACGAATTCCAAGGACCGCGCATCTACGGATGCTGGCGCATCATCGACCTACAGACCGGACAGGCGATAGGTCCGCAGTATGCCTATGAATGCGAACTACTAGCCGACCTTGACCGCTTTGCCGAAGTGTACGGGGCTTGACACCCAGGCTATAACAGGGACACGCCACTAGCCCCAGCTCCCCCAGCACCCGGCCCCCGCGCGCATAGACGTAAGGGGACGACGGACGGGCGCCGCCGATCGTACCGGCAGGGGAGCATTGACACACCACCACACTCAAAGCTAAAGGACAAACCCCATGACCCAAGAACCGCCCACCATGCGCAAACTCGCAGCCGCCTACGCGCACGTCGCCATTGATTGCTGCCAGGCAGGTTTCCAGTTCGAGCGCGCAGCCAGGTCACTGCGCGAACGCGACTACAGCACCGCCGAGGTTGCTATCAAGGAAGGGCTGGACGTGCTCACCAAGATCGTGATGAACACGCCGAGGATTGAGGAGTAAACGAGAAAACCCGGCGCGGGAAAGGAATAACCGCGCCGGGCCACGAAAGGAGCACACTCAAATAAATCCTACCACGTCACCGCCGACCGACAATCCCAAACACCATCTCCAACACAAACACCGCTCCGAACGTCGGCCAGAAGGGGACTTCGACCCCGAACAAGTAGAACACCCACACCGCGGCCCACGTGATCGCGGTATGAAACAGGCCGAACATCACCAGGAACAGAAAGCAACCAGCACCAACCGCCAACGCACCAGGATTTTCGTCAGACATGGGCAACCTCACGCCGGCTGTTTACGGAGCGGCTGCTTCTTGCTCGCCTTTCGAGCTTCATCCAGCCACATGCGCATGAGAATCGTCGCCGGCCCGCCAGGGACACGCTCCCCGTTGACCCAGCGATACACGATATTCTCCCCAAGGTCTAGTTCCGCGGCAAGTTTTGCCTTGGACCAATCTTTGAGAGTCATCAACTCAACGATTTCTTCTTTGCTCATGCGTACCATTGTAACCGCCGAGAAAAAAAAATCAACACTTAATATTGACTTTGTAGAACGTGTCGCTTATTATTCCTCTGTCCAAGGCAACTGACTCGGTTTTGGGCGAGCCGGTCAGAAGCCAAGGATATTCCTGAGGCCTACCGGCAGTCACCCTTGCGACTGCCGGTAGGGTTTATGCCGAGATGGGCGAGGCCGCGAGGCCCGCCAACGATCACCACCGCCCGCATCGGTGCCTGACGTTCAAGACATCTCGGCTCCTTTTAGGCGACCAGTTGCGGCAGGGAACGCTCGCAACCTAAAGCCGGCAAATGAATGCCACACGTACACCGGCATGTTGTCGGTGTCCTCACGGCCAGCGAAGGTTAAGGTAAATTCCCTTCGCTGGCTTTTTGATATGCCCAGGTGGGCTGCAACCCCCGCGGGAGGCTGGAAGGTTCGAGTCCTTCCGTATCGCTGAACAATGGGCGTTGCAAGATTTGAACTTGCGACCCCTACCGTGTCGAGGTAGTGCTCTGCCAACTGAGCTAAACGCCCGAAACTAAGTGTCCTCTGGGGAAAGTCATGGACGACACAATCAACACAACAAACAAGTCTCTCAGCCCCCGTCGTGTCGATACAGTGGTCATCACTGTACAATCTTCAACTACGCTTACGAGCAATCTGTACAGCTACACCGGATATGAAGCTCAAATCCTGGCCGACGTGCCGCGCGTAAATCCGGCTGACCATCTCCCCACTGGCGTGCCCGAGTTGGTGCCCGACCTGATCGGCAGTCTGGCCGGCCGCGATGCCAGCGCAGGCGTAGGAATGGCGCAGACAGTAGCCAGTGACGCGGCTCTCGGCGCCGTCGTCGAGGCTGGCGCGAACGGCAGCGCGGCGCAGATGCCGGCAGAAGTTATGGCGCGTCCAGGGCGTGCCGTCGCAATTAACGAAAACCCGCTCGCTCTTGCTCAGCCGCCTCAAAGCACGCAGCAGGCGCACGGCGAGCCGATCCAGGCCAACCAATCTCGGTTTGCCGGTCTTGTGGACGGTCTTGTGCTTCGCGAGATGAAGGTGTGGAAACTGGCCGTCAATTCTCACGGATTCCCATTCCAAATCGCGCATCTCCTTTGTCCGGCAGCCAGTCAAGTAGAGGAACAGCAGGGCAAACTTCAAGGGGCGGGAGCCGACACGCATCAAGGCGCGGAACTCGGCATCCGTCGCCGGTCGTCGAGTCTCCGCAACGAGGCTTCGCAAGGCTCGGGGACTGCTGTACGGGCAGGCTGCGATAAGCTCCTCATCTCTCGCCCAGCGGAAGCAGGCAAGGACCGCAGCAATCACCCGGCGCTTCGTGTGCGTGCTTTTCCAATTGGGGTGATCGGCAAGAAACTCCGTCAGGTCGTGCTGGCGAAGCTTCTCTACCTCTGTGTCGCCGAATTTGGAGCAGAAGGCGTTAAGGTCGCGCTCATAGCCTTCCGCAACATCTTTCGTGAGGCCGCCGGAAGCGAGCCTGCGGGCTACCGATCGCAAATAGACACGGACGATTTCGTTGGCAGTCATGGAGATGGGCCTTTCTAGGGTGGTGACAATTAGGGCTGACGTGCTGACCTATTGTGCCGGACACGTCAAGCGGAACAAATGAATCAGTGGACATTCTTATCACGGAGGAAATGCAATGCTGGTCCTTTCACGCCAGGCAGGGGAAGCAATCGTTATCGACACAGGGAAAGAGATCATCACGGTAACAATCGCGGAGGTTCGCGGCAAAGCCGTGAGACTTGGCTTCGACGCCAAGGACGGAATAAAAATCGACAGGCTCGAAGTCTACAAAGCGAAGATTTTCGCAGAAAGGAAAAATCAATGCTCACGCCATGCCGATCCTGCGGAATGATTCATCACTATCACAATTGCCCAGAATTAGGGGCTTTTACCGAGGAGCCGCACATGAGCAGCATCTACACACTCCTGGGACAGATCAACAGCGCCTGCGTTTTGGCGCAT
>CAYGGY010000118.1:0-6692 GCA_964349405.1 uncultured Ohtaekwangia sp. | reverse complement strand
TCTATTTATCTTTATTCTCATTGTACTAAAATATTTTAATAGAAAATAAATAAATGTCTAATAAACAAAAAAGGGAGCTCATCGCTCCCTTTTTTTATTTACTATTCAAGTATTAGGCTATTGAAACACGCTTGAATTCAACCACGGTCAAGCCCTTTGTTACGCTATCCAGATATTGGGCTACGGTTTTTGAATTGTCCTTCACAAAAGTCTGCGGTAACAACGTGCTTTCTTTGAAGAACTTATTCAACTTACCCTGAGCAATTTTCTCTACCATATTTTCAGGCTTGCCTTCTGCTAAAATCTGAGCTTTAGCAATTTCAATTTCCTTTTCGATCAATGATTTATCCACTCCTTTCTCATCCACAGCCACAGGATTCATAGCAGCTATTTGCATGCCCACATCTTTACCTGCATCGGTCACATCTTTTCCATTCACACCTTTTAGTGAAACCAATACTCCAAGCTTGCTACCTGCATGAATATAAGGCACCACCGCTTCACCTGTCATATGAACGAATGCGGTGATCTCTAATTTCTCACCGATTTTACCAACCAACTCTGTGATTCTATCATTGATCGTCAACTCTCCTACTTTCTCGGCAAGCAATGCATCTCTATCCGCAGGTTTCTTTGCAAAAGCAGTGTCCGCAATCAACTTACCTAAGTTCTGAAACTCATCATTCTTCGCCACAAAATCAGTCTCACAATTTAATGCGATCAATACCGCTTCTTTCATATCATCAGAAGTTTTTACAAACACTGATCCTTCCTTAGCATCTCTATCTGAACGACTTGCAGAAACTTTCTGTCCTTTCTTTCTTAAAATATCAATGGCTTTTTCAAAATCGCCTTCAGCTTCAGTAAGAGCTTTTTTGCAATCCATCATACCGGCACCTGTCATGGTGCGGAGTTTATTTACGTCTTGTGCGGTAATTACTGACATACTATTTATTATTTAAAAGTTTCTATTAGTTATGAATACCCTAAAAAAACTAAACACCGGCTTAAGGGCCGATGTTCAGTGTATTGTTTACGATCGGCAATCGACAGACACAGTTGACAGCTTATTGTCAATTGAGCGATGCCAACACCAGATTATTTAGCTTCTTCTACTGCTTCGTCAACTTTGCGCTTATCATCTTCCTCCTTCTTCATTCCAGCTTCCTCTTTATCTTTCTTACGCTCCATTAAAGCCTCCTCAATTGCTCTACCAACATGGCCGGTGATCAACGAAATCGACTTGAAAGCATCGTCATTAGCTGGAATAGGGAAATCTACATTAGTAGGATCTGAGTTAGTATCCACCATGGCAAAAACAGGGATGTTCAACTTTTGCGCTTCTGCCACTGCAATGTGCTCACGTTTTACGTCAATCACGAAAAGTGCAGCCGGCAAACGGTTAAGGTCAGTGATACCACCTAACAATTTTTCCAATTTTGCCTTTTCACGTGTCACCATCAATCGCTCACGTTTTGCAAGGTTATTGAAGGCTTCATCTTTCATCAACTTCTCAATCTGAGCAAGTTTTTTCAAAGACTTACGTATGGTGGCAAAGTTGGTGAGCATACCACCCAACCAACGTTCTGTTACGAACGGCATGTTCAAGCGAGCGGCCTCCTGAGCAACAATATCCTTAGCTTGCTTTTTAGTAGCAACAAACATGATCTTACGGCCAGAACGAACTATGTTCTTCAGTGAATAGATAGCTTCTTCAAGGCATTTCATCGTTTTATTCAAATCGATGATGTGGATGCCGTTATTTTCCATAAAGATGTACTCTGACATCTTTGGGTTCCACTTACGGGTGAGGTGTCCAAAGTGAACACCAGCATCCATTAAACTTTCGGTTGTTATTTTTTCTGCCATGCTATTTCGATTAACGCTTGCTGAACTGGAATTTCTTTCTTGCCTTGGCACGACCTGGTTTCTTTCTTTCTACCATGCGTGAATCGCGGGTGAGTAACCCTTCTTTCTTCAAAGGAGGGCGATTTTCGGTATTGATGTTTACCAAAGCGCGGGCAATACCCAAGCGAATTGCCTCGGCCTGACCTTTATTACCACCACCTTCAACATTCACAGTTACATCGTATTGTTCATTAGCCTTTAGCAGCGTGAGCGCTTGCTTAACGGTAGTCTGAAGAATCTCTGACTGAAAATAATCGTTCAACTCTCTGTTGTTTACGATGATATGACCATTGCCTGGTTTTACATACACTCTGGCAATCGATGTCTTTCTTCTTCCGATGGTATTAATAATCTCCATTTATCAGAACTTTATTTCTTTTGGTTGTTGTGCTGTGTGAGGATGCTCTGTGCCTGCATATACATGAAGACTTCTAAAAATCTCCCGTCCTATGCTATTTTTAGGTAACATACCACGGATAGATTGTTCTACCAATCTTGCTGGATTCTTACCACTGATCATTTTCGGGGTGAGCTGACGCTGACCACCTGGGTAACCGGAATAAGTAAAGTGAAGTTTATCATTAAACTTCTTACCGGTCATTCTTACTTTATCGGCATTAATCACGACTACGTGATCGCCAGTATCCACATTAGGCGTATAGCTTGGTTTGTGCTTTCCGCGAAGAACGCGGGCAACCTCACTGGCTATGCGACCAAGAACCTGATCTTTCGCATCTACCAAAACCCAACCCTTATCTGCGGTTGCGTTGTTGGCATTAATTGTTTTATAACTGTTATGATCCACTTTATTAGCTTTTTAAGCCCTGTTAAATACACTTACCCCTCTAAAAAGGGACACAAAAGTAGATTCAAGAAACTGAATATGCAAGTCTGGCGTAAGATTGATTTCTTTACCCTCTATTAAATCCTCAAAACAGCTACCGCAAGTTTTCACTGAGTTGCCGTATAAGCGCTTGAAAATCTTTTGGATACGGAGCTTCTACCCGACTTTTTTCACCATCCAATAAAGCAAATTCAAGTGAAAAAGCATGCAAGGCCATTCTCCTCATCAGGGGTTGTTCCTCGCTCATTTTCTTCAAATTGAACTTTCTTTTCACAGAAGACACATAAAAAAGCTTGCCTCCATACACCTCATCCCCTGTAATCGGGGCTTTTAGAAAGGCCAAATGTATCCGTATCTGGTGCATCCGCCCTGTAACGGGCCTACATTCTATTAATGATTGGTTTTTGAATGTTTTTAAGGTAGTAAAATAAGTCTGAGCCGATTTTCCACCCCTCGATAGCCGAACCGTACCATCATTTTGCTTTTCAATGGCCGCATCAACCAATTGATTGGAGAAACTATGAATGCCGTCAACCACCGCATGATATATTTTCGATACCTCTCGATTTTCAAATTGCATGCTTAGATGCCGGTAGGCTTCCGGATTGCGGGCAATAGCCAAAACACCCGAAGTATCTTTATCAAGGCGGTGACATACCTGGGCATCGGGTTCATGCTGACGGGCCAAAGCCAGAATATTAATGGGATCGTTTCTATCCTCGAGGGTAGAAATAAAGGGCGGTTTATTGATTAAAATAAAATCACTATTCTCAAACAGAATTGATTTTTCAAAATTGAACTGGGGTGTTTTCACGCTGCAAATTACGATCAGTCATCCAAATTTGAACTATCGTGTTTGGATCGGTGTAGTCTAAAACTGAATACAGAACCCCTCCCAACCACACTTTGCACTTCGGCCTTGCTATTATGCCCCTCCAGGATGTGCTTAACGATAGCTAGTCCAAGACCTGTTCCACCCTTTTCGCGACTGCGACTTTTGTCTACTCTATAGAAACGTTCAAAAATTCTATGAATGTGTTCTGGGGGAATTCCCTCCCCTGAGTCGGAGATTAACGTAGTCACATTCTTTTTGCCAATGTCAAAACTGATGGTAACCTCCCCTCCTTCAGGCGTGTAATTGATCGCGTTGGATACCAGGTTGGTAACAACTTGAGTTATTCGTTGCCAGTCGGCAAATACACTGATCTTATGTGTGTCTCCATGTATTTTTAAACGAATATTCTTTTTGGCTGCCTTTTCTTCAAATTGTTCAATTACCTCAGAAGATAATTTATAAATATCAATGTTCTCAAACCGCATCTTAATCTCACCTGTTTCTATTTGCGATAGGGTGAGCAAATCCTGAACAAGCACATCCAAATCATCCAGGCTCTTGGCAGCTTTTTTCAAGAATCGATTGCGGACATTTTTATCATTTACAGCTCCATCCAAGAGGGTATGAACAAACCCTTGAGCAGCAAAGATGGGCGTCTTTAGTTCATGCGATACATCGGCAATAAACTCCTTGCGAAAAGCTTCAAGCTTTTTGAGCTCGTCTATTTCCTTTTGTTTGAGTGTGGCGAAAGAATAAATCTCCTCGTTTATTTTTTGAAGCGGATTCAATGCCCCCGATTTTTCCTGGGAGATATTGGCAAGCTCTTTCTTGCGCAACTTGTCCATCATTTTGTAGATCTTATTGATCTCACGAAAAACCAGAAATTCAAGAACGACAAAGATGAGCAAATAAGAAGATGAAAAACTGATCACAGCAGCTACTAACAGTGCATCACGATCAACATTTTCTAATAAAGAAAGAAAAAGAGAAGTGACTATGGCTATAGAAAAAGCCAGCAGCAATGCTAATGTACGTGCACTATATACCATGCATCAACCAAGATTGAACTTATACCCCACTCCTTTTACGGTGGTAATATAATCATCTCCTATCTTTTCGCGCACTTTACGGATATGAACATCCACCGTGCGTGCCAGCACATATACATCTGCACCCCAAATGTTTTGCAATAAATCTTCACGGCTAAAGACTTTATTGGGACTCTGAGCCAAAAAAAACAACAACTCAAATTCCTTCTTTGGTAGGCTAATTTCACTTCCTTTTATTGTGATGGTGTAACTGGTACGATCAATCACTAAATCGCCAATTTGGATTTGAGCCGTTACAGGACTCTTTTTTGATTCTCTGCGAAACAAGGCGCTGATCCTGCTCATCAGCGCACGCGGTTTAATAGGTTTTAAGATATAGTCATCGGCACCTACATCAAAGGCTGCCACTTCAGAGTATTCTTCGGCTCGGGCTGTGAGAAATACAATATAGGTATTTGCTAATTCCGGCATGGCTCTTAAAAGTCTGCATGCTTCCACCCCATCCATTTTTGGCATCATTATGTCCAATAAAACCAGATCCGGATGGAATTTCTTAGCAATATCCACTGCTCGCTGACCATCAGTGGCCGTCTTTACTTCATAGCCTTGCTTCTCAAGATTGTATTTTAAAAGTTCCAGGATGGGCTCTTCATCATCTACTACCAGCACTTTTTGCGATGGTTTAATACCCATATATTTTTTAAGCTTTATTTATCAATAAAAGTAGAGACAAATTAAGCCAATTAAAAACTCATGTTATGAACTTAACAATTCCTTAATGATGTGTTTCATTTTTCCTAACAACTCAAAAATAATAGTTAACAGCATGTGGTGTAACCGCAGGCCTACCGTATGAAGGAATAGATTTACAGGAACCCGATGCGGAAAACACGTGGTTCCAAACTCATTTCAAACTATGAAGGTAATTACTGCACTCGCATAGCAAGGCCTATAAATAAGGGTACCTCCTAATTAGATGTTGGATATACTTTTTAATATCTCCATCAAAGTCATCATCCAACTCTTTTTTAAAATTATCCTGCCGGCCCTGATAAAGATGGTATGACATGAAATACGTGTTATTTGGCAACCTGCCGTTGGCATACTTACTCCGAGGTTTAAATAAGGATAGCGTATCCGATGAAGATATAATTTGTGTGATCAAGGATTTCTTCTTCTCTTTTTTCATTTCAATCGGGTCTTCTGTCTGCATGGTTTGGTACAAACTATCAAGCAATTGAGTCCCTCTTAAAATATGGCGACCATACTTTCGGTAATCCTGATCATCATGCAGGTATTCCAAAAATTCCTTAGAGCTTCTTCCGAATTTTGAAGCCAAAAAATAATAGGAGGCGGTATCTCCTACAAAGGAGGCCAGGTTCTCATTAAAGTCAACATCATCTTTTACAAAGATGGTAGCGTGTACCATCTCATGAATAATCAAACTGGCAAGATCTCCATCATCGCGTTTCAGCATACCGCTTAATATCGGATCGGTAAACCAACCTAGCGTAGACCAACCACCCGGATTGCGTATACTAATATCATAACCTTCCTTTTCTAAGCGAGCTCGTTCATCTATTGCTTTTTCCTTCTCAAAAAAACCTTTATATGGCACTGCGCCAATTACAGGAAAATCCCACAGTTTAGGTTTTAATGCAAATGGTTCACACGCTTGCACCACCCACATGAGTTCCTCGCCTTTTTGATCAAATAAAGTTTTATAATTTTCTGTGTCTACTAATCCAAGTGAATCAATAGCATATTGACGCACTTCTTGAATAAGCTGGAGCTTTTGTTTCAGGGAATCTGGAAATTGAGGATCATTTAAAAATTCTTCGATGGGTTTTGCCTGCCAAACAATTTTAACCTGCCCATATCCCTGGCGAATGCCATAGGCCACCAATTCCCAATTCCACAGAATAAGAGCAAGCAACGCTGCCACAAAAACTAAAATTATTTTCTTTATCATCAGTAAAGCGCAAATTAAATCTCCGGATCTTTAATCTTTATTTATTAGGCGTTTCCGCAATAATAAACCCTTTAAATACTAAAT
>CAYGGY010000117.1:0-6908 GCA_964349405.1 uncultured Ohtaekwangia sp. | reverse complement strand
ACGACCTGACATACCTATAAATTCATCCCATGTCACCAATACTTTTTATTCCATTTAGCTTTGTTGCTTTATCGTTTTAAATATTGGTCTGCGTCAGGTCGCAAGACCTGACACCAGGATTACAAAACCATGTTGGAGAAGAACGCCAACATGGACGAGGGAGCTGTGTTCTTGTTATACCAAACTCACTATTCAACGCAAACACTAAACGGCATCTAAATCATTTTTTTATCTTGCGACAAATAATGATGTTAAATGCTATTCAACTCCCTTGAATTTGCTTTCTTCCTCCCCCTGGTTTTTATATTGTACTGGTTCGTCACCAACCAGCATTTAAAACTACAAAATGCCCTTATTGTGGCCGCCAGTTTTGTTTTCTATGGCTGGTGGGACTGGCGTTTTCTATCGTTGCTACTTTTTAGTTCGGTCGTAGACTACTCTCTAGGTCTCGCTCTTGCCAAAGAAGAGAGAGAAAAGAAACGATACATGCTTCTTGTTTTCAGCATTCTTGTAAACCTGGGTTTTCTCGGTTTTTTTAAGTACTTCAATTTCTTTATTGCCAGTTTTGCCGATGCCTTTACCTTTTTTGGCCAACCTTTTCATGCAAGTCGGCTCAACATTATCTTACCGGTAGGCATCAGTTTTTATACTTTTCAAACACTGAGTTACACGATTGACGTGTACCGCAAAAAACTGGAACCCACCCGTGATTTTATTGCCTTTCTGGCATTTGTCAGTTTCTTTCCACAATTAGTAGCGGGGCCCATTGAACGTGCTACCAACTTGCTCCCACAGTTTTATGTAAAGCGAACTTTTGATTATGCCAAAGCGGTGGACGGCATGCGCCAGATATTATGGGGTTTGTTTAAAAAAATTGTGATTGCCGACAACTGTGCCACCTATGCCAACAAGATATTTGATCATTATACCGATTACTCTGGAAGCACACTCCTGTTAGGCGCGGTGTTTTTCGCCTTTCAAATCTATGGCGACTTCTCGGGGTATTCCGATATAGCCATTGGCACTTCCCGTCTTTTTGGTTTCTCCCTCATGCGCAACTTTGCCTTCCCTTACTTCTCGCGCGACATAGCTGAGTTCTGGCGCAGGTGGCATATCTCCTTATCCACCTGGTTCCGCGATTATGTGTATATCCCTCTTGGTGGTAGCCATGGAGGCATGTGGATGAAAGCGCGGAATACCTTTATCATTTTTGTGGTCAGCGGCTTTTGGCATGGCGCCAACTGGACGTTTATTTCGTGGGGGTTCCTCAACGCTCTCTACTTCCTTCCCTTACTGCTGCTCAAACAAAACAGGGTCAATACAGACACCGTTGCCGAAGGGAAATGGATACCATCCTTACAAGAATTCCTTCAAATGAGTGTCACCTTTTTTCTTACCACGATGGCGTGGGTATTTTTCAGGGCCAGGAGTATTGAAGATGCTATCGGATACATTAAAGGCATTTTCAATCTGTCACTTTTTACCATTCCTGCCTTTCACCCAGCCCCTACTTTACTTTTGTTAGTGTTGTTTATTGTAGTGGAGTGGCTGCAACGCTACAAACAACACGCCTTGCAAATTGATGGCATGAAAATACCTCGGGTAGCGCGATGGAGCGTCTACTATGCAGTTATTATTATTACCATTCTCTATGGTGGCCAACAGCAAGAGTTTATTTATTTCCAGTTTTAATTTCGTTCAATAGAAAATCAATCATGCTCACTGAATGAAAAGTTTTTTTTATGCAAGACCACACTCCCCTGTCTTCGTTGGTGTGAAGAACATCAACAAAGGCAGGCACCACCGGTATTCAATGAATTTATCAAAATAGTAATTCGCATCGGTTCAATGTGAAAACAATACTAATTACTGCATTGGAACTTGTTGTACGTTTTTCTGGAGCAACTTATAAATCAAAAAGGAGAACCGATTCAGGTCAATTAAAATAAATATTTGTTAGGTAACCATCCGTAGCGTTAGCCTTTTCAATAATTTTTGCTGGATTACCTAGTACAATTGAGTTCGATGGAATATCTACATTTACATATGAATTAGGAGCAATCAATACATTGTCTCCAATGACTACTTTTCCTACTATAACTGCACCTGGGCCAATCCATACCCTATCCCCAATAACCGGGGATCCTTTACTTTTACCGCGCAATGACTGACCAATCGTGATGTTGTGCGACAAATAACAATTGGATCCAATTACTGCATCATAATTCACAACTACGCCACCAAAATGACTAATACGTAAGCCTTTGCCAATGTTGGTTTTTCTTGGAATCTGAAATCCATAACGCACAAACAGCCTCGAATTTTTCCAACGTGCTATCGCCCCTAAAAGTGAAAATTTTGGATAAAGCGCACAAAGCCGGAAATACAATGTAAACTTAAACCCGGGAATTCGCATTGCCTTATTAAATGAAGTCTTATCAATCTTTCCATAATATCGATATAGATCCGCCCTGACTACATCAATCTTCAAAATACCGGGGAATAAATAAATTAACATGTTCATGAATAATATCTATTTTACTACTTCAAGGAATGGACTACGATACCCAAAAAGTCCATGACCTAACCCTTTAAAACTATGCTTCAAATTTAGTTTTCCATAATTAAATCCATATCTAAATCCGTAGATCGACTTACCTAATGTTTTTGTGATCTGATAAATCAATGCCCATATTAAACGATTCCGCTTTAAAATCACAATCAAATTCCGAACACTGTAATATTGTCTATGCAAATCCCTCACACTCTTTCGCATGTAAAAAGGTCTTTGAAAATTAAGCCGATTAAATTTTTCTCGTGATCTTAAAAAAAGGTCCGTTGATGCTACCAGGTTAAATCCTATTTTTTTGGTTTTAATACAAAAGTCAAGTTCCTCAAATCCAAAAAAAAGATGCGCGTCAGGTAGCACTCCTGAACGAACGACTTCAGCATTCACCAACATGGTCATCCCACCGGCTATAGAATCAACCATAACACTACTATTCGATTTCAATACGAAATCAGGAACACGCACAATATTACCGGAATGTTTGCTGAAGTATTGACCAACGGCTGAGGCAATACCCACATTAGGTACTGTTGCTATTAATCCCAATAGTTTTTCAAAAGTATCCGGAAAATCAGGAGGATTATCATCATCACCCCAATAAATCCACTGATAGCCATCCTCTGCAAGTAGCTGCAAGCCGATTTTAGCTGCACCGGCAGGGCCAGCATTATAGCCTACCCTATGATATTTTATACGTGAGTCGGCCATAGACTCAATTAACTGTAGCGTTGTCAGTGTTTCGCTGTTATCCACAATTAATATCATTTCAGGCGGCAGGGTTTGAGAGAACACTTTAATTATAGTATCCTTCAATACAGAAGAACGCTCATAGGTCATGATGAAGGCTGCGAAAAACTTTGTATCCGACATCTATTGATACTTTAATATATTGAACATACTTCCAACTAAACGAGCATACGATTTCCACCGAAAAGGTTTAATAAAAATAGCCTGTAAAAAACTTAACCAACCTTTTTTCTTAGCACCTATACGAAGATATGCAACCCCCAGGTTATTCAAATACAACCAATGCACATGTGGATTAACTTGCATAAAATCCTTATGTTTTTTTAATATATGCGTAAGGGATACAATAATGTTTTTTGGAGCAGTACTTACCCGCTCCAAACTCGCCTGATATACAATAACCACTATAATATCAATAATAAAGGACGCATTTTTTATTCTGTCTAATCTCCAAAACAACTCAGTATTTTCACCATATCGTATTTGTTCATCATATCCTCCGGCACCGGCAAATAGTTTTTTTTGTAAACAAAAGGCTCCTGCAAGTTGAATACCGGTTGTACTATCTCTTTTCCCTGTATTCCATGGATCTCTTGGATCCTTAATTTCAAAACGGCCATCCGGATATTGCATTTTTAACTGGGCGAAAACAATATCAGCACCGGATTCTTTAATACCATCAACAAAACATTGTAAAGCCCTTTCAGCCATTTGATCATCACTATCTAAAAAAATAAGATACTCTCCTTGCGCCATTGTTGCTCCGTGGTTCCTCGCGGCACAAACTCCGGCATTTAGCTGAGATATATAGGTTAATTTACCAGGATACTTATTCCCTAAAAGTTCTTTGGTGTTGTCTGTACTGCCATCATCTACCACAATCAATTCAAAACCCTGAAACGATTGGCTTAACACACTATCTATGGCCCGTGGTAAAACATGGGCGCGGTTGTAAGTGGGGATGATGATGGAGAAGAGAAGCATAGGGATTTTAAACTTTAAATATCCAATGATTAGTCCCCGTATTTTCCATTTCACCTATTAAAAATTTACTCAATAACAATTGCCATTGGCTTATAGAATAGGTTGACTGTGCCCATGCGAAAATCTTTTCCTGCAAAACATCCTGATGGGTATCATTCAAATGGGATACAATCGCCTCCTTCATCGTTACAGGTTCTGAAGATACCTTTACAAATTGAAGTTGCTCAGGTTGTTCATAACCTTTTGCCCCAAAGGTGGTGGTGAAAACAGGACGACCAAACAACAAGGCTTCGGCTACTTTAATATTCGACCCCCCCCCATAAAAAACAGGTGCGATGACCAGGCTGTGACGGTAATAATGGTCAGCGAGAACTTCAACTTTGCCTGCATCAGCTATATTTTTAAAAGCAGCTATACAATTCAACAACCCGACATGAGTTGTTTTTTCACTTGAAATAATAGTAAGCCTTACATCCGGATCCATCTGCACTACACCCGGCCATACTTCTTTTAAAAACCAATATAACCCATCAGCATTTGGTTGATAGCTGAGCTTCCCTACGAATAAAATATTTTTGGATAAGCATGGCACCAATTCTATTGGCCCTGCATTCAACAAAACCTGAAATGGCAAATTGGGCAAAATAAGTTCATCTTTATTGGGAATACCTTTTACATGAATCAGATGTGTAACTTTATTCTTTGCACGTATATACGGGATCACGTTCAGTATAAAAATCTGGATCAACCGCAGTTTCCTTAACCACTTTCTTTCACTTTTAATTTTGGTTTTATAGACTTCAAAAAAATCGTCATCAATATCGCACACTATTTTACATAGGGAAGGCATACTCGCCACCGGCCCCAGATATCTTGAAAAAATAAATTGATAGGACCGTTGTCTCCTCAATTCTTTTACGTAATCAAACAACGCTTGATCTTTAAAAAAAAGGAATCCTAATTTATGGTGCAGTCTTGAATTTCCAGATGGGGCTGCTGTGTAGTGAATAAAATTGATCCTTTCAAAATCAGCACTTTGCCTAGTCAAATTAAACTCATCCTCATTGTGCAACATTAAAAAATCAATATCAAAAGATAATTCAAGTGCTTTGAGCAACGCATAGGTTCTTTGTCTTTTGCCATCTGTAACAGGTAAAGGACCCGAGTTTGAAACAAATAAAAGTGGTGGTTTACCTGCCATCTTAATATAATATCCTGTTAAAAATTCCGCCCATCAATGTACCATACCTCCTCCTATTCTTCATTCGATACACCGGAGTAAAAATTTCTTTTAATGCCTGTCTAGTTTCAGAGGTTGAATACCCCACACCTTCCAGAAATTGCCGGAACTTTGGATTAAAAACAGTTAATATAAAATCAATTTCCTTTGCCGAGTTCCAATACCGAAAACTCAGGTAGGAATACATAGGTTTAAAATCACCTGCCTCAAATTGGAATCCGTATTCAAATGATTCTTGTTTATATAGATCAATGGATTCCTGAATTTTGCCTTGCATAATACTGATGCCCAAGCACCGGGATAATTGAAACTTCAGTGTATCCGTCACTTTTATGTCATAATTGATATTGACAGTCGATTCAATCTTAATTCTTTCATCACGATGGGGTGCCCTTAATGTGACCGTTTTCAACGCATGATACATGCGAAAAGCATCCCGACTCATGCTGTCACCCACATAGCGATAAGCAACTAACGTTCTGTTTAAGGTTTTAACAGTAGCTCCGGCTTTGGCTGCCCGCATCCAGAAATCCCAATCCTCGGCACTTTTTAACGATTCATCAAAACCATCCAATTGCAAGGCAAATGAACGTTTGATGAATATGGAGTGACAGGGCCCAATATTGGAACTTAAAAGAAAAGGCAACAAATGTTCGAGGATATAGGGCGTAACCTTGTGAATAGTATTTTTATTCGATTCATCCACGTAAACATATCCACCATGAATCAAATCAGAGTTGTTTTGCTGAGCATGTTCATAAACACCGGCAAGGGCATCTTTTAAAATAATATCATCGCTATCCAGAAATTGAAGGTAATGACCGCTAGCCATGGTCATTCCGGCATTGCGGGCCGAAGATAAACCCCCGTTAGATTTATTAATCACGTGTATTCGCTGGTCATTGGCAGAAAACCGTTCAGCGATTTGTTGGGTATTATCGGTAGAGCCATCATTAACAATGATGAGTTCCCAATCCTGAAACGATTGGGCTTGCACAGAACAAATACACTCATCCAGAAAATGTGCCTGGTTATAACAGGGGATGATAATGGAAAAAAATGGCATCAAACAGATAGGTTTTTAAGCGTTAAAACTTCTATTATAGTATTTTTTCTAAAGCTTCTATAAACATATTATTAAACCTTCTAACACCCACCTTATTCATATGAAGTGCATTATAGAAATTTAAGGTATCTGAGGATAAGGAATCACTTGAATAGTCAAAGTAATCAATTTTATGTTTTTGAAAAAAAGCAGCGTAAAATTCAATTATTTTTTCTTTATCATCTTTTTTATCATATAATCCACTGTATATCGGAGTAAATACCATAATTTAAGACCACGGAAAATGAAGGCGAATGCGTGAG
>CAYGGY010000116.1:0-6972 GCA_964349405.1 uncultured Ohtaekwangia sp. | reverse complement strand
TCTGCCGCAAGGAGGATACCAGCCATAGCCGACTGAAAGGCTAAGGGGGCATCCAAATTGTTGGTTTTATTTTCTACCGTTGACATACTCAGGGAAATACCACCACACACAAATTCTGAATAAAACTGATTTATTTTTTTGCCATGAAACTGCGTTAACTGTTCGCGGGGAATGCCATTGGCCTGGGCCACTACATCCAGCAAGCTCGAAGTGTTTTGAGGAAAAATAACCGTCTCGACACCCAGGTTTAAATTAATATAATCCTTCACAAGATTTGAAAGCGTTGGGATATTGCAGTTATCCGCAACTTCGTTTATATAATTTTTTTCTTTCTGCAAAGGAATATAGCCGCATGCCAAACAAGCAGAATTGACAAAGTCGGTATGGCGAGCTATGCCTAACAGGTTTGATTCTGTGTAGGCATTTACTATTTGTCTGGGCAAAGCACTTTGTATCCCTATCCGGTCTCTTTTATTATCAATGGCAACAGCTACCGTTTCGATCTTCCAATTATTCCTTTCCTTTAAATAACCTGCCCATGATGTATGAAAGGGGGTAACCTTTAATTTTGCTTTGGTGAATGATTTTTGGGCAGATTCTACTTTGCTTTTTTCTATATCCTTTTCGTCAAACAAAACATAACGTTGCAGATTTGATAGAGCGACTTCCTCATTGTCAACGATATCCAACCTTCCTTCAAGCATGGGAATATTGGATAAAGCCCAGATTGCCCCGTTACCAATTGCCCCAATCCCTACCAGCACTACATCTTTCAATTCAGTACTTCTTAACTCCGGATTATGATCCGTGTTGGAATTGCTAAAATACAGGGTTGAAAAATTCAATTCGTCATCCAGCACCTTATCTGCAATAAATTCTTTGAACAAAAATCTAAAAGTATTCGATACGGCAATACACGCTGCCACGCCACAACCAAAAGGATTGTCGGTATCTTGAAACCTTTGAATATTGTTTAATGAGAACTTTGAATTCCAGTTATCTGAACCAAAGAAAAGGATCCTTCCACTGGTTTTCGGGATCAATTTTGTTTCACCCGCAACCAGCATGACATCCAGGTTAGCCACCTCTGAACTCAAAGTGATGCTTGCATTTATTGATTTCGCCAGTTGTTGTAATCTCTTTATTTCGGTTTCGTGCTTACCCGAAACATCAAAGATGTTTATGTTGGGGTATAATCTTGCTAACAATCTAACAGCAAGATCAAGTGCTTTTATTCCTTCATTGGTCTCGATGGCATTCGTATCAAAGGCAATTCCAACCTTAGTCTTTAATAAAATCCCCTCCAGGTTTTTATTACTGTTTTTTAAGACTTGATTTATTGCTAACAAATCTTTTGAAAAATATTTAGCTATTCCCATCTAAACGATTTGAATTAAATTTTCAATTTCCGATTCACATAATTTGTTCCACTCTGCTTCTGCCGTTAATCGATAATATGCCCAATCCAAGTGATTCAAATTACCCTTTGCGAAATTTGGAACCACAACAGAAAGCCCCCCAACGGTAGCCACTATTGGGAATTCATCATCCGTTTCAGAATGGTAAGCATCCCTGGGATGGCTATGAATCTGTGCTAACAGGCTCATTTTATTTTCATGGAGCCAAACGTTTATCCGATGTAGTTCTTCGCCATCCACAGCGTACATTAAACCCGATTCAAGCTTATAGCTTTTTTGTAAAGGAAGGATTACTTCTTTTACTGTTGCCCGATCTCCCTCTATGCAGCCTGCAAAAAGTGCTACTGCCTCGAATGACTCTTTTCCAGCCTCTTTAAGAAAAGTGTAAGCTTTTTCCAAATTGCTTCTGTTGAATTCAAACCTCTTTATATCAAGAAAACCAATCATACTTATTTGATAATTTGTTGAAATATGACTTCCTGATTAATCCTAATTGTTGGCACATTAATATTTACATTATACCCCTTTGCACTGGGTATGGAAGAGTTGTAAAGTTGATCTAAGATAAACAGCAAGCCTCCTTCGCCTTTAGTTCTATATAAAAACCATGGATCGCCTGAATGTGCAGGATGGTCATGATATTCCTTTATTCCAGGAATACAAAAGAACGGAACTATATCACCAACTCCCTGCAAAAGATCCTGCGGCTGAAAAGGATTATTGGGGTTTAACTGTATAAAGGAAATTGGGATTTGCTCGCGTTTCAACACCTCATTGGTGAAGGGGTTTATGAAAGTGACTGATGGTGGCTCGACATCATAATTTGTGAAATTGACTCGAACTGAGAAAACCAGTGGGATTGGGATTAGTTTAGGTGCCCCGAAAATAAAATAGGTACTGGGATAAGCAACTTTAGTGCATATAATCCCTTTGGCCTTGTAGAGCTCTTCTACAGCTCTAAATTTAACCAACTCCTGCTCAAATTTCAGCGTTGTAACCTCAGGATCTGCCATCTGGATTGGTTCTTTATACTCCACCTTGTCCTGCTTTTAAGCTTAGGAAGATCACGGCATTTTCCGGAAAGTGGTACTCCTCGATCTTCTTGCTGATATCCAAGGTTTGGTCATTATAAATTACCTGCCATTCTCCTATAGGTCTTCCATTATTGCCGGTTTGATCTAGCGCCTTTTGAACAGCCACGTGGAGAGGTTGATTTACATTTACTTTCTCCACAATAGTCTCCGTACCATTAACAATAAATGTTAATGAGATTTGCTTGTCTTTTTTAGCTTCCTTTTCTTCCATATTGTATTAGGATTAATTTTTGCTTTTTATGTAGAGGTGAAAGGTACTCAAGATTTTGTCCTTAAGAAATAAGAATAACAACGCTGTTAATTCATACCTCATGTCTCCATCTCTATACCTTGCGGTTGTTGTTCATTTATTTTATCACCACCAGAGCCTTGAGTCAGAAGACTCCGATTAGAAAGAGAAGGCTTGGGGAATTTATTACTTCTTAAAGTAACCGTCATGTGTTTGTGTTAAAATTTCTAATAATTGTTGATTGTCTTTATATTCTATAAAAGTTACATTTTTAAAATTTTCGTTAAATCCTCTTGCCAAAAACGGAAGCGTATGAATATCATCTGAACACATAATTATATTCTTGCCTGCTGCCAATGCATATCCAAGTTCAATCAGTGCGCTTGTGGGCAGTTTTTCCGGGTAGATTAGTAAGAAATTCCTGCTTTTATCCAGGGCGGTGAAATCAATTTTAGCCGCTACTTTAGGGGCTTGATGTTCGTGTTTATCTGAAAAATGTAAGGATGCATTAAAGTTTTTCTTATATCCCAATTTATTTAATTCTGATTCTAATGAATTAGCAAAATCGTTTATGGCTCTTCTTTTTGTTTTGTCTGGCATGGCAGCAATTGGAAAAGAAATAAAAACATCGTACTCATATGTTTTTTCTGATTTAATATTTGCGGTGCCACTGATAAACTGCCTGTTGTCTATCCAATGAATAATAACCGCTGCCATTAACGCTAATATTAGAGACACAATCATCCCCATGGTAATCCATAACCTTTGATCCTCGGTTGGGTTACCGGTTGTGAGCACTAACGTTAAAATGGCTTCAACGACAAGTACAATTCCGCCAATTATTTTAATGGGGGAGTTCAACATATTTTTATAATTATCCATCTATGTACGTCCCTTGATTGAACTTATTTTGCTCACCTCAGTTCTTTTCTTTCCGTGGAGTCTACGATTCAAACCCCTTCGATTTTATTATTTTACTTTTAACGCTCACTTCTTTTTGAATTTACTTTCGCTGTTTTCAGGATCGATACTTTTGTTCAAGGCATCAAATAGATAAAAGATTTATTGTGGTGAGGCGGGGGATAGGAGTAACTCCTATTTTAATATTAGGTCGAGGAGAACCTTTATGATGCGGACTTTTCGAAAGCGACCATAATTACGTTGAAGTTAATGGGGAATATTGTGGACGTTGTTGGAGAAGGGGGGAAAGGCTGATCATTGATAACATCCATCACGGGGAAAGAATTTAGTCAGTCGGTCATTTATTTTGAGAATGGATACATACTGAATGGTCTTTAAAACAATTCAGGAAAGTTATCAGTAATAATTTTTTCTATGTTATTCTTCTGCAAGTATTTATTATTAAAACCAGAAACCTCATGATAGTTCCGTGTCCGTTCCAAGTCGTCAGGATTTAATGAAGTGGTCAGCATTATAAGCAAAACCTCTGCTTTAAACTTAGTGTCTAATTTTTTATATTCCTCCAGAAATTCCCAGCCATTCATGCGAGGCATATTGATGTCTAAAAAAATAATAGAAGGGCATGGAGGGCATCCGTCTATAGTTGACCTTAAAAAATCCAAAGCCTCGACACCATCTCGGGCGATCTGTACTTTTTCCGTGCATTCTAATTTATTGAGAAGACGTTGATGAAACAAATTACAGTCATCGTCATCATCCACCAGTAATACGCATTTAAGTTTTTTCTTTAGATTCATTAATATATTTCGTCAATCGCAAATGATTTAACTTTTATTTTAAAAGGTACTCCTATATTTCTTTATGTTAAAATTGTAAAACAGAAACTACTGGAGACACCGGGTACTGAACTTACCCAAATTGTTCCATTGTGTAATTCGGTAATTTTTTTACAGTGCGCAAGCCCAATTCCATTACCACTAAATTCATTTCTGCTATGCAGACGTTGAAACATATTAAATATTTTTTCCAGATTTTTTTGTTCAATCCCAATGCCGTTGTCATGTACTTCAAACTCCCATCCTCCCTTTATTTTTCTTGACCTAATCCCAATTTCAGGCTTGAGGTTTTTCTTTTTGAATTTAATTGCATTGCTGATTAGGTTTTGAAAAAGTAGTTTTAACTGCACTGGGTAGCCAGAAAGTGTTGGTAATTCGGTTGCCACTATTTTAGCATCATTAGAAGTAATAAGAGCATTTAAATCTTCGATCACTTCTTTTAGCAGAACATTACAATCAACCGACTCCATTTCTTTTACTATGCCCAACCGGGAATAACCCAAGAGTCCAGTAATAAGTTCATCCATTCGGATTGATGCTTTCAAGATTGATTCCATGTATAGTTTGGCATTATCATCGAACCTGCTTTCATATTCCTCTTTTAGAATCGCGATGTAATTTTTTATAGTAAGTAATGGTTCACGCAAATCATGCGAGGCAATATATGTAAGCTGCTCCATCTCTTTGCTCTTGGCTTCTATAATGGTCGCATATTTACTTTTGGTCTGTTCCATTACCTTCATTTTTGTGATGTCAACACTTATACCAACTAACCCCACAATCACGCCTTGTGTATTACGAAAGGGCACTTTGGATGTTAGAAACCAGGTTACGCTTCCGTCTTTGCGTTTATTAAAGGTCTCTTCATTAATCATGCTTTTACCGCCACTAAAAATGTTACAGTCTTCCTGCATAGAAATCATAGCTGATTCATTGGGGTACAAAATGTTGTCGCTTTTCCCAAGCACGTCTTGCTCTGTTTTTGCGCCCACAAATTCATACTCTGCTTTATTGGCAAGAATTTTTTCAGAGCGAAGATTTTTAGCATAAATATTAATGGGAATATTATCAATAATCGTGCGTAATAAAATCCGTTCCTGCAAAAGCGCCTCTTTTATTGTATTGTCGCGTAACACTTTAGAAACCCCCACGATGTTACCATGACGGTCTTTGATGGGCGACAGCGTAATGGAAACAGGCACTTGTTTGCCATCTTTCTTGACGCGTATTGTATCATATTGATCAACCGTTTCATTATTTTTAATTTTTGTCATGAGGACGGCTTCTTCTTCCAATAATGCCTGGGGAAAAAGAATTGAAATATGTTTACCCACTATTTCTTCGCTGTTATAGCCTAATATTTTTTGTGCACCCTGATTCCAAGTGAGTATGTTCCCATCCAATGTCTTACTAATAATAGCATCAGCAGACGTTTCAATAATCGAGGCCATGTATCTTCTACTTTGCACACGCCACTTTTTATTTTGAAAATAAATCAACAACCAAAATGGACTGAATGTGTTTTTTAAGGTATGATAGCTCGATTGCAATATCCTGATGCCCCATAATAATACCCAGGATGTCTTTTTTCTACTAATCATGACAAGTCAGCTAGCGGTAGTTTCTTTTTCGAATAAAATACAAAACACTTAATTCTCATTCTGTCAACAAGGAGTCTCAAATATTATGAACAGTAAAAATATATTGGGCCACTTCCTTAACAAATCTACAATGAGTAAGTGGTGACATTATTTTATTATCCGGGTGGTACAGTAACAATAATCTGGTGGTTAAAGTACGACCTGATACTTAGTTTTACTTTGTCACGCTGAGAATTGAAAACAATGAAAGGAATTGGGGATATTTGAATGATGACAATTGATTTACACACTATTTAGCAAAATAGAATATTCCAGCCACGAAGAGGGATGTTTGTTTTTCTGATTTCAGGTATCAATTATCTGTAAATCAAATTTTTATAACAAATTAATAGCCCTGAAGAACTTCAGGTTGGCTTTCAGGCCAATTTGTCTTCCATGGTGAAAGATTTCCGAGAAAACTTTACGCTGGGTAATCGGGATAGTTCACTTAATGCCCTGTAGATCATCCGAGGATTGATTCTATCCCCATGGGGTAAAAGAAATCTGGAGCGCATCGTAGAACATACCTACGATGTCATTAGCGAGTCGCATTATCAAAAGCTACTCAATTTAGCACCAGTCCCCCCTTGACCCCATTTATTGAGTTAATTCCTAATGCGTACGTATGGTTTATTAGTACCAAATAATTTTAATTTCCTTACACTTACTCAAAAATCCCCCCCACCTGCTCATTGCCCTTTTAAATTAGATTATTTTTTATAGAATCTTGAAGAAAGAATCATTTATCTCCAAGATCAGTCATGCCAGACGATTTTCTTCAAAACCCATTGTGAGAATTAACTGTGAATGGGACTGCCCTGAAGGGTTTTTTTA
>CAYGGY010000115.1:0-7016 GCA_964349405.1 uncultured Ohtaekwangia sp. | reverse complement strand
GGTTTTACTGTTAATCGTTTGCCTTGGCCTATTTATGACATTGTATCAAAAAAGAATTTTAAAATATAAAAAGGAACGCATTGAACTAGAATTATTTAATCAGAATCAAATGATTAAACGTCAATTCGAAAGCATAGAAGGAGAAAGAAAACGCATCGCATCTGAATTGCATGACTCCCTTGGATCACTACTTTGGGGAGCAAAAGTGAATGTTTCATTCATTCAACGGTCTATTAAATTAAATGATAATATATCTAAGGCGTACAGTGAGTTAAATCAAATTTTAGACGAATCAATTCAAACCGTCCGGCGGATTTCTTGGGAGCTTACTCCTGAAGCGTTTCAATATACTGGGCTTACCGCATCTGTGAAAAAACTATGTGAACGATTTGATAAAAAAGGACTACAGATATTTTTTAGTTATAATGAAATGAATAATTGGAATGACTACCGTGCCTTGAATGTGTATCGAATTATTCAAGAGTTGCTTAGTAATACATTAAAACATTCAGGAGCCAACATATTTAGGATTGAAATGAAGTGGTCTGTACAAGACTTATTAATAGAGGTGAGTGATAATGGATCAGGATTTGTTGACAAGAAAACACATAAGGGTGTGGGGATGTGGAATATTGAACACAGAATTAATCAATTGAACGGCACTTTTTATATAGGAGATACTCCTACTGGAGGAGGTACTGAAGTTAGGATAGAAATACCTTTAAAAGAATGATAAGAGCAAAACTTAATGTTTATCTGGCGGAAGATCATAATGTTGTTCGCAAAGGAATGCAAAGACTACTCCTTTCCTTTCATAACGTTAGATTAGTTAAGGATGCTGCAAATGGGAAAGAACTTATAGCCTTAATAGAAGAAGAAGTCCCAGATGTCGTTATTTTAGACGTTGAGATGCCTGTAATGGGGGGTATAGAGGCATCCAAGATCATTATAAATCGTTTCCCGTCAGTAAAGATATTAATCCTTACGATGCATCATGAAGCTTTTTTTATTGGTAAACTAATGGAAATCGGCGTACATGGATTTCTAAGTAAATCGGCAGAGCCTGAAGAGGTTGAAAAAGCATTGCAAAGTATAGTGGACAAAGATTTTTATAAAAACGAATTAGTTGAAAAATTCCTTGGAAAATCAAGGAATACAGATAATGATGAAAAGTACAACAAACTAACCACACGTGAGTTGGAAATCCTTGTGCTAATTTGCCAAGAGTTTTCACCAAGTGAGATCAGTGAGCGTCTGATGATTAGCGAAAAGACTTTTTTCAATCACCGAACAAATATTTTAGAGAAAACCAATGTAAAAAATAATGTGGGGTTAATTAGGTTTGCCCTAACAAAAGGTTTTTTTGAAATTTGATTTTATTCTTTGACGATTATACTTTTCGTAATTCAAGTTCAATTAGGATTTCTACACTTCTCAAAAAAGAAATGACAGTAGCCCTATTAAGCGTGAGCCCATTTACGAGGTAACAGGGTGAAACCCACTCTTACATACTTAGTAGTGCATAAATACCCAATTCTGCCAACGACCCGTGTTTATTCAGTGCTGGATTTGCGAAGCTGCGTCCTCTCCCACGTGGGCAAACGAAATTATGAAACCAAAACTTCATAACCAACACGTCACCCCAGCATTGAATAACACATTGTTGCCAGCCGTAGGGTATTCTTCTCACTTCATTCGTAGCCTTGTCTTTCGTCCACCGTTAATATTACATCAATCTGCATAAGTCAGCCGTGCTGTGGGGCATTTTTTATTGACATCACTCTCCACTTACACTACACTAAGCACACTTTTTACCAGGCTTTGGATGTGGGTGGCAAGCGCGGCCAGGCAATGTGTGTGCGATTCAGTAGGTTTAATTTTTGTTCAATAATTCCCTTACTTTCTTTTGGAGAACTTTCCTGTCCGGTAAATACAACTGGTATTTGGAAACAAATATTTTATTTGAAATTCCTCTCGTTGCATACTCAACCATTACCTCTCCCTTATGCTTGGTCAAAATAATTCCGATAGGTGGATTGTCACCCTCTACATTTTGTTCTGCTTCAAAATAATTCAGGTAAAGATTCATTTGTCCGATGTCGTGGTGTTTCACTTCTCGTACTTTGAGGTCAAGCAGCACGAAGCATTTCAGTATCCGGTGATAAAAAACAAGGTCAACACGGTAGTGCGTATTGTCCAATGTTATACGGAATTGTCTGCCCACAAACGCAAACCCTTTTCCTAATTCCAAAATAAAACTTTGAAGATTGTCAATGATCTTCTGTTCTAAATGCTTTTATGTGCAACGATGTTTTTCGGGAATGTTTAAAAACTCCAATACATAAGGGTCTCTCGCGATATCTGATTCCATTTCCACTATCTGTCCTTTTTGTGCAAGTGCCATAATCCCTCTATGATCTTTACTCAGGGCAATACGTTCAAATAAGGCCGTATCCTTTTGGCGTTGCGATTCCCTCACTGACCAATTTTCATTGATAGATTGTTGTTGATAAAAACTCCGCTCTAAATCACTGTCAATTTTTATGAGTTCACAGTAATGCGACCAGCTTAATTGAAATGATATGGTTTTGCCCATGCTTTCCATATTAGTTTGCTTTACCAATTTTTCTTTTCCTTTTGAAACGGGTTTTATCTTCTTCTGTCCTGACAAAGTCTGGACACTCCCTATTGGCTGGTGTCCAGACACCGTCTGGACAAGTTTGTAAAGTTAGAAAAATCGCCTCATGGCAAAAAGATTAGAGCGAGAGAACCCTTTACCAACATGAAGACTCAATTCTTTTGAAAGTTCCAGAATCAACTGTCGGCTCGATTTCTCATCAATGTTTTCCTTTTCCTCTTTGCGTACAATAAGCCTCCCGACATTCCAATAAGTATGAAGCAGTTCGGTGTTGATTTTTCTGGAAATACTTTGCCTCGCCTGCTCAACTAATTGTTTTATATCAGAGATAAGATCGGTGTATTTATTTTTCGTTGGTTTCATTGCTTGTTATCCTTCTAATTCCAAAATATTATCCGCTTCGCCAATTTGTTTTAAGTCGGGTAAGGAGGTTCCGGCAATGCCCTTTATAGAGCCGATAAAATGATTGGTGTTCAGCAACACTTTCTCCAATTGCTTTTCCCGCTCTTTCCATATTCGTTCCATTGCCCGCTTCTCTTTTATATAACTGTCCTGAAGACTTGTAAAACCTTCAATGATTGCCCCGACCTGAAGTTTAAATTCATTGCTCGTTAAGTAATCATACAGCATTTGTGTCTTTTCACCTTTGTTGGTTTGAGAGGAGTACGCCTCGTTGACCCGGATCAGACTGTCTCGAAGAACAAATATCAAGCTCTTAAAATCATTGAACGAGCAAATCCACACACCGTCCTTTTGCCCAATTCTGTCTATGCCTTCTGGCAAAGCTTCTGTTACGATTACGCAAACATCTGCTTTAACCAGTACCACATCCGATTTTAATTTCATGATCCACTCGTGGCTGAATGCTTTTGTCCGTTTGCTTTCATAAAGGATTTTTCCGCAATCAATTCCAATTTTATTACGGACAGTTTGAATTACATCAGCGCCTTTAACACCCTTTCCAACTTCTTCAATTAAATCAAACGGGAAAAATGTGCGGAGAATTTCTTCGATGGCCAGCTCCTGAACCTCGCCCTGCAATTGCATGGAGCCTTGTTCCGCCCGGCGCTTCATTTCATCCATTTGTTCCTTCATAGAGTTGATCACTTCATCCCGTTCCTTTAGTTTCAAATCAACCCTTTCCGATTCCCTCTTTCGTATAGCCTCCGATTCTTCTTTTAACCTTCGCGTCATCTTTTGTTCATACTCTACTTCCAAGTTTTGCTTTTGTTCGTCCAGTTTTCTTTTCAGTTGTTCGTTTTCAATTTTAGTTGTTCGCAGTTCCTGAACCTGCTTTTTGGCTGCTGTTGTTTCTTCCGAGAGTGCTTTGATCTGTGCTTCGTAGTCTTCGCCTACCTGTTTTTTTATTTCCTTTTCTTTTTTGGCCGATTCGGCTTTAACTCTTTCCTCAATCTGTTTATCTATCTCTGTTTGTTTTTGCTTTAGTGCTTCCTCCTTTTTGGTCAAAGAAACTTCCTTTGCCTTGTAGTCACCTTCAATTGTAGTTATCTTATTATTCAACTCTTCACGGTACTTCTCTTCAATCTGGTGAGCCAGCGCATCTTCAACGTTGAATTCATGCCCGCACTTAGGGCAATTTATTTTGGTGGTTTGTGGCATGGGATAAACTTAATAATTTAACATTTACTTTATGTGGTTGATATTATTGATCTTGAGTCGCCAGTTCAACAGTATTGATTAGATTTTCTTTAGTCAATTTATTAAATGAGGATTTTATTTCTGGGCTAACTCTATCTATTGAGTCTATATACTTTAGCAGAAGTTGGGCTGACTCATTTCCCTTCGTAGGTATAACTGATCCTATTACTTGTTCACCATTGAGTTCACTTAGTTTCTGTTTGACTAACCTTTCAAGTGTTCTATAAAATTTCTGTTCCCGAGTTCCCTCAATGTTATTTGGTATGGCATTTTTTAAATCTTGAATTTCTTCTTCAGTGAGAATAACCCTTCCTTGAGTGGCTTCCTCTACAAAAGAAATCCAAACATTATTAGCGATAGAATCTTCAATGTCTTGTTTGCCCGCAAAAAACATTTTATCAGTTTTCCCTGCCGCACCAAGTTCAAAACCCATATCGGCATCAAAAAGATATACCACGTATTCAAAAGACTTCTTAAATCCTCTTAATACATTTTCCAGAGCCTTTTTTCCATCAAGCCACTTATTCTTACCTGTGAGATTTATCAACTGTATGTTATCTTCTTCAAGCGATCTACCCTTGTATAACTTGTATAGTGAGGGAATTAAATGCGATTCCGTGTCCCCCTCAATTACCAGAAATTTGTCATAGAATAGAAAATCACTATTCCGCAATTCAAGCGATTCAAAAATCGTATCTACCGATGTGCATTCAAAATATTCAGTGTACGAATCTTCCTTAAGGGCTACGCTTCGAATTGTTTTTAATTTAGATTTATCAATAAAGACAGTAGAGTGTGTGCTTATAAATGACTGAACATTTGTTTCTGAAACCTCTTTGATAATTTCAAAAAATTGTCGTTGGGCAGAAGGATAAAGATGTGTTTCGGGTTCATCAAATGCCCAAATGAATTTCTTGTTAGTCATACCGGATTGAATACTTGCTAAGGCTCCTGATTTTATTAATGCAAACCAGATTTGCCTCTTTACCCCCTCACCTTGTAGATCTATGTGAATATCTCCATCACTGTTAATTTTATTAATCAAAATATCTGTGACTGTCTCCTGCACATTGATGTTAACTCTTGTTTTAATAGCTGTTATATTGGGCAACATATCACCAATAGAATCCTTCAGGCTTTCTAATTGTTTATTAATCTCCTCCTCAACATTTCTTGCAGTATCAGTAGCTTGTTGTTTTAATGGTTTAATGTGTGACTCAATTTTTGCAACCATTGCATCTGTTGCCGTTTTCTTGATGTCATCTAACGAGCAATTCCAGTCAAGATATCGGAATGCAGGAAATATTGTTCTATCTCCTTTTTCAATTTTGAAGTTAGACCAACATCTAATGAGAGTAGTTTTACTATAGATGGCTCTTATCTTTTCAAGATTAGAAAATCTACCTGCCCTATTTACATTTTCTATATCTTCTGACGTTATGCCTTTTTCTTTTATCTTTTTGTTTAAGTCGGCAGCAGTTGAGTTCCATAGCTCTAAACCTTTTCCTTCGCTAGGCTGGAATGCATCTTCAGTTAATAGTAATGTTGTAAATAAAGGAGCGTTGCTATGAAACACTCTTGCCAACCAAATCACATTTTCTGATGTTCTTTCAACAGTCCATAAGAATAAATTGGAATATCTCGTCAAATCGGTTTCTTCAATGTCCCTTTCTTCAACTACAAATTTCCCTATAACAATCGTCTCATTGCCTGAATATGGAATTGGCGGGAGATTCCTCTTAGTTAATAAAGCATTGAAGCTCTCTATTGTTATGGGTGAATTAGAGAAATCTTTTTTTGAACTGCTATCCTTGATTGAATTAAACACAGGCTTATCTTCAAGAAGTAAACCAGCAGCCTTTAAGATTGTTGTCTTGCCACAATCATTTATTCCGATGAAGATATTCGGTTCGTTTTTATGAAAAACAAGTTCCAACTGCTTGCAGCTACGGTAATTTATAATTGTCAATTCGTTCAAAAACATACTATTTGATTTTTTTATATGAATATCCCGCCTTCTTTATATGTCCATCAAAATAGGTTCCCTGTGATGATGCGTTCATAAGCCATTCGTGAACTGAAAATGAAACATCGTAATATTGATAAACACCTCAATGCAAAAACGCTATTTCTAATGTTTGACTTGTTTCATCATAACCTACTGATTTTAAGTTTGATGAACTGACAGGTATTCTTTCCATTTTGATAATATTTTAGGTGATGAGATTCACCATGGGTTAGGTGCATTATCCAAAAATAGGGATTTTCATTCGTTTAGTCCTCACTGTGCGGTGGGAGATTTGGCTCTTGCCATAGCTTTAGAGTTGCGATAGGTTTGCTTGGCTATGGCATGTGCCAAATGCGCGGGGTAAAAGTCAGAGGACGACTCTTCTTAAAAATGCGAAGGGTCGGCTGTATTATTTTTTAGTATGTCCCAAGTTTCAATTTTTCAGTCCACGTTGTTCCGAAGTCGTAAACTTCCACGTGGGAAATCTTTATTCATAGAGGGTCACCTGTTAAATGACGAAATTGTTCGGTTTAATTTATTTTCCTTTTTGTTGCAACTCCAAAGTAATAAAGATGTCGCGGCTGTAATTATAATTACGAAATCTCTGGCAAAAAATCTTCCCCACCTTCCCCCCTACTTGTGAAATTCTTTTTTACGTAGCCCACACCTTCGCCTTCGTAATCAAACACGAAGGCTATGTTCAATTCAATT
>CAYGGY010000114.1:0-7020 GCA_964349405.1 uncultured Ohtaekwangia sp. | reverse complement strand
ATGTAAGATTGACCATATTCTTGTTAGTTATTTAAATAAATCACCTTAAGGCGCTTAAAAAAAACTTTATATTTAAATATTAAACAATCTTATGTAACCCTGTATTTTATAAACCTAGGTCTCATTTATCAACCATCCTCATCAATAAAAACCAAGGTCGCACCGGGTCTTCTGTTGCCCGTACCATAACATATGATTGATTGTAAATTGTCTGAATCAGTTCTTTAATATTACCTTGTTCCGGATGTGCGAAAAGCAGAATGTAAACAGGGAATATTTTTAGACGAAAAATCTCAGGCAAAAGTATAAACTCTGCACCTTCGGCATTAATTTTTATATATTTTACCTCACTAATTTCATATTGATCAATAAAATTGGCTACACTTAGCGTCTGAATTTTCTCAGCTTGATGAGAATCATTTCGAATAACAAAATTTCCCCACGACCCCTCTTCACTTTTAACAATAAAAGCTGTACCTGAAGTAGCATCTAATCCCACATTAATAACCGTTATATTACGTCCTCTATTTAACCTTTTGTTAATTCTCAAATAACGAAACGATGTTTTATCGGGCTCGAATGAAAATATTGAAATATCTGGATATCTGGAGGAAAGCTCCATCGCAAAAATTCCATGGTGAGCTCCAACATCAAGTACCACATCACCTTTTGATAATTGAATTTCGGCCGGGAAGTAAACCTTCTGAAAAGAGGTATTTAGGTGCCTTAAAATAACATCATCTAATTTGTCTAACCCAAGAAAAATCCAAGAGCCAGATTTAGTTTTAATGACAACAGGAAAAGTGAATATATTTCTAAGAAATAATCGTAGTCCAAAAAGTATTCTAAAGCCAGCTATATAATCTGGAATAGATTGAATTTTTTTTCGAATAGAGTGTAACATAGTATCTTACTTTTTGAATACGTTATATAAATACCTCTTAAAATTATAATAAAGAGACTTGTAGTAACGCTTGAAATAATTGGCGCTCTTAAACTCAGCATTACAAGAAAATACATTTTTAAAATGTAGCGAAATGGAAGCCATAAAATCAAAGTTTTTCAAGGAGGAAAATTCATCCTTCCAGCTATGGTTCCATAAATGCACAGCCATCGTATTTGTAGTAATATATTTTTCGTAGTTCTCATTTTTCTTCTCAAAAGGAAGTGGATAAAAAAATTCCGGAGAATAAATAACCATTTTATCATGTAGATGTTCCTGATCAACAACTAAATCAAAATGATTGGGAATGGTATGAAGATTTTGTTGATCAAATTTTATTCTTTGGTAGGCTTTGAGAAGAATTTCAGTAACATGATTTCCTTTCTCACAACCAAAAATACCAACCGCAAGTTCACCAGGGCGATAATGACCGATGAAAAATGGATGTATTAAGAATTGATCCAAACTTTTCAACATAAACATATCAGTATCCATATAAATACCACCGACATGGTAAATGGCATGTAGTCGCGCCACATCAGAAACGAATGCAAACTTACCTGCTTTATAAGCATCCTTGGTAAAATTATTGTAATTGATATCAAAGTTACTTTCATCCCAACATTTAATTGCATAATCAGGCAATACTTTTTTCCAGGATGCAATACATCTCTTTTCGAGTTTTGTCATCTTGCCAGGACCAAACCAGCAATAGTGGATAATTTTTGGGATCATTTGAATATTAATTGCTGAACTTTAAGAATAGCGATAGTGTCTTCTGTAAATTCAAATACAACAAATCCATTCTTGCTTAGGTAGGCTTTAGTACGTTCTTTATCATGGCTTGATAGATTAACTGATTCAAACTTTATCATTCGAACGTTGAATCGATCAAAAGGAATTGAGTTTATAACTTCGGCATCGTAACCTTCAGTATCAACTTGTAAGTAGTCAATACTTGCAAAACCAGGAGGATGCTCAATCAACTCTGAAAATGGAATTGCTTCTACATCAATTGCTGATAAATCTTCTTCCTTAATATCAAATTTTAATAAATGTTCTTTGTTAAACGAACCTATCCCCTGCCCCCAATCCGGTAATTTGGCTCTACCTATATCGCTTAATTCATACAAATGAATTTTTCGATCTGTTTTATGAATCGCTTTATTTACCGGAATAACATTTCTTATTTCTTTATAATTATCCACCAGTAATTTATAATAATAAGGTGAAGGTTCAACAACCAAACCAGTTGATTTTCTTTCTTTAACTTTATCATATAATCCATCAAAACTCACTCCATCATTGGCTCCTATCTGAATAAATTTAAAATCCCGATCAACAGAAAATAGTTTAGAAAACGTTTTCTCAAAATCCAGATGGTATCTTTTTTTAAACCCAGCAAGTTCAAAAAACCAGGAAGGTATAACGGAAGAACAGCTGTTAACTACCCCGATTATATTCTTTCTTACAACCAATTTTAATTTTCTAAGTATCATTTTAAACCGTTTGTTTCAGCATCCAGATTTTTGATTCTAGCATATTGAAAATTTTAATTAGTACCACGACTTTATTTTACAAACACTCGCTTTAACTAGGGAATCAATACTTTTCATGAACATTAGTTGTTTAATCTGTATAAAGCCTAGATAAAAGTAATTCCACGCCAACTTCCTATCTATTCTTCTTCTGTGCATGGAAACGGCCGAAACCAGTGAGCGGTAAAGTTTGTATTCTGCAATATTCCGTACAGGTAATAATACTTTATCCTTTTTAAACAATTGTTCAATTCCCCCGGTATGCACCCTGTAAACCGCCCCTGTAAAATCCAGTATTTTTAACAACCCCTTTTGGGCATTTAAAAAAATCAAGGCCATGTCGCCTCCATATACCCGATATATCCAATCAGGAAAAACCAGTTGATTTCTAAAAACTATACTTGCCGTAGGAATGCGAATATTATTGCCCGCAACATCATCGTATGTAAAGGTACTTTTATGGAATTTTCCTAGTATCTCTTCGGTAACTTTTTCATCTATCATTTTCGAAGCCTGATGGCCGCAAAGAGAGTATTCTGTGTGTTCCTCCAAAAAGGTAACTTGCTTTTGAAGCTTTAAAGGATCTGTCCAATAATCATCGCCTTCGCAGAGGGCAATGTATTTGCCTTTACATTGTTGCAAAGCCCACACAAAATTGGGCATCATTCCTTTGTTATCAGAATGCCGGGTATATTTTATCCAATGACCAGTGGGATGAGATGTAATGTATTGTTGAACAATACTTTCAGTACTGTCTGGCGAGGCATCATCGGCAATGATCAGCTCCACTTCAAAATTTACCTTTTGCATGAGTACACCCTCTATGGCCTGGGCAATAAATTGCTCATGCTTATAAGTAATCATGCACACACTTACCATCGGTTTAGGTTCCATCATGAAAGCAGATCAACTGTTTTTATTATCCTTGCCGGTACCCCCGCTACTACTACATGATCTGGTAAATCTTTATTCACCACCGCCCCTGCTGCAATCACAACACCGCTCCCTACTTTCACCCCGGGGAGAATAACCGAAGCTGCCCCCACCCGGCAATAGCTACCCACCTGAACCCCACCCAGCAAAGTGGCCCCCGGACTAATTTCACAATATTCTCCAATGGTCACATCATGATGCACACTGGCACGGGTATTAATCAAAGTGCCTCGACCTATCCATGAATTGGGGCCAACAAAGGCATAATCCATGATGTCCACCGATTGATCCGGTTTTGAAAAGTCACTAACAATATTGTTACCCCTAACTGACTTTATTGTACCCCCGGCTAATTGAAATAGTTCGGTCATTTTTTTTCTAACCGCAGGAGCTCCAATGCCGAGACAAAAAAACGGATTGAGTTTCAACACTTCCGATAGTTGCGTAGTGTCTTTTAATACTTTGAAACCAGCATGCACCCATAATTTATCGACATTCAAATCATCGTAAAAAAAAATATCCTGCTTCGGCATACCACTCCGAATCAAAATATCCAGCACTTCCTGGGCATGTCCACCCGCTCCGGCTATGATCATGGCATATTGTTTTGTACCCTCAACATGATCCTGGCAATTAAATCCACTTCCTCAAACGTAAGGTCGTGATATAAAGGAAGACAAAGTGCCCTGTTTGATATATCTGTGGCCACAGGCAAATCGATATTTTTTACATAGTCAAGGGTGGATAAGCTCGGAAAAAAATAACGTCTCGGATATATCCAGTTCTTATTCAATTCCTCAACCATGCGTAACAATACATTTTCCGTACGCAAAATAACCGGGTAGTAGGCATAATTAAATTCGGCCCCTATGGTAATGTCAATTCGCTGAGCGTTTAATCCTTTAAGCATCTGGTTATAATGCTGAGATACTTCTTTTCGTCTTTTTAATATATCATCTACATACGTAAGGTTAACCAATCCCATAGCTGCATGAAACTCTGAATTTTTACCGTTGATACCCACCCCATTGAACTTGTCAAAGCCATCGTGACCGAAATTACGCATTAAGGCCATTCGCCTCAACAATTCCGGGTCTCTGGTAAACACGGCACCTCCTTCAATGGTATGAAAAAGTTTAGTTGCGTGGAAACTGGTAGTGGTTATATCGCCAAAACCAAATACCGATTCGCCCTTATATTGAGTACCAAAGCCGTGCGCTGCATCATAAATAACTTTTAAGTGATATTTATCCGCTATTTTTTCAATCGCCTCTATATCACAAGGATTACCATATACGTGGGTAGCCAGAATAGCACTGGTATGTTCCGTTATGGCACTTTCAATCTTACTTGGATTTATATTAAATGTTTGGGGATCAATATCCACAAACACCGGGGTGCAACCTTCCCATACAATACTGCTGGTCGTGGCCACATAACTAAACGGAGTAGTGATGATCTCTCCTCTTAACCCTAACGCTTTGATCGCAATCTGTATGGCTATGGTACCATTGCTTACATAAAGTAAATGGGGCAGTGCCAGATATTCTTTTAATTTTAATTCCAGCTCATTCACCAACGGCCCGTTATTGGTAAGCCAGTTACGCTGCCAGATGCCATCCATATACCGGTCAAACTCGTGACGAGGTGGTAAGAAGGGTTTTGTAACATTGATCATACTAAAGCGTATAGAATGTTTTCATCTTTTCAACAAAAGCACTTTTGCCACATTGGTTGATAACAAAATTACGGATATCAACAGGTGAATAAATCCTTTCTTTGTTCATTATTTCTATAATCGCATCAGCCAGTTTTTGATAATCCCTGATAGGCACCGTTATCCCTGTGTTTTCCGTAATGCTATCTTCGATTCCACCACAAGCGGTTGTTACCACCGGCAAGCCACACAGCATGGCTTCACGGGCTGCCACACCGAATGTCTCGGCAATGCTGGTAGAGACAAATATATCGCTCTTGTGATACATTGCTCCAATTTCTCCTCGCCCTAAAGAGGGGATAAAAGTGCCGACTTTGTCAAGTCCAGATTCCATTACAAAAGTCTTAATTTCTTTTATGGTCAAGTCAATACCTACAATAATAAAACGAAAATCATGTCCTAGATTTTTTAACTCTTTTAATGTAAATAGAAAAGTTAGATAATCTTTAATTGGGGCACTATAGGTAACCGTTATAATGGTAAACGGCTCGGTAGTATTTCTTTTTAATGTAAATATTTCTTCGTTGGCATAATTCCAGATAACAACAGGTGCGCAATGAGGCTGATGCATCAGTACCATTTTCTTTTGATGCTCACTCACTACCCCTACTTTTCTGGCCTCTTTAAGAACCTGCAATACCAATCGTTGCTTATAGGGCGCCAGCGTATGCAATAGAAAAACATTGTGTTCAATAACGGCATACGGTTTATTGTATTTTTTGCCTAAAAAATAGGCGATAATTCCCCCATCCACTATGCTTTGGGCATGGATTAAATCAGGCTCCCAGTTACCAGATAATAGAGTTTCATAACTAGCATTGTATTCTTGGCATTTTAAAAATAATTTAAGCCAATCGGTTAATACAAAAACCATCTCTAATAACCTTCGTGGTGCTGCTGGTTGAAGTTTAATATATTTATAAAATTGCCCATTAATTAGGTTTTTGACTATAAACCAAAACGCAGAACTCTTATTTATTTTTTTATTTGGCAGATAAAGTATTTCAATGTCATAGCCATGTTCTACCATTAAAGCAGCCTGCTCTTGAAAGAAAGAGCCAGTAATTTTATTTTTCTCAGTAGGGTACCAGGAAGGTATCAGTAAGATTTTCATTAAAACTCAAATATATTTTTTCCTTATGGATTTCAACTTATATTTATATTTCAATACCCAAGGTGTTAATTTCAACCAAATCTTCTGCAAGAGCAGAAGAAAAAAAAATATCCTAACCAAGTACTTTATTTTTTTTGTATTGATATCTGCAAGCCTCCATAAACCTAAAGATTTATCAGAATAAGCGCCATTTCCTTCCGTACACCCCTCGACAATCAACTCCAGTGGTTGACTAAAATAAAACGGAAAATGTTGCATATTAAGTGCCCTCCCTCCTATTAGAAATTCATATACATCCTGATTCCTTCTTTTAGGACTATAGTATGTACTTACCAATAAATATTGAGCCCCTGCCTTTTGGAAAGTTTCTAAAGTAAGTAGAATTTTATTAAATGATAAGTGAAGGAAACAATCCCGTGTAAAAATTAAATCCACCCGAGGCAACGGGCCCTGAGTAATATCGCCCACATTAAATTTTACCCGGGACGATTCATATTTTCGGTTCTCATTTATCAAATCACTAACCACATCAATTCCAACATAATCAATGCCATATTCACCAAGCTGTGGCAAAATTTCTTTCATCCAAAAAACATCACCACAAGGCGCATCTAATATTTTTTTAACACCATATTGGTGTAGCAGGAGTGGAATTTTTTCACGAATGATACGGGTTTGATATAAGTTCGAGCCAGTCCCGGAGCGAGAATCTGGGTCACCCCATAAATTTTTCAATGCTATTTCATCAAACAATTTCATTACTGTTGTTATTTAC
>CAYGGY010000113.1:0-7294 GCA_964349405.1 uncultured Ohtaekwangia sp. | reverse complement strand
TTGTTGGGATGAAACTAATGACCTTAATGAAAGTAATATACAAAGAGAAACAAAATATCCTGATGTTAATAATTATGAAATGATTTATAGTGGGCCACATGTTTATGTTTCCAACCCGCTGTATAAAAGCCCAAGAGCTATCTGCAAAATAGCGAATACTGACTATGACATAATCGACTTAACTAAAATAGAAGATAACTATATCTCAAGAACAAATTACATTCCTCTAAATGTTAATGCTGGCTATTCCAGCACTATACATGGATTTGAAATCGGGAAAGATAATCACGGCAAGCCTCGTTATGATAATTGGTTAGATTACTATAAAGTGGGTTTTAGGAAAATGCTGAGCCAAACCGGTGAAAGGACATTAAATGGCGCAATATTACCTCCTAAATCCTCACACATTTATGGTCTTATTTCCATAATATTCAAAGAGGAGAGTAGATTAATTGAATCTGTCGGGATAACCTCTTCAATCGTACTTGATTTCTTTATAAAAACTGTTGGCTCTGCAAACTTAACAGATTCACGAATTCAATCCTTCCCATTAGGAGTTGCTACAGAATACTTTCAATCTCTTGCTTATAGGACTTTATTATTAAACTGTGTGAATTCCTTCTATTCCGTCTTATGGAATAATCATTTTCAAGACGATTGGATAATAGAGGTTTGGGGTAAAGTTGATAGTCGATTAAAATCGCCTATTGAATTATCTAAATATTGGAATTTTAATACACCGCTACGAAACTCCTATGAAAGACGTTGGGCACTTGTTGAGATTGACGTTATTGTTTCTATGGCATTAGACCTTGAGCTTGAGGAGTTAATTCTCATTTACGAAGTTCAGTTCCCAGTCCTGCAACAAAATGAAGATGATACATGGTATGACCAAAAAGGCAACATTGTTTTTACATGCAGCAAAGGCTTAACGGGTGTTGGGCTAGATCGACCAGAGTGGGAAAAGATAACCGAAGAAGTTAACCCAATGCAACGCAAGCTTAAAGAAGGTGATACGTACACGCATACTATTACAAAAAGTGAATTGTATAATGGAGAGAAAATGATTTACCATGCACCGTTTGATAAATGTGATCGTGTAGAAGACTACAAAGTTGCCTGGGCGCATTTTGAGAAAGTGTTTGCGAAATCCAGGTAGTTGTCATTTTAAATAAGAGTCAGGCTTATATCAAAACATGCTATCGTTAATACAAGCAGTAGAAATCAAGAATGCCGTGGTGGAATACCTAAAGGCCACCTATGACTTTGATGATAAAAGAGTTGAACAGGCTTTTGAAGATTTTCTTTACAGCAAGCGGCATGGCATGTTCAAAGGACCCTATATTCAAATCAGGTTGCCTTTCGAGCGTGTAAATAAAGACGTGAAGTTGAGTGATGTATTATCGGTGCATCCCAGCTTTCCACCCTACTTGCATCAATATGAAGCATTCAAACGCTTAACCACACAAAACAACACACCCAAGCCGGTAATCTTAACTACCGGAACGGGTTCGGGAAAAACAGAAAGCTTTTTATATCCGCTGTTAGATTATTGCTATAAAAACGCAGGCAAGTCGGGCATTAAAGCCATCATACTCTACCCCATGAATGCCCTGGCTACAGACCAGGCCAGGCGTTTGGCAGATGTGATTTATAATTTTAAAGACAGTGAAGGGAATTTTGTATTACGCGATCGGATACGGGCAGGCTTGTTTATTGGCGAGGGAAAACAAAAAGGCAAGAACCGCCCAACCCGCATGGAGGAGCAACGCATCATTGAAGATCGTGATACACTGATTCAATCTCCACCGGATATTTTGCTAACCAACTTTAAAATGTTGGATTTCTCATTGATGCAGGCACGCTTTCATAACCTGTGGAAATACAACTACCAGGACAGCACATTGCTCAGATACATCGTCCTAGATGAACTCCACACCTACGATGGTGCCAAAGGTTCGGATGTGGCCAACCTGATCAGGCGTTTAAAACTGAAGCTATCATTAGATAACAACCAGTTAGTGCCAGTGGGCACTTCCGCCACCATGGCTGGAGGCAGTGATGGAAAAAATGAACTGATAAAATTCTTCTCTCTGATTTTTGGATTAGAAGTAGATAAAGATGCCGTTATTGAAGAAAAGCGTGTAGACCCCGAATTCTTTTTTGATGAGACGCTTGAAACACCTGTCATTGATCTGAGCAAAATCAATGAATGTGATTTTTACGAAATAGATGAGTATGAATCGTACATGGAGAGACAACTGGCTATTTGGAGCTACTCCCGTGAACATGATCAGCTATTACTACAACTGAAAAAGAACAAATGGCTCTTTGAGTTAGTGTTGCTTTCAAGCAAAGGAGTGGTGGAATTGGAAGAGACAGTAAACAACTGGATCAACCGATGCTTCCCGCAAGGAACTTTGCAATTCAGTGATGGGCTTAAGCTTTTGCAATCACTGACCGGAATTGTTTCCTATGCCAAAGAACAATCCGGCACAAAATATTTTCCCTTTGTCTATTTCCAGACAAGCTTTTGGCTCAGAAGCCTGCACCGCATCATTAAGAAGCTACAGCCTTCCTCATTGTTTGCCTGGGAATCGGACGAGAATCCCAATGAAAAGATAAGATCATTACCTCCCTATTATTGTCGCGAGTGTGGTGGCTCAGGTTGGATCGGCATCAAGAAAGAGGATAATGATTACCTGGAAGATGACTTAACCAAAACTCGCCAGCTATTTATTGGCGACAGCAACAACAAGAACGTTTACTTTATTTCGTCCATAGAACATAATCATCAGACAACCATTTTTGCTGATGATTACGCATTCACGGGCGATCCCATTGAAGCCTACATTGATCCGGAAACGCTTCAACTAACAGATACAAAGAACACACCTCATAGCTTTAAAGTATTTGGTGTTCGCAGGCAACACAATCTCAGCATTGAAAAAGTATGCCCTCATTGCAATTCAAGAGATACGGTGGCACTCATTGGTACAGGTTTACCAACACTGGAATCAATTGTGGCTGCACAACTAATGGCCACTGCCACTGACCCGGCTGAAGATCATGATAGGAAACTGCTGGCATTTACCAATGGCGTGCAGGATGCAGCGCACCAGGCCGGTTTCATTGAGAGTAGAAACTATCGTTTTGGTATGCGTCATGCTATTCAAAGCGTGTTAAAGCAAAGTCAAGATAGAATTACATTGCCTGAACTTTACAAGGAATTTGAAAAGGTATGGCGTCAAAAATTACAACATGAAGAAAGACCCGAAGAAGCATTCATATATAAGTACCTTCCCCCTGATTGTGATGGAAGATTAAAACTGGAAGACTATAAGCAAAAGGATAAAACATTCACGAGAGAATTTCTCACAGAATTTAATCATCGAGTAAGTTGGGAGATTTGGTCTGAGTTCTCGTTTAGTGCTGGCATTGGTCGCACACTGGAAAAGGCAGGCGCATCGGCAGTAGAGTTTGACATAAGTCAATTTGAAGATGTCTACAACCAGATAAAATACTGGCTTGCAAAAGAAACATTAGGCGACCGAATAAATCAGGAGTTATTCTTTCGCTTCCTCCTGGGCTTTCTACATCGCCTGCGCTTTAAGGGAGGCGTTGATCATGTGTATTTAAAGAAATATCGTTCAGAACGAACGAACTATTGGCTGATCACACAGAACACCAATAAGAAACACTTCTTGATAAAGAATTTTGGGAAGAACAGTCGCTTACCAAAATTCGCCACACTGTCCCATGGCCCTAATACTTCTGCATTTGAAATTATTCAAACACAGGGCGGCAAACATAATTGGTATAGCACCTGGTTTAGAAAATGTTTTCCCCTTGTCAATGCCACTGAGACAGCATTGATAAATGAGTTTTATCAAAAGCTATTCGAGTACCTGGAGGCCAATAAGCTTCTGGATAAGAAAGTTGCAGCGGGGGTTAACAATGTTGGCCTAAATCCAGATCAGATTTATTTAACAACGGAGGTTAACTCGTTTGAATGTACCGTGTGCGGCAATGCGCTCAACGTAGGCATGGGTAATAGTCAGGTAGTGGAAGGAATGCCATGCTTACAATATCGATGCACCGGATCGTATGTGGCTAAGCAGAATGTTTTCGATTATTATCGAATGGTCTATAATCGCGGACGTGCATTAAGAATATTTGCCAAAGATCACACCGGTCTAATTGATCGTGATAAGCGTGAACGATTGGAAAGGGATTTCAAGTTAAGGCCCACCTATCAGAGTACGAACGTATTGGTTGCCACATCAACCCTTGAAATGGGTATTGACATTGGTGATTTAAACATTGCCTTCAATGCTTCCATTCCTCCTGAAACATCGAACTACTTACAACGTGTAGGCCGTGCAGGTCGCGCTTCGGGTACTTCACTGATCGTAAATCTCGCAGGTCGTGATAAACATGACCAGTACTTTTTTGAGGACACCATGTCTATGATGCAGGGTGACATAAGAACACCATCCTGCTACCTGGGCGCACGTGATATTTTAAGAAGGCATTTTATGGCTTTCTGTTTTGATATGTGGGCATCTGCCTCTCCTGAAAAAAATAACATTCCTTTAATTGTTCGAATGTTACAAGTAAGGGGCATACCCTTGGGAGATTCCAGATTTGTTTTCAACCGAATAGCTGATTTTATAAGTAGCGGTAAGGCAAGATTATTTAATGCCTTTAAACAGAAGTATTCTGGTGAAGATGCGTTATTGGCATTGCAGCAGATTGAAATTGATTTGCAGGCTGATCTTCCAGTTCAGCAATTGAAGTCGATACATGGTTCCTTATTAAGTGAACTGGATTACTACAAAAAGAAGATGAGCGACATTGATGCTCAACTAAAAAAGTTACCGAACACCGGACCGGATACTGAATCATTGAAATCTGAAAAGAGGGCTGTATCAGGGGCCATCTATAATATCAATAAACGAAATACCATTGAGCACCTTACCAACAGGGGTATCTTGCCCAACTATGCGTTTCCAGAAACAGGTGTTCATATCAATCCACAAATTATCTCAAAGGTTGAAGAGCAAGGAACAACCCGTTACCGTATTGAAGATTTTGGTGAAATCGTTCGCCCTGCATCAAGTGCTATCAGCGAATTAGCTCCAGGTAATGTATTCTACAGCCAGGGTCACAAGTTAGAATCACAAGGGCTTGAAATCTTAACGGGTGATGCGTATGAGACCTGGCGTTTCTGTAGCAACTGTGATGCATTACAATTAGATGTAGATGTGCCAAAAGACCAAAACCTTTGTCCTAAGTGCAATCATAATTCGTGGGGTAGCCTTGCCAACAAGAAGATGTTGGTGAAGCTGCAAGGTGTATTATCGGTAAATGATAGAGAGGGCTCCAAAATCAATGACAGCTCGGATGACCGTGAACGCAAGTTTTACAATAAATCGGTTCACCTAAGAACAGACCCCAAATCTTCGCGAGGTGCTAAAGTATTGAAACGGATACCCTTCGGGATTGAATTCTTTACCACGGCAGATTATTTTGAAGTGAACACAGGAATCAGAGAAGAAGGATATTGGGGTAATAGAAGATTATCGATCAATGATAAAGACAATCCAGAAGTTGGTTTTGTGGTTTGTAAAACGTGCGGTAAAGCCACCGAGAGACCATTAACAGAGTATGAATTAGATAGAAGACTAAAGTCATACCACTTCAATTATTGTGCGCATCGTACCCATATCTATCAAGGGAATGCTGACGATCATTTCAATGAGTTGTACATCTACAGGAAATTTCAAACCGAGGCATTAAAAATTCTATTACCCGTTCAGGATTTCAGAACAGAAGCACGTGTTTCTATTTTCAAAGCTGGCCTTCTATTAGGATTGAAGAATTATTATAAGGGCCACCCTGATCACGTTAACATTCGCGAGTACGAAGAGTATAATGGCGAGTCTGGTCGCAAAGAAAGATTTTTGATCATGTATGAAAGCATTCCTGGTGGCACGGGATACTTATCTCGCTTATATAATACGGAAGAGTTTACTAAACTACTCCATGTTGCGTATGACCACATTAAACATTGTACCTGTAAAGACGAAGGTAAGGACGGTTGTTATAAATGTATCTACACGTATGCCAATCAATACGATAGAGAAATCCTCAGTAGGCATGAAGCAGAAATTCTCTTCAAGGAGATTATCGACAAGTCAAACGAATGGAGTGAAACAGGTAGCTTAACTAACCTTATCCACATTGCCAACAACGAGGAATCAGAACTTGAAGAGCGTTTTATTGGATTACTCCGCGATGAATACAAAGCGAGAGCAAGCTCGGATTTTGAAGAAGTTACTGAAAATGGATTGCGCAAGTATCGCCTGACATTAAGAGAACAAGGTAATTCATTAATGTACGAGATCTGGCCGCAGAACTTAGGTTATTCATTGGCCAATGTACGTTACACCACTCGTCCTGACTTTGTTTTTAAATGTGTTTCGTGGGTAGTTGATGGAGAATCAAAATCATTCGATGATGTACAACAAGTAAAGGATATTATCGTCTACCTGGATGGCTATCAATTCCATGCTACTAACGAAAATCAACGAGTACTCAGTGATCTAAAGATTCGAGAGGCTATTTATAAATCAGGACGATATCATCAATGGATTTTTTCGTGGGAGGATATTGGCAACTTTGCCATCAACAAAGCAGAAGATAGTTTATATAAAAGATTCAATTTATCTGAAATCGAGAAGCTATCATCAAAGCATCCATTATTACGAACTTTCAATTTGGCTTTAATTAAAAAGCTAAACAGTTTCCTAAGATTTGATGTGCTTTTGAGAAGCCCGCTAATGGATACCAATTTAAAGCTATGGTCATCTATTCAGTTATTTGCCTGTCAAACTAAATTGCTCTCAAAGTGTATAGAAGCAACACTAGTAGATTCCTTATTAGATTCTGGCAATGAATCAGAATTTACTTTTGAGCAATCGAATCCCAAACAGTTTGCGTTAGCCGATGCTCTTTCGTTCAAACAGGAATTGAAAATACTTTGTCTTGGTCACCCAACAAACCTCGAAATCAAAGGTGCGGTTTTTCATTCGTTCCCAGGTTCAGATTATGACAAAGACAATTGGGAGTTATTTTGGCAGGTTTATAATCTGATGCAATTCCATCCCTACCATGGAATCGAGCGAGAAGAGAAATCAGAGAGCAAAGAAGAATCACTGAATACAATTCTGGAGAACTTCCGTCCGGAGCTGCATAAAATTGTAAAAGCTTTAATGGATAAGAAGATAAC
>CAYGGY010000112.1:0-7346 GCA_964349405.1 uncultured Ohtaekwangia sp. | reverse complement strand
CACGGTGGACAATGACTTGTTTCAAAGACCCAAGCCGTCATATGCACGGGTCGTTGGCGGTAATTGCACTCGGACAATGTCTACAATTTTTATTTTACATTTACCAAAATAGTGAACGAACTTAATTCAACATGGCAGCTATTAATGCTTTAGACTTTGTAGTGAAAATTGATGACCTGCAACAAGTCAAGTATGTAGAAAAAAACTATTCCGATGAACTATCTTCAAATCAAGTACTTTTGGAAATTGATAAATTTTCATTTACATCTAATAACATCACGTATGGCGTGGTAGGAGAGAAGATGAACTATTGGAAATTTTTTCCAACTCAATCTGGTTACGGAATTATTCCAGCCTGGGGCCTAGCCAATGTTGTCATTTCTAACCATCCGGATATAAAAGTAGGTCAACGATTTTATGGATACTATCCCATGAGTTCTCACTTATTGGTTACCATTAGTAAGGTTAGTAGTAAAGGTTTTGTGGATAATACTGAACACAGACAAGCTCTCCCATCAATCTATAATTATTACACGAATACAGACCAAGACCCCGCATTCGCTCCCGAAACTGAAGAGTTGATTACCATTTTTCGTCCTTTGTTTGTTACATCTTTTTTAATTGATGATCATTTAGCAGAACAGAATTTCTATAAAACCACTCAAATATTGGTCACGGGTGCATCCAGTAAAACGGCTCAAGCATTAGCGAGTTTGTTAGCACATCGAAAAAAAGAGAATCGTTTGAATTTTAACCTGTTGGGACTCACATCTAAAAAAAATGTAGAATTTGTAAAGCAGTTGGGTTGCTATGATCAAACCATAAGTTATGAGGAATTGGCTCACTTAAATTGCAATGAAAAATTGGTTGTAATAGACTTTACAGGCAACCATAGCATTCAATTCCAGTTGCAAACCTTATTGAAGGAGAACCTGGTATACAATTGTCTTGTGGGACTTGTCGATTGGCAAAATCTGGAAGGTGAGAACCAACTTCCCCAAAAAGGAGAATTTTTCTTCGCTCCTGCATATGCAGAAAAACGTCAGAAAGAATGGGGGGCATCAGGGCTTCAACAAAAGATTGGGATAGCTTGGCAACAATTTGTGGACGCTATTCAATCAACGATTTCGATTAAAGGTCACCTTGGAGTTCAGGAATTAGAAAAATTGTATTCGGATATGTTGAATGGGAAAATTAACCCCAGGCATGGCAATATAGTGAGTCTAAAAAGATGAATAAAAGATCATAGAAGATACAAAAACATGCTCCTTCCCAGTGGAGTCTTCCGTTTCGGAGACTCCACGATTTAAATAGTAATCTTTGTAAACTCAAACATTTAATTCGAAGCGAGACTGCACGTGGAAGGAGGGTAGCTAATAGAATGTATTGGCGATGGGGTTTCGGATACATAAATATTGCGGGCAAATGGGTCAACTGCTTCGGGGACAAGGAAATCAAGCATTAAAAGTCTTTTAATATCTTTTAAAGTTTATTTCTCTATTTTATTTCCATTAATTTCTCGACCTGCTTGGTGTAGCGTGACACTTTGGACTTTGCCATTTTCATTTTGATTAAACGTAAGTTGTGCATCCACTACTTTGAAATAGAAAACGTTTTTTGATTTTGGGAAGACAGGAAATTCCGGTTGACCTGTTGCTTGCGCTTTCAACTGATTATCATGTCTGGATATAGTAAGAATGAAACCGGGAGCAAGTTGGTATTGACCAACGTAGCCTGCGAGGGTTTCTGTATCGATCACATCTTCATTTATTACATCGCTCGCATTAACACCTAATTCCTTTAACTTATCAACAGAACGTTGATTGCCTGGATTAAGCGTTACAGATTTCTTATAACTTTCAATTGCCTTTTCCCTATCATTTTTCTTCAGCCACGCTTCACCCATACTATAAAATACAGTTGAAGATTGAGGATATGCTTCTGCATTGAGACTGAATACAGCTATTGATTTTTCTATTTCTCCTTTACGCAAATACTCATGCCCCAATTTGTTCAACTGACCTTCACTGAAATCATACTTGTCGGCCTTCTCTTTTTTTATTTCCCAATAGGCTTTCACACTAGGCTCTATGCCCTGCGTATCAATCATCTTTTGTAATTCAATTGCGATAGAATTCTTGGTCGGTTGCAAGGGTGATTTCGGATTCAATATGTGCATGCCTATATCATCTATGCTGGTATTTGAGTTCGTTAAGACAACAACACCTTTTTTTTCATTTGAAAAACCAACAAAAGTATGATACCCTCCTGTTTCTCCGTTGTGCCAGATAATTTCTAAATCAGGTGAGACTATCTTATGCCAGCCCAATCCTACCATAGGTTTGCTACCATCCTCTCTTGAATTTGTATGAGCCAATTGCATAGCCGGATACAGTTTACTTTTCGTCTTACCCATATTGGCAGACAAATACTTTAACATATCCACAGCAGTAGAACGAATAGCTCCTGCACCAGCCAGTGTGGGTAAATCCCAATTTTCCACTTCAACTCCTTCGTTATGACCTTTAGCCAGATTGGCTTGCATGTTAGATGTGAGAGCAATACCCGTATTGTTAAGTTTTAGTGGACGAGCAATCACATCGATCATCAACTTCTCATAAGAAATTTCTTTTTTCGATGCGAGTATGTGACCGAGGAGGCCTGTAGCATAGTTTGAATATTCGTACTTCGAACCGATATCACGTGTAAGTTTATAGCTATTCAAAAAATCATATAACTGATTTTCCGAATAATCCGCATATGGATTAGCCGGATTAGCTGGTTTGAAATTATCAGGCATGCGAGGCAGAGCCGATGTGTGATTAGATAAATGAACTAGTTTAATAGGCACTCCATTTCGGGTAGGCGCGGTAACTTCTGTTGGTAAATATTTTTGTAATGGGTCATCTAAATTTACTTCACCTTTGATAACCATATTGGCTAATAAAATTCCTGTAAACGTTTTTGTGATTGATCCTATTTCAAAAACAGAATTCTCATCTACAGGCTCCATACTTTTTTTTGATTTTACTCCAAAGCTGTAATAATGTGAGCCTTCCGCATCAATAACGCCAACCATAATGCCCGTGTTGATATCATTGTCTACACGCGATTGAATATTATTTCTGACTTCTTCCGACAGTGACGTTTGTGCATTGACCCTCTGAAAAAATCCTACTAATAAAAATAATGTAATAATGAACTTTGTCATGATGCTTTATTTTAGAATGATTTATTTTATTTTGTTTTTAATCCATTTAATTGATTATGAATTCTCCAGTACACTGATGAGTTCATCCACTTTCTCCATCCTTGGTATTATTTCTTTTTTTACTCCCCTTTTATTTAAGTAGTAAGTAACTACGGCTAACACAATATTAAGTAGCCCCATTTTTAGAATAGGTTTAAGTCTGCCGGTTACGCCCAAACTAAAGACTAATAACATGGTGAGCGTCATGCCTGGTAAGATATACCAGTAGAGTACACTGTCGAGAAGCTGCTTTTGAATAACAAGATAATCCCGCGTCTTATGTAAGTATTCCAGATAGGTTTCTGTAAACGCTCCAGGCTTATGCTTTTTCGCATTTCTCAGGCGAATAACTACGAATAGCGCATACCCGATTATCAAGATTGAGGCCACCTTTGATAAAAGATTGGGCGTTGAATATGCAAAAAAAGCAAATATAGGGATGACTGTGGCTGCCGCTATTTGTTCTCTTAAATCCCTATGCTTAATTTTTTTATGAAAATCATCCATGCTTGATTGCACATCGATTATCAAACGAGATTTTTTAAACCTAATGCGTTCCTGGTTGGGAGACGATTGCCAGATTTTTATTAACTCTTCTTCCATCATATCTTTTCATTTATACACGTCAATAATTTCATCTTAATTCGTTTGATCTTCACCGCCACATTATTCTCCGTTAAACCGGTGATATCTGAAATTTCTTTATACGATAATTCCTCCAAATAGAGAGTGATTACAGCCTTATCGGCATCGTTCAGTTTCTTGATACAGTTTCTGAGTTTAATTAATTGTTCACGTTCTTCATGGTTAGTTTCTTCAACACTTATATTTTCAATTGTAATGCTGTCCAATTTCCTGAAGCGATCTCTTTTTTTTATCTGCTTTGTTTGCAGACGAAGGCACACATTTAAAGTAACTCTGAACATCCATGTACTTATGGAAGATTTTTCTTCAAAAGAGGGCATTGACTGCCAAATATTAATAAGCGCCTCTTGAAAAAGATCTTTCTTGTCTTCATCATCCTCGGCATAAACAGAACAAACCCTTACCAACTTCTGCTTATTTTGCTCCACTGCTGCTAAAAAGGTACTCTCGATATGCTGATCCATTATAATGTGTTGTGTCTACCTTTGTTAGTTACATCCGTTTTAAAAATATGACATAAATTTTACTTTATTTTTAAGTGCTGAGACTGTGCTTTACCGATTAAAGATGTCCATTCTATTGTAAAAAGGGTTTAGACTATTATCACGATCTATATATTCACCAAATATTCCCAATCTAGACACTACCTGCACTGTACTTATGACATTGATTTTTCTTATAAGAAACAATTAGTTTAGTTGGCCTTGCGAAATACCCAACTAAGTCGCACACATATTGTCTGGCCACGCATACAGCCCACATCCAAAGTCAGTCAAAGAGTGTGCTTACTTTAATGTAAGCCGACAATGGAGCCAATGAAAAATGTCCCACCGAACGACTGACTAATGAAGAGTTGTGTAACATTTACAGGTGACGAAAGACACTCCTTCAAATGAAGTGAGGAGAAGGGGCACTACTACTGCCAACAGTGTGTCAGCTGCTGGTGACGTGTTGTTATTCAGTTTAGTTTTCTTAATTTCGTTTTGGCGCGTGGGACAAGACGCGGCTTCGTAAACCCGCCACTGAAATATGCACTCACGTTAGCAACAATGCCCTTCCGTGCACCCCGATTCTCAATGACAAAAAAGTAACAGCAGACAATCCAACCCTTAAGTTTCTCCACGGACAAGTAAGCATTACTCAATCAGCGTTGGACATAAGAAACAAAAGAATTATGGGACTTGGACTCAGTAAGCGATAAATACTCATTTACGAATCCCCACCACACAGCAACCGAGAGAGATTTTCACCCATCGCTCATTTGGCACTTACCATTGCCGCGTATCCTGCCCACAATCCAAAGCAATGGCAAGAGCCAAATCCCCGCGCTCCACGGCTATTGTACATGAGAACTTTGAAGAAATAGCAAGGACATTTCATTGTAATTCATCACAATGGTATTAGTATTGCGCAATGATAGATTTACTATCCTGGTTAGAATTAATGATGCCCACCACCGCTAAAAAACTTGTTTTAGCGCTTTTATTGTTATCTTTTTCAGCCTATTCTGAAGTGCCTCCTTTATTAAAAAAGGGTTCCAATGATCATTATGGTAGTATAATATGTTCCGCGCCAGAAACCGCTCACTTTCCGTTATCAACCCCATTGTCGGTTGGTGAAGCGACCTCAGGCATCGAAGATGATTTTTCGGAAGAAGATGAGGGTGAGGGCAATACCGATTTGTCATACCTTTCATTTTGCTTGTCAAAATTTATCTACTCGCCATATCTAAATTATTCCGAGTCCCAGGAATTTCTTAACAGTCCATTTACACCTCCCGAATCCATCACTCCAAATCGAATATATCTCATTCTCTGAGATTCGGTACTGATTTGCATACACGCCTTTAGCTCCTCTCAGAAATGAATTGGTGAAAGTTAGATGTATGGTGTGTTAAGTAAATATTTCATTTCTCGACTTATTTAAAATAAAATGAAAGACTTGTTTAAAAATATCAGGCAGGATTTGCCTGCCAGCATAATTGTGTTTTTTGTTGCCTTGCCGTTGTGTTTAGGCATCGCGCTTGCATCGGGTGCCCCTCTGTTTGCAGGTATCATTGCCGGAATAGTTGGGGGAATTGTAGTGGGCATGGCAAGTGGTTCTCCCTTAGGTGTGAGTGGTCCGGCTGCAGGGTTGGCTGTAATCGTAATGAGTTCCATTGCTACGCTGGGAGGGTCTTGGGAAGCATTTTTGACGGCCGTTGTTTTGGCAGGGATCATCCAGCTTGTTTTAGGATATGCCAAAGCGGGATTTATTGCTTATTTCTTCCCATCCTCGGTGATTAAAGGTATGCTTACCGGAATCGGGTTACTGATTATCCTAAAACAAATACCACACGCGTTGGGTTGGGATAAAGATATAGAAGGAGACGATTCGTTTTTTCAAGCCGATGGACAAAATACATTTTCTGAAATTGCTAATGCCTTTCAATTCTTTACTCCGGGCGCTGTTCTGATTGCCGTCATATCATTGATCATATTGATAGCATGGGATAAGGTGCTAACCCAAAAACATAAAATATTCCAAATTATACAAGGCCCTATCGTAGTTGTTCTTTTGGGCATAATGATGAATCAATTTTATCAGCAAGGGCTGCTGAATTTTAGTTTAGCGGCTGACCAGGTGGTAAGAATCCCCGTTCCGGAAAATTTCACTGGTTTTATTAGTCAGTTTACCTTCCCTGATTTTTCAGCCTTATCCAATATCGAAGTATATAAAATAGCTTTCGTGGTGGCTATCGTGGCCAGTTTGGAAACGCTGCTTAGTGTGGAGGCAACCGATAAACTTGATCCGTACAAAAGAATTACGCCAACCAACCGGGAATTAAAAGCGCAAGGTTTGGGTAATATCGTTTCGGGTTTAATCGGTGGCTTGCCTGTTACCCAGGTTATCGTTCGTAGTTCGGCCAATATTTCTTTTGGGGGCAAAACAAAACTGTCGACCATTCTTCATGGTGTTTTTTTATTATTGAGTGCCATAACCATTGCCGCTGTTTTGAATAAAATACCCTTGGCTAGTTTAGCAGCTATTTTATTAATGGTGGGATACAAATTGGCTAAGCCCTCCCTTTTTAAACAAATGTATAAGTTGGGTTGGGAGCAGTTCATTCCTTTTACGGCAACCATTGTGGCTATTTTGGCAACTGATTTATTGCGGGGAATTACCATTGGAATTATGGTCGGTATTTTCTACACCCTGCGCCACAGTTACAGAAACTCCCACTACATGAAGGATGTGATAACTACCGAGGATGGGCATTCGGTACATCATATGGTTTTAGCCGAAGAAGTTTCTTTTTTTAATAAAGCCAACGTGGTTAAAACGCTGGAGAGCATCCCTGCAAACTCAAAAGTGATTATTGATTGTTCGAAATCTAAAGCCATTGCTTATGATGTAGTTGAGTTGATAATAAATTATGAGAGCAATGCCAAAACAAAAAACATAACTGTGG
>CAYGGY010000111.1:0-7684 GCA_964349405.1 uncultured Ohtaekwangia sp. | reverse complement strand
ATTTTATTGTATTCGTTTACGTTAGGGTAATTTTACAACCTATTTTCAATAATTCATGCGTTATTTTGAAAATCATAGTTAAAAAATGACCTACGGGTAATATTTTTCCGAATTTTGAGCTTGCACGACTTCGTATTGATGCCTTTGACACGTTTCAATCGTTTGCTGCAATTGCTAAAACTTTATTGCTTTTTAATTGAATAGTCCCTTTGTTGCAAGCAGAACCGTGATGTGATGAAGTGCCAAAGCTTGCTCGTTTTATTTCTTACCTGTTATTTAAGTGCCTCCGCACAGAAGTTCGATTTGTTTGAAATCGAAAATGGAAATCTGATTTGGCGCTATACTTATTCTTATAAAGGGACTCAGGATAGTTTGAAACGAGAGGTCGTTTCCATGCTGAAATCAAAAATCTTTACGCAACATGTGGTACGAAATGAACTAGGCTACAATGGTGAAATACACCACTACCTTGTTGACTGCAAGCGTTATGGCCGCGAATACCATAACACGCCCTTGATTTACTGGAGTGCCGAATGGAGCGGTAAGTTTGTCCTTGAAGTTGCCCGTGACGGCTATCGCGTTACCATCTATGGATTATACTTTGAAAATAAACCACAACAGGTTTCACGACACCAAACCAACATTCCGCGCAAAGGATTTTATATAAATGAGATCTGGAAAAAAGGGGAGCCTCACTTTAGGAAAAATAAATTGGATGATATGGTATTGATGAGTCGCAGCTTGCGTGATGATTTTGATATTACCAGGTATGTATCACCAATAAAGGAGTAAGTTGTCGGTCAACTTCTCAACTTATCCAATATTCTGTTTAACTCCTTAGCCTCCACTTTAGAAATCTTCCCCATTATCTCCAGCCACGAAGGTTGGCCCGCATCAATTTTCTTAAGCAACTGCTGTCCTTTGTCCGTAATCGAAATATCTACTTGCCTGCGATTGTTCTCACACGTAACACGATTCACCAATCCTTTCTGTTTCAGTTTTTCAACCAGCCGGGTGCAGTTGCTGCTCTTATCGATCATACGCTCTGTGATTTCCGCAAGCATCATGGGTTTAGGAAAACTGCCTCGAAGAATACGCAACACGTTAAATTGCTCTGGTGTAATACCAAATTTTTTTAAATAGCCTGAGTTGATGTTATACAGCCAGCTTCCAGTATATAATATATTAATGGAGGCTTTCTGATGGTCGTTGTAAAACTTCTCCTGCTTGATGTCTTGTTCGAGTGGCATAATAAATACAACTTCAATAATTGTAGATACAACATTACAAACAAAAAAAATCTTTCACCGCAAATTCTAAAGGGATTTTGCCATTAGGTAAGTAATATTGTGTCCATATTTATGGAACAAATAGCCTGAGACGGCAAACGCAATTTTCTTCAGATGATAAAAACTACCAGTCGGTTCTTAAAAAGAATAATATTTTTTGCGAAGAAGAAGCTGACACCAAAACAATTTTTTCTTTTATCCTGTATTGCGGTTGGGCTTTTATCTTCATTGGCTGCGATCATCCTTAAACTTTGTGTACATTCAATTGGTACGTGGGTTGCTTATTATTCTGACAATTATGAACAATTTTTTCTGTTCACACTTTTCCCAATTGTAGGGATTTCAATAACAGTGATGTATGTTCATTTTGTATTAAAAGGAAAATTCAAAAAAGGAAGTGCCGAAATCAGTTATGCCATAGCCAGGAAGTCGAGTGAGGTGCCCATCAATCAAACATATTCACACATTATCACCAGCGCACTCACCGTTGGCTTTGGAGGTTCGTTGGGATTGGAGTCACCCATGGTGAGCACAGGCTCAGCCATCGGTGCTAATTATGGAAAATTCTTTCATCTCTCCTATAAAGATCGCACGGTGTTGCTGGCCTGTGGTGCTGCTGCGGGTATTGCCGCGGCCTTTAACTCACCTGTTGCCGGTGTGCTGTTTGCTATCGAAGTTTTACTTGCCGATGTAACGGTGGCCGCCTTTATACCAATTATAATATCCGCAGCATCCGGTGCGTTGCTCTCAAAAATAATTCTGGCAGAGGGAATCACACTTTCCTTTTCACTGCAACAACCCTTCGACTATCACAATGTGCCCTACTACATCGCCCTTGGAATTTTAGCGGGATTTGTTTCTTTATATTATTCACGTGCTCTTGAAAGCATTGAAGCACACTTTCATTCAATAAAAACCAATCTTAAAAAAATAGTGCTGGGGGGAGTGTTCCTTTCTATTCTTCTCATCATATTTCCTCCGTTATTTGGCGAAGGGTACGAAAGCATTAAGCTTTTAGCCAATCTAAAGACTTCTGAAATAACAAAAACCAGCGTGCTCTATGAATTCATTCAGAATGACTACGCGTTGTTATTATTTCTCGGTGCACTTGCCCTGATCAAGGTGGTTGCCGTAGGCATTACTCTTGGAAGTGGTGGAAATGGCGGAAACTTCGGACCATCGTTATTTGTAGGTGCCTACACGGGTTTCACTTTTGCACGATTAGTTAATCTAACAGGCCTGGCACACATACCCGAAACAAATTTTACCTTGGTTGCGATGGCAGGCATTTTAAGTGGCGTATTCTATGCTCCGCTTTGTGCGATATTTCTTATTGCCGAAATTACCGGTGGTTATGCATTGATCATTCCGCTTATGATCGTTGCGGCTCTGAGCATAACGGTTATGCGGTATTTTGAACCGCTCTCAATGGAAGGGAAAAAGCTCTCACGACTATTAAAGGTAAATGTGGATGATCGTGATAAATACCTATTGAGTAAACTAAACCTACACGAACTTCTTGAAACCAATTTCTCACAAGTGCGTCCCGATGATACGCTTCACTTACTCGTTCGGGTGATCTCTATTTCAAAGAGGAACACTTTTCCGGTGGTTGATAAAGTTGGCAAACTAGTTGGAGTCGTTCATCTGGATCATATCCGTGAACTGATTTTCAAAACAAGTATTTATGATACTACTTTAGTGAAGGAGTTGATGACCGAAGCTCATGCTGTTGATTTTGAAGACAGCTTGCATGACATACTGAAAAAATTTGATGAAACGAAACAATGGAATCTGCCCGTGGTGAAAGAAAAAGCCTATATAGGCTTTTTATCAAAAGCCCGCATACTAAGTGAATACCGAACTGAGTTAATGAAAACTATATAAATTCGTTTCATGATTCAATTCATGGCTACCATTCAAAAGTTTGATAAGAAAGGTGAAAAAACCGGATGGACCTATATTGAAATCAGTGCCCACCAAGCTCAAAAATTAAAGCCCGAAACAAAAGTTTCTTTTCGTGTGAAGGGCACTCTCGACTCATACAAATTAAAGCAAGCTGCACTTATACCGATGGGTGAGGGTGATTTCATTTTACCTATCAATGCTTCCATTCGCAAAGCAATCGGCAAAAAGCCGGGGGATAAATTAAAAGTGTCCATCGAAGAAGATGCAAGTGAGTTTGCCTTTTCGGAAGATTTCTTAGCATGCTTGCGCGATGACCCGACTGCTAACGACTTCTTTCAAGCACTTCCCGGATCTCATCAGAAATATTTCAGCAAATGGATCGATAGCGCCAAAACATCCGCAACAAAAACAAAGCGAATCGTAATGGCCATTACAGCCCTTTCAAAAAAGCAAGGCTATGCTGAAATGATTCGGGCAAATAAAGGATTATAATTGCCATTCATATAATGCTGCGTTCTGATCATATTTCATGAAAGGAATTTTGTCCATATTTATGCTTTACCATAATTCGAAAGGAATCTGGCATAATCGAATTTCTCGCATCAGGAAAAGAACATCAGTGTGGTTACAATCGATATTAGAATTTAAAATTAAATACTCATGAAGGATAAATTACGCAGCCAGGGATGGTTTGGCAAAACAGGAAAAGACGGATTCCTCTACAGAGCCTGGATGAAAAATCAAGGCATCCCCGATTATGAGTTTCGTGGCAAGCCGGTGATTGGCATTTGTAACACCTGGTCTGAACTTACACCCTGCAACGCACACTTCCGCGAATTGGCCGAATCAGTTAAGCGCGGCATCTCTGAAGCCGGTGGTTTTCCGGTAGAGTTTCCGGTGATGTCACTCGGGGAAACCTTGATCAAACCTACGGCCATGCTTTATAGAAACCTGGCAAGCATGGATGTAGAGGAATCCATTCGTGCCAACCCGATGGATGGGGTCGTGTTACTTTGTGGATGCGATAAAACTACGCCTTCATTAGTGATGGGTGCCTGTAGTGTCAACATTCCTACATTAGTAGTATCAGGTGGGCCGATGCTGACCGGAAAATATCAGGGGCGTGACATTGGCACCAGCGATATCTGGCGCTTTAATGATGCGGTACGATCCGGTGAAATGTCGCAAGAGCAACTCACCGTTACCGAAGAATGTATGTGTCGCAGCCGCGGGCACTGTGCGGTGATGGGCACCGCCTCCACGATGGCGTGCATGGTGGAATCATTAGGTCTTTCCCTTCCGGGGAATGCAGCTATACCCGCTGCGGACTCAAGACGCAAAGTGCTTGCGCAGATGTCGGGCATACGCATCGTGGAAATGGTGAAAGAAAACATGAGGTTATCCGATGTGCTCACGCGAAAAGCTTTTGAGAACGCTATCATCACCAATGCTGCGATTGGTGGATCTACCAACTTTATCATTCATATGTTGGCGATTGCCGGAAGAATTGGAATACCACTTCACCTTGATGATTTTGATAAACTGTCGGCAAACATTCCGCTCATTGCAAACTTACAACCTTCCGGTAAGTATTTTATGGAAGACCTTTATTATGCTGGAGGTCTTCCTGCTGTAATGAAAGAGTTGGACAAATTCCTACATCGCGATTGTATCACCGTCAATGGAAGAACTATAAAAGAAAACTATGACCCAGCCGAAATTTATAATCATGAAGTAATTACCTCCGCAGGAAAACCCTTTAATCCACTTTCCGGTGTGGCCATTTTAAAAGGCAATCTTTGTGAAAACGGAGCCGTCATAAAACCTTCTGCCGCCAGTGCATCGTTGATGAAGCATACCGGCAAAGCCATTGTGTTTGAAGACATCGAAGATTATAAAAACAGAATTGATCTTCCTGATCTGGATGTAGATGAAACTAATATCCTGGTATTAAAAAATGTTGGACCAATCGGCTACCCCGGCATGCCTGAAGTAGGCAACATGGCATTGCCAAAGAAATTATTAGCAAAAGGTATTCACGACATGGTGCGCATCTCCGATGGACGCATGAGCGGAACTGGTTTCGGCACAGTAATCTTACACGCATCACCTGAAGCTGCGCTGGGTGGAAATTTCGCTGTCGTTCAAACTGGTGATCTCATCAGCCTGGATGTGGCCAATCGTTCATTACTCTTAGAAGTGTCCGAAGCAGAGTTGTTGAAACGAAAAGAAAAGTGGCAACCGATCCATAAAAAATATGATCGTGGTTATGTGATGCTATATCAACAACATGTGCAACAAGCCAACGAAGGCGCTGATATGGATTATCTACGAGGAGGTTCGGGCAGTGAAGTGTCAAGAGATTCGCATTGATATTTACGATTTTAGATTTATGAATTACAATTTAAATTGTGATGCTATTTTGTAAATGGTTAATAAAAGATGAGTAAATTCAAAAATCAGGTTGCCATAGTAACCGGTGCAGGTCAGGGCATTGGTCTTGAAATTTGTCGTCAGTTAGCGGCAGAAGGCGCGCGTGTTATCCTCAATGATATTGAAGTTGCCTTAGCCGAAGACGCTGCCCGGTCCATTCAAAAAGAAAATGGAATTTGTATTCCGTATGCAGGCGATTGTTCGGATGTCAACTTTATTCAAGACATGGTGAATGAAGCCGTGAAACGATTTGGCAAACTGGATATCGCTATCGCCAATGCGGGCATCACACTCTTTGGTGATTTTCTGGAATACAAGTCAGAAGATTTCGCAAAAGTGATGAATGTAAATCTTGGCGGTAGTTTTTTTCTGGCACAACTCGCTACGCGACAGATGAAAGAACAAGGTGCAGGAGGAAGAATTCTATTCATGTCATCCGTTACTGGGCATCAGGCTCATAAAAATTTGGCAGCCTATGGCATGACCAAAGCCGCATTGGAAATGCTGGCTAAAAATCTGGTCGTTGAAGTATCGCCTTATCGCATCACGGTAAATGCCATTGCTCCGGGAGCAACCGTCACTGAACGAACGAAGAGTGATCCAGAATATGAAAACACCTGGTCGCGGATTACGCCTATCGGCAAGCCGGCATCTGTTCAGGATATAGCACACGCAGCACTTTTTTTAGTATCGCCAGAAGCCGGTCACATCACAGGACAGTCATTAGTAATCGATGGTGGCTGGACGAGTGTGAGTCCTTCACCGTATTAGAATTTATGATTTCAGATTTATGAAGTACGATTTTTATTAGGGCCTGCTCTTCGTTAATCGTACTTCATAAATCATAAATCGCAATTCAAAATTAGTACCTCGAATCTTTCATACTATCTTTCATCCCACCGTATAGCACATCCTTTACACCTGGTTCGTTGAAAAACTTATGTGGAAACGGAAGATCTACTTTTGAAACTTCGTTTAACTCATTCATCAGATCTACAGGAATTTCAAAATTCAAACAACCCAACACATCTTCTACTTGCGATACTTTCGTTGCCCCCACAATAGGTATCACACTTTGGGTTTTATGTTGGCGTGTCCAATTGATCGCCAGTTGCGAGGCACTTACTCCCAATCGATCAGCAACCTCCACTACTTTTTTAGTAATTACCGTGGCCCGTTCACCAAGTCGAACACTATTCTCCACCAATCGCCCTGGATCTCCTTTTAAATATTTTCCTGTCAAGGCCCCACCTGCCAACGGTGCCCAGGGGGTAATGGTCATTCCAAATGCCTTGGCCATTGGTAATAGTTCGGCTTCCACGGTGCGTTGAATTAAACTGTATTCAATCTGCAAGCCGATAAACTGGTTCCATCCGCGCAATTCAGCCATGGTGTTTGCCTGGCTCACCACCCAGGCTGGTGTGTCACTGATGCCGATGTAATGAACAATACCTCGAGAAATCAAGTCTTCCAACCCTTTCATGATTTCTTCTGTAGGTGTCCAGCTATCCCAGATATGCAGCCATAGTAAATCAATATGGTCGGTATTGAGCCTCCACAAGCTATCCTTCACGCTACGCATCAGGTTTTTACGATGATTGCCTGCAAAATTCAGATCTCCACTGCGGTCGCGGAGTGAATATTTGGTGGCTACCACAAAATGATCACGGTCTTTGGCAACAAAGTCGCCCACAAATTTTTCGGAAGTGCCCTCTGTATAGCGGTTGGCTGTATCGATAAAATTGCCACCGGCATTGGCATACGTGTCAAAAATTTGTTTACTGACCTCCTTATCGCTGCCCCATTTCCACTCCGTGCCAAAACCCATGGTGCCAAGACAAAGCTCCGAAACACGCAAGCCGGACTTCCCAAATAGTTTGTAGTTCATCGGTGATATTCAGTTGGTTGGACTCATTAAATTAAGCCAATTTCCTTTAAAGTACACCCTGAAATCAAACACAATAGAAATAAAAAAAACCTCAGATTTCTCTGAGGTTTTGTGTGGGAGCTGAGGGGTTCGAACCCCCGACCCTCTGCTTGTAAGGCAGATGCTC
>CAYGGY010000110.1:0-8092 GCA_964349405.1 uncultured Ohtaekwangia sp. | reverse complement strand
AAGGCATACCAAGTTCATCAAAGCTCATCAGTTCAAGTTCCAGGGCAAGAGCCTGGGCTTCTAATTCTAATCGTGTCATAGTTAAATTTTGTCTAGGCTTTGTTGCGCTGATTACACGCTCAAATAGTTCTTCAAAGGAATCCACAACCTTATCACGTTCTGAATCTTTTAATGGAGCAGCACCACAAGGTTCTGACTTACGGCCATCAATGAGCATCAATCGTGTATCGAAAGAGGTGCCTTGTCGGGAGTAAAGTTTTTTACCATCAATGGGAATGATGTCAACTACATGGTATCGGCTAAAGAGATAATTAAAGAAAAAGCGGTTCTTACCTTTTTGTACTCTTCCTTTCTTATCATAGCGCGTATGTCCTCCGATAATGATGGCGGCTTTACCATTATCCTTCATGCAATCCAGTGCGCGTAAGGCCATGAGATGATCGAGGACTTCAATAATGAAGGTCTCGTATTTTACCTCCCGATCTAAAAGACCGAAAGGAGGATTTGTCAAAATAGCATCAAACTTCTTTTCAAATCCTTTGAACGGCAGTGTCGCATCTTGCCTTAATACTTGGCGATAGCCTTGATCAAGAAGATTCGATCTTCGTAAATCATCAATCTCATTAACAATAACCCTTGAAGGATGTGCCGCTACGGTAAGAAGACCGTTTCCGGCAGAGGGTTCAAAAACTGAAATGTTTTGGTACGCATTAGTGAAGATTCCTGCGAGAAATGAAATCGGGGTCGGAGTACTGTATTGTTGCAATAACATACTCTGACTTGTGCGATGTGAAATGTTAACCTGGCTTTTATAAAGCTCAACGATGCTCCAGTACTTCTCTTCAACAGATAGTGAAGAAAGTGAGATGCTTCGTGCTTTCAGAACGATGGCAAGCTCCGTGTATTCCTTTACTTCTGATTTATCAGTGATTCCGTAAGACGAGGCAATGCGCTCAATAGATTTCCTATTGTGCTTATTCTTGGCATCCAGCTCTTTGCGAACGTGCTGAAGAAATTGTGCCTTTAAAATGATTTTGTCTTTCATCCCCTGATATTCTGTTCGAAAATAGAATGAGGATGAAGTGAAGGTTAAGGATTGTTAAAGATTATTAACAATTATGAAGGATTCTAAATAAATATTAAAGATATTGACAACCTTGACCTTCCCTTGACCTTCCCTGAAATAACTATACACTGTTGAAATAAAAGACAACAGTTTGATTAAAAGACAAACTAAATTGAATAAGTTATAAAAACAGGCATTTTCCATTCCCAATTACTCACACTAAAAATAATCATGCTTTGGATTTGGTAGCAATACGTGTCTATTTATGATTGCATCTATTAAACAAATGAGTCGGGATTGATAAAAACTAAATTACCTGACTCGCGTAACTTGGTTATTATATTTGCTGGTAATGCTACATGTTGGTTGTCACCGCTTAATTCAAAGGGCTTAAAAGAAATATTTCTGTCCTCTGTATTTGTATAAGGATAGTTATTGATTCTCGCCTGATCCCAGAACTCATCAATCTTTATCTTTATGGTATAAATGAAATCCAAGTTGTTACCAATAATTGTAATATAAAGACCTTGATTTAACGAAGTGTTTGCTTTAAGGTTAAAGCAAATGATCCCATTGAAATTAGGACCATTACCGCAAGGAATTGTCTTCCCTAAATATAGATTCAGATTTTTTTTAATCAAAAGTTCTTTGATTTTTTTCGGCAAATAATCAGGCAGTCTTGCGTCATCATTATTGCTTGTGAGGTTTATGTTAACAATACCACCTAATTTCATTGCGCGTATGTGTTCGATAGTTGGTTTTACGAGTGTGTGAGGATTAACCACTTCGTCCAAATCAAATTCCGCACAACCATCTACAAAATCCTTATCGTTTGATACCAGGCAGACAAATGTTTCTTTTGTAAGTTCATCTGGCCATAGTGATGAAGCTAAAACGAGGCTATCTTCCTTCGATACTTTTGTATGAAGGTTAATATCAAAGGTTGGCTGGAGAAGTTTGTTATGAAGTATATTGTCCTCATATATTATCCCGAAGTCATTCACAATCTTTTGTAATTCCGTCTCTACGTTGGATTTTATTGAGCTCTTAACGTCAATAAAATTTACGCCAGGAGCATCAAAGTCATCTTTATATTTTAGGAGAGAGCTGATATTTACCTTCCCTCCAGCAACGGTTGATTTATTCAAGACCTCTCTTAGATAATGTTCTCTTTTTCTTATTCCAACAAGTTCAAAAATAACATAGTTGGAACTAACAAGATTTGCGAATTCGCATTTTTTAAGGAACTCAATTGTATTAGTTAATCCCGTATAGGTACCATCAATTAAGTAAGCCAAAATATTAGTATCCAGAAAAAACTTTATTCTGAACTGATCAACGGGTTCATCGCTCCAGTTTTCCATAACCTTAGTCTTATTATTCTTCCTCAGCTTGGAAATGCTTTGCAACAAACGCTGAATCAATAATTGGATTTTCATGTAATTCTTCGGCTGCCCTTTGTAGAAGTGAAAAACAACTTTTTAGATATACTCGTAGAATCCCTTTAGATAAATTTCTTAATGTATCTATAGCTTTTTCATCAAATGGTATTATGGAAGAGGATTCTTTGCGTGCAAGATTAAGGTAGTTTGTAGTAATGATCTTTGATCGCTCTAAATTAAGAGGTTTCAAGTCTATTATTTTGCTGCTTATTCGCTCGGCTAATGGCGGAGAAACTCTCTTTAAACTAGAAAATGCGGGAGGAGTCATTGCAAATAGTGAGCACCAGTTTCTTTCTTTATCTATTAAAGCGCGCAGGTTTACAAAATACCTGTCTATTTCTGGAGTTGAAAGACGTCCAGCGGTGACAGTTTCAAATTCATCAACCAAAATATAAAAATCAGTGAAGCCTTGTGATTTTGTTAACTTAACAATTGCACGAATAATATATACTTCCTTTTTATCTAAGTCTTTTGCTCCTCCCGAAGTTAATACCTCCCATGTTTTGTTAATACCGATGTTTTCAGAGAGAAGCTCATAGAAGTAAAGGGCAACTGTAGAGTTTTCAAACTCAGTTGTAAAAACGGAAACAATTAGCGTTTTAAGTACATCTTGAAATTCCTTTCTTTTTTTAGGGGTCGGAGCTAAATATTTTAACCATCCATCGAGGAAGTTTTTATAATTGACCGTGTTAACAGGTGAAAAAGGATCTAAGTCTTCTGTAAATAGAGCGTATCCTTTTGGCGCAAAATCTAATAGCTGCTGTTTTGTTTGAGCCTCGCTAGAAACCCTTTGAATCACCACATTCCATAAATATCTCTTAAAATTCTCATCACCAATTTGGGATATAATTGATCCAATTAGTTCAGTTAATTTAGCACCAGGATTATCAATGTATACGACATAAGGATTCTTATGGTATTCTTTCTCTTTTTTAAATAAATCCAATCTATACTTTGCAAAAAGCAGAGTCTGAGTTTTGCCGTATCCATATTCACCTCTAATAACAGCGCTTATGTACTTATCTGTGCTGTTGGGATTGCTCGGGAAAAGAGAGTCTATGACAAACTCATCAATTGCTGATTTTACTTCCGGGTCAATGGGTTCTAACTTGGAAATGATAAAATCGCTGCTGTTTAAATCCGAAATACCTGCTCTTGGAAATGGATTGAATGAAAGACCTAGTTTCTTGTATCTCTCATTTGTGTCGTCTGTTATTCCTTTACTCTTAAGGAGGCTTTTCAGTGGATTCTCTTGCTCTGTCATAGTACTAAAATATGTGAAACGTATGAGTCATTAACGATCGGAACAAAGTTAATTTCCGTGTTTCTAATAAAAACCTCGGAAGTCCTTTGTAAACTAAATTGGTCTGAATTATCTAAACATTGTTTTACAAGCGTTTTTTTTATGTCCTCTATGGGGAATCTGAATTCAGTTGCAATTCTGAATACTAGTCTTGGAATGTTAATATAAGCCGAATTGTAGTTCTGTTTGATATATTCTTTTAGATCAAAAGACTCATCTATTGGCCTTTTGAAATAAATACAAGAAAGTGATTTGTGTCCCCTTAATTGAATATCCAAATTCGTTAGATTAAACTTCTCTATCAAAGCCAACTCTTGACCCCACTTAACAAAAACATCCCAGAATCGAAGAATTCCTCCATTACTTTCATTTTCATCTTTGGTAATAGTGTATACAGGTGTATTGTCATTAATGTTATAAATGAAAGAATCCGTAAAGCGACTTTGAGTCGAAAACGGGTAAATAACTTTTGAATCTAGTGCCATTGAACTCTCATTTACTCTGTCCATGACATTTTCTCTACTGGTTGAAGTTGCATCAAGAAACCAAGACATGATTTCTTTGAACCGATAATAGGAAAAGTATATTCTTTTAAATACTTCCTTATCGGTCAACGCAATTTCTTCACCAATGATTGAGTTTTTGAAAAGGTTATCATCGACTATTTTATAAGATGAGTCAATTAGTCCAAAATTTACTAGTGCATTTACATGTTCCAGTATTCTTCTGCCTTCTGTGTCCCACGGTGTGCTTACCGAACGGATTTTAAGTTCCTCCAAACATCTTTTCGTAAACTCATTTTTGCTTGTATATCCGATCAATCGAATTGCCAAGTAAATGTCTTTGATTTCGCTAAAATGAAACACGGATGAAAAACTCCAGCCTTTACCTTCAAACTTCTCTTTAAACTGAGTGTTTGGTAGATATGGAAGTATCAAGTTCTCCGATTTACTTAAATCAAGATACGTGGTCATTGAAGTACTAATAAATTTTCGGTTAATTCAAGGCTGTGGCGGTGCTTGAGTGTTTTCCATTTGTTGCCACGCGACCTAATCTTATGAATTTTGTAATTCCTGAATCCGGTATTCAATGCAATTTTACCGAGTAAATCTGTGGTTGGAACATGAACTCCGTATGGCGCGGAATCACCAAGTATAATGTATGCTTTGCTATTAGGCTTTAGTATTCTTCTTATCTCCTTTAGCACAAGATGCATATCTTGAAAATATAGTAACATAAGGATATCAAAGCTTTTTTTGCCTGATTTTTCCAAAGCAGCTTCCTTTATACTTTTAGACTTGCTTTTTAAGGATCTGATAATATTTTGATTTTGATTAGCAAAGTCCTCTTCAAGAAATGTATCCAAATCAAAGTCAGACTCGGCATAGTGAGTTGTTGCACCAGTAACCAGTTTTTTTCTTACCTTTTTTGTTATATCACTCCAGTCCTTAGTTATTTCAAAAAAATGAGTATGAACTTTTGAAATTTCTCCATAATCCAAATTATTCAAATACGGAGGAGAGGTAATACAAAGGTTGCATTGATTATCGTCTATGTATGCGTTTTCTTTTCTAGAATCATGCTTATATATTTTCGAAGTGATCTTTCTATTTCGTAAATCTTTTGCGTGACTAAACATTAAGTTGGAAATATCTTCAAAAACAGTCCAAACTGGCTTTGTATTCGAGAGAGTTTTCGAGCGCACTATGTACGGAATTGCAATTGGATGAATTGAAACTTTATGCAGAGTCTGGCTTAACGCAAGTTTGAAGAAAAGACGAAATTTTTCAGAAGGAATTTCTTCAATCGAATTTTTAATTAAGTATAATGATTTAAGTACGTTTTTGTCATAGAGTGAAACCAACAAAGGGTGAACATCAAAATCTATTTTTCCGGTTTTTGTTCCATTTGAAGATTTGATGAAATTCAAATGCTTGTTAAATGATTTATCGTCAATATTCCAATTTAGCTTGGCCTTTATAACATCGTACATGAACTCCTGTCCCTCATTACCAACAGCATTGACACCGAGTTTTTGAGACGATACAAGCGTGGTACCGCATCCAGCAAAAGGATCAAAAATTTGCGCAGATTTTTTCGATTGAAGTTTTTCTAGAGAAATTATTTCGTCAACGAATTTATGAGAAAATCCAGCCGTAAACTTATACCAATTATGAACTGGACTTTTTTGATTGTCTTTTGCTGACCCGATCTCGGTATGGAGAAAATTAATTTTGCTCATGATACTTTATTTGTAGAAACCAAAAGGTCGCGAACGTCAATTTTTAAAACAGAAGCTATTTCAGTTAGAGTTTCTAGAGATGGTTGCATGTCATTTGTACACCATCTAGAAATCGTAGCAGTATTTTTACCAAGCTTCTCGGCTAGCCATTTATTAGTTCTTCGTTGCTCAACCAAAACAACTTTAAGTCTATTAATTGATTTATTGGACATATAATTGATGTAATATGCAACTTTAATTAATGAATAAAGATAGTAAATTATGTTATTCAAAAGACTACTTGATCTCTATGTGGGAGGTAGTAGATTTTGAACTATAGCCACAGCTCTGGTATAGCGTGGATTTACGCAGCCTTAAACATCTCCTCCACTTCAGACAACGAGACTTTGAATCGTTTAGGCATACCAAAGATTTTGAAGATAACAAGAACCTGATTAATACTATAAAAATGCCCCGTCTTCTTTCCAATCTCGGTCTCGTGTTTCTTCACCCAACGTTGAAACGTTAACCAGCACACACCGTAGAAGTCCGCCAGTTGTTTGTGATTGTAGGGTCTCAAAACAAAAATTTCTGGTTTGTGTCCGGTTTCCTCGGTTTTTGTGATTTCGCGCTTCATATACATTCTCTTTATAATTTTCTCTGCTGGTTTTGCAATGTTAAGTGATGATTACTAATATTGTCAAGTTTTACTAAACAAATATATTTATGGTAACAAAAGAGGTTGTTGGTAATCAAATAAAGGCTCTAAGGCACGAAAAAGGTCTTTCACAAGAGGAATTTGGAACTCCTGTCAATCTTAGCCGATCAGCCGTTTCGCAGATCGAGAGCGGTCAAATGTATCCCTCTCTGGAATCAATAGATAAAATAGTTAATTATTACTCAACAAGTTGGGACTTCATGGTTGGTAATGCCAAAAAGCAAAAACCTTCCGAAACGTTACCATCTCCCGGCAGGACTTTAGTCACTACCGTAGATATAACCGGCAGAGATAATATTGTGCTGGTTCCGATTAAAGCACAGGCCGGATACCTTCAAGGAGCGCAACAACCCGAATACATCGAGCATCTCCCTACGTTCTGGCTTCCCGGATTGAATCATGGTACGTATCGTGCCTTTGAAGTGAGTGGGTACAGCATGCTAGCCGACCGTGCCGGATTTTATCCTGGTGATATTGTGGTGGGCGAATACGTGGAACGATTGGAAGATATTAAAGACGGCTTTGTCTATATTCTGGTAAATAATGCCCAAGAGGTTGATAACATCGTTTTAAAGCGTTGCCTCAATTATCTGGATAAAGGTGGTTTGATAATTTGTAAATCCGACAATAAAGACCCTCAGTACCCAACGTTTCCACTACCTGTTGAGAATATTAAAGAGGTTTGGAAATTTAAGATGAAGCTTACGCGCCAAGCACCGGAACCCTCCGGATTGTACGAGAGGATTAATTCGCTGGAGGGTGATATGGTTCTGTTAAAAGAGCAACTTAAAAAAGCCCCACAAGCATAATTAACTCTGCGATCTAAATAATTCTTCAACGTCATTAACTGAAACGTTAATCTGCTTTGGAATTCCAAAGAGTTGAAAGATTTTAAGGACTTGGGGCACATGGTAAAAATGACCTGTCTTCTTACCAACCTCCGGCTCTACTACTTTAATCCAATTCTGGAATGTTAACCAACTTACTCCATACATCTGGGCGAGTTGTTTATGTGTGAGGGATTTTAAAACAAAAACCTCTTCCTTCAATACACCGCTATCCTTCTTCACTTTCATTCCTTTTCATTTTTGAGCAATATCGATATAGGTGATAGTGCGCCTTAATGCTTTTGAAGGATTGTGAACTATTTTAAAGGAATGTGAATGAATTCCACAAAGGTCAAAGGGAAGGTCAACGAGTCAAAGGAACGCCTTATGGTTGAAATTGAGTTAAAATTAGGTTGGATATATATGAATGATCATTAAAGCAGGTTGTATGTGTATTGTTTGTCTGATCCGGATTTTACTATACAGTAAATCTTAATCCGGATTAGGCTATACAG
>CAYGGY010000109.1:0-8130 GCA_964349405.1 uncultured Ohtaekwangia sp. | reverse complement strand
AACGACCCGTGCATATGACGGCTTGGGTCTTTGAAACAAGTCATTGTCCACCGTGACGAAACTAAATAATGAAACTTAAACTTCATAATTACACTTCACCCCAAGCTGGCATATGCACAATGTTAGCAACATGTGCCCTCCATCTCCCTAGTTGTGAGTTGATCGTTGGGGTGTTACGTTATAGAATGGATTGTCATCGTGCATGATTGTCAATTCGCCCAACTTATCGTTTACCAATAAAATGCTGGGTATAGCTATTTGACGTGCCCATAAACTTAAACGTGTAGTCGAATGTCTTGGCATTCATATCGAAATAACCATAATGTTCATCGCTTGGTCTGTGTTCAGCACTCATATGTTGCTGCCACGAGGTTCCGTTACTCATATTTCCCATCATTTGACTATTCCCTATCATTTGACAATTGGTGCACATGTTATGACCGTATTGATTCTTGAAATCATTACCTGTGAAACACACCTTCATCATATTTCCATCTGGATATAATCTAAGAGAAAAGGCTGTATCGATATCAGCGCTGTGACAGTGGACTTGAATGGTATAATCATTAACGTAGGTGATTTCAGCCTTTGCCGGTATCGTATCTTGTAACAAACTTGACGTTATAGTCCCTTTATAGGTACCCATAATCTGGTTTGACAGGTTGGCCTGAGGTAGTTCATTGTTCATGTTACAGGAAGTAATGCTTACTACTAAGGCTATACTTAACACAATTTTAAAGGTTTTCATATGTTTTATATTCAACGGTTCATTTATGACTTAACTCTTGCAGGGTTACAGAGCTACTCAAACCCCAAGATTTGCTCAATGACTGGTCTCACCCAATAAAATGATTTAAGTCAGTTCCCGAAGGATTTTTACACTAGTCTTTGTTCGTCAGCCGAGTCCAGTCCCTGTTCTGCATGTTTTCCCTTAACACCCCAGTTATTTAAGGAAATGATTACTTGCCCCACAGTGGGAAAACTTAATAGGTGGGATTGTCGAATGTTACTTTGTTGTCGTGGAGAATTTGTCGGGTGGCTGGAAGGGCATTGGCGCTAACATGTATATATCAGAAACCCCATCGTCAATACATTACTATTGGCTACCCTCCACGTGCAGTCTCGCTTCGAATTACATGGTTGAGTTTGCAACAATTACTATTTAAAACGTGGAGTCACGAAACGGGAGACTCCACTGGGAAAGAGAAATAAACCTGATTCTCCTCGTTGCGGGTCAGGCGACCCGCAACAACTTTTTTTTACAAACAACAACTAGGGACAAAATGATTTCTTGGTGTATTAACTAAATTACTCCGTTCTTAGACTCTCTACAGGATTTAGCAAAGCCGTCTTTATCGTTTGATAGCTTATAGTTACACTCGCTATTAGCAATACAAATAGTCCTGCTCCAATAAATGTTCCAACTCCAACTTCTGTCCTATATGGATAGTTGTCAAGCCATATATTGCCTGCATAATAGGAAGTTGGTATAGCAATTAGTAAAGCTAAGGAAATCAGTGATAGATGGTTTTTATAAAGCGCAAAAATTATGGTTTTCACTGATGCTCCCAAAACTTTCCGAATTCCAATTTCTTTAAATCTGCTTTCTGCCGTCAGGATGGATAAACCAAACAGTCCGATACCAGCGATAAAGACTGTCAGGAATGCACTTAACAGAATTACCAGCTTCCAATTTGATTCCGCTTCGTAACTCATTAAGTTAATCTCATTATAAAATTGGTATGAGTAAGGATGCATCGGAAATAATTCTTTAAACGTTTTTTCAATGAAGGGAATACAATTGGATTCAGAGTTTGGTTGTATTCTAATTAATAGATATTGATAAGATGGGCTATTAGAGTTAAAAGCAAGAGAGAATAGTTGTGGTTCAATTGTTCTCTTTAAAGATTCATAGTTGTAATCTTTTGTAATTCCAATTACTTTTCGAGTGGCTCCGTTCATCATTTTAACTTCTTGTCCAATTGGTTCAGTCCAACCTGTTTTTTTAACAAAGGCTTGATTAATAATGACGGAATTGGCTGAGTCAGATGGATTTAGTGAAGAGAAATTTCTTCCCTGTGCAATTTGGATATTAAACAAATCAATGAAATTTTCATTTACTGCCTCATATGTAAAGTGGAGTATTGAGTCAGCGTTAACCTTACCATTTTCCATTCCATGATTTTGAGGTGATGTCGAAATGATATTAGGGTTTTTGGACAATGTCTCACTAAAGACTTTAGCTTCTCGATGAGTTAAACCTCTCTTGGCGACACTCACCACATTGTCGGGGTTATATCCTAGGTCTTTTGTGGTCAAGAAATCAAATTGCATATAAACAGTCAGAGTTGCTATAACCATGAAGGTTGCCAACGCAAATTGAAATACTATTAATGTCTTTTGGAGATAGTTTTTGCCTGATAATTTGAATCTGGTATAAAGAGTTTGAACAGGATTGTATCCTGACAGAACAATTGCCGGATAAAACCCCGCTAAAAGGCCAGTAAAAATGAAAAGAAAAAGATAGATGACAATTAGTCTACTATCTATTAAGTATGAAAGGGATAGTTCTTTATTTACTAAATTGTTAAATGCAGGAAGTAACAATTGAGCAAGAAGCATTGCTCCTATAAATGAAAGAAGGCAGAGTAAAAAGGATTCTCCCAAAAATTGAATAATCAATTGCTGTCTGGCGCCACCTACCACCTTACGGATACCAATTTCTTTTGCTCTCTTGGCTGACCGTGCGATAGTGAGATTAATAAAGTTTATGCTGGCAATAGTTAAAATAAACACAGCGATTCCGGAAAGTATATAAGAATAAATTGAACTACTTGCATTTGTCAAGCCTGCTTCGGCTTTATAATCTTGATTTAAGTGTACGTCAGCAAATGGTAGTAATTGGTGATAAAAAGATTGGGTAAATCCATAACTGCGAACTTGCTCCATTACTTCTTTGGACTCAGATTCAAATACCTTTTGAATCTTTGATGAGACAGCTTCTATATCACTTCTCTCATTTAACTTGATAAATGTTGAGTGAGAAACATTTACCCAACTAAAGTCATCAGGTGTCTCTTTTAGTGGTACTACAAATTCAAACTGTATTGATGAGTTTTGAGGGCAACGTTTCGACACCCCAGTAACAGTGTACGGAATAAAAGCCCCGTCACTTTCCAAGAGGATGGTTCTATTAAGGGGGTCATCGTTTCCAAAATGTCGGATAGCCATATCTTCCGATATCACAACACTATGAATATCTTGCAATGCTGTCTGTGGATTGCCTTGAATTAAAGAAAAACTGAAAAACGAAAAGAAGTTACTATCAGTTTCAAGTACTTTTTGGCTATTTATATCTTCACCCAATTTAATATTCAGGTATTTATTGTTTAGCCTTACGAATGACTCCACTTCGGGTATGTTGTCTTTAAACCGTGGACCATGAAGAATACTGGTAAGTCCCATTTTATCTGATGAACTTCCATCCGGATTTCGAACATCTATAGCTATTAAATGTGTAGAACTTATGTCTTTGTGAAATTTGTCAAAGCTAAATTCATCTTTGGTGTACAATATCATTAACATAGCGCAAGCAAGGCTTACACTAAGTCCAGCCACATTAATAAATGAATAGATTTTATTCTTAGCTAAATAGCGGAGGGCAATCTTAAAATAGCTTGCAATCATTCGGATATAATTAAGTCCATTTAAAAATAGTTAAAACAATTGATGGAACTAGTTCATATTGGGATTCAACTATAAATTGAGGGGAAACGACTTACTTGGCTCTTTTGGCTGCTTTGTTTGTGGGTTGGGTTTGCAAGGCAGCCAAATGGGCCAAGTTTCATGTCCAAATTATTTTATTGAAGCAGTGTCGGCCGTAATCGTTTTGGCTAACTCAATTACTTTCCTATGTCCCCATTTCTCTAAAATTACTCTTTAGTCCCCGAGTGTAAATGTTTATTAGAAGTCCCACGGTGGTAAACTAATTTGTCCAGGCCGCATTGCCAGCAACATTTATATATCCGAAACCCCATCGCCAATACATTCCTATTGGCTACCCTCCACATACAGTCTCGCTTCGAATTGCATGGTTGAGTTTGCAACAATTACTATTTAAATCGTGGAGTCCCCGAAACGGGAGACTCCACTTGGAATGGAGTTATTGTCCACTGTGACCAAACGTTGAACGAAGATAAAACTTAATTTCTCCACATCACCGCACCATTGCAGAAACATTGTGTTGTGTGCTGCCGCATTACAAATTGTCAACCAAGAATTTTATCATATTGACTACAGCTTTCGGGTCGTCCCGATGTACGTAGTGTCCACAATTAGAAAGATAAATAAGTGATCCACCTTTATTTGACGAGTAGATGAATTTTTTCCATCGCTCAATGTTAATGTTTGTCCGTTGAGTAAAGAATTCCTCATGATTAAAATCCTTACTCCTTTTTTCTGGAGGAACCTCAAATTTCCCCCCTATAAAAAAATAAATAGGAACATTGGGTACAGGCAGATTTGTTATTTCAATAAAGTCAGTCCGTCTCAATTCAGCAAGAACGGCAGCCTCACTTGAAGGTCCGAAGTAAGCGGAATCAATTATTGATTTTTTATAAAGTCTGTCGTAAAGCATTTCATCAATTTTTTTCTCAGGAACATTCATAGACCTAAATATAGAATTCCATTCTTCCTTTGTTTCCGTAAAGTCTGCCGGGTCAATGAAAACGAGACCAGAGATGTCGTTCGGATAAATACCTGCAAATCCTCTCACATATAGTCCGCCTAAGGAGTGTCCAACTAAGATGTAAGGTGGTGAAATATTCAAAGTCGTAAGTATTGCCTTCAAGTTTTCCGTCACGACTTTTATTGTCGGCATTTGAAATATCGTTTCCGATTTCTCAACTCCAGCTCTGTCATATGCTAAGACAGCGGAAAACTTTGCTATTTGGTCAATCACTGTGTCCCAGTTTCCTAGTCCAACGCCAAGACCATTCTCAAAAATTATGGCAGGAGAGTTCTTCTTTCTATTCTCGAATCCCTTTACATAAACATTGAAGTTTTTCCCATTAACTTTTATAAGCTTCTCTTGACCGAATGAAAGCAAAGAACTTAATAGAAATAAAAGTAATGCTAAGTATATCTTCATAATCTAATCTTAATGTTCAGGATGGGATGAATTGTTACCAACGATTGGCTATTTGCAGTGGCTGATTTTGAAAACGTTATTATCCACCGTGACCAAACGTAATAACGAAGATAAAACTTTATACTTACACGTCAACCCAGCCTTTGGTTATAGCTGCTGTTGTGGCCAGTTGGGTTTTGTTTGTTATTGTCAACCGTTATTTTTCTTTGTCGATTGAATTCAAGCCCAATAGTTGCTGCTGTCAACGAAACCGAACACCTTATTTTCTTGAGTCAAAGTCGTTGAGTGTATTGTCAACGCACACCAATATCGCGTTTACCCTTTGGTAATTGATTTCTTCTTCCACTGTCTGCAAAGATGTAAACTTTAACCGAAGTGTAAATTGTCATGTTGAAGTCCTGTTTCTATTTTTATTTTCATTTAACCAACGTTTGTCGGCTTGGTCTCATTTATAAATAAAGCAGTAGCGACTTAAAAGCATTTACTTTAAAGCCGCTACCAATAATATTGTAACCAGTTATTTATTTTCCTGGCTCTGTCTTATTAAACATGTATCGAGCTATTTTCCATTCTCCATTTACCTTTTCAAAGACGAACAATTCTCTGTTAGCTTCAGGAATAGTATCTCCAGTTGCCCTAATCAGTGTGGTTCCTTTGGAGCTGGTTAACGCAAACGCCATGTTTCCTTCTACCTGAATTTCTTCAATGAAGAATTTAATATTCAATTGGATTTGGGAAAAGACATACTCATATGACTTTAGAATTCCTTCAGAACCAATTCCTGAAGGGGCTTCTGTTGGCATAAAGATGCCATCTTTTGTGTAAAGAGATTGCGCCAATTTAGCATTAGACATGTTCAATGACTTTTCATATTCACTGAGCAAATTTTCTATTTTTTCTTTTTCTTGTTTTTCCATGGTTTCAGCATTTTTTATTGTGTTAGTATTTGATTCAGAATTTTCTTTTTGGGTGCACGAAGTCATAATTGTAATGACCAACGCGGTTATCATTAATCTTTTCATGTCAAGCTATGTTTTGTTTAATCCATTCATTTAATGACGTAAATGGCTCAGTCGAAATTTCTTTAGCCATTTTGATTTGAGCATCTGAATTTGGTCCCATGTAAGTGTGATATTCGAAATAGCTCATCATTTGGGCAATTTCTCCAGCTCCTTCAAAAAAACCGGAAAACACCGCTGTCGGTACATGGCTAAAGCTGTACACTTTCCCATTAGCTTTGAATGCATCTAAAACATCATTGAAGCTGTTCAATTCAGTTGATACAGACAAATAGCTTCCCTTTCCTACTTTTTCCGGATTTAAGAATGCTCCTGCAACTACTTTCCCTAAGTCGTTTATGTCCGACATGTGAATTGCTTTTTTGGCTGGATCGATTGGAAGAGTCCAGCCAACAGTACCATCTTGTTGTGGTTGAGCACCTAATTGTCCAACCAGGTTTTGAAAGTAGAATGGTGGCTGTACAAAAGTATAATAGGCAAAACCTGCTGCTTTCACCATTTCATCCACTTTTGCTTTTCCCGTAAAATGTGGTACCTCATATTTGCCATTGCTAATCGCTTCAACATTGGGTAGTGTTGACCAAATGAAGTGATTCACATTCGCCTTTTTTGCAGCTTCAATTGCCGTTCTTCCTTGCTTAAGTTCGTCTGCTCCTTCCCAAAAATTAGTTACAACAAATACGCCATAAGCACTCTTAAAGGCATTTGTTAATGAGTCCAGGTTAGTTAGGTCACCTAATACAACTTCATCTGCAAGTCCATTGTATTTATTCGGGTTACGTGTAACAGCTCTTACTATAAAAGATCCATTCTTTTTTAAGGCGTTAACTACGCCTTTACCTTGTAGTCCGGTTGCACCTACAACCGCAATAATTTTCTTTTCCATCATGAATGTTTTTAAAGTTTAACAACATTACAAAGATGAAGGAAGTGGTGATTACCAGCCTATAAGGTAACTTAAGAAAGAACCTTAATGTATCTTAAGATTCTACGATTTTTTTTCGAATTGCACTTAGGAATTCTGGAGTTACACCAAGGTATGACGCAATTTGAACATTGCTAATCCGGTTAAAAAAATTCGGGTATCGTTCAACAAAATCAAGATAGCGCTCTTCTGCTGTCGAACTAATGTTATGTAAAACTCTATTCTGTAGACTTACCATGGCGTTTTCAGCAAGAACCCTAAATATCCGATTGAATTTTGGATAATTTACAAAAAGCTTTATCTGGTCTTCCTTTTTACATTGAAGAATAACAGCATTCTCAATGGCTTCTATATAAAGCCTACTTGGTTTTTCTGAATGGAAACTATCAATATCACCAATCCACCAATTCTCAATTGCAAACTGGAGGTTATGTTCTTTGCCTTTTTTGTCAATCATATACATTCTGAAACAACCCTCAACTACGAAAGTGTTGTGCTTGCATATATCACCTTCCTGCAGAATGAACTGTTTACGTTTAATTCTTCGTTCTTTGAAATATTCTTCCAGGACTGACTTTTCTTCATCATTTAAGGGTAGAAATTTTTCGAAATAGTCTATTAGTAATTTTGTTGTCATTTTTCAAATTTGGTCCTGTGTCGCAAATTATAATTAATGTGTAAGAGTCTGTCGGTTTGTTTGTCACCGTCCACGAGGCAACCCAATTGCCAGCAACATTTATATATCAGAAACCCCATCGCCAATACATTCTATTGGCTCCCCTCCACGTGCAGTCTCGCTTCGAATTACATGGTTGAGTTTACAAAGATTACTATTTAAAACGTGGTGCCCCCGAAACGGGAGACTCCACTTGGAAGGGAGAAGTATATTTTCTGGTTTGCTCTTCAAGAAATGAGCACAAAATAAATAATCACCAGGATAACCCCCACCAATAAGAAAATAATCACCTTAGCCACTTTCTTTAATTTATTTGGTTCTTGTCTAATCCATTTTATACCCAACACATCGCCTAGCCACA
>CAYGGY010000108.1:3007-8203 GCA_964349405.1 uncultured Ohtaekwangia sp. | reverse complement strand
GACATTTAACTTCATTGCGTTTTCCATCCTGTTGATCCGGCCGGGTAAAGTTGATATTCCAAGGGATATCGAAATCCCCGTTTATCTCATCCGCCATGAACTTCAAAACCGGATGCTGCATAAGCATCTTCAGATCATTGGTCTTGAAGGCTGTTACCTGGAAAATTTCCTTGACCATTTGATTCTGGCCAGCATGAAAATGTGGGATGCGACTGACGAGACCAATAACATTTTTTGTAAGCTAATCGAAAAATGGAGCGATGATGTTAACCCCGATGAAGATGTGATCACGAAAAGAGCACTCAAAATATATTACGCATTAGTGAAAGTAAGGAACGCGAAAGGTATAGCGCTACGCAATATGAGCCGAAAGAAGAAATCGCGGAAACGTCAAGGAGAACTAAGGTTGAAGAAAATCTCAATGAGTCAGTAAAACAAAACGTGTTATGAAACCGTATTTGATTCCCCTTAATTTCGGGCATCACCATCGGCTGATCCGATCCCGTAAAGTGAAGGTACCCTGATCAATTGAGATTCCGGTGTATCTGATCCGGTGTGAACTTCAGAACAGGATTTTCTTTAAACATCTTTATGATGTGGGGTTAGGAGGCTGTCAGCTCGCAACCTACCTGGATAATTTGATAATGATCACATTGCGAATGTGGGATGCGACCGATGAAACCGGGAACATCTATTTTAAACTTATACACAAGGGGAGTGAAGATATTACCCTCGATGAAGATGTTGTTACCAGAAGGGCGCTTTATATCTACCATGTGTTGGTGAAGTACAGAGATCGGATGGGTATTGCCCTGCATGATGATGCCGTTGTGCAAAAGGTTGATCGAAAGAAATTCAAAAAATTGACGCAGAATAGAAAGGGCTAAATCAGCCCTTCATCTGCAAATGAATAATAGCTTTCACTGGTGATGATTAGATGATCCAGTAGCTGAATCTCCAGGACTTTGCCGCCTTCCTTAATTTTTCTTGTCAGGTCAATATCTGATTGACTAGGCTGAAGATTGCCGGAAGGATGATTGTGTGAAAGTATGATGCCACTGGCGTTGCCTTTTATGGCGGCTGCGAAGATGAGTTTGGGATCAGCAACTGTTCCAGAAACTCCTCCGGATGAAACCTCAAAGATTCCCAATACTTTGTTGGCCCTGTTGAGCAAGAGGACTTTGAACTGCTCAACAAATTCAATCTTGTTTTTATCCCAGTTTTCCATCAGGATTTTATATACATCCCGAGAGCTGGTGATCTTTGGACGTAAGGAAGGTAAGACACTGGATTTGTAAGAGAGCAGGATTTCTGCTACCTGAAATTGTTTTGATTGATCTTTTGTGTTTTCCATAATCGTAAGAATTAATTATGGAGCTGCCCAGGCGAAGGGCAGCAGGCTTGTCAAAAGGAAACGGAATAAATTTGAAAGAGAATACGCAGCCGTCAGGCACATTGAATTTTATGCCGTAGTCTTTTGATAAGACTTGTGCATTGCTGCCTGAAGCATTTTTGTGACAGAATTAATTCTTAGGATTATGGATCAACAACATCAGGTGAAGATGGCGAGATAAGTCAAGATCTTTCGAGCCCTTGTGAAGTAATGTTTTATATCCCTTCTTCAAGGTGATAACGGATGAGGTAGTTAGACGTCTGCGCAGAAGGAATGAAATTCATACCCTGCGGGGATCACATTTTTGAGAAGAGCTCACCAAGTTTCAAAATCTTAATCTCATTTTTGATTTTACCTTCTATGCTGAGTTTGGTTAATTTTTGGATGGGTTCTCCCATAGGCTCATCGGCAGAATCGAATGTGCCATAGTGAAACGGAATAAACGTTTTCGCACCGACATCATGAAACGCTTTCACGGCATGATCAGGATCCTGATGATGTTGACTCATAAACCAGGTGGGAGCATAAGCTCCTGCCTCTATTAAAGCGACATCTATATTATGGAAGAGTTTTCCAATATCACCGAAATGAGAGCCATAGCCTGAATCACCACTGAAGTAAATACACTTTCCTTTGCTTTGAATCATAAATCCACCCCAAAGTGTTGTGTTTATATCAAACATGTTCCTGTTGGACCAATGCCTGGAAGGCAAAAATGTAATTTGAAGGTCGTGATCACTCTGATATTGCTGATATCAGTCCGCTGTCCGAACATGACAATTAGTATACTTATTATGTTATCGAGTTTCAACCCGGTAAGTATTTTCTCTTGTGGATTATTATCCACCAATAATTTTATACTGGTTTTATCACAATGATCATAATGCGCGTGAGACATTCAGTAGTTTATTCGGCTAAGCTATTTCGTCTGACATTTTTACTTCCAGTTCCACAACATAATGCCGTCTGCCTGCAGGATGAATTGTACAGGATGGATTGCCATCATTCGAAAAGATTATCATTGTAGGATTCACAGTCAGATACTCCTTTTGTAGCGCTATTTCGGACAAGCTTTTTATGTCCAAACCACTTGGAGTATTATTTGCATCAGGATGTGAATGCCACTCACCTACATACAAGGTTTTGTTAGCAGACTCAATGTAAAGGGTGTCAAGGAACCCTTGACAAAATGGAACGTCCTTTCTGAATTCAGTTTGCTTGTGAACTGCGCTAGGTCCCGGACCGGACGCATGTGTAATCAAAATGTTTCCTTCAGCATCAGCTATACCAGCCAATACACCCCCCGTCTCCAGTTTACCCTTCTCTTTAACAAGATCCCTCATCGCTTGAAGTGTTTCCGAATTAATTGTCACCTTCAGCTCTTTATCATGATTGCAGTAGTAACATTGTGGATGTGGTTTAATGTTGTGACTCACCAAGCTAAAGGGAGTTTTAATTTGAACAGACTCCAGAATTTCGGACGACCATATCCAGTGATTGTCTTTTGATTCACCTTCTTGCAAATGATCTATTATAATTCGGGAAGCCAATGCTGAAATCAATTTCAGGTCGGCAGCACTTGCTGGACGAACCGGATTGTTGCATTCATTCTTGATAATCGGAAATGATTTATCCTCTTCAATAACAATGGGCTTGCTATTCTCCTGCCTGTAAAGGCTAATGCAGTGAAAACAGGCATCCTTGCCAGGAATTACCCTGAAAATTCTTGCTGCTTTTCCTCCACGCATTGCTCGGACATAGAACATGGTCATACCGGCAATAACAGCATGTTCGTTGATATATCCTTCCAGGTTATCATCTGCAACTGAAGAGACCGTGACAAAATTTCCCCTTCGATACATTAGATCAATCGTGGAGTAAAGGTTATACGCTAGCTCATAAACCTGAATAAAAGGATTATGGTCTGAAATAATTTCTTTTACAGCGAGTGTTTTTGGGACACCAACATAACTTAGCCCTGCTAAATGTCTCACAGGATTATGCGCTTTTATTGTTTGGTTGTCCACCAGAACGATACTACCAATACCTGCTTTGGAGAGCGAGTCACTTATTTCTCCACCAATTGCGCCAACGCCAAATAGATTTACAGTACCTGTTTTTAGAACCTCATAATTAGCCCGTTTACTATTCCGGGTATGAAAATTCTCTTCTGAGAATTTCTCGCCTTGGATTGCCTCCACCGGTTCGTAACGGTTTAAAATTGATCTCATCCTCTCAAGCGGACCACTACTAAGATCTAATGCAGGCAAGTTTTCTTTCTTAACAAGAATTTTAAAGAGCTGAAACTCAAGCTTAGCCCTTTTATTCGGATACCTAATCCCAATAATAAAATAGTCAGGTGTCGTTTCAAAAAAATCAGAACCTACATTTGCCATTCTTCTTATTCCGTCCTCAAGATCGCCTTCTCCGATGATTATAATAAGGTCATTCAGGTGCTCGAACGGAACCAATACACTTTTTACATCAAACCATAGGCCCGTTATCAGTTCCTTCGACTTAATATAATTTTTAACTAGCTCTTTGTTGGTTTGAAAATCAACCGATGAGACCAGCTTCTTATCCAAGAGCTTTGTAAGCAAGTAGTGTCCACTGTTCTCAATTAGACCAGACGTTGAAATTCCATCAATAAACGATCCGTGATATATAAATGAACTTTCATTGTTCAGACGCCTTATTTCTGTTGCGTAAAATCGTCCGGCGACCAGTTTTTCATTCAAAAAGGCTTCAGGGTAAAGAAAATTAATCCCCATGTTGACGGCCTTAAAATGAGCTGTGTACTCGACTTCCTGACTGTCTGGCGGAAATTTTCCGGTGATATGGCCGGCGTACCAGTCCCGTAGCCTGCTAATAATAGTGGTGATTCCATAAAACTTACTTCCATCATCAAGATTGTCCCACTCCACAACACACAAATCTCCGCCCTGATTCTGGTGTCTAAATTCATAGTAGTATTTAATCAGTGAACCAATATGTCCTTTGAGGTCATCAAAATTCATCGATGCCAATAAATCCAACTCATAAGTACCGATCTCTGCATTAAGTGGAAAAATCAATGGTAGCTGGTAGGGTGTAGCATCCGTATATACAATTAATATTGGATGCCTATAAACTTTATCCAACCGGACGATGACGTTTCCGTGAGATAAAAACAAGTTATTCCTGCACTGGTAAATCTCTTTGTAGTTACTGTCATTTGACAACGCGCAACTTTCATCCCTTAAAAAGTCAGGATGTCTCTTGAACCACTGCATACTATCCCATTGGTTTTTGATCTATACGGGAAGTCTGTGCTCCTATGGCAATTGTGCCAAGAGAATTTTTATTTCCGCCACTATCATCGTCATCATCATTACCTTTTCCGTACGCCTCGATCAGATCTTTGTCAAAACGAACATCGATTGTTCCGTCAGAATCGATGTCTACAATGACAGATTCAACATTGGCGCCCAAGTGAATAATATTATCTTCCTCCAGGTGCTTTTTATACAAATCCATCGCATCATTGTGTGGATGACCGTGAGGACTGTCTTTTTGCTTTGGTGCACTTATTATCACGTAGGTTGGCTTGATATACTCAACATGAGTTTCATAGACATCTTTATCTTCCTCCGTATCCTTAAAAAAAGTACGTGAACCATGATGACTGGCACTTAGTACATAAGAGGGTAAGTTATCTTTGTGATAATCCGTGATATGATCTTTCCAAGCTTTCTTATCTGAATCACCCGTGAACAAAATACTCTTTGCATCCTTTCCATAAGTAAATTTGAAAACGCCACATT
>CAYGGY010000108.1:0-2997 GCA_964349405.1 uncultured Ohtaekwangia sp. | reverse complement strand
GTTCATGTATTCTTCGGTCACGCTCATCTTCGTCACCCTCTTCAATGTCTTCACATAGGTATTCGGCAGGTGAAAGAACCTGAAAATCGACCTCTCCTAATTTTTTTATTATTTCTTCCTTGCTTGATGTACGTATTTTATTCAAGTCATTTGTGCCCAACAAGAAATATTCATTGTCTTTACCGACTTTATCGATTACGTACTTGAAATCCTCGTACTTCTCTTTATGCTTACCTCCAGCCTTATGGTTGGAATGCCATACTTCATCAAAACCAACCTCCTTGTACACATCTTTTATGCCTCCTATGTGGTCGTTATGAGGGTGAGTGTTAATAAATCTGCTTAAACTTCCTCCATTCTTGAAGAGATCCTTAAACATTTCAACCAAATCAATTTCGTTTGGTTCTTTGTCTCTATCGGAGTCGACCAAGACGTATATGTAATCTTCTTTCCCAGGGCCATTGGGGATCACCAATAAGGTGGATTCACCCTGACCAGTATAAAGGAAAATAGTTCTGAAAATGCCGGCACGATCTGGCTTGATAATTCTCTCTGCGGTATTTGGTTTCTTATTGCTCATGAATATTTAGATTAGATTAAAAAGTATTGCTCTTGAAGAAGAGTACTACGCTTTCAACTTCGATTTTTATACGATTATAATTATTGCCATCAGACGTTCACTGTTAATTGGTAATAATGAGGGTTATCATTTTTGAATGACTTCTTAAATGCATCATGATCATTCTTGCTCATCTTACTTCTTGCTTCTTTCAGCTTAACTGATAATAATTCCTTGTTCTTAAAGTCCATATACAAGTTTTGCTCGTTCATTATCACTACCCGACCTTGTGTTTTTTCAATTAAGTCCTTTAAAATTGCTCTGTTAGGCATTGTTGATTTCCAACCATCAGAAATAACATCATAGTCCAGCGTTGCCATTACCATCAGGTCTTTGTCAATCATCATATCGAGACCTTTTTCTTTCGCTGTCCCATTGTGGCTCAAGTGATGAACGACTTTGTAAAAGACGGTTCGATTCAATAAATCTTCCGTTAAGTGTTTTGTTTTGTCCTTCCCGGTCTTCCCCCAATTGATCTTGTGCCAGCTATCCCAGCTTCCAAACTCGGCATCCCCCGGAAACAATAATACTCTACCATTATCACCCACCTCAATTGCTAAAGCCAGGCTCAGATTATTGGTTATGCTATTCATTCTTAATGCCAGCCATGCACCACTGTTTAGCCAATCATAGTCGATCTTCCGCCATTCGTGACGATCATATGAAACTACATTAGCTGATTCAACAAATGATTGATCGAATGGCAATAAATCAGTAGGTGTTTTGGATTGACCATAATTAATCATGGCCGCTGCAAACGCATTGCTTTTTGCAAGCTCTGTATTGTGGTCATACGTTTGACCTTTCCCTCCCTTTTCGACTTTAGCTGCAGCATACGTCAAGGGAGGCCCCAACACATAAAACCGTACATCTTCCGCACCGGGAATATTTTCAATGATTTTTCCCGGAGAGAAGTATTCAATATTGTCATTTGCGATTTCTTTTTTAACAATATTCATCCCCTCCAATGGTCCTACGTATCGGCCTGCGGCTCCGAAATGAAGTTCTGAAAAATGATTCAGACCATCTGCAAACAAGTGTTTATACCTAATTGTAGAAATCCCATTGAACTCGGCCTTGATTTTATCAACATAATTTTGGTCTCTGAATATTTCAGTGAACTTATTACTGACCAATGACAGAGCCTTTTTCTTTTCACCGAACTCCGTTTTCCATTTAGCAACCTTCGAGTCACTGTCTTTTTCGGTCCATGCCATCCAAATCCTGTCGACAGTAAACTTCGAATCCTTTCCAACAAATAACTCCTTGCAGGCATCAAACACATGGACATGGTCCTTATGTTCATGGGTCACCACTAAAACGTCAACATGGTTATTCACATAACTCATGAGATCCAGTATAAAGGGCTTTAGGTAAGCGGGTTTTCCCTGCCAAGTTCCGCAATCGATCATCATTTTGAACGTTTCCGTTTTGTCGGCAAAAAATTTCAGGACAAAACAATCCCCTGTTCCCATCCTGTACATCCTGACCTCCATGTGCGTGATTTTCCTTGATGTTGGCATACGAAGAAATTTAATGTTGGTGAAGAAGTGCAAAAGGTTCTTGCATGAATGAATGAATGTCCATTCCGAAATACTTATGATATTCATTCATGCCCGTTGATCCATCGCCCATCTGAAAATTATACTGCTGCTCAGCACGGACATAATCAATTTTGCGGATGCTTCCCTCAATGCTTTCAACATCCAAGAGAGGCTTTGAAATGACATACTTCAATTTCAATGTATCTAGGTCAAATATCATGGTACAACCTCCTCTCATTTCGAATCCACCCGGAGGCGGATTTTCGCCATCTTTGATGATATAATGTTTGAAGCCTTCTTTAGTGGCAACTAAACCTGATCTCTGTGCGATTGTAAAGATTATCTGATTTGATTGATTTCCTTCAGGACCCACTCGAGACACCAATCGAAGTCCCTGGATTTGAAAAGAAGGGCCTTCATTATTATTTCCATATGCTTTTGATGTCTTTATTCCGAGAGATGCTCTGTCAATGTTTGCATTAAACAGAATACCTGTCAATTTTTCATACTCTGATGAGTTCTCAAATTTCATAAAGATCCTTTGATGAAGTCCTCGTTCTCGATCCGACTTATTAGAAATAAAACTATTAGACTTCAAGTAAATCTGTTTACGATCTGTTTCATAGATAATTGCATTTCGGTAATCACGCAAGAAGCTTGAGATGATTTCAAAGAGCTGATTTGTTTCTTCGCTTACAAAGGTTTCTATTCTATAGATGAGGCTATCAATACTGAGGGTTTTTATCCCCTTTGGATAAATACCTCTTTTTCGAAACGCATCAATAAATGCAAGGCGGTAGTTTTTACTATCGTCTTTAACCAAATCAGCATCAG
>CAYGGY010000107.1:0-8297 GCA_964349405.1 uncultured Ohtaekwangia sp. | reverse complement strand
ATTTTAGGGGTTTCGCAGGATTCCTTTAGGATCGATTCATTAAAAAATTCACTAAAAAGTGTTAATGATACTTCACGCTTCAACACACTTCAGGAATTATTCAAATCCTACAATCAGACTGATTTTAATATAGCGTTAAAATATGCTCATGATGCATATCGTCACGCAGAAGCATTAGGTGATAGCAGTAAAATTGTAGAGGGTGGTAGAATGATGGCATACTCGCTGATGGACCTGGGTCGGTACGATGAGTCGATTGATATTCTTAATAAAGTGTTGCTAATCGCAGACAGAAATCAGTTGAGATACCCGGAAATAAAACCTAAAATAAAGTTCCTGCTAAACAACGCTGCCATTTCATACATGTATCGGGGTAGTTATGATTCGTCATTGAGTTATCATTTCAGATCCCTTGAAATCAGGGAAAAAGAAGGAGAGAAAAGATCGATCGGTACCGCTTTAAATAACATTGGGCTTGTGTATTTCAAATTGAAAAATCACGATCAAGCTTTACAGTATTATCTTCGATCTCTCGATCTCAAAAAGGAATTAAACGACAATAACGATATTGAAAAAATATTAATCAATGTTGGATTGTGTTACGATCAAATAAATAGATCGGGTGAAGCAATCGTGTCATTTAATAAAGCATTATTAATTTGCGGTGACAATTGTTCTGACGCTATAAAAAAGGAAGCGTACCATGGTTTGGGTGTCGCTTATTTTACCTTGAAGGATTTTGAAAATTCCAAAGAAAATTTAGCTGCATCTCTTGAGATTTCAAAATACCAAAAGGATAAACAATATTGGATAGAAAACCTTATTTGGCTTAGTAAAATCGAGACTGAACGAAAAAATTATTCAACAAGTATTCAATATTTGAATGAGGCAAAGCAATTCGAAGGAGAATCTGAATTTACGGAATCATTGATTGAATTCTATGGCGAATTGGCGAAAGTGTATACAGCACTATCCGATTTTAAGAACGCATCGGTCTATCAGGGTAAGTATATTGAGCTTAAGGACAGTATTTACAGTAGTCAATTAATAAAGAATCTCGCGACAATTCAAAATACCTATGAGCAGCGGGAGAATATAAAAACCATCAGTGAAAAGGACCGTATACTCCAGCTTCAAAAAGAACTCATCAACAGGCAGCAAATTCAAAATATATTTATTGTTATTGTAACCATACTAGCCACAGGGTTTGCTTTAGTGTTAATTCGCTCTAACAAAAGGCAGAGAATGCATAATGCTGCACTCAATGACGCCAAACGGGTTATCACTGAACAAAATGAGAAACTGTTGAAAATCAATGAACACCTTGACCATCAGGTAGCCGAGAAAACACAAGATTTGTTTATGTCCAATGAGGCGCTCATCCAGGTTAACAGTGAGCTCGATAATTTTATGTACAGAACATCACATGATATTCGTGGCCCATTGGTTACGCTCAAAGGTGTTTGCAATGTAGCGATGCTGGATGTGAAGGACGCGGTTGCGCTGGACTATTTTAAGAAACTTGATGCCACCTCTACGAAGCTTAATGTAATTCTTACCAGGCTTTTGATTGTTAGTAAAATCAATCTTTGGGAAATTGAGGCTGCGTCTCTCGATCTGACAGTGCTTATTTCTCAGATTATTGAAATGGAGAAAATAAATGGTATCCCGAATAATTTAACCATAGAATGTGAATTTGAACCAAACCTTCAAGTAATTTCAGATCGATTTTTATTGATGTTGGTAGTTGAAAACCTGATAGATAATGCGATCAAATTCTATAATGACTCCCCTCGTGTTTCGCCTTTTGTCAAAATCAAGGTAGAGTCGGAGGGAGGAGATAAGGTAAAAGTGAGGGTGATTGATAATGGTATCGGTGTGAATCCTGATAATAAAGATCAGATTTTTCATTTGTTCACCAGAGCTTCGGATCGTTCCGAAACTGGAGGCATTGGTTTATATCTTTCCAAAATGGCAGCCGCCCGGCTTGGTGGTGAAGTAATACTGGCAAACACATCTCCAAACGGGTCAGAGTTTCATCTGACCTTACCTGCTGACATTACTCCAATTGTTGCCTTGCGAAAACAGATGGAGGAAAAGCGCAAGAAAGAAAAGGAGATGCGCGAGGAAAAACTTGGTAAAGAAACGGTAGGCAATGCCGTAATAAATTCTCTCTAATAAACAAAAGCGTAACACATTCCGGTTATTCCTCTTCATTTCGCATCTTTGTAGCCTGTTTAAATTCAAACGGTTTTTATGAGTAGCGAGGGTAGTTTTAAGAGATACATGGTAACTTCTGCATTACCTTATGCCAATGGCCCCAAACATATTGGTCATTTGGCAGGAGCGTATATTCCTGCAGACGTATATGTCAGGTATTTACGGCTTAGTGGAAAAGACGTAGTGTTTGTTTCAGGAAGCGATGAGCATGGTACTGCTATTCCTAATCAGGCCTTAAAGGAAAACACCACCCCAAGGGCAATCATTGATAAATATGATGCATTGATAAAAGATTGCTTTTATAAAATCGGTATGTCTTTCGATATCTATCATCGCACAAGCGAGCCGATTCATCATCAGACATCACAGGAGATGTTTTTGGCGTTATATCATAAGGGGTTGCTCACCGAGGAAACTTCTGAGCAATACTATGATGATGAGGCGAAAGCATTTTTGGCTGACCGATACATCATGGGCACATGCCCGAAGTGCAGTCATCCTGCCGCTTATGGCGACCAGTGTGAAAAATGCGGCACGTCACTGAGTCCGAAAGATCTGATTAATCCAAAGTCAACGTTGACCGGAAATTCTCCCATTCTTAAACCAACTAAGCATTGGTATTTGCCATTAGAAAATTATGAACCCTGGCTGAAAGAATGGATTTTACAATCTCACAAAAGTGATTGGAAAACTAATGTTTACGGCCAATGTAAATCATGGATTGATGCGGGGTTGCAGCCACGGGCTATGACCCGAGATCTGGATTGGGGAATAAAGGTCCCCTTACCAAATGCAGAAGGAAAAGTACTGTACGTTTGGTTTGATGCTCCCATCGGTTATATCTCGGCCACTAGGGCATTGTTTGACGAGGTGACCAGTGGCAATTATAAATTTGCTACCCCTCAACGCGATTTTTCAGGAGCAAAGAAAGAGGATTGGAAAACTTACTGGCAGGACAAGGATACGAAGTTGGTTCATTTTATTGGCAAGGATAACATTGTGTTTCATTGTATCATCTTTCCCATTATGCTACATGCCACGGGTGAATACATTGTGCCAGACAATGTGCCGGCCAATGAGTTCATGAATTTAGAAGGAGATAAGATGTCAACCAGCCGAGGATGGTCAATTGAAATGCATGAATACTTTCAGGATTTTCCTGATAAGCCGGATGTATTGCGCTATGCTTTATTAACAAATCTTCCTGAAGCGAAGGACAGTGAGTTTACCTGGAAAGATTTTCAGGCTAAGAACAACAATGAGTTGGTAGCGATATTCGGAAATTTTGTGAACCGTGCATTTGTACTCACGCAAAAGTACTTTGACAACAAAGTGCCAGTGATAGGAGAATTGAAGGATGTGGATGCAAAAGTATTGGAGGAGTTAAAACACTTCCCCGCTCGTATTAGTGATTCTATCGAAACATATCGATTCAGAGAGGCTACTGCCAACCTGATGGATTTGGCACGCTTGGGAAATAAATATTTGGCGGAGACAGAACCCTGGAAGCTTGCCAAAACGGATTTGCCAAGGGTAGGCACTATTCTCAATATTGCCTTGCAGATTGCAGCCAATTTATCGGTCATGGCCGAACCATTTTTGCCATTCTCTGCCGGTAAATTAAAAACGATGCTAAACTTTGGAAGCACACAATGGTATCAAGCCGGAGCGGGAGATTTGCTGGCTGCCGGTCATCCTCTTGGGGAAGCAGCGCTGTTGTTTGAAAAGATCGAAGATGAAGTTATAGAAGCTCAGATCAAGAAGTTATTTGATACAAAGAAGAAAATGGAATTAGAAAGTCAACCAGCAACGCCTGCAAAACCGGAAGTATCCTTTGATGAGTTTTCAAAAATGGATATACGCATCGGAAAGATTCTAAAGGCAGAACGTGTGGAGAAATCAAAGAAGTTGTTAAAACTGCAAGTTGATACAGGCATTGACACCCGCACCGTAATGAGCGGCATAGCAGAGCATTTTGCACCTGAAGATATTATCGGCAAGCAGGTAACTATTCTGGTAAATCTTGCTCCTCGAAAAATTATGGGGGTAGAATCGCAGGGAATGATTTTGATGGCTTCGGATAAAGATGGTTCCTTAAAGATGTTAAGTCCTGGTTTGGAAACCGCTCCAGGTTCGGTAATCAGCTGATCACATTATTGCGTGTTATTAAAAGGCGTCTTACGGACGCTTTTTTTATGTACTGATAATTTCCCTGATTTTAATTAAGTTTAATCTATGAGAAACACTATCCACTCCCGCAGAAATTTCATTAAGAAGAGTATGACAACCATTGCATTGTCAATGCCGGTTTTCAATATCATCAGCAAGCCGTTGTTGGAAGAAGAAATTATTGGGCATGGCAAGTTTCGCTATCGTGTTCATAAATCCTGGGGAAATCTTGATCCATCCAAAACACCGGTGAAGAATTGTCATGAGATGGTGATGGATAAAAAAGGCAGGTTGATCATGGTGACCGATGAAACGAAAAATAATATCATTATCTATGATCGTTCAGGAAAGTTGATTACTACCTGGGGAAATGAATTTCCCGGTGGCCATGGCCTTACCTTGGTTGATGAAGGTGGTGAAGAGGTGCTTTTTATTTGCGATCCTGAAACGGGAAGGGTAGTGAAAACTACGTTAGATGGGAAACAGATCATGGAGTTACCGAATCCCAAAACGATTGATGTATATGAAAATAAGCAATCGTATAAACCAACCGAAACAGCCATCGCACCGAATGGTGATATCTATGTGGCGGATGGCTATGGTTCTCAATACATTCTTCAGTTTTCGGCAACGGGAGAATTTATCAGAAAGTTTGGAGGTCCCGGTAATGAGGACTCTAACTTCAGTACGGCACATGGTGTATGCATCGATGCCCGCGATAAAAACAACGTCACATTACTTTGCACCTCGCGGGGTCATAATTCTTTCAAGCGCTTCACGCTGGATGGAAAATATTTATCTACGCTTTTTATCCCAGGTGCTTTTGTTTGCAGGGCAGTTATTGATGATGAAAATATTTATGCAGGAGTTTGCTGGTCGCGGTTACGTTACTTAGAGCAAACCAACAACTCGGGCTTCGTTACCATTCTTAATGAAAAGGATAAAGTGATTTCCAATCCAGGTGGCACGGCTCCGGTTTATAAAAAAGGAGAATTGCAATTAATGGTTCAGGATAAACCCATATTCAATCATTGTCACGATGTGTGTATTGATAATGATAAAAACATCTATGTGTGTCAATGGAATGCCAACAAGACCTATCCGGTTAAATTGGAACGCATATAAGATTTATTATTCAATAATTTTTCAAAAAGCGCTTTTATTAGCGCTTTTTTATTGCTTTTTATTCTGTTGTGTAACATAAGTCACATAGCGTAGCACTTCATGTGATTAAGGTCATAGCGCCCATTGAGTACAATCATTACCCACGTGGCATACGCATTTTACTTTTACATCACCAACCAAACAATAGTACAAATGAAAAAGATACTGATTTTAGGGGCCGGAATGGCTGGAACTGTGATGGCCAACAAACTTTTCCGCAATCTCAACAAGAACCTTTGGGACATCACCATAGTAGATAAAGACGAAAACCACTATTACCAACCCGGATTTTTATTTATTCCTTTTGGGATGTATAAGCCAGAAGATGTGGTGAAACCAAAAAGAGAATTTATCCCCGATGGAGTGAATTTAATTTTTAATGAAGTTCAAAAAGTAATACCTGAAAACAATCAGGTTTTTCTTAAAGATGGCGTTGCTCTTTCTTATGACGTATTGATCGTGGCAACGGGCACAGTACCTGTTCCCGAAGAAACGGAAGGACTTAAAGGTGAACTTTGGTATAAAGACATCTTCGATTTCTATACCTATGAAGGAACCACACGCCTTGCTAAAAAACTTGAAAACTGGAAAGGAGGGAAGTTAGTTATCAATCTAGCCGAAACGTTGATCAAATGTCCTGTTGCTCCCCTTGAATTCACGTTTCTGGCTGATGCCTACTTTACTGAAAAAGGAATACGTGACAAAGTGGAGATCTTCTATGTAACTCCACTCTCCGGGGCCTTTACAAAACCAAAGGCTACAGCCATGCTCAACAAACTGATGGAAGAAAAGAATATCAATGTTATTCCTGATTTCTACTTACAGCGTGTTGATAACGAGCGAAAAGTACTAGTTTCTTATGATGAAAAAGAGGTGCCTTTCGATTTGTTGGTTTCAATACCTGTAAATAAAGGAGATCAGATGGTTGAAGAAAGCAACATGGGGGATGAAGATGGATTAAATTTTATTCCCACCAATAAGAATACGCTTCAATCAAAGAAATATGATAACATGTTTGTGATCGGGGATGCTACCAACGTGCCCGCCTCCAAGGCAGGTTCAGTAGCTCACTTTGAAGCAGAGATACTTACCGAAAATATTTTAAGCTATATCAACGGGCTGCCACTCGAAGCAAGTTTTGACGGGCATGCCAACTGTTTTATCGAGACTGGCTTTGGAAAAGCTACGCTGATCGATTTCAATTACACCACAGAACCATTGCCTGGAAAATTCCCCTTTGCCATGGTTGGTCCCATGGATTTATTAAAAGTGACGCGCGCCAATCACTTAGGCAAGCTGGCATTCAAGTGGGTATACTGGCACATGCTGCTCACTGGTAAAAAACTACCAGTAACAACACACATGACCATGACTGGAAAATTAGTAGAGAAGTAAAATTAATTATCAACCTTAATCAATTTATATATGGAAACCGTAGTATTAAACTTAGCCGAAGTAGAAGTAAATGCCGATGGGTATTTGAAAAACATGAAAGACTGGACTCCCGAACTAGCGCAAGAAATCGCATCAAAGGAAAATATACAGTTGACGGAAAAACATTTTGAAGTACTAAACTGGTTACGTACCAAACAAGCTGAAAGTGTGCCACTGAGTATTCGTAAAGTAGGTAACTCAGGTATCGTTGACATCAAACAGTTTTATGCCTTGTTCCCTGGTGGACCTCTTAAAATCTCTAGTAAGGTAGCTGGCATACCTAAGCCTGCAAGCTGTATCTAATTATAAAACCTTAAAAAAATTAAGTCATGCAAGATGTACTCGAAAGACCGGTAGCCAATGTAGCAGAAGTGCCGGTAAATAAAGATAAAGGTAAATTGAAAAAAGTATTGGTTATATGCTCTAAAGGAAAATTGGAAGATGTGTATGCTGCCCTGGTAATGGCCAATGGTGCATTGATGGAGGGACTTGAAGCTAAAATGTTTTTCACCTTCTTTGGATTGGAAGCGATCACTAAAAAACATGCAGACCATTTGCATACCGCTACTGTTGGTAACCCGGCATTTATGCCAAAATTACCTACGGTGGTAGCCGGGCTCCCTGGCTTTGAAGCATTTGCTTCTTATATGATGCAAAAAGAAATGGACAAACTCGATATGCCTCATGTAACGGAGTTTATTCAAATGATTGAAGCCGGTGGTGGTGAAATCTTTGCTTGCAAGCTAGCGGCTGAAATGTTTCATCTGAAAAAAGAAGACTTACTCGATGAAGTAAAAGGAATAATCACGGTAGGAGATATGTATGCGTTGGCCGAGGGCGAGGGCACACAGATCATCTTCATCTGATTGGTTTCGGTTGGTTAAGGCCGCCCATGCATATGCGTGGGTGGCCTTCTACTTTTGTGTGATTTAATAAAGGATACTATTGGTCAGATTCAAAGTATACATCCGTCTTATAATTACAGCGTATCGTATCATGTGCTGATTTAACCCACAGAACTGGTAGTTACATCCACTTCATTACCAGTTAATATTCTATTTATCATGCGTCAACAGTTTGGGTGTCTTGCTTTTTAAAAAATTGTTGGCTGTCTTTTTCATTGATGACTTTAAAAATATTAATCATAATGATAAGGCGCTTGTCCAACTTAACAATTCCTGTAATGTAGGCTTGCTCTCCCTGTTGATCTCCGGTGAAAACTGTATCTTCGATGCTGGATGTAGAAATGGAAAGGGTGTTAGGTACTTCATGCACCAGTATGCCCATCTTGTAATCTTCGCTTTCAATAA
>CAYGGY010000106.1:0-8313 GCA_964349405.1 uncultured Ohtaekwangia sp. | reverse complement strand
AATTAGACGCAGCAAACTTCAACGATCACAGACACCTGGCAAGTACGGAGCAAGCCATGTTTTCGCTACGCTCAAACGGCTTGCTCCTTGATCCACTGCGTTCGAAGTTGAAAAATTATGGGAAGACCAAGGATAAACGATACTGATAAAAGAATTGTGCAGGTCAACATCCGTCTGACCAAAGGCGAAAGCGATAAGGCAAATCAATATGCCCTTGCCTGCGGTTTAAGTCCCGCTAACCTGATAAGGAAAAAAGTGTTTACTGGAAAATTTCCCGCTGTCAAACTGTCACCGATTGATGCCTCATTATATCAGGAGTTGAAGAAAATTGGTGTCAACCTAAATCAGGCGACTCATAAAATTAACCAAGGGGATTTTCCAAAAGATTATCTCATCCGGCAATTGGAGCTTTTAGCAATACTGAACAAAATACTTAAAGTGTTAACTGATGACAGGCAATCAGATCAAGGGTAAAGGCTTTCGTGGAGCATTGCGTTACAATCTTGAAAAGGTTGATAAGGGTGTTGCCGAAGTATTGGATTCTTCCTTTGTCAGGCAGTCTGAAAATTCAATCCTTAAAGAGGTGCAGATGATTCGTGTGCAAAGGCCGAATCTTCAAAAATACTTCTATCACACCTCAATCAACTTTCCACCGGAAGAGAACCTGCCCAATGAATTAATGAAAAGGATTGGTCATGATTATCTGGAAGCCAACGGATTCACACAGCATCAATTCATCATGTTCCGCCACCATGATGCCGACCATCCGCACCTTCATATCCTGGTTAACCGGATCGGGTATGACGGGAAAGTACTCAGTGACAGTAATGACTATCAACGAAGCGAGAAGGTACTCCGTGATCTTGAGGCCAAGTACAACCTTGTAAAGGTCCTATCAAGCAGAGAGGCTAAGGAACGGGCCATGACTAAGGACGAGTTGGAGATGATGAAACGAACCAATGAACCTTCCGGGAAAATGAGACTTCAGGTGATCATTAAGGAGGTCCTTGCAAAAAGTCACAGATTAAACATTGATGAATTCATCAGGGCCCTTGAAGGTAAAGGCGTCAAACTTCAGTTTAACCTGGCAACCACCGGCTACGTCAGTGGGGTCTCCTATGACTTTGAAGGTTTTGTGATCAAAGGTGCGACACTCGGAAATGACTTTAAATGGCCTTCAATAAAACATCGTATTAACTATGAACAAGAAAGAGATCGCGCAGCAGTTTACGAAGCAAACCTTAGAACAAAGTCAACCCGCATCTCATCTGGAACAGGTTCAATTAATGACCGCAGAAATAGAAGGTCTTCTCAAAAAGGCACACCAGGGATCAGTGCATTACGAACAAAAACTAAGGATGCTGATCTACTCAGTCCAGGATCTTCAAAACAAGGTTCAAAAAGTGGACCAGCAAGCGGACGGACTTATGACCAAACTAGTGGAGACTGGCAGCCAGCACGAGAAGAATCAAAAGGTCTCAATCTGGCATCGCTATTGGATGGTTTTTCTCATGGGGATAATCGCAACCCTATTCACCAATCTGATTTGGATTATTCTCACTTGAATCCATTTAAGAGAAAGAAAAAGAGACGTAGGAGGAAAATGTAGTCGATCGATCAGCATTGAAATTAATTTGATTGAGGATTTTGTGACTCTATCTTGGTGAAGTACCAATTCAGCTCATTTAATAGGATATGCGGAGAATACGCTAGTTATTCACCGCATCATTTGCGGATATTATATTGCATTTGCGGAGATTAATGTCTTTATTTACCGCATGAAATGCGGAGATTATGTATATACATGAGCGAAAAGAATGGCCTGATTTTACATGGAAGGATGAAGAGCTTCTATCAATCCTATCAGAAGCCCGCTACAACCAGGGAAAGTTGCTCGGGAAAATGGAAGGCCTTGGTTTTAAGCTAAAAGCTGAAGCAGCCCTACAAACACTGACGGACGATGTAGTAAAATCAAGTGAGATAGAGGGTGAAAAGCTACCCGTAGACCAGGTGCGTTCCTCCATTGCAAGAAGACTGGGACTTGACATAGCGGGAATGGTGCAGGCAGATCGCCATGTAGAAGGTGTGGTTCAGATGATGGTTGATGCCACACAAAAATTTGATCAATCTCTCACAGCAGAACGCATCTTCAATTGGCATGCTGCACTTTTCCCAACAGGAAGAAGTGGCATGTATGAAATAACGGTTGGGGATTGGAGAAAAGCAGAAGATGATCCGATGCAGGTTCTATCCGGACCGATGGGAAAAGAACGAGTTCATTTTGAAGCACCCGGTGGGGCACGCCTGAAAAGTGAAATGAAAAAATTCCTGGACTGGTTTAATAATTTCAAAGACATAGATCTTTTACTCAAATCGGCAATTGCCCACTTGTGGTTTGTCACGATTCACCCCCTGGACGATGGCAACGGTCGCATCGCCCGCGCGATAGCCGATATGCAATTATCCAGATCGGACAGAAGCAGTCAACGGTTCTATAGCATGTCCTCACAGATACGGATAGAACGTAAGGAGTACTATGATTGCCTGGAAAAAACGCAAAAGGGAAATCTGGATATAACCCCCTGGCTGGTTTGGTTTCTCCAATGTCTCAATCGAGCGATATCCACTGCAGAAGAAAAACTATCAGGTGTGTTGACTAAGTCTAAATTCTGGGAGAAAAACAGCAACGCAACTCTCAATGAACGTCAACGTATGATGGTCAACAAACTGATGGACGGATTTGAAGGTAAACTCACCTCATCCAAATGGGCAAAGATTGCCAAGTGTTCTCCGGATACTTCATTAAGAGACATACAAGGTCTGATTAGTCAAGGCATCCTGGAGAAAGAACCCGGTGGCGGTAGAAGTACCAACTATCGGCTTATCATATAAAAGGATCTGTTCTCAATATTTTTCGAAGTGGGAATCAAATCATTTTGTTTAACAACCTTTGACACTTAATTGAATGTATGGTAAATCTGAACCCCGGAGATAAATGTCTCCTTGATGGAAAAAAAGAAGTTGTAATCGTGAAACCACATAACCGTCAGTTAACGAAATATGTTGTTGAGATTCCAGGTAAAAGCGTGGAGAAAGTCGAGCGTCACCGTTTGAGCGCGGAGAACCAATCACAGGCGAATTCCATCCAAAAAATTCTATAGGTTGATTCTGGAAATTTATCTGACTTCGATCCGTAAAGGGAGGCAGTCATTGCTACTGCGTGGTTGACCTGTTCCAGTTTTTTGATTTATATACCTCCTGATAGTCTTGATCCCCACATATGCAAAGTCCGGAATGATTCTTTAAATATGAGTAGTGAGAGGGATTATCAGGGGACACCTGGTCCAACACCTGCCACTGACTAACATCTCTCACTTCCCTTCTTGATATCCCCAATGACTCAAGCACAATCTCGGCTCCGAGCATTACTCCAGCCATTGTGGATTGAAACGACAAAGGAACATCCACATGCTCGGCACGCTGCTGGTCACTTTGCATTTCGATCATTTTATATCCACATACCATCTCAATATAGAAGTCTCCCAGTGATTTATTTGTGTACTCCTGAAGGTCGCTTAATTGAAAGCCATTCTTACCACAGAAGATATTTAAAAAAGTTTCATCAAGCAACTTACCTGACTTCATATATTGATAAACCAAAATCTCATGACCTTTCATGTTCAACTCTTGAACCATGATATCAAGTTTGCTTCGTTGAATGTTTGATGGCATGTACAGACACGCTAAGCAAGGTCCGCTTGTAAAATCTTCGTGTCTTGAAATTCCAAAACGCGATTCATCAGTATAGGCATTGATTATCTTCTTAGGTAAACTACTTTGTACATGTATCCTACCCTCTTTGCTATCTATGCAAACAGCGACTAACCTGGAAGTACACCTTCCGTTGTGGATATCATTTATAAACTCACTCCAATCACACTTTAAAGAATTAACATTGAGATGGTCTCTATTAATTGCCCTCAAAGCAATATCAACTTTCCAGCTTCCGATATCTTTCTCATCCAAGAGCACATATCGCTGAAGGTTAGATTCTTCAACATGATCGTGATCAATCAATGAAATGTTTCCGGTAAGTTTTTTCAGTCTCGAAAGGACCCAAACTGTCGCGCTTCCAATTGCGCCTATGCCAACAAGATTGACATCTTCAAGATTCACATGATCAAGCAGAGTATCTGGATTTAAATCGCGTGAAAAGTTATGCACAGAAAACTCAACTTCTGCGTCCAACGGCAACTTGAGTTGTTTTTCAAAGACAAATCTGAAAATGTTTGAAGCTGCAATGCAGGCCGTGATGCTTGCTCCAAAAGGATTGTTAGAATTACCAAAGAGAAGTGGTTTCGTTTGGGATAGCCTCGCGATCCACCCTTCCGATCCAAGAAATAAGTGTGGTAATCGATTAGACTCGCCCGGGTTCCTTGATGCAATTATAACAAATGTGGGGGTTTCATCTTCATTGGCAAATTCGATATTAGAGTTTATCGATCTGGCAAGCTCCTTAAGTCTTAAGATATGCGCAGTTTCTCCTTTTATATTGGAGCTAAACTTTAATTTGGGGTAAAACCGGCTTACTATTCTTACTAATAACTCTATACAAACGTCCGCCTCAAGGGATTCGAAAATCTGTTCATCAAATTCCAAACATATAATTTGATTTTGCAATATTTCTCTAAAACTTTTATCAGTAGTTGTCGATAGCCGCTTGTTAAGAGCAATAACATCACGATTGAAATATTTGGCAAAGCCCATCAGCTAATTTGGATAAATTTTTCGATCTCATTTTCATCAACCTCTGTCCATCCTGATTTGCGCATTAACCTATAAACAGCCCATTTTCTCGGGTTAATCGGATCTTTTGCAAAATCCGGCACGACAATGGAAACGCCACCAGTGGCAGTTACGATGCAATTCTTATCATCGGCAAATGAGTGATAAGCCTCCCCTGGATGTGTATGCATTTGGCAGAATAGGCTTAATTGCTTGTCAAAAAGCCAATCATCCAGTACGGATAATTCCTCACTAGACACCTGGTACATCAATCCATCAGGTGTTTTATAACTTTCCTGAACTGGAATATATAGTTCCTCGACATGGTAGATCTTCCCTTGGGGTCCTCCTGCAAATAAGGTCACAGCTTCATAACCTTTGACGCCCGCAGCGCGTAAAAAATCAAAAGCCTCTTCCAAAATTTGTTTCGGATAATGAACAGCTTCAATGCCGGTAAAGTCAGCCATTTGGAAACGGAATTAATTTTTGTTTATCGACAATAGCATTAAGATTGGAAATGGCATAAATCTGTAACTGATCCAAAATATGCAAAACGTTACCTTTTCCTTTTAACCGATAAAGAAACCACGAATCTCCATTATGTTGCGGGTGCTCATGGTATTCTCTTAAACCTCTGAGACAAACAAACAATTGATCATCGTTGTCCTTTAATAAAATGTTCTGATTTATGGTTTTTAATCTATCATCAATAAGAGAATTGCTGTCCTGTTGCGATGGAGTGATAAACGGTGCAATTGAGACCTGTGAGGATAGCTCAGAAGTGAAGGGGTTAATTATTCTTAATGAGGGCGGAGTTGCATCAAAGCTCGAGTAATCCAGTCGAATAGAGAACAAGTAATGGGGAACTTGTCTATGAATTCCGATCTGCTGTAACACAACGCCCCCTTCGGGCGCTAACATATTCAGATTAAGATTGTATTGTGTTTCCTTGGCAAGAAACGCAAACTCCAAAACCGGGAATTCGATTTTTAAGCAGATGATCCCTTCCTTCCTGTAGTCAGACGCATTTTTATTGAAGTCATTAACCTGGCGATCGAACTTAGCCCGAGTAACCCTTACGTCTGAGAATTGAAGAATGCTACTTGCTGCCCCCACCCCCGTCTTTTAAAGTTAATTTTAATATGTCTCCATCAGATAGATTTAGATCTTTAACCTTTTTAGAAATATCTAGCTGGTTTCCGTTGAATGTAACAATCCAATCTTCAATTGGACGACCTTGATCGTGGTCCTTTAGGGCTTTTTTAACGGCCACTGAAAGAGGTTGATTGATATTTACATTGTCCACGACAATAGTCTCATTCTGAATCCTAAAATTCAATGTGATGAGCTGTTCTTTTTCTTCTTTCTTTTCCATGATGCCGTTAGTTAAATGCTTGTCAAATTTTTCTCTTTATACCAAGATTATTAGAAATAGTAGCTGATAATTTTCGTCGCCCGTAATTATTAGCGAATAGCCTCAAAACGACTTTTGCTGCCGAAGTAAATGAGGAAACAATAATTTACCGAGGTTTTATAGGAGTTACTCCTATGGTTTCCGGAATTCCCCATTTGAGATTCAGCCGACACTAGTCCAAGTCGACCTTGAATCTTATCGAATTGATTGTGAAACACGGTGCGATGCCTTTTTGTTCTAATTTTTAGCTGCTGACTGTTGCCTGTGACATGGTTTTCCTCCATAAGAATTAATTCTGGCGCCAGGATGCTTCGGGCAGCAATGCGCAAGTCTTGTCAAAAGACTACGGCATAAAATTCAATGTGCCTGGCGGCTGCGTATTCTCTCTCAAATTTATTCCGTTTCCTTTTGACAAGCCTTGCTGCCCTTCGCTTGGGCGGCTCCATAATTAATTCTTACGATTATGGAAAACACAAAAGACCAATCAAAACAATTTCAAGTAGCAGAAATCCTGCTCTCTTACAAATCCAGTGTCTTACCTTCCTTACGTCCAAAGATCACCAGCTCTCGGGATGTATATAAAATCCTGATGGAAAACTGGGATAAAAACAAGATTGAATTTGTTGAGCAGTTCAAAGTCCTCTTGCTCAACAGGGCCAACAAAGTATTGGGAATCTTTGAGGTTTCATCCGGAGGAGTTTCTGGAACAGTTGCTGATCCCAAACTCATCTTCGCAGCCGCCATAAAAGGCAACGCCAGTGGCATCATACTTTCACACAATCATCCTTCAGGCAATCTTCAGCCAAGTCAATCTGATATTGACCTGACAAGAAAAATTAAGGAAGGTGGCAAAGTCCTGGAAGTTCAACTACTGGATCACATAATCATCACCAGTGAAAGTTATTATTCATTGGCAGACGAAGGTTTGATCTAACCCTTCGCAACTTCTGACCCAAACTCATACTCGAATTTTTCTTCAATCATTTCTCGTAACTGCTCCACACGCCTCAACAAAGAGAATGCAATGTGGGAAGGAATGCGGTAATTGGTTCTGTACCGCACATCTGAATAGGCTTTCGTGAGAAAAGAATATAACCCACACTCATCAGTGGTGTTGCAGGGAATCAGATCCCGTGCTTGGGGAAGGTAACAGGCAACAAAGTCGAGGAGCCTGACAAGACAATGCGTACTGGCGCGATATTTCATATGTGCTTTAATGGAGGCGATACAAAGCTGCTCTACCGATTGATGAAGAAGAAAGACGCCAACATCATGGGTTCCGCCACCGATCGCTTCAGATGTCATGGCAAGAAAGTTTGCTGATAGTTTAAAGGCACGTTGGTACGCGCGTTGCTGATGAATGGAATCAACAGACGAATTCGGTACTTCATGGAAGGAAACCTGAAAATCATCCGCTTTGTACAAGATCACTCCTTCACAAAACACTGTGCAAAAAAAGTGATGACATTCCCTGATTGCGCGCGTAACGGAGCCCTCTTCATGGCAGAGGACGTTTACCGTCACCTTTTGCTTGCACCGTGATATAACCAGGTCCACAATCTCATGGTCCTGCCATTCACACGCGGCCGTTCTCACAATAAGCAGATCATAATGATTGTGTTGAGATGACTTGGACTGATAACAGCTAGTATGAATGACCGTTGAGGATGAAGCCCCAAAGCACAATAGAGCTGCCGGATGGATATCCTTTATCAGGCCATCCACGAGTGACTGGAATTCAGGAGTAATGTCGACTAACAATTCTATACTGTTTCAGCTTTCGTGTTATCAATCTTCCTTTTTGGATACCAGCTTTTTCTTTTCGTTCAGCAATTCATGGTAAACCTTCATCGCTTGTTTCATGATGGAGTCATAATCAGCGTCAATCTTCTTGCTTCGCCTGTCCAGTATGGCATCATACACGGCAAACGTTTCATCCGTGTGGTCATCCAATCCAACACTTTGCAAAATCAATGAATCAAGGTGGGGCTGAAAGTAGCAGTCATCAAGGCCTACTTGGTGGAGGGCATGGAATAGCTTGCGGGATTTGAGTTCCTCTTTGATGAGGAAAAGAGAAACCTGCGTCTCTGATGGCAATTTTACAAGTGGAAATG
>CAYGGY010000105.1:0-8413 GCA_964349405.1 uncultured Ohtaekwangia sp. | reverse complement strand
CAGGCGACCAACAACAACCTCGCCTTCGTTGGTGTTCTTCACCAACGAAATTCTCTCATCATTCATTTTATTGTTGGTCACGAAGACCAACAAGGGCGGAACACATTTTTGAAAAGGCATCACCGCTCTATGAAATGTCATTGCGGGCGAGTGCATAATTTCTTCGTATTGAAGAATGTAAACGAGACCCGCAATCCCGTGGAGGCAAGAAGGTGAAGATATTGACATGGGTTGTGGGCAGGCGACCAACAACAACCTCGCCTTCGTTGGTGTTCTTCACCAACGAAATTCTCTCATCATTCATTTTATTGTTGGTCACGAAGACCAACAAGGGCGGAGCATCCTGGCTAAATCCTTGAAAAAAGGAAATAGAAAGAATGGCCAATAATATTTTTTTCATGGGTATAATTTTAGTTTACAAAATGATTCTATCCAATAAAACAGGTTAAGAGAGTAATTTTTCATGTTCGTACTTTCTTCCTGTGATTGCTCTCCGGAATTTGTTCCAGATTCAAGATTCTTGATAACGAAAATAATATTGATACCTACTCTTTCTTCGGATTTTCGGCAACCTCTGTGTTGACTTACTCATTATCATCAACCATATAATATCTGCTAAAAAGGGGCATATGATCAGATACTTTTTGCTTTATATTGTTTAAAATTGACCTGATATTTGTTGCTGTGTTTTCATCTGCACCAGCCAATAATTCATCTATGGTAGTCCATCTTATAACATCTGTTTTTTTATTCTTCAAGTTTTCACTCGCATCTGATGTAACCAGCACAACGTCCAATCTACTCCCCAGATGATTTTTATTTTTATAATACAAGTGACTAAAATCTGTAGAGTCATTGATGCTCTTGAATCTTACTTTCTCTTCTTTTTCTAATTTATGTACCGGTGACCAATCTTTGTCTTCCGGACCTTTATTCCAATCGCCAATAATGATAGTATCTGAATCAACATCACTTGCTTCATGTTCGAGCCACCAACATAACTTCTCAGCAGCCGTTCTTCGTTGCGAGCTTCCATCATTCATTTGTGATTTTAGGTGAACACCTACCAATTGGAATGAAAATCCAGATTTTGAAGGATCCGGAGATTTCACCTGAAAATATCCGCATAGTGGCAGCCGTGGAAATGCATCTTTATTGTCACCAGTCTTTACCTGGCCTTTTCCGAAGAGTTCAAGAATATCATCTTTAGCCCTTACCCATGAGGTGTCATACATGATTGCCACCCGTTGATCTCCACCCGTGTCACCATAAATAACTTCATAGGCACCAGAACCATTTTCGGAAAGCGCTTTTGCAACCACATCTAATGAGCCTGATTTGATCTCCTCAAATACGAAAATATCTGAATTGAAGTGAGTTAAAATTTCAACAATATTACTTACTCGTTCGCTCTCCTTATCATTAAACCATCTTAAGTTCCACGAAATAATATCGAGAAAATCATCTGAGTCTCGATACTTCTCTTCCAGCTTACCAATAATTTCCTGCAACGAATTTGAAATATTATCATTATCGATCGCAAACTTCACCTTTCCTTTTGAAGATTTCTTAGCCATAAATAATTAAGTATACGCCTACTCTTCTTCGGATTTTCAGCTAACTCCGATAACTAAATTGATTTAGCACCCCTGGCTTCTTTTCACCGGAAGCCCGCAACCGCTGGGCCGCTTCCAAAAAATACCGGGAGGCGAGCTCGAGTATTTTCAACTCATCCGGATCAAGATTGCGTGAATGATGAAGGCCATATAAAAATTCATCGGTATAAGCCCGTTCCAATTTTTTCGCGAGAACACGTGCCTGTGACTCGCCCAACAACGGGCTTAACATAGATTGTAACTGATGGCTGAAAACTTCCAATCGTTCACTGTTGCCTGTCGGATAAATACCGGTCGACAATTTATGATACGTATCTTCCATCAACCGGCCAATGTGATCCAGCAAGTCTGCCAATAAAATTTGCCTGATTTCTTCCTTGTACTCGATCGTACGAATGTGCTCATATATTTCTTTGCCAACATCCCAGGTGTCTTTGATCCTATCCATACTGCTTTGTTTATAGAATTAATAATGTGGTTACCGGCTACTCTCTTTCGATACTCAAAGCTTGCCTTCCCGATTTTTTAAATCAATACCCATTTCGTGGTATTTTATAAACCCTCTTTCACACGTAGAACTATTTATTCATAACCGTGCAGAACCGTTTTTCTTAAATAACCAGGCCGATCACCGGCTTCGATTATTGAATCGGGCCGGTTCTGCCTTTATCAAAATATTCTTAGGGGATATCTTAATAGTTCCTGAAACCAATGGGCCGGTTCCGTAGGCCACCCTATTCCCTTTTTGGTCGTGTACTACAAAACCTATGTACTCTGTCATCTCTTTTTTATGCTCATCACACGCTAACTTCAACCAATAGCGCAACCCATCGGGAGCATTTTCCGCGAAGGCTTTGCAGCTTCCTGTCAGGAACACCACAGGCTGCTGTTTTTTGTTTGCGTGAACCAATTCGATGCTGGTGGCGGTGAACGTGCCCTTCAGCGAATCGCTTAAATCTGTTTTCAGCCGAATGTTCCCATGCGGATCGTCATGCCGCTGGGAACCAAACCGGATAGCCAAGGACACACCAAACATTCCTGATGAAACGGAATCTCTTCTTGATGGAATAAATATTTTCCCGTCTCCTTTGATGCGCGTGCGACCCGATTGTAGAAATGCCGGAATGAGTTTCATTTTTTCAAAAGTTTGCTTCTGTTCTTCATCGGATTTTCATCTACTTCACGGTAAGTCTTTTCACATTACACTTCCGTATTTATTGCTGAGTGCAGTTTGTTGGCCGAAGCCAGAAAATAATCCGCAGCATCTTCCAGTTTGGTGAGGTCATAGTTATTAAACCGGATGCGCGCAAGATCATGCTTACGTTGCTCAACGACATACCCACTCTTAAGTTTCTCCGCCAATGTGCGTGCCTTCATTTCCCCCACACAAAAGGCGAGGCGGAAATACAACTCCTCACTCAACAGTTCAAGCTGTTGACCAGGTGCTACAGGAAGTTCGCCCTGCCTGAACTTATCTGCGGCATCTTTCACTACGTGGCCGATCAGCTCCAGCAAGTGGGCCAGCTTCAGCCGCGCTTCTTCTCTTTTGTTGCAAAGTGCAGGTAAGAGTTCTAAAATGTCTTTGCCTGTATCGCAGATGTCCTGAATCATAATGAAAAGCGAGAAAATGTATTTTGTGTTACTTCCCTAAAGATGCAACACAGAGACCCCGCTGGGCAAGGGTATTTTCCCCGGATGAGGGAGGGTATTTTCCCCGTAGGGCATACGGGGAAAATACCCGGTCAGAAATAATAAAAACGTTGCATCAGGTTAAATTTAAAATCAACATCTTTAACCCACCTAAAATAACTAACCCTTTAACATTAATCGTTATGGCAAAAAAAACCAAAAAATCAGCACCCGTAAAGGCCTTCCAATTTGTATTTGATGGAGATGGCATGAAACAATTATGTGCTTCTGATCCTAAGAAAGTTTTGTGCACCGTCAGTATCGAAACACAAATCACCAACAACAATAAAGAGGTAGGGGCACTTCGCATTGTCGCCACGGCAATACCGAAGAGAAAAGGCGTGAAGAGTACAATCACTACGCTGGATGGGTGCCCGGTTCCTCCTTGTCGGGAATATTGATTTAGTAACCTGTGTTCTCGCTGATGTTTCTTGTTTCATACGTATTGGAGCCGGTTTCCTATGGCCTGTTTTCCCTGGGATTGCTCTACTATTTTATCAAATTTAATCCACCAAAATTTTACCTGGTGACGATGATTTTTTTTCTGGTGATGACTGGGTTGCAAGCCTGGGCATTATTTCACACCAAAGGGGGTAATCTGTACATATATAATATGTTTTATGTTGTGAACAGCATAACATTTTCTTATTTCTTCTATCATCTTTTATCAGGCAAAGCAGGTAAACGACTAGCGGTGGGCAGTGGGGTGGTTACTCTTATATATTTCATTATTAACATTAGTATTGTACATGAAACCTATTTCGATAGCATTGGTTACGTGATATCCTCGCTTGGTATTATTATTCTGGTTTTTATATTTTATTATCGTTTGATGGGAAAAATCACTGAAGAGTCCATCACCGATAATTTCAATTTCTGGTTTGTTTCGTCACAATTAATTTATCACCTAGGTGCCTTTTTCATCTTTCTCTCACTAAATATGTTCACCCGAAAATTTCTTTCAGGTCAGAATACAAGTGAAAATCAAGATATTCTTATCTACTTATGGGGAGTTCATAATGTTCTCTTATTTTTAGGGAGCCTATTGACCTGGTTTGGAGTATTATGGATAGTTTATCACAGGAAGTCACGATCATCGTAATCGGGTGCGCCTTTTTTTTATTGGTGTCCATCGGCATTATTATCCTCATCCTGGTCTATCAAAAAAAACAACTCCATTTTATCTATGAAAAGAAGGAATTGAAAAACCAGTTTAAAGAAGAAATACTAAAAAGCCGGATTGAAGCCCAGGAAGAGACTCTTAATACCATCAGCAAAGAAATACACGACAACATTGGCCAGCTGGTGAGCAGCGCCAAAATGCTGGTGGGCGTGGCCGAGCGCAAACTACCCGATGTGGGCGACACGCTGCAACAAGCTGACATCTCATTATCGAAAGCCATACAAGAGTTACGTGCGCTGAGTAAATCGCTGAACACGCAATGGCTGGAACAATTCAACTTCTTTGAAAACCTGGAAACCGAAGCCTTGCGCATCAACGCGTCTGAAACCATGACGATGACCGTGTCTCGCCAGGAAGATTTACAAATGTCCAAAGAACGACAACTGATTTTATTCCGCATGGTGCAGGAGGCATTTCAAAATGCGATAAAACACGGCCAGGCAACGCAACTGCACATTAAATCCGATCAAACTCAAACCGGGTTGACCATGGTGGTTGAAGATAATGGAAAAGGATTTGATGTAACCGATACGTTGAAGCACGGCTTCGGCATGATCAACATGAAACACCGCGTGTCGCTGATTGGTGGTGTGGTTCACTGGCAATCGGGCATCACAGGCACCAAGGTAACGATAACAATACCCAAGGATGAAAATTAATATTGGCCTGGTGGATGATCATCAGCTTTTCCTGAAATCGCTTTCACAATTACTAAGCAGTCTGGAAAATTTTACCGTGGTGGTGGAAGCATCGCACGGAAAAAATTTGCAAGAGAAATTGGAAGCTGGTGCACCCCTGCCGGATATCATGCTGATCGATGTAGAGATGCCCGTGATGAATGGCATTGAAACGGCAAAATGGCTGCGGGCCACTCATCCCACCGTGCGCCTGGTGGCACTCTCGATGAACGACAAGGAACAAACAGTAATTGACATGGTCAAAGCCGGATGTTGCTCCTACTTACTCAAAGACACACACCCCAATGAACTTGAGCGGGCATTGAAAGAAATCTATTCAAAAAATTATTACAACTCAGAACTGAATAAAATCCATCTGTCGGAACTCTTACTTACTAATCAGTTAGGAGAGGGCATTCATCTGGGTGAAAAAGAGCGCGAATTTCTTCAGCATGCCACCAGCGACATTACGTATAAAGAAATCGCCAAGTTGATGCACGTGAGTGAACGCACCATTGACGGCTATCGCGAATCTTTGTTTTCAAAGTTGCAAGTACAAAGCCGCACCGGCATGGTGCTGGAAGCCATACGCAGAGGGTGGGTGAAAGTGTGAATCGATTTACGATTTTGGATTTTAGATTTACGATTTTGGATTCAATGTCATTATGTTATGCGAGTGTATCTCAGATTGACGCGGTTAGATAGTGCCACCCCGCTGGGGTTATGATTTAGTTGATAGGCTGCTTTACCAAAATGCCGCCCTTCAGGGCTTCAAAGTTCCGCAGGAACTACATTATGGTAGAACCTGGTTGCTAAATGATTTTGCAGCCCCGTAGGGGGCGATATTATTTTAAGTTGCCAATGTAAAAGTACAAAGCCGCACCGGCATGGTGCTGGAAGCCATACGAATAGGATTGGTGAAAGTGTGAATCGATTTACGATTTTAGATTTACGATTTTGGATTGAAAGGATACAACCGTAGGGAACCGCTATCCTGATATGATTAAAACCTATTGTCACTTATTCATTGTCAATGGTCAATAGTTCCCCTATCTTATAAGCCAATTCATCTAACGAAAAGTATTATGAGAAAATACTACCTGCTACTCCTCTTTGTTGCTTCCTCCTTTTCTGGTTGGTCGCAACAACAGAATGATATTTATAAGAAATTAGAAGCCATTGCCATCATCGATCAAAAAGTGATGATGCCCATGCGTGATGGCGAACGCTTAGCCACAGACATCTACCGACCAAAGGGAAACGCTAAAGTGCCCATTGTTTTTTCGCGCACACCCTACAACTTCAATACCTGGGTGGATGGTGAAATGCGCACCCGTGGACTAGAAGCGGCCTATGATGCCGTGCAACGTGGCTATGCCTATGTAGTGCAAAACGAACGCGGACGATTTTTCTCGGAAGGTGAATGGGATATCCTGGGAACGCCTACTACAGATGGATACGATGCGTTTGAATGGATGTCAAAGCAACCGTGGTCGAATGGGAAAATCGGGTTGATCGGTTGTTCCTCCACCGCAGAGTGGCAAATGGCCGTTGCCTCCTTGAACCATCCAGCGTTGGCGGCTATGGTGGCACAAGGATTCGGTGCCGGTGTTGGTCGGGTGGGAGAATTTTATGAACAGGGAAACTGGTATCGCGGAGGCGCACAGCAAATGCTGTTCACCGCATGGTTGTATGGAACGCAAAATGATTTATTTCGCCCCACCTTCCCCAAAGACATCACGCAAGTGGATTTAGTGCGCGTGCAACGCTTCTACGACCTGGCTACCGAAATGCCGAAGGTGGATTGGTCACAAGCCTTGCGTCACTTACCGGTACAGGACATCATCAAAAATGTAAACGGACAAAAAGGAATTTATGAAGACATGATCAGGCGCAAGCCCAATGATCCGGCCTGGTTTAAAGGCGGCCTCTATCATGATACCATGCCGTTGAATGTTCCGGCCTATTGGTTTGTTTCGTGGTACGATGTTTCATCCAGTCCAAACCTGACGTTGTTTAATCACGTGCGTAAAAATTCCAATAAGGAAATTGCCGATAACCAATATCTGGTAATCGCTCCTACCCTGCACTGCGCCTACAAGCGTGCTACTGAAAATACGATGGTGGGTGAACGAAGCATGGGCGATGCCCGATTGAATTACGATGATATGACCTGGGGATGGTTTGATCTGCAATTGAAAGGAGAACAACATAATTTCAAGAAAGAAACGCCCCGCGTAAAATACTTTACGATGGGCAGCAACACCTGGCAAACATCCGATACCTGGCCTCCTGCCAACGCGGTGATGACCGATTACTTTTTGAGCAGCGAAGGCAAAGCCAATACACGCAACGGTAATGGTAAATTAGTGTCACGTGTTCCTTCTTCTGATAAACCCGATACGTTCGCCTATGATCCTGCCAATCCGGTTACCTCGCATGGAGGCAATGTTTGTTGCACCGGCAATGCGATAACCGGTGGAGCGTTTGATCAAGCGGAGATGGAGTTGCGCGATGATATCCTGGTCTATACGTCCGAGCCATTGAAAGAAGGCATGGAAGTAAGTGGATTCATTGAGTCAACATTATATTTATCATCGGATGTAAAGGACACAGACGTTACCATAAAATTGATTGACGTTTATCCGGATGGAAAAGCCTACAACCTGGATGAAACCATTCAGCGTGTGCGCTATCGCGAAGGATATGAAAAAGAAGTGTTCATGCAAACGGGTAACGTGTATAAAGTGAAATTATCTCCGATGTCCACCAGCAATTACTTTGCTGCCGGCCACCAGGTGCGCATTGAAATTACGAGCAGTAACTTTCCGCGCTTCGAGCGCAATTTGAATACCGGAGGCAATAACTTTGATGAATCACAAGGTGTTGTTGCCCACAATCAAATTCATCATTCAAAGAAATATCCATCCGTGGTGCGATTACCAATTGTGAAGAAGTAATCAGCTATCAGTTATGATTGAATCAGACGACCAACCATAACAGCGGTTGACATCGGTAGTGAATTCACTTTTTTAGTAACGGTGACAAAATAAAGTATGGACTTGTTTTTTGTAACTACATAATTATGTATTTGTTGTCAAGTAATTATTGTCCATGTTATTTTGTCACTGTTACTTAAAAGCGTTATCGTTTTGCTTTCCATTCCACCTCGATTTGTTAATCAGATAAAATCAATCGGGGAAAGTTGTTGTATTGGAAAGAGCTTTGTACAAATCCTTCATTTGGCT
>CAYGGY010000104.1:8045-8450 GCA_964349405.1 uncultured Ohtaekwangia sp. | reverse complement strand
GTCTATACGTCCCAGGTTTATAAGGCAGCCAGAAATAATTGTTCCCCAGCAGCCCCAAAATAACACTCCTTCCGCATTGCGGCAGGAATTAGAGATGGGTATTCAACAGCTCAATGACTGGGTATCTCAGACATCAAAAGATGCCCTGGCTGGGAGTTTCAGGCCGACCGGTCCCGCGGAATTACCTCTGCCATTACCTCTTTCTATGCTTAACCAGTATGATTCAGACCGGGATAAGGCATTGCGCATCTTAGAGAATATGCAGAGAATGATGGATGGCACTGATGAGAAAGTCCTGCGCGATTTTGAGCGGGCAATTGACAATGCCAGGGACAGTGTTACCGGGCAGGCATTAGATGAGTTCGGCAGACTTTCTAATGAGCAGATTTATCAGCTGCTTACTCA
>CAYGGY010000104.1:2907-8035 GCA_964349405.1 uncultured Ohtaekwangia sp. | reverse complement strand
CTATCTTACTGAATTAAAAAGAGAATTCCGGCGTATCATCGACAACCAAATTCAACATATGATGCATTTTCATGCGCCAAGTTTTGAAGAACAAAATTTATATGTAAGTGAAGAAATAAATAAAAGATATCCCCGGCTCCCTAGGTATCTAAAGTGGATCTTGACTAATAATCCTCACTTTGAAAACGATCCTTTAGTAAGAGAGTGGCTTAATACTATAGAGACAAGAATGATCAGGATACCTCCTTTTCCCGAGATGATTAGAGAGTACTCTAAAATGGCACTAAATAAGTCTTTATATCTCAACCCTGAGCTTGCCATGCGGGTTATTATTTATCTTTCAAGGGTAGAGGATTTAAGTAATTTTTCTGAAAATCAGGCTAGAAACAGAATTCAGCATGAGTTATCCAGGAATTTGCCCGAAGATGTGATAGTTACAGATGTTTCCATAGAAGAAGAGAAAGGTACATTAGAATTACCTCAACCGCCAGAAGCCCGATCTCTCCCTGCCCATGATGGTGAGAAAAACGATAGTCCGGAAACAAGGCTCAAGGCCTTAATTGAAGAATACCAGCGTTTCCTGATGAAATTTACTGAGCAAGAAGCCTTAGTAGGAAAGACAGAGTCAGATTTGGCGGAGTTAAGTGAGGGTCTTGAGGAGGCAAAAAGGCAGAATGATAAAGTCATAATGGCTGCTTTAAAGCCGGCAGTGGAAGGCTTGAGTTCTAGGCTAAGAAAAGCCAAGGATAATATTAGCCGCTTGCAAAGTGAAAGAGATAGATACGAAGAGCGGATTAGACAGATTAGAAATGAATTGAGAGAGTCGCCAGACACAAAACTTTATGAAGTTGATCCCTTCGTAATAGCTGCAGGCGCTATCATTGGAACAATCTTCGGCATTCCTTTGTATATCACCAAGAAAATTCTTGATAAATACTATAACACCCTGGCAGGTAAGAGTATAGGAATGATAGCGAGTAGCTTTTCAGTAGTTTTGTTATTCTTTTTCAAAGAGGAAATAGGCCGGTTCCTTTGGGAATTAATTGATAGCGATATAGCGGTCATGATTACTATGTTGACAGTTGCCTGGGTGGTTATTATCTTCATTGGTATTTTGGGCGGTATATTTGGCAAAGGCATCTCTTATAAGAGACTCAAGGTTAAAGCAAAATCGGCATTTAAAAAGGGACGAATTAATGAGGCAATTACCTTGATTAATAAAGCCATAAAATTACATCCTGAAGATGCTGCGGACTACCGTTTATTAGCAGAATACCAGAGGAGCAGGAAACATTTTGACGAAGCAATTGATGCTTACAAAAAAGCTTTGGAGTTTGAGCCAAATAATAGCTCCACACATAATGATTTAGGCGTGGTCTACGCGGAAAAGGGAGACGATACAAAAGGCATTGAATCTTACAGGCGTTCGCTGGAATTAGATTCAAATGACGCGATAGTCTTTGTTAATTTAGGCAGGGCCCTGCATAGAAATGGCCGTTTAACAGAAGCAGTAAGGGCATTTCAGCGCGCCCAGGAGATAAAGCCGGATTACTCAGTTAGGGAGGAGCTAAACAGGATATTACAACAAACGGGCAGGGTAGAAAAACCTAAAGAGCCGGACAGGCTTCCTTATTTTAAGACAATGCGAGAATCCGTGCCTTCAAGGAGCGAATGGATAAAGAGCGTTTACAGCGATTTCGACGAATGGGGCTTTGGAGTGGCTTCCTTAGGAGCGCTTATATCAGGAGTATTTCTATATGGTGCTTACCAGTATAATTGGTGGCAGTTAGGCACAGAGCAAGCGACAACCGCAACAAAATGGATTGCGTGGCTAAGCGCCGGAGTAGGCGGTCCGCTTTTAGCCGTTGGACTACCGCTTGTTATCGGTAAGTCAGTAGACCTTTTTAAGACCATATGGAGATTCTTTAGATATCCATTGGATTATACAAGGCTGGAGAGAGTAAGCAAGAAACCCTCGGATGAGCTCTTGGATGGAGACTTAAGCAAGGTTGCGCCCATATACGCCCGCATGTCCAAGGAATACTTAGAGACAATCTTTCGGTCTTGGGTAGAGGCAGGACAGGAAGAGAAGGTCGCCCGTTTGTTTAAATTAGGCAACTGGAAATCCGAAAAAACACGAATTTATGGCGATATCGGAGAATATAGAAGAGTATCACGGCAAGTCGCCGCTAAATTTGCAAACACCGTTCAAGAGCAGAAGGCCATTTTTGATGGCATCGAGAGAGACAAGGAAAAACTTACCCAAAAAGGCATACAAAATGCTGTAGCCTTAATGAAAGATATCCTGCCGCAGGTAACTGAGCATTCAAGGTCAAGGGATGAATTCTGGCATTGGTTAACCTTAGTTGTAGGCCTACCCAAAAATATCTTGGAACAAGGTTCAAGGCAGATTTTAACAGTTTTTGCTGACTTAAGAGAATTTGATCGTGTTCAAGAGGAATCTTTAAATAAGTTTGGCGCTACTAATCAGGAGACAGCTGCAAAAGTAAAGACTGCCATAAACAACCTTGTGCAGAAGCTAGAAAGAGATGGTTTAAATTATCCCGGTATTTTCAAGAAAGCTCTAGCAGAGATTAATAATGCATCGCGTAATTTAGATGAGTTCTTATTCTGGATAAATGAGGTTATGCGCTTTGACAAGCAATTATGGTCTTCTGGCGGCTTTCTCGGTATTTTGCAAAATCTCATTGCCTATGCGACTGCCAAAGAAAAAGCCTCACAGAAATTATGCCGTATCCCTGAAGAAATATCCCGTTTATTCCAAACTGTTGATAGTTTACGGGAAGAATTAAGGGGAAAGCAGGTATCTGGAGATGTTTCTATACTTAAAGATGTAATAACGCGGGTTACGGAGGTTTCTAGGAATTTACAAGAATTCTTTGACTATATCACAGTGTTAAAGGCCTTTGATAAAAATGTGTGGCATGGAACACAGTCAGTTGTGCAGGCTTTTAATAATCACGTAGCTTATAAACAGGCAAGAGAAAATGCAGCAGCTAAATTTACCCAGGATGACGCAAGTCGCCAGAAATTCCTTTCAGATATTGATAATCTAAGACTACAGCTTGTGCAGAAAGGCTTTCCTCAGGCCTCTGATTTACTTAAAGACATCCTTCCGGAGCTTACAAAAACCTGCCGCTCAAAAGAAGAATTCATTTATTGGTTAGGCGAATTAGTTGGTTTGAATACAACTGTATGGCGAAGTGGAGCCCAGACAGTAATAAACAATTTCAATGACTTAGCTGGTTTTAAGCAGGCTAAAGAAATGGCTATGGAGAAACTCGGTACTAACCAGCAGGAAAAAGATGACCTTGCCAGAAGTATTGATACTTTAAGGGCAAAGTTAGAAGAAAAAAGGCCTAGTTGTGCCGGCTTAATTAAAGATGTTATCTTAGAAATATTAAAGGACATCGATTCTTTAGCTAGTCCGCAGTATAGAAGGACTGATTTTGTCTGGTGGCTTACTATGTGCGTTAATTTCGAGGCGCAGACTTGGGCTGCGGGAACAAAACAAGTTTTAGCCAGGTATCAAGAGCTTAAGGAGTATGTAAAACAAAGACGTGAATTAACCGCAAGATTTACTACAAACTCTGAGGAGCAGCAAAGATTGGCTTCAGTTTGGGATACTTTGGATAAAACCGCCAATTTCACAAAACCCCCCTCTATTAGTTTGCTCAGAAATACTTTAGTTAAAATCGCAAATTTCACTACTAATCCAAGAGAATTTGTTTTCTGGGTGGGGACGCTGTCCGAACTTAACAATGAAGTATTGGAAGTATTCTGCCGCGATATTGAGACTGTATTCACATATTACAAAGATAAAGGCAAATCGCGCGATTTTAATCATCTGCCAGCAGTTTTAAATCTATACCATAAGACTTATCACCAGACAGTTTTAATTACCGTTAACCTTTTGGATACCCTAACTGATTCTTCTCTCGATATGGATAAGCGCGTAGAAAAAGTGGCGCAATATCTTATTGAACAGAAAATTGTAAAGTTGGGCGCCCCTCAAAACTTGATAGGCTTAAGAGATGCTGTAAGCTTTGAAGAATTAATTAGAGCAGTAGGTGAAGATACACTTAGAAGCATTATTCAATATTATTCTCCTGTAAAACGCGCTATGGAGAAAATGGGCAGGGATGGCGTTTATAGTTATTACGAATCGCAAAGGCCGGGCTTCTACAAACATTTTCTTGAGGAGGCAAACGGTTTAAAGCCGGGATTTAATCAACCGGGAGAAAAATTTAGAGTTGCGTATATCGACAGAGTCTTAAACTGGTCAAAAGATGAAGAATCTCAGGTGGTTCCTATTACAGATAACGTCCCGGCTCTAAGGCAGCTTATTCAGTATTTACGGATGGAGTGGTTTAATCTCTATGATAATTTCATTGGACCGAAAAGAGAATTGATTAAAGGACGTCCTTTAGAAGAATTTATTACTCCTGATACTGTTAGTAAGATGGCTCAACAGTTATTAGGCAAGGTGCAAAACTGGCAGTTCTCTGAACAACAAAGAATTGTATTTGTCGTGAAAATCATTGAGATATTCGCTTTTCAGGAGACTGCTGACTTAAGGGCGAGGATTTTTACTGCCACAGATGACTTTAGCAGATTAAGACTTACCTCTCAATACTGGGATAGAATCTTAGGCCTTCTAACAAGACATAAATGGCTGCAGGAGAGTCCCAAGCTTTTTAATGAAATGTCTATGGTTGTTAAACAGAAGATAGCCACTGTTAACAATAAGGTAGGCGATGCAGGAGAGGGCATATTACAGTTTTATCTTTCTGGCGGAACCCTGGCTGATTTCTTTAAAGGATGGGTTAGCCGGGATTGCACGCGTTATACCGAAGGAGATAATCCGCATTTCTTGGATACCCAGGCATCCGTTACGGACCCCGCATTCTTCCTTTTTAAGGTAATCGAAAAGAATAAATGGGTGGGTAATGTTTATACCCTTGTATTTAAAGACAAGAATGATAGAAAATATCTTTACCTGGATATGTTCCAGCTAAATCTGGAACATCCGATTACGAAAAGCAATGATGATTGGAAAGAACGCAGAGTTAAATTCTCCTCCAGATTTATCAAGCAACTGATAGGC
>CAYGGY010000104.1:0-2897 GCA_964349405.1 uncultured Ohtaekwangia sp. | reverse complement strand
ATTTATTGGTAAGTGGTAATCCAGCGCAGCACAAGATAGGTCCGGATATATTAACCGCCTTAAAGCGTGATTACGGCAAAGACAATACCGAGACACTTAATTTAAAGAAACTTGGCGGAACGGAATTCTTTTCTGAGGCAGGGGTGAATGAAGAATATGTTCAGACAATCCCAGGCAATTTTATTAGCAATGGTTTTCAGGGTGTCTTAGGATATAAACTTACCTTAGATAAGACTACGCCACAGGCTATTCAAGAGAGGCAAACAGAACTTGATTATGTAGAGAAGCTTATAGGCGAAATGTCTGCTGAAGAAACCCGGATCCTTGCCCTCGTAAAAGAAAAGCAAACAGAGCTTAAGCAAATTAACCAGAGAGGACAGGAAGCAGCCAATACAGGTAAAGGCGCCCTGGCTACTGCATTAATGAATGCTTCAGAGCAAACGAAGGCCGAGATACAAAAGTTAGAATATGAGCTTAGTGAATTAAGGGCAAAGATACAAGAGAAAAAACTAGAAGCCGAGCATTTAAGAGTAGATTTAGGTATGATTAAATCAGGCTCAAGCCGAGGTTCGGCCTTTGCATCAAGCCCGGTAGGGAGATTTAGCTTCTTTTGCTACATTCTCAATAAATTGTTCCCTGGAAAACCAAAATACGAACCATATCACGGTATGTACATTCCGTGGTCGCTACATATGGAATATAAGTTGCCGCAAGATGTAGATGAGCTGTTGGCAAAAGTGTTAGAAAAAGTATCACCCACTTTGCAAGATTTTATTCCAAGAAGAATAGATATTCACTTGCCTTTTGAGATTGGTATTAGAAGGTCTCAAGCTGTTAAGGCATTAAGACTATTATTTTCTGAACTTATCAAGCGCGATTCTGTTTTAGGATTTCTTAAAACTCAGTCTTTTTATCAAGATTTCAAACAGAGGGCAAGAGAGTTGGGCTTGCCCGATGATTTTGACCAGCCCAGACAAGAATATTTCTTTAGTATAGCCAAAGAAGAAATTCAGCATGAAGAAGACAGGCGCGCTGAAGAGTTTATCGAAAAAACCCTTACCAAACTAAAAAAGGAATACAATGCTGCTCTACCAGAAAGTGTTTTAGAAAAAATTTCTAATAAGAGAGCGTTTATCAAGAAAAGAGGCATTAAGAAGGTTAATCAAGTAGAATTTTACGAATATTATCTTTTACTTAAGGCATGCGCTTATTTAAGATTCCGCGATAAGCTTACTGACTCAGCCAGCTTGCCATTAAAGCACAAATATCTTGAGGCATTAAGCCTGTTGGAAGAGTTCCTGAGAATCGGCGTTGGAGCAGAATTAATTGCTGTTGAGTCGGATGTTTTGCTAAGAGATGAGTTAAACAAACTCCTCAGCCGTGAATTAGAAGATGTGCGCTGGCAGTTCAATCGCCTGGCCGCTTCTCAAGTTAAAAAAGAACAGATATCCCAAGCAAGAGATATCCAATACTCAATAGTGCTTTCTGACCGCGGAGCAGACGATATCTTAAGAGGTATTGCCAGCGGAGACTGCACTGCTATAAATGGGTCTGCTTTTTATAATACTATCCCGCAGTTCCTATTTGATCCAGGATTCCTAAATTTTAAGATATTGCAGGATGATAAATGGGTGGGTAATGTCTACGCAATTGTCGCTGAAAAAGATAATAACCCGATTTTAATAATTGATGCAATTCAACTTCCGGTTTGGGGCAGGACTTGGCCTGTTTCAGTAAGAAAGCTATCCGAAAAAGCATTAGAGAAAGTAGTCGAATACGCCAAGGAGCAGGGTTTTGCCCAAGTGTTAATGAGCAGCTTTGTCTCTAACTTCAGCGCTATCCATGAACATTTTAGCGCACAATATCCAGCCCAGGCAATTGAGATAGAGAAAGTTGCTGGCTTTGGACACCTTAAAGCTTTAGGCCTCTGGGATGCCTATGCAATTCGTAATGAATACCTGGAAACATTCAGCCCGCAGTGGAATTATGGGCTGAAAAAAGTTGATCCGAATATTCCAAAGCAGACTTTATTATTAAGGCGGATTTGGGAAAGAATCCAGCCGTCTCAGCAGCCAGAAGGCCTATCTGTTGAAGCCACTAAAGCATCATCTTCTCTGAAGCAAGATATTGGGTCGCAGAAAACCTCAGATGGACTATTTAAGTTTATCCAGCGTAATTTAAAGAAAGCCATAGTTACAGCCGCCTTTATGATAATGTTTGCACTACCCAATACAGTAAATGCAGCTAAGTTTGAGGTTGTTCAGGGGCAGCAGCCCAATCAGACCCAAATTGTAGCAGTGGTTGAGCAGGGAGATACTAATTGGGGTATCGCAGGCACTGCTTACCAAGGGGTAGAAGGGATTAGCAAGGGTAGAAATGCAGCACATATGCAATGGCCTCGAATATACGAGGCTAATCCGCAGATTCATCAGCGTCCTAATAACGCCCTTAGACCAATGTATGAAGACGGTGGATATTACAAAGATGCCCGGCATATTATTGTCAATATTCGGCCCGGCGATAAATTGGTTATTCCGGGCCCAGTAAATCTTAATGCAATAGGATTAGAAACTCCTGCACAAGTCCAAGCGCCCGCTCCCGAGACAAAGCCTTCTACTCCAGAGGTAAAGCATCCTGAAGTTATCCCTAGCCAGCAAGATGATGCAAAGAAAAAAGTCCAGCCAATTTGGAAGAATATGTGGGATGGCTTATCTTTGCCAGAAAGAACTGGAATCATTATTCTATTCTTGAGTGGAATATGCGCTATTGCTGCTGGAATTAGATTGATAAAGAGATGGTCAGCATTTAAGCGTTCACAGAGAGAAGTAGAAAGACTTCAGAAAGAAGCGAAAGATCTAGAAGCTAAAGTTAGCATATATCGTGAAGAAGAGAAAGAT
>CAYGGY010000103.1:4554-8735 GCA_964349405.1 uncultured Ohtaekwangia sp. | reverse complement strand
ACTCATTACCGTAGTACTACGGTAAGTTTTGAATGTATAACAAAAGTGATTTTAGGAAAAAATAGTTTAATGCTAAGATATAGTTTTGAGTGACTCGATGAAAATGAGCTACTTCAGATGAGAGTATTGACAAGAAACTGAAAAATGAGTTGCAATAATTTATACATTTTATTTAATACATACACCGGCATTCCTAATCTCAAAACTCCTTGCTTACGATGAGCGTAAGAGATTCTAATTAATAATAAATTTTCGATGAAAAACACATACTGCTCACCAGACGTTCATAGTACTAATGCCATCCTCAAGAAAAAAAATGTTGACTTAAGCCAGGCAATTGTATCTCTTTTATTGGTTTTGATACCAATTTCGCTATGTATCTCGCAAGAGCTTCCCAAAGTTGTCCCTCCTTCCCCTGAGGCTGCTTCACTGTTTAAGTATTTAGATTATCCAGTTGACTATGCAACGGGTATCCCCCAAATAAATATTCCCCTCTATGAAGTAAAAAGTGGAAGCCTCACTTTGCCCATAAGCATTAATTATCATTCTTCTGGCCGCAAAGTGTATGATGAGACAGGGGCTATAGGACTTGGTTGGACATTAATGGCAGGTGGCATGATTTCTCGTACTATATATGGAGAACCTGACGATAATGACTTTGTCGTAAAATTTCCAACCCCTTGGAAAAAGGCATCCGAAATTAATTCTGGTACAATTGCTGATGCCGATTTTTTGGAAGGTATCCATGAAACCCATTACCCATTGCCGTGGTACGATACTGAGTATGATATCTTTTCTTATTCTGCAAATTCAATTTCAGGCAAATTCATTCTCCGGGATGAAAATAATGTAAAGGTTCCAGTACTCATTCCAAAAAAGCCTTATAAAGTTGAGTGCCACAAGGCCAATGCCCAGTACAATATCAACTACTTCGATTATATCTCAATCATTGACGATGGCGGAAACACTTATCGTTTTGGCAAGTCATTGAAGGATGGCACCGAGTACCACGAGACTTCTGATGGTGTTGGAAAAAATTCATGGATGCTGACTGAAATTATTTCTGCGGATAAAGTGGATACTATTTTCTTCAAGTATCAATCTTTTTCAAAAAGCAAAAGAACGGTCTCTCAATTAACAACTGTTACTGATAAGTACGATAATTGTCTCAACCCCAATGGATCAGTGGGCCTCGATGTGCCTCCATTTACTGAGACTGATCAATTAGGAACTTTCCAAGATGGAATTAGTATAATTCAGCGAATTACTGAAATAAAATTTAGAAATGGAAGGGTAAAGTTTAATCTGGAAAACGGTGGTGACATGATTCTGAGCATGCAAATAGAGAATGGAAAAACTGAAATAATCCGGATAGTTGAATTCAATCAGACACTTCAGGATTTGCTTTCCGATGGTAATGCCCCAACCAAGAAACTAGAATTGTTAAAGGTAAAGGATGCACACAACAATACTTCTGACATTTATAAATTTGATTACTATCCTACGGTTTACCCATCTGTGCCCAATGTTGTTGATGGAAGGTTCAGGGATTTGTGGGGCTATTATAACGCATCGGGATATGTAGGAATGCGTCCTTTGATTGAGAACATTGATGTCTATCATCCACAATCAGGGCTTGCCTTTATTACTATTGGAGATGGCCTGGCAAATACAATACGCAAGCCAGGCGAAGCCATTAAAAGCGGGGTCTTAAAGAAAATAACATTTCCTACAGGTGGCTCAAAAGAATTTATATATGAACATAATCTATATGACAATCACAACGAGCCCAATGCCACCTTGGCTGGGCCGGGGTTAAGATTGTATCAGACAATCACCAGTGATGGACAAGGATATAACTCAACAAAAACATATAAATACGGTATCGCTGAATCTGGTTTCGGAAAATTGCCACTTATCCCCAGTAAATTTAATATGTCTTATGAGACTCAGCATCAGAATTACCTACTTGAAGGTTATCACGTTGCGATCGGTGTTTTTATAACTGCAAAAGAAGTATTCTTTCGCAAAAGAGTATTTTCAGCAGATGTTCTTCCAATTTTTAGTGAATTCCATCAATTGCCAGTTTATTACGAGGAAGTAAGCGAGTACCACGGAACTCCTACAGACAACATCGGCAAAACAGTTTATAAATACGATATGGGAAATCAAATGGCTTTTGCCGCGAGTGTCGATGGGCTTTTCTTGAATTCACAGATTAATCATTGGAAACAGAGCTCTATGATTGAGAAGAGAGATTATAAAAACACCGGAGGTTCATATGGGCTGATAAGGAGAACAAATCATACTTATTGGGAGACCACCTATGACAACGAAAAACTTTGGGGTTTGCGTGTTGGGAAATTCATTTTTCCAACGCCCGACTATGTAGTAGATGTCCAGGACATAATACCAGGATATTACCAAGTCCCATCGTATTGGCCACAGTGGCTGTCACAGAATGAAGGGGCCGGGTGTGGTGCCCAATTTTCCAACACCGGTGTATTTAAATTTTCAGATTACACGATTTCAGTTGGAAAGAAGGAACTCATACAAACTTCTGAGACTACATACCATGACAATGGCACATCACTCCAAACGGTTACGGATTACACCTACAATGCAAATCATCTTATTAGCAGTACATCCGTAAAAGGGAGCGATAACAGCATTCTTCTAACTGAAAATAAGTATCCATTTGATTTCATAGCCACGCCCGTTTACGCTGATATGGTTAACAGGAATATGCTCAACTTTGAAGTTGAAGTGTCTAATTTCCGAAACGGTTTGCCAAACTTCAGTAAAAAAACGACTTACCGAGACTGGGGCAACAATATAATAACACCGGAAATTGTAAGTACCCGGCAGGGCTCTTTACCTTATGAGCCACGCTTAGTCTTTCATTCGTATGATGCTGTCGGAAACATGCAGTCTGTTTCAAAGGATAACGGGCCGAAGTTAACCTACCTCTATGGTTATGGAGCAACCCTGCCAATAGCAGAAGTGAATAACGCTTCTCAAAACCAAATTTTCTATACAAGCTTTGAGGATCAAGAAGGAAACAGTGGGGAGAATGACGCGAAAACGGGAAGAAAAAGCCGAACAGGAGGATATGTAAAGACCTTAACTGGGTTGCCCAATGGGAGCTATAACCTAACATATTTCCAAAAGAGTTCAGACGTATGGAATCTTGTTCAGCAAAATAACATTGCCATTACATCGGGAACCTTTACCATAAACCTAGCCGGCCAGGTAGATGAAATCCGCTTTTTTCCGGTAGGATCTTCCATGACAACCTACACCTATGATATACTGGAAGGGCTAACCTCCGTGACAGACCCAAACAATATCACTTCTTTTTACGAACGTGATAGATTCCTAAGGTTGATAAAAATAAGAGACCAACATAAAAATGCTTTAAGACAATTTGACTACCACTATAAGGAAAATTAAGGTTTGAGTTTAGGCATTATAGAATATTCTAAAGCAGCAACATGAAAATAAGAAAGTTTTTATATCCTGTGATGGTTGTCGGTTTTTCAATCCTAAGCACAGCTTATGCTTACAGCCAGTGTAATGTATTGAATGCCAGTCCCCAATCATTTAATTTTACAGCCAGCGGAGGTACTGGTACCGTTAATGTACAAACCGATCCTTCGGGTTGCACCGATTACTCCTTCAGCCAGGTAGGTACTTTCTTTACTGCTACTGTAAATAGTTTTGGTATCAGCATTTCGTGTAATGTTAATTCAACGACTTTTAGTAGAACGGGTAGAGTGAATGCTGGAGATTTTGTTATTCAGGTTAATCAAGCAGCTGCCTGCCCTGCTCAATCCCCTCCTGGTGCTATATCGGGAACCAGTACTTTATGTCAAGGTGCAAGTGCCACCTATTCCACAACAGCTGTTTCAGGTGCAACTTCATATACTTGGTCTGGGGGAACGGTAATCAGCGGCCAAGGAACTCTTTCAGCTGTAATGAGTTTTTCAACTTCTGGATCAAAGACTGTTTCAGTCATTGCAATAAATTCCTGTGGAAGTCAAAGTACACCACAAACTTTCGCTGTGAGCGTGGTTGCCCCACCTTCGGCTCCCACGGATATTTCATATAATCCGGCTTTGTGTGCTGGTAATAATTATACATTCTCCGTAACAGCCACCGCAGGGTTTACATATGAGTGG
>CAYGGY010000103.1:0-4454 GCA_964349405.1 uncultured Ohtaekwangia sp. | reverse complement strand
TGGTAATAATTATACATTCTCCGTAACAGCCACCGCAGGGTTTACATATGAGTGGAGTATTGTTGGCACCAATTTCCAAATCCTGAGCAGTGCAACAGCCTCCAGCGTCAATGTTCAGGTAGGCTCAGGAACGGGAACCATAAAAGTCAAGGCTGTCAACAGCACAGGGTGCAAAAGTGCGGAATATTCGGAACAGGTATCGGGCGAATCTACATCCCCCGTTTACAATGTATCAGGCAATGGGTCTATCTGTCCAGGCGCCTCAACAACGATTTACCTGGATAATTCAGCTTCAGGTTACACTTATACGGCCTATCGGAATGATCAAGGCATAACAGGTGAAGCACCCGGGGCAGTAATCGTTTTATCCGGGAACAACAGCCCACTGACCTTCGGCCCATTTACTCAGGAGGGGACTTATACAATTAAATCATCCTCCATCAATTGTCCTGTTACTATGAATGGAAGTGTGCCCGTTGCATTTAAGCCTGCCAAACCGGACCAGCCAGGAGCAATTACACCGACCACCAGCACACTTTGCATTAATGGTACTGCGGGATTTTCAATCGCTGCCGTTTCCCGTACCACAAGCTACACATGGTCGGCCCCGGGAGGCACTGTTGTAAGTGGTCAAGGTACAACGAATGTCCAAATCACATTTGGTAGTTCAGGGAATCCAATTACAGTTTCTGTAGTTGCAAGCAATGAGTGTGGGACAAGTACTGCTAGAACTATTGATGTCAATATTGTTGCCCCACCTTCGGCTCCCACGGATATTTCATATAATCCGGCTTTGTGTGTTGGTAATAATTATACATTCTCCGTAACAGCCACCGCAGGGTTTACATATGAGTGGAGTATTGTTGGCACCAATTTCCAAATCCTGAGCAGTGCAACAGCCTCCAGCGTCAATGTTCAGGTAGGCTCAGGAACGGGAACCATAAAAGTCAAGGCTGTCAACAGCACAGGGTGCAAAAGTGCGGAATATTCGGAACAGGTATCGGGCGAATCTACATCCCCCGTTTACAATGTATCAGGCAATGGGTCTATCTGTCCAGGCGCCTCAACAACGATTTACCTGGATAATTCAGCTTCAGGTTACACTTATACGGCCTATCGGAATGATCAAGGCATAACAGGTGAAGCACCCGGGGCAGTAATCGTTTTATCCGGGAACAACAGCCCACTGACCTTCGGCCCATTTACTCAGGAGGGGACTTATACAATTAAATCATCCTCCATCAATTGTCCTGTTACTATGAATGGAAGTGTGCCCGTTGCATTTAAGCCTGCCAAACCGGACCAGCCTGGGGCTATCTCAGGCACTATCAATTATGTTTGTCACGGTTCATCTTCTACATTTTCCATAGCATCAGTTGATAGAGCAACATCTTATACATGGAGTGGTGGAACTGTATTGAGTGGCCAGGGGGGAATTATGGCCCAGTTAGCATTTTTTGTTACAAGTGGAACTGCAACGGTAGCGGTAACTGCGAACAATGAATGTGGTTCCAGTCAACCTTCCAATAAATATGTTGGTGTTACTTACGTGAGCACTCCTGTCTTTTTAGCTTCCTATCCCAACCCATGCGCAGGTGGCAACTATACTTTTGGAGTAACTCCTGTTATTGGCTATACCTACTCTTGGGAAGTTCCTTCCGGGTGGGAAATTCTGGGTGGTCAGGGGAGTTCATCTATTGGAGTTAAGGCAGGCCGGTATGATGGTACTATTAAAGTAAAGGCACAAAAAAATGGGTGCAGTAGTTCGGAGGCTAGCTTGTTTGTTGATATTATCGAACCACCGGGAGTTTTTGGCCTCACCGGGAGTCAAACTATTTGTGAAGGAGGGACGTTCAGCCTTAACCTTTCGGGATCAGCGATCGGTTATGATTACTCCCTGATGCGGGGAGAGACCACAGTAACAACCAAGCCCGGTACAAATGGGTCATTAACTTTTGGACCCTTTACCACACCAGGAACGTATAAAGTTTATTCCAGTCTGTCAGGCGGTTGTGTGTACCCAATGGATGGTGAGGCAATAGTTACAACGCAAACCGCTTCTGTTGCACCGGTATCAATATATGCTTCAGCACTTGAAACATGTGTTAATGAAAATGTGATATTGACTGTTTTTGGTGGTATCCCCGGCAAGGGTGCTGCCTGGAAATGGTACAGTGGTTCATGCGGAGGAATTTTTGTTGGTTCAGGAAGCCAGATTTCCGTGAAGCCTTCATCCAATACTGTTTATTTTGTCAGAGCAGAAGGAACTTGTAATGTTACTGCATGCGCTTCTGTTTCTATTAGTGTAGTGTCAAATTGCTTGAATAGGCAGCCATTTAATTATGTTCGGGTGAGGACTACGCAGAGGTCTGGTTTTTTGACTTTGCCGGTGAATGCGAGTCCAGAAGATATTAAGAGTGAATACAGTTATTTTGATGGTATAGGAAGACCCAGTCAGTCTTTTTTTGAACAAGGTAGTCCACTAAAAAGAGATATATTAAATATCAATGTGTACGATGTCTTTGGAAGAGAAAGAATCAGCTTTTTACCAGCCACAATTAATCTTAATTCTGGGATGCCATTAGTCGACCCGGTAACTGCAATCACAAATTTCTATAACCTTAGCAACCCTTCACATCCTGCAAATGTTGTGGAGAGCAACCATCCATTCTCTGAAAAGATTATCGAACCCTCCCCCCTCAACCGCATAACAGAACAAGGTGCCCCCGGTGCCGCCTGGCAGCCAGGTACAGGGCATACCATTACAAGAAGTTATGAATTTAATGCTGCCACGGATGTACTCCTGTTTAACTATGATCTATCGACCGGGACCCTTAGCCTGAGCAATAGCGAGGTAGCCAAATACTATCAGCCCAACCAGCTCTATGCCAACCGTACTATCGATGAACAAGGGAACGATGTGGTTGAATATATTGATAAAGAAGGCCGGACAGTGTGCAAAAAAGTAAAGGCAAGTTCTACCGAGTACGCATGCACCTACTATATCTACGATGACTTCGGCAATCTGGTAGTGGTGATGCCTCCGGAAGCCGTAAAAAAAATAACTCAACCATAAGGATCAACGACCTATGTTTAAATTATATACCTACATACTGCTATCCTTGTTTGTACTGCGAGTGCAAACCGCAGAGGCCCAGCAATCAATCCGTTGGGTTGACCTGATTGGCGTAAGTGAGAGTAATGGAGTACTCACTAAAACAGCCGCTACAGCCGCCTGGACAAACGGAGGGGCCACGAGTTCAAATGCACTCGTTGCAAATACCGATGGTTGGATTGAATTTACCGTAACGACCCAGCGAACTTTTTTTATAGGATTTGTTACTAATAATTATAACTTATTAAACTCGAACAATTTTGCCAACTCTGTATATATATTGTCCAATGGAGCCATACAGAGTTATGAAGGATCAACAGCAGTTTCTTATGGTACCTTAGTTTCAGGGGATGTGTTCCGCATATCACGTGAAGGCACTTCGATGAAATACTATAAAAACGGAGTTGCGTTCAGGACGGTTACGATAAACCCTGCTTTAGAGTTGAATGCGAGGGCCATCATTTATAGCCAGGGTGGTACCACCCCGGTGGTGAGTTCTTCCTTTGTCCCCAAAATATTATTGCGGGCTTCAATAACCGGGGCGGGTGGAACTGCTTCCACTGGAAGTATTAATCTTACAACCACAGGGGGAATAGAACCCTATTCTTATAGCTGGTCAAGTGGTGAAACAACCTCTTCTATCATCAACAAAGCCCCCGGAAGTTACACCGTTACGGTTACGGATGCGGAAAGCCGTGTTCAAACCGGTACATATACGGTAAAGTATAAAACCAATTGGGTGAGCACCACATCAAATGTGGCCGATAATGGAGGTCAGCTAAACAAGAGTGGCACCGTGGCCTGGGATGGTGGAGGGGTAAGTTCCAACCTGTTGGCAGCTAATACCGATGGATGGGTAGAATTTGTGGCGGGAGCTTTTGGATCTAGTTATGAGGTAGGTTTTGCTTTGGATGCGCCCGGCTATTTGAACACAAGTTTCCGCAATGCCATTCAGATCAATAGCACGGATGGTATTGCTTATTCCTATGAATCTTCTACGGCCACAAACCTTGGCGCATGGCGTATGGGGGATGTATTCAGGGTTTCCAGAGAAGGTACTTCCATAAAGTATTACAAGAATGGGACGGTGGTGCGCACGGTAACAGCTGCAACTACTGAACTTCAGATCAAAACAGCACTTTATACAGGTACTTCCCCAGCCGTATCGGCTTCGTTTGATGCGCAGATAGTTGCGCAACCACTTGTTACGGGTACAGGCTATGCTAATGGCACAGGCAGCATCACGTTAAATCCAATTGGTGGGTTGGCTCCTTATACCTATGCATGGTCAAGCGGTGAGAATACCAATACTATTGCCAATAAAATACGAGGTGATTAT
>CAYGGY010000102.1:0-8931 GCA_964349405.1 uncultured Ohtaekwangia sp. | reverse complement strand
GTAAACATAAAAAGGGAAGAGGAAAGTTAGATGTTCGTGAAGACTTATTAAGTAGACTGGAGGGTCTCCAATTCGAACCTCTTGCTTTTCGATCTTTTAAAGCTTGTGCAAGTTACACATAGAAGCTTATAGTATCAAAGAAATAAAAGATGGACACTTTGTCATGCCATCTTTTTTAATCTAAATATCGGTTAGTTAAGCTTTTTAGTATTTAAATTAAGATAACAAATCCTTATACAACCTGGTGAATTCAATGTCTAACGCAACAAATCAAATGAGGATCGAATGATTTAACCTGTCACTCCCCGGTTTATCAAATTAACCGTATTATCGTAGCCTGAACAACCTTATTGTTGATGGCTGCTATTATTACACGAAAATCCTACCACACCCACCTTAAGCACTTGGTTCGTGAAGGCCTGCTGGACCACGAACAACTCCGGCTTATACCTCGCACTAATATCCACCGATGGAAATATGAGCCCATAGATAAATACAAGACTTTTGGTATTGCTGACACCTCGTGGGGTATTAAGGACATTAAAACATTAGCTCAAATACAAAAAGCAAAAAGGATATTCGCTGCTTTTGTGCGTATTGTCAAAACTGTATTGGGCTGTTCGCACGAAGGGCATCGGCTGCATCCCACAATTCTTTTTCGAGTTGGCGTATTTGTTCCTGTGTCATGAGTCTATGATAACTTAGCGTTTAATTCAATGGATTTGTGCCAGTAGTAATAAGCTTCGGGATTTATCTTCTTTAACTTATTAAGCTTGGTCATGCTGTGGTCAGCAATACTCCACTCTTTTATCTGGTCAGCACTTTCAAAACGTGTTATTACTTTTTCCTGTATCAGCAATAGTCGGGTAAGGTGCGCAATTTTAGAAGCTTGCGATATTGCTTTGTCAATATTATAGTTCTCAGAAAAAATGTAAGGCTGAATGCGCTTCACACCTGAGAGGAGTTCATTGAAATTACCATTGCCTAACTGCCCGTGTGATGAAAGGCACAGTGAAGCCTGATAGGTATCTTCCAATACATGGTGAGGAGTTTTATCCAGTTGCCGATAGCTTATTTCTGTTTGTGCTATACTCTCAAACGTTTTTCGCACGATGGTGAGGTCACTTACCTGGTCGAACAAGTAACCGAGGTCATAGAGTTGTTTGATAATCTCCATGCTTGCACTTTGCTCGCTCTTTATGTAGGGAATACCCGTTGTTTCAGGAGCAAAGGCCGTGAGTTTATCGCCTGTGAGGTCTTCAAAAGAAGGCACCGTTACCATTGATGGCTTTTCGGTTAAAGAAAGAAAAGAACTTTTGATTGGCAGTTCTTCTATTTTATGATACCCTGAGTCACCCACTAAAATATCCAGCAACACATAGGCTTGATCTGCTTTTTGTGCAACAGGCTTGTAAAAGAATTTATAATGAGCCTTTTCAATACTCGATTTTGTCTCTCTAACCTGTTCCTCTGCTTTGCTAAAACCTCTCTCCTCAGCAACCTTGGTCAACAAATCAGGCAGGCCGGTATCTTTCTTGGGAATGATAATGTCGATATCTATCGACAGCCTTCTTGCAGAACCAAGTTTGAGCATTAAAGCAGTACCACCTTTAAAAGTAAAAGGCAATCCGCTTAAGGCAAGACCTTCCAGCAACCACAAAGCACGGATAACTTTTTCCACCAGAATAGGGTCTGCCTTTTTCTGTTTTGAAATAGTTGCAATCCAGTCGCTTTCCAGTGATTTAGGGTCTATCATCGTTTCTAATTTACGGCAACAAAATCAGATTGCTGCCGAATTATAGGTTCGCTTTATATACTCGCTTATCTCCTTTTTCTTTCTTCTGCGGCTGGCGTAGCGCAAAAGTTTATCCTGCTGCACCGTGTATTTACTAAAGGCATTCTCCCAAATGTGTTGCAGTTCTCTGCCCTGATACGCATACAATATGTCTGTATCACACACTAAGTCGACCAAAATTTTCTCCAACATAGGAACGTTAACACCTTCCATCCTTTGCAGTGGAGCCTCCGACACCATAGCTTTCACAACGATGGGGCAATTTTCAACCGAAACATATCGTTCCATTATTTCAAGCGTTGGCTCAAGAAAAACAGTCTTATTGTTGTCTTGTAATTTATGAAAAACAGTCTCACAAGTATCCTTCTCCGTTTCCAAAATGATTAAGGATTTGTTAGAAAGGTGCTGCGCTAAATCATTCAACCAACCTGTTTCCCAAATGCAGAGTTGGATGTAGGGGAATTGAGAAGTGATGTCTTTATAAATTTTTGAAAGTTGCTTCGATGGTTCAGGTGCGAAAGGTTTCATTTGGCCTATGCGAAAATGACCACGGCTAATGCGTTCAAGTATGCCCATTTTTACCAGCTCGTAAATGCGCCAGTTGATAGTCGTTTCTTTAATATTTGGTTCAGATTTTTGGTAAAATTTGGCCAAATCCTGACTAGAAAGAGCTTTTTGGCTCTTAAAATACTGTTTCAGGCTTTCAATATGGAGCTTACCGGCTATAGTAGTATTTTCTATAAATCGGCAGCAATATAGAAAAAGTGCCGGAAATTGGAAATACCTGTCTGGCGGTTTACTCACCTGTATTCTCCGTAATGAAATCACTTTAGTCCTCATGGTAAGTCCGATGGTGAAAAAGAACCTCATCACACTGCGCACCCTGAGTGAATACAACCCTTTCAGATTTCTAACAACATTTATTATATTTGGTAACACCAGTCTCTTCTCGTTTGTAGCGCTAGCCCACCTCAATAGAGAAAATTGGTAAAGCAGCTAGTGATAAATGACATCACTTGTCATTAGTTGTTTTTATCTTAATAGCCAATAGAGAAAAAGTATAGCGAATAAAAAAGCCCCACCTAAGCAGGGCTAAGAAAATCTTCGGCTTATAGCCTTATTGTGATTTGCATTTCAAATGTAGTGATATAAACTAAAAACAAAAACGATGAATAAAATTCTTGGACTTGATTTAGGTACAAACTCAATTGGTTGGGCTCTAAGAAATCCAGATCTGATAAATAATCAAATCGAAAAATTTGGAGTGTTGACCTTTAATAAAGGCGTAGGACTTGGAAAAACAGGTGAGTATTCATTTGCGGCTGAAAGGACAAAAAAGCGTTCGACAAGACGGCTATATCAAGCACGAAAATATAGGCTCTGGGCTACTCTTGAGCATTTGATAAACGAAGGGTATTGCCCATTGTCTACTGAAGACCTGAACAAGTGGCGACACTACGACAAAGCGGAGGCGCGCAAAAATAATAATGCTGGAAGGGTTTATCCGATTTGGAATGCCGCATTTGACGCTTGGATAAAATTAGACTTTGATAACGATGGTAAACCTGATTATACGAGTCCATATCAACTGCGAAAAGAATTGGCAGAATTAAAATCGGATTTTGCCAAAGAGACAGACCGTTTCAAATTAGGCCGGGCATTGTATCACATCACTCAACGAAGAGGGTTTAAGAGCAGTCGCAAGAGTAGCGATGATGTCAAAGAAAAAGAAGTTGAAACAATTGATGAGAATGAAATAGAACTCCAGAAATCAGAAAAGAAGAAAACAAATAAGCTCAAAGAATTATTTCCAGATTATGACAATTCAGTTCCTGTCGGAGTATTTTTGGCCAACAAAGAGAATCAAGGAATTAGGGTCCGTCTTGAAATAACCCAATACCTTGTCAGAGAAAATTACAAAGACGAAATCAAATTCATTTTCAAATTTCAGGAATTAGGGTTTGAGCATCCATTATACACTAAGCTAGTTGAAACAGCCAAAAACAAAAATGATGGAAGCATATTTTACAAACGTCCGCTGCGTTCGCAGAAAGGATTGATTGGTAAGTGTACATTAGAACCTGATAAGTATCGCTCTCCTATCAGTCATCCAGCATTTGAAACATTTCGTGCTTGGTCTTTTTTAAACAACATCAAGTACAAAGAAAATAACGAGTGGAGACAATTACCACTTGAATTGAAACAAGAAATCTACCTGAAATTGTTTTTCAGAAAGTCAAAAGCCTATTTTCCCTTCTCTGAAATCGCAGACGTTATTAGAACAAAAAGAAAGGATTGGGAATTAAATTACAAACCTAAAACTACCGTTACAGCTTGTCCAGTATCTGCGCGACTAAAAGATATTTTTGGTGATGATTACTTGAATGTGAAAATTCAAAAGGGTAAAGCACCAAAATCCAATAAAGCCTTTTATGATATTGAAGATATTTGGCATGTTCTATTTAGCTATGAAGACCAGGAATATGTTTCCGAGTTCGCAGAACAAAAATTAAATCTTGAACATGAAAAAGTAAAGCAATTTGTCATTGCATGGAATGCTCTTCCTGTTGGTTACGGAATGTTAAGCATTAATGCGATCAACAAAATCAATAAGTTTCTGCAAAAAGGGCTGATCTATACCGAAGCTGTTGTACTGGCAAACATCCCTGAAATTATTGGTAATAAGTTATGGCAAGAAAATGAAGCTCTTTTGCTGCATAGCATTGGTGATGTAATTGACACTAATCGAAATGAGAAAACAATCTTGAATATTGTCAACAACCTTGTCTCAAGGCATAAAAATTTACAAAACAACGAAAGGTTTGGTGGTAATAAATACAAATTAGATGACAGCGATTTAAACGACATCCAGGCAGCTATTGAGGAACAGTACGGCACAAACAAATGGAATAGTTTTTCCGAGGAAGAAAAAAAGAAAATATCAGACACAGTAAAAGACTGCTATCAGGCTTATTTCATTACATCAGGACTGACAAGAAAAGACATCAATGGTGAAAGGCATTTCGAAATAAAGTCGAACAATAAAATTTATTACAAAAGCGATTCCGGTTATTATCGTTTGCCAAAACTGATTGATACTCTAAAAGAGTTCTTGCAAGTCCATTTTGAACACCTGGATGAAAAACAACTTTCGAAAATTTATCATCCTTCAGAAATAAGCATTTATCCACCAGCCAAACTTGATAAAGATGGCGCCTTGAAATTAGGTAGTCCAAAGACAGGCTCATTCAAAAATCCGATGGCGATGCGTACCCTTCACGAATTGCGAAAACTTATTAATTATCTAATTGAAACCAAACAAATAGACAACGAAACACGAATTGTAGTTGAAATTGCAAGAGAAGATAAGGGGAGATTGGATTACGCCAATAAACGCTGGGCTATTGATACTTGGCAAAGACAGCGGGAAGCAGAAAACCAGGAGTTCGCTGAAGCCATTAAGCAGCTTTTAACCGAAAATAAAAATATCATCGCCAACGCAACAAGCAATGATGATATTGACAAAGTTAGATTGTTCTACGAACAAAATGAAGAACAGACGCTGCCGCCAATTGATGAAGAGGATGAAAATACAAAGGGGAAAAAGAAAAAATCGTTGCAGAAAGACGAGGCCATTCGCTGGAGTGGGCATGGTAAAAAACTAATTGACAAATATCGACTATGGAAAGAACAAGGTTATCAGTGTCTTTACACTGGAAGATACATCAAACTAACAGACCTGTTCGATGAAAACGTGATAGATTTTGAGCATACCATTCCGAGAAGTCAGTCTTTCGATAATTCATTAGCAAACCTTACGGTCTGCTACCACGACTATAATCGTACAATAAAGAAAAATCAAATTCCAACTCAACTAAACAACTACGACAAAGATTTTGATTTTGGAGGAAGCATTGGCAAATGCTCTGCCATCCTTCCAAGATTAGAAGCATGGAAAGAAAAGGTAGAACGAATCAAACAGCAAATTGATTTTTGGAAAACAAAATCTAAAAAAGCAGCTGACAAAAGTTGGAAAGATGATGCTATACGCCAACGCCATTTGTGGCAAATGGAATTGGACTATTGGCAAAACAAGTTAAATAGATTTACGATTGCTGAAATTACAAGTGGATTCAAAAACAGCCAGAAAGTAGATACGCAATTGATTTCAAAATATGCGTTTCATTACTTGAAAACGTATTTTGATAAAGTTGATGTCCAAAAAGGAAGTATAACGGCAGAGTTCAGGAAAATTTATCAATTGCAAGCTGCTGACGAAAAGAAAGACAGAAGCAAACATTCACATCATGCCAAAGATGCATCAGTATTAACACTTATTCCTGTCGCAGCCAAGCGCGATTTAATACTTGAAAAATACTATGAAGCAATTGAAACCAAAACAAAATATATAGAGACTGAGCCGTACAAAGGATTTAAGCGAGAATTTGTTTGGGGTATTGATGATAATGTTTTAATCAATAACATTAATAACAATCAGGAACTGACACCTGCAAAAAGAAAAGTACGAAAAAGAGGAAAAGAAATTTTTATTCAGGGCACTACCAAAAATATGTGGGCAACTGGAGACACCGTCAGAGGCCAACTTCATCAAGAAACATTTTACGGTGCAATAAAACCCGCGCAGAAAGGAGAAAATGGAAATTTACTGAAAGACGAAAATGGGAAATTTATTCAGGAAAAAGATGTAAGGTATGTTGTCCGAATTCCGTTTGAATTCAAGAAAGAGGCAAATTCACCTGGGTTTAAAACTTTAGATGAAATCAAAAAACAAATTATTGACGACGGATTGAAGTCTCAAATTGAAAAACAAGTAAATGAGGCCGGTGGTTTAAAAGAAGCCTTTGAAAAAGGAATCTATTTGCTTGATAAAAAAGGCAGGCCGCATGGTAATAAAATCAGACACATTCGTGTTTGGGCAAGTGTATCAGAGCCATTAGCTATTAAACAACAAATTAATCTCTCACGCAAAGAATACAAGCAAAGCTATTGGGCAGCAAATGGAGAAAATTTTATTTGTGCCTACTACAAAAATGACACCGTAGATAAGAATGGAAAAATCAAAAAGAACAGGGAGCTGGAAATTATTAATCTTTTTGATGCCGCTAAACTAAAAAGTTCAGGATTAATAGATGCTAAAGGTAAAATTGAACTTTATAGAAAGGACAAGAATAATCAAACAATTATTAATCAAAGCGAAAACAAAGAAATACCCTATTGTATTTTAAAATCAGGCATGAAAGTCATTTTCTATGACGAAAAAATTGAAGAACTAAAAAGACAGGAAAACGAAAAAGATACTGAATACAAGAACCGATTAGGGTACAGGATTTATAAAGTAGTAAAATTTACTGGCGGGCGTTTAACATTTCAACATCATCTTGAAGCAAGGAATGATAAAGAATTAGAGAAAGCATATCCTGAAAATATTGTTTTTAAAGTTGATGAAAAAGGAAAAGAGATAACTTATGGAGGAAGAGGTACAAGTGGTTTCACGGAAAAGGTATCTGACTCCGCGAAACACAATACATACAATAACTGTGAAGCATGGCCTAGGTTACTTTATTCCGTGAACTGGCTAGACTTTGCAGTTGATGGAAAGGACTTTAATCTAAAAATAGATGGAACAATAGATTGGAAAATTTGAGCAGTATATCTCTTGGTATAATTCAAATTATCCAACAAAAGAACCCTTATGATCAAACGTACCCTTTACTTCGGAAATCCAGCCTACCTAAGCAGGAAAAACGAGCAACTTGTTGTCCGTCTTCCTGAGGTGGAGAAAAATGACTCGTTACCTGAGTTATTTAAAAAGGAAGCACAAGCCACCATACCCATTGAAGATATTGGCGTTGTAATCTTAGATGAACAGCGCCTTATTATTACTCAAAGTCTCATTGATGGGCTTATTGAAAATAATGTAGCCTTAATCACGTGCGACAAAACGCACCACCCCACCGGATTGATGCTCAACTTAGCCGGCAATAACTTACAGTCAGCCAAATTTAAGGCTCAACTTGATGCAGGTCAACCACTGGTTAAACAACTCTGGCAACAGACTGTAAGGGCAAAAATTAAGAACCAAGCCTTGTTATTAAAGAGATTAGGACGAGAGGCTGAAAATCTCATGAAGTGGTCATCGGATGTTAAATCAGGTGATCCTGATAATTTAGAAGCAAGAGCAGCTGCATATTATTGGAAGAATATTTTACCGGAAATTTCTGGTTTCAAGAGAGAACGCGAAGGCATCCCACCTAACAGCCTTTTAAATTATGGATATGCAATTCTGAGGGCTATCGTTGCGCGTAGTCTTGTAGGCTCAGGTCTACTCCCCACATTAGGCATACATCACCGGAATCAGTACAACCACTATTGTCTGGCTGATGATATTATGGAACCTTACCGACCTTTCGTTGATGCGCTGGTAGTTGAGATTGTTAGAAATGGAGAAGATTATAAAGAGCTAACTACTTCAATTAAAAAGCAGTTACTGGGAATAGCTTCTGTAGATGTGATAATGGATGACGAGAGAAGCCCTTTAATGAATGGTGTTCAGCGAACGACTGCATCACTGGCAAAGTGCTTTGAAGGCTCAGCAAAGAAATTGCTTTATCCTGAAATACAATGATGGGTTTTTATGCGACTCAACGAATACCGTGTCATGTGGATTATGGTTCTTTTTGATCTGCCGGTAGAAACTAAGAAGGACAGGAAAAACTATACTGATTTCCGCAAAAGTATGATGAAAGATGGTTTTACCATGTTTCAGTTCAGCGCATATTTGCGCCATTGCGCCAGTCGTGAGAATGCCGAAGTTCACCTTAAGCGAGTTCAAAAAAATCTTCCACCAAAAGGGCATGTTGGTATTTTAACTATTACCGACAAACAATTCGGAATGATGCAGATTTTTTATGGTCAGGAGGAAAAAGAAAAGCCTCCAATACCTCAACAACTTGAATTGTTTTAGGTAAAGGAGGCTCATTTTGACATCCTCGCCTATCGGTAAGCAAGCATTTAGTCCATTTTTGTCACCTAAAAAGGCTTATAAAGCACTGATTTACAGAGAAAATAAGCATAATCAGGATGTCAAAGATCGTTTGTTGAAAGCAAATCACAAC
>CAYGGY010000101.1:0-9498 GCA_964349405.1 uncultured Ohtaekwangia sp. | reverse complement strand
GAGTAATGTTTATAAACTATATAAGCGAGGAGGTGTATTAAATGAAATTATTTTTGGTAAATTTTATTTTGCATTTCAAAAACCCAAGCGTGAAGAATCCGATGCTAATGTGACACCTGAAAAGGATGTGGACGAAAAAGTCATTAAATCACTAAAATGGTTTGAAGAGAAGAAAGTGTACTTTGTGTTTAGGGCAGATGTACCGAATAGTCTTCAATCCGCATTAAAAGAAAATAATATTTCATACACATCCGTTTTACCAGCATTGGAAATGAAGCTGGCATCAAAGGGCATAAACTATAGGTATTTTGATGTTACAAATAGCCCTAACGGTCATTGGAATCATGCAGGGCAAATTGTAGTCGCAGAAGAATTATATAAAATGCTTAAGAAAGATGAGTAGAAATAAAATAACACTATTCATCCTATATATAATTATTGTTTCACTTTTAGCGGTCATAGGCCAGCAAAAGTTAAACAACTACAAAAAAATGATTCAATTTAAACTTGATCCTTTTGAAGAAAGTACGCTGGGTTCAGACTTAGATTTTGAAAATAAAAAACTCTGGATCATTGGTGATTCACGAGCCGTAGCTTGGGATAGTTCCTTTTTACAATTTATCACAGTAAGTAAAACGAATCTGGGAATTGGAGGTCAAACTACTAAACAAGTACTTGAACGATTTAGAAATGATCTGGAAATAGCCCAACCCGAATACATACTACTGCAGGTTGGTATCAATGATCTAAAAAGCATCAGTTTTTTAAAAGACAAATATATTACTCAAAATTGCATTAATAACACCATCGAAATCCTTGAGCTTTGTAAAACAAACAATATCAATGTTATTTACACGTCTATATTTCCTGTTGGGGATATAGAACTTTTCAGAAGACCGCTTTGGAATAATATTGTATATGATAGCATCCAAAAAGTAAACAACACCATCAAAACATATTGTTCCAATAACAATTGCTTCTTTTTTGATGCGTATTCCTTACTATTAAGCGAACCAGGTTCTCGTAACACCAAAAAAGAATTCCAGGAAAGTTTTTTACACCTTAACGAAAAGGGATATCTTTTTTTAAGTGAAAAACTTAAGGAGGATTTTATATTTAAGCTGGATACTGTTAGTGCCCAATGAATAATTCTATACCATTAGGCACAGGATGAATCAGTTAACATAATTCTGTGATTTTAAAAATTGATAAATTCCTAGCCTTTTTGAAATTATAAATAAGAGTCTTTTTATGGCTCTATAAACAGTTTGTCTCTCATTATATTCTTTTCCTATCGCTATGATGTTATTATTTAGCTTTCGATAGAGTTCAAAGATAGCGTTGTTGTTGATGAACGCTAAACATCGATACAGTTCATCCCACCACAATTTATAATTATTCAACTCCAGATCAGTAATATCTAATGTATTAATGTTCCATGGCTTTGTACCGGCATAATGAATAATTGCAGGATCATGTTCATATTCACGAATCTCCTCCTGCGTATATTGTTGGGCAAGCTTGCTTCTGTCAATATTGGCAAAATAGGAACCCATAGGAATGTAACAGTATTTAATTGGTAGGTATTTAATCTTATTTTCAAATACCAGATTCAATATATCCTGATCGTTATTAGTAAAACCCATTTTAGCCAGCCTGATAAATTCATCTGTATAATTACCTTCTCTGATCTTACTTAGATTCATGAGTAAGAAGCCAGCATTAAAATAATTTCCCTTTTTTATCACTGAAGCCTTGTTAATATACTTTTTGTATTTCACGTCAGACAAACTATTAATCTTTGTTTGTTTTACGGCACCCAGATAACAATCTGAAATGTCTGCTGTGTACACAGCATACAGATCCTTTAAAATAACGATATCAACATCTGAAAATATGACCTTATCATAGGTAATGTATCTATGAATAAATAATCGGTAGTAGACAGAGAAGTTAAATCGTTTATCCTTTATAGCAAAGTCATCACCAAATCCCTTCATATCTACAAAGTTTATCCTGCACTTGTCAGAAAAGTGCTTTTCAAATCGCAGCAAATCGTCTTTATTTTCCTTTGCGAAGGAATCGAATTCAATCATGATAAAAATATCGTAGAACGTATCTTTATTAGAATTGTTTATCATCGAATAAAAAGTCACTACAGCGGGTATATAAAAGTTATTATCAAATGAAAATACAATTGGGACGATATTTTTATTTTTCATAAGAGAAAGAATTTAAACCTTTAGAAATTGAAAATTACGGAATGCTTTTATCCGGGGCAAGATAACCTATAGCCACATCAACCGGATATGTCGTTGGATTTATATAAGTAGATAATGACGGGGTTAGTTATTGACTATAATACTTACAGAAACTTCAATTCGTTAACCAAATCATATATACATAGCTTTAATGACAGACTAAGTATTCCAGATGCCCTTGGCTGTATTAGTCATTACTTTTCTATACTGAATTACTAATAATATAGCAGTAGGTAATGATAAACTAATTAAGGCAATTACTACTCCTGAGGGTCCAAAGTTTAAAGTCTTTGACAAGAAAATAGATAATGGTATTGCGACCACAATGGATAGCACCGACATATATAATTGAATTCTGACTTTACTAATCCCATTCAAAAATATAATATATGGGGATTCAAGCAATTGAATTACCACGTGAAATGTAAGCGATATCTTCAACGCCCATGGAATGGTTATAATATTACCGACCCATAAATAAATAATTCTATCGGCTAATAAAAGAAGTACCAGTTGGCCCCCTACCAACAACAGGGAAATATTTCTTAGTTTTCTTATGGAAGAACGTATCCATTGAAAATCATTTTTAAAATAAGCCTCTGTAAAGGATGACCAATAAGGAAGAGTGATAAGTCCGTTAATCATCATTCCAATTGTAAAGTATTTATAGGCAATGTTATAAACCGTAACTTCTTCAGGCCCGAATAATTGGGTTAATATCACATTCGCACTGGAATATAGTACCAGCATAGAGATTTGAATAATGAAAAAGTTAATACCTAGCCCAAGCAGTTTACTGGAATAAGAAAAATCTATATATCTAAACTCAGGCTTTATTGTTTTATAGCGTGTGTTGAATAGTACCAGAGTCATCGTGAGCATAACTAACAAAGGCGCCCAACTAAAAATCATAGCAATCCAAAATAAAGAACCTGATATATGTTTTGATAAAAAATAGATTGCAATTAATGAAAGTGTGCTGCCCAGAGGCCCCATTAAATTACGTAGTGCCGGATCCTGGTTGGCAAAAATCACAGAGGTGATAAGACCCAATATAAACCTGATACAGAAGAATATGAAAACAAAGAACACAACTTCACCTACGTCAGCACTTTCATTAGCAGAAATATTAAGGATGGTTCCCCAATCTAAGAAAGGATTTACAATTGTAAATACAACGATAACTCCTGAAAATATTAAGATGATTAAAGCATAGGCTGTACTTGTAACTGTTTTGGCGAGCTTCAGGTCATTATGAGCAAGAGCCTCCGACAATTTATTTCTTAATCCGCTACCAATTCCTATATCGAAATTACTGAACCATTCCAAAATAGAAGAAATAACCAACCAAATTCCATAGTGAAGCTTGTCAAGGTATCCAAGGGTAATTGGAACGAGCGCAAATTGAATAAACATTGCATACCCCTTTATTAAAAAAGAATATATAGTGTTCCTTGTAGCCTTTGCCGATCTTTTGTCACCAAAAAAATTAACTATGAGAGAATCTATAAACTTCATGTAAAATCATTAAACAAATAAAAGTAACCAATTTTAACAAGCGGAAATATTCCCTATTCAAATGAACGAATTGACTCCAAAAAACTTACGGCCTGGTAATGTGTTTTCATTTTAACGTCCCCATAATTATTGCATATTAATAACCTGAATGGTACATAAAAAGACACTTGCCAAAATCTATTCTTGTGTCCATAAATAAAGGACTAAAAGCACAGAATTTCAGTATAATAACTTAGGAGTCCAAGCTTATTGATCTAAATTCGTTCTTGACTGTGGCGTGATATAGACTTATTTTTGAATAAATGCTATCCTTCGAAAGGTTTATAAATACTCAGGTTTTTGAATATCCAGCAAATAATAACATATAGAGATAGGGGATTATTAAAACGCGATGCTATGGACGCAGTCGTTATAAATAATATTGAGTCCAAAGAATCGAATACTGTAACCTGGTGGGAAGTATTATTAATGTTTTTTCTACTTTCAATTTCAGGCAATACTTATATAGGCACACAACAACTTACCCTATTCACAGTCCTTTCTGTATTGATCCCCATTGCTCATATAGCCAGGAATTATAAAAAATCGGTATCCTATCGCACCATATTTATTTTCGTCTTTTTCCTGGGTTATGAGATCCTGCATGCTTTTATGTTCAATCAAGACTACAGGCTAACTATTATTAAGCTTTTCCTGATTCTTTTATTAAGTCTTGCCACCGTTGATATTTTAAAAAACAAGTTCATTGTTGTTCTAACAAAAACAATGGTTCTCATTAGCTTGGTTTCTTTTGTTTTCGTACTGATTTCCTATACCCCTCTTCACAAACCATTATATATACTGGCAGAGAAGTTATTCCCAATAGATAAAAACTATGAAGGCCAATCAACACCTACTCTTCTAGTTTATACTTTTTGTCGTGAATATTTTGTTGGAGACTTCGCCTACGTGCGAAATGCCGGAATTTTCTGGGAGAGTGGTGGATTCGCTGTTTTTTTGAACATTACCTTGTTTTTATACTATAGTTCAAAATCAATCAAGACAGTTCGTGATCTTTTTGACAAGGAAGCCAAAATTTTAATTCTAGCGCTCGTAACAACAACCTCTACAATGGGGGTATTATCCCTAATGATAATTCTCACTTATTTTTCCTTTCAATTGAAATCATCTTTTAAATATCTACTGCTCTTTCTTATCATTATCTCATCTTACCTGGCTTTCTCTACGATTGAGTTTCTAGGAAAAAAAATAAACCGCGAACTAAATCAAAGTAAGATTACCAATAATCGATTTGGCTCGGCACTTAAAGATTTTGATAAAATTCTCGAACGCCCCTTATTGGGCTGGAGCAGGAGAATTGAAGTAGTGTTCAATACTACTGTACGTAGTTCAAATACCCACCGACCAAACGGGTTTACCAATTTTCTACGCAACTATGGATTGGTCTATTTCATTGTTTATTTTTTTCTCGTATTTTCATCATTTAAAAATGTTTACTTTTATCATCATCACGCTTATAATTATCAGGTTCCCTTGTTTGGCGTAATTCTCTTGTTTATTGTTAGTTTTTCTGAAGTCATTTTTGATTTGGCATTTTTAAAATCACTGATGTTTCTTTACTCATCCTACAATCCATTTCGTTTTGGCATGGGGCAAAATTCTGTCGATAAACCACATCATAATTATAGTCAGTAACCTATCAGTTTAATTCTTTATTTCTTTTAATTCCTTGACAAAAACTAAAACAATCCTATACCTGGGTCTAAAGGGGTTCCCTTTTGGAACGGCAGAGGTTCAGCGCCAACTGCAAATTTCTAAAGCAATCTTAAATGCAGAAACTAGAGTATTGGTAATAAACCAAAAAGGCACTCACTTATTAAATACGATAAAGAAAGAAAATATTGGTACTACCGGCTCGTATGAGGGAATTGACTACATCTATGCATCTGGAACGCCTTTATACGTAAGTAATTTTTTTATCAGGAATTTATTAAAGGCAATTGGTTGGCTAAATGAACTAATCATTATCCTGTACCATGCATTCAATAAAAATCTATCATGCATTATAGTTTGTACATCCAGCTTAACAAAACTCAAATATCTTTGGTGTGTTACTCGTATTACAAGGACCCGGCTAGTTTATGACTATGTTGAGTACTTTTCCTCGTTAGAGGACAGGACAATAAGAGAACCATCAAATAAAATGACTTTTGACAAAATCTTTTTTAACTACACTGATGCCCTAATAATTATTAGCCCGTACCTGGTGCAACACATAAAAAGAATGAAATCCAACAAGCCTTTCATCATGGTCCCTCCAATTATGGATTTTGAGAAATTTTCAATGATCCATTTCAAACCTAAGGTGTCAAATTATTTTTTGTATTGCGGTTCCGTTCAATATATCGATGTAATCAAATTTATTATTGAAGCCTATCGAAAATCTAATAGCTATGAGAATGGTGTTTCTTTAATTTTAGTTGTGAATGGCCCAATGGCAATCATTTCTAAAATAAGGGACTTCATCACGGAAGATAGAACAATTCAAATCCTTTCCGGATTATCTTATGAAAATCTGGTTGGATATTACAAAAACGCTAAAGCTTTACTTATACCCTTGCAAGACAATTTACAGGATAAAGCTCGCTTCCCTTTCAAAATTAGCGAGTATACCGCCTCAGCCCGGCCTATAATAACATCCGATTCAGGTGCAATTGTTCAGTTTTTTGAAGATGGAAAAAATGCCCTGTTGGCCAAAACAGGCGATATAGACGATTTTTCAACCAAACTCAATTTCGTTTTGGAGAATCCTGAGAAAGCTGAGCAAATTGGCCTTAATGGTTATGCAATAGGCGAGCATTACTTTAATTACAAAAACTACACATCAACTTTGCGGGAGTTGATTTTACCATAGGCTATTCAGTCTAAACAAAAATACTTTTCGTAAAAACCCGCATTCCAGAAAATATGGAGTAAGTAAATGGAAAGTTAATCGCAATCCATAACCTTTTGAATCTTGAATAAGATAAAATATTTCGTTTCATTTACCCAACAAATTCAAGATCCATATGAACTCAACGAGTATTGCAATCTTCGAAAAATTCAGTAAACTTAAAGTCAATGCCGGGAATCATTCTCCAAGTTTAACAACGCTTAAGGCAGAGATGCCTGAAATTGAAATTAAAGTGGATGCATGTTTTCTTTCCAACCCATATGCAACTGAGTTGTTCCTTAAATATTTCAAAAAGGAGCTTTTAGAAACTGGAGAAATAAATAATGTGCTGGAATTTTACCCTTCCCAAAATAATGAAATAGCTAGTCTGGTAGGACGACATTTACAGATTGACCCGGCAAGAATTTTCATTGGTAATGGAGCGACCGAAGTAGTACAAGCTATTATTCATCATTTCGTTAAAGATAAAATAGTAGTCAATATCCCAACTTTTTCGCCCTACTATGCTTTTGCATTACCTCATACCGAAGTTGTTTATTACAAATTAAAAAAAGAAGAAAACTTCCGAGTTGATCCAGATGACTATATAGCATTTGTTAACGAAAACAAACCTGATTCAATAGTTCTGATCAACCCCAACAATCCAGATGGCGGTTACATTCCCCATCATGAACTGATAAGAATAATCGAAGAATTATCATGGGTTCCTACCATTATCCTCGATGAAAGCTTCATCCACTTTGCGTTTGAAAACAGTAGTCTTGAGTTACCTTCCATAGCTAGCCTAATTGAACAGTACCCAAATCTTCATATCGTTAAAAGCATGTCTAAGGATTTTGGTATTGCCGGCATTCGTTGTGGTTACGCTATTTTGCCAGCTGAAAAAGTTTCACATCTACTTAATACAGGTTATCTGTGGAACTCTAGTGGCTTAGCCGAATATTTCTTCAGGCTTTATACGCGCAAAGATTTTATTGTCGAATACGAAGAGGTTAGAAAGAAATACATTACTGAATCATTATTCTTCGTTACTGAGCTTAACCGAATCCCTAAGATTAAAGTATATCCTACCAAGGCCAATTTTGTGCTCATTGAAATTCTCAACGGCCAAACCTCAGATGAGATTTCAACTGAGTTACTATTGACTTTTGGAATATATGCGAGGAATTGCTCGGATAAAATTGGTTTACATGGTCAATTCATCCGTGTTGCAACTCGATACAAAGAAGAAAATGAGTACATTATTAAATCATTCAGAACTATTTTCCGATAACAGTAATTGATGGTATTACTTTTCCCCTAACATCCCTTCCTTATAATACAACATCATGTTTTCAAAATTAATCAAGTATTGTTTATTGCTTATTTACCTTTTACGAAAAACCAACTTGAGTGGCTTTACCGTAAGGAAAACTGACAACATTATTTGGATGAAGATTTGGGGCTTTAAGTTCTTTAAAGAAGATGAATTCATCGATTACATGGCCATTATGAATTCTCTTTCGAATCATGGAATAAAATTTAATATCATCATTACTAATAAAGTAGGTCAATTCAGCAATAAGAATGTCTTTTTGCGTTATTCTCGGGGGGTAGATCCCTTTAAGTTTAGTAATTACACTCAAACTTTGCATTTTCTATGTCAGCAACTAGAAGATCAGAAATGCCTTGTACACCCTGGTTCCAAGGAAGTATTATACTGGGAAAATAAGGGATTTATGACGCAGAAGTTCTTTGAACTCAATATCTCAACCCCTAAAACATTTCTGATTTGTAGTACTGATGAGTTGGATTCAATTGACCTTTCCTTTCCTTTTCTTCTTAAAGAAGAACATTCTTCTTCCTCCGATGGCCTGCATAAAGTTAATAGCAAAATAGAATTGGACAGGTTCTTTTCAGAAAACGATTATTTCGCAAGAAATAAATTTCTAATTGCACAGGAACTTTTAAATATGAGGCGTGATTTGCGTGTAATCCTGGTGGGTGACAAAGTGGTGCATTACTACTGGAGAATAAACCGATCAGACAAATGGAGACCTACTGCATCATCGTTTGGTAACGATATCGATTTTGGTTCATTTCCTGAACAGTGGAGAGAATTTATTATTGAGCAATTCAAAAGATTTAATATTACCACTGGAGCATTTGATATCGCCTGGAGAGATGATGATCTCTCCACCACACCTTTAATTTTAGAAGTCAGCCCCAATTATCAACCCAATCCAAAAGTAGATTTAAGGAAAAGCAAACTTTCCTATAATGAGTTTAAAGAAAAATTACTTTTCCGTAATTCTTACTATAACAAATTCGTTGATATCACATTTTATATTTTCAATGAACAAATCAACCATTTGCGAAAACCCTGAAAATATTTTGGCATATCTATGCGTTAGGTAATTACTGCCAGCTACTTCCCTCCTCATTTTCCCACACGTGTAACTGAAATTTCGTTATTCGGAGACGATATTCTTCGATTAGGGTTCTCTGTCAATTAAAATATTTCTAGGTAACTTTATCTATCAATTAGCTTTGAAACAAGGGATTTCAATATGTTACGCCACAGAAAAGAAGACTTTGATTAAAAATAATTGTTCGTCAATAACAAGGAAACAACGGTCAGGCATAAATAGTAATACTATTGACCCTTACCTAAAATAGATTCTAATCAAACCCTATCCTTAAATATCAAATATTTAAAAAAGAGTTAAATTGTTATTATCAAATTAGTTCTGAATCGATTTTTCAAATTAGGCACATGTTCTACAC
>CAYGGY010000100.1:0-9560 GCA_964349405.1 uncultured Ohtaekwangia sp. | reverse complement strand
GGATAAAACTTTTAACTTTACACTTTCAACTTATAACTTTTAAATAGTGAAATTATTCGATGTTTATCCCCTATTCCCAATCGAACCCGTAAAGGCTAGAGGCTCATGGCTTTGGGACCGTGAAGGAAAAAAATATTTAGATCTGTATGGCGGCCATGCTGTTATTTCTATCGGCCATAACCATCCACATTTTGTAGAAGCCATTAAAAGTCAACTGGACAAAATCAGTTTCTATTCTAACAGTGTAAAAAATTCATTACAAGAAAAGTTTGCTGAGAAATTGGGACAACTTTCTGGCTACACGGATCATCAGCTCTTCCTTTGCAACTCCGGAGCAGAGGCAAATGAAAACGCCTTGAAACTGGCATCCTTCGTTACAGGACGTAAAAAAGTAATCGCTTTTAAGAATGCCTTTCATGGAAGAACTTCCGGTGCGGTAGCAGCTACCGATAATCCAAAGATCGTTGCTCCATTTAATGCCGGTCACGATATCCTCTTCCTACCATTCAATGATGAAAAAGCTTTTACTGAAGCAATTGATAAAGACATCGCTGCTGTCATCATCGAAGGCATTCAAGGGGTGGGCGGAATTCAATTGCCTGATGATTCATTTCTGAAACTGCTTGCCACAAAATGTAAGGAAACAGGTGCCTTATTAATACTAGACGAAGTTCAGTCAGGGTATGGTCGCTCCGGAAAATTTTTTGCCCATCAGCATGCCGGCATTGAAGCCGATCTGGTTACGATAGCAAAAGGAATGGGCAACGGTTTTCCCGTAGGAGGTGTGTTGATTCATCCCAACATTAAACCCTGGAGCGGAATGCTAGGTACCACCTTTGGAGGAAACTATTTAGCATGTGCGGCTGCGTTATCCGTGTTGGAAGTAATTGAACAAGAAAACCTGATGAGCAAGGCATCCACGTTAGGTAACTATTGGATGGAACAACTTCGTTCGTTTACTTCCATCACCGAAGTACGAGGCCAAGGCTTAATGATTGGATTTGATTTGCCTGATTCATTGGCAACCTTGAGAAAAGATTTATTATTCAAACATAATATATTTACGGGTGAAGCCAAACCTAACACCGTGCGACTACTTCCTCCATTGAATGTAACAAAAGACGAAGTCGATATTTTTCTGGAGGCACTCGCGGTTGAACTTAAAAAGCCCGTGTTACTATGAAATTGCCATCAGTTAAACGGGCCCAACGGAATGATATGCAATCTGGCGATTCTATGTGGCCGCTAAAAAACAATTATTAACACATGAAACATTTTCTTTCCGTAAACGAAGTAACGAATCTATCACAACTGATTGATAATGCGCTCGCCTACAAAGCCAATCCATTCAAAGATACTGCTCTGGGGCATAACAAAAGATTGGGTATGCTCTTTCTTAACCCAAGCATGCGCACGCGTATCAGTACGCAAATAGCTGCTAAAAATCTTGGCATGGATGCGATCGTCTTTAATGTAGGACAAGACGGCTGGACTCTTGAGTTTGAAGATGAAGCCATTATGAGTGGCACCACGGTGGAGCATGTAAAAGAAGCTGCCCCTGTGCTTGGAAAATATTTTGATATTCTGGGAGTTCGTACTTTCCCATCCTTGAAAAATAAAGAAGATGATTATAGTGAATTATATATCAATCAATTTATCAAGTATTCGGGTGTCCCCATTTTAAGTTTAGAGAGCGCTACACTACATCCGTTGCAGAGTCTTACCGACATCATTACTATTAATGAAACTTTCAAAGAAAAAAGAAAACCTAAAATTGTATTGACCTGGGCACCGCATGTTAAAGCATTGCCACAGTGCGTAGCCAACAGTTTTGCCCAATGGGTTAATGCCTGGGGTGGAGCCGACTTTGTGATCACCCATCCGGAAGATTATGAACTGGATAGCAAGTTCACAAAAGGTGCAACCATCAAACACAATCAGGATGAAGCATTGAAAGATGCGGACTTTGTGTATATCAAAAACTGGAGCACATACAACGACTATGGTAAAATCTATACCAACGATCCGGGATGGATGCTCACCAATAAAAAGTTGGCAACTACCAACCAGGCAAAAGTGATGCATTGTCTTCCGGTAAGAAGAAATGTTGAATTGAGTGATGAAGTATTAGATGGAAAGAGTAGCCTGGTGACACAACAAGCAGGTAACCGTGTTTGGGCGGCACAGGCGGTATTGGCAGAATTATTAAAAAGTAAATAGTAGTGAGTCATTAGTATTAAGCAAATACAAGAAAGTAAATACAACTCTCGACTTATGACAAACTACTCAAGACTATAAATATGAATAAGTTATACATAATTAAAATCGGTGGCAACGTACTGGACGATGAAAAGTCATTGAAGAGTTTTCTGAAAGACTTTGCCTCCATTCAGGAGCCCAAGATATTGATTCATGGCGGAGGAAAGATCGCCACGAAATTAGGGGAGCAACTTGGTATCGAATCACACTATGTAAAAGGAAGAAGAATCACCGATGCGCAAACACTCGATCTGGTTACGATGGTTTATGGTGGATTAGTGAATAAACAGATTGTAGCACAACTTCAATCACATCACTGCAATGCGATGGGGGTAACGGGTGCCGATGGTAACCTGATTAAAGCCGTGAAGCGTCCGGTGGGCGAAGTAGACTATGGCTTTGTAGGAGACATTACACCAGACAGTGTGAACAGCACGCTGCTTTACTTTTTGTTAAAGCAAAACGTCATTCCGATTTTCGCACCACTTACTCACGCAAATGGAGTAATGTTGAACACCAATGCTGATACGATCGCCTCCGTGCTGGCGATTTCATTAAGCAAACATTTTGATGTACGATTGATTTTCTGTTTCGAAAAACAAGGTGTTCTTACTGATGTAAACATAGAAAACTCGGTGATTCGTAACCTCAATCACGCATTGTATATCGAATTATTAGCCAACGGTTCTTTCCACGATGGCATTTTACCAAAGTTAGAAAATGCCTTTAAGGCAATTCAATCCGGAGTAAAAGAAGTATTGATCGGTGAACACACCCACCTGCTGGCAAACACCGGCTACGATACGAAAGGGACATTAATCACGCAGGTATGAAGGAGCACTTACCCGATATCGCTATAGGATTACTTCAGCAAATGATTTCTATTCCTTCGTTTAGTAAGGAAGAAGATAAAACAGCCAATCTGTTGATGAGCTTTTTTAAGTATCATGACATGGAGGCAATCCGTAAAGGGAATAATGTGTGGTCAAAAAATAAATTCTTTGACCCACATAAGCCTACGATACTGCTTAACTCCCATCACGATACGGTGAAACCCAATCCTGGCTACACGCGCGATCCCTTCTCTGCTGATATTGAAGACGGAAAACTTTATGGATTAGGTAGCAATGATGCCGGTGGACCGCTGGTATCATTAATTATGACCTTTTTCTATTTTTATCATTCGCAAAACTTAAGGTATAACTTGGTCATCGCTGCCACCGCAGAAGAAGAAATTTCAGGAACTAATGGTGTAGAATTGATTTGGAATGACCTTCCTGCTATTGACTTTGCAATTGTGGGTGAACCAACACTCACAGATATAGCGGTAGCAGAAAAAGGTTTGTTGGTTTTAGATTGTGTTGCCAAGGGAAAGGCAGGGCACGCTGCACGCGAAGAAGGAGTGAATGCAATTTATAAGGCCTTAAAAGACATTGAATGGTTCCGAAATTATCAGTTCCCCAAAATTTCTGAATCCCTGGGTAGCGTAAAAATGTCTGTAACAGTTATCAATGCCGGACAAGCACATAACCAGGTGCCAGCCGAATGTAAATTTACTGTGGATGTGCGCGTTACTGATGCCTACACACTGGAAGAAGTGCTGGATGTAATCAATCATCATGTTTCGTGTGAAGTAATGCCTCGCTCACTCCGATTGAGATCATCGGGAGTTTCTGAAGATCATCCTCTGGTGTTGGCAGGAAAATCATTGGGTAAAAATTTATATGGCTCCCCTACTACCTCCGATCAGGCTTTAATTCCAACGCCCTCTATTAAAATGGGGCCAGGCGATTCAGCACGATCTCACAGTGCTGATGAATTTATTTTCGTACAGGAAATCGATGAGGGTATAAATTCGTATATCTCGCTCTTAGAAAAAATAATCCTATGACCGATCGTGTACGCATTCTAAAAACAGAAATCCTTTCTGATAATTGGTACACACTAAAAAAGGTAACATTCGACTATTTACGTAAAAATGGGATCTGGACTCAACAAAACCGCGAAGCCTATGACCGCGGCAATGGCGCCACCATTTTACTCTATAATAAAGAATCGAAAACCGTCATCCTTACACGACAGTTTCGTTTGCCTACCTACATTAATGGAAATGTCAATGGCATGCTCATTGAAGCGTGCGCAGGACTCCTTGATCAGGATAATCCGGAAGATTGTATACGAAGAGAAACCGAAGAGGAAACCGGATTCACCATCAAGGATGTAAAAAAAATCTTTGAGGCCTATATGTCACCCGGATCAGTAACTGAAATATTATATTTCTTTATTGCCGAATACTCACGTGACATGAAAACATCTTCGGGAGGCGGTGTGGATAACGAAGACATAGAAGTCCTGGAGCTACCCTTTGAACAAACTTTAAAGATGATAGAAACCGGTGAAATCAAAGACGGCAAAACAATCATGCTGCTGCAATACATGAAACTTCACCATATTTTATAAACTTCACGTACCTTAGCGCCTTCATGGTTCAATAATATTTATAGAACCACCAGGCTTCACCAGACATGAAGGTGCACCAAGAACAATACTCGCTATGAAACTCTGGACCAAAGATAAAGAATCACTAAAAGAAGTAACCGACTTCACCACAGGGCAAGACAATGTATTGGATATGTACCTGGCACCGTTTGATGTGCTTGGCTCACTTGCTCATATTACTATGCTTGAGTCGATTGGACTGCTCACGAAGGAAGAACTTTCACTACTCAGCCAGGAGTTAAAAAATATATACAACAAGATTATCTCAGGCGATTTCAACATTGAAGCAGGTGTTGAAGACATCCACTCACAGGTAGAACTATTGTTGACACGCACGTTGGGAGATGTTGGGAAAAAAATCCACAGCGGCCGCTCACGCAACGATCAGGTGTTGGTGGATGTGAAACTTTATTTGCGACATGAAATCCAGGAGTTGGTGACTCAGATCAATTCGCTCTTCGGATTATTGATTTCCAAAAGCGATGAACACAAAAACAATCTCTTACCAGGATACACACACTTACAGTTAGCCATGCCCTCCTCATTTGGATTATGGTTTGGTGCCTATGCTGAAAGCCTGGCAGATGATACTATTACGTTACAGTCAGCTTACCAGATCGTAAATAAAAACCCGCTTGGATCGGCAGCGGGTTACGGATCATCTTTCCCGCTAAATCGTACACTCACCACACACTTGCTGGGATTCGCTGATTTGAATTACAATGTGGTATATGCTCAAATGGGGCGCGGTAAAACTGAACGCATCATGGCCCAGGCTATGAGCAATGTTGCTGCTACACTTGGTAAGTTGGCCATGGATGCCACCTTATTTTTAAATCAAAATTTCAGTTTTATTTCCTTTCCTGATGAACTGACCACCGGCTCGAGCATTATGCCACACAAGAAAAATCCGGATGTGTTTGAACTCATCCGTGCAAAGTGTAATTCCTTACAAGCACTTCCCAATGAACTCACGTTACTTACCTCCAATCTTCCTTCCGGTTATCATCGAGACTTGCAGTTGCTGAAAGAGAAATTATTTCCAGCGATCAGTACCTTGAAAGATTGCCTTCGCATGATGCACTTGATGATTTCCGCCATTCATGTAAAGGAGAATATTTTAGCGGACGTTAAATACAAATACCTGTTTAGTGTAGAAGAAGTAAATAAACTGGTTTTGTCAGGCCTGCCATTCCGCGATGCTTATAAAAAGGTGGGAATGGATATTGAGAAAGGAGAGTTCACCTATGCCACACATGTGCAACATACGCATGAGGGGAGCATTGGAAATCTGATGAACGATCGCATAAAGGATAACTTTAAAAACATACTGACTGGTTTTCAATTTGACAAGACTACCGAGGCGATCAATCATTTACTTAAGAACTAAGCACCTATGAAACCAGAACTTATTCTTACCATTATTTTGGGTATTTCCGTTATCAGTTATTTATTTGACCAGATTCTTGATTACATCAACCTGAAGGCACAACGCAAAGATATTCCCGCGGAAGTAGAGGGTTTCTATAACAAAGAAAAATATCAGAAGTCGCTGGATTATCAGCATGATCAAACACGTTTTTCATTCATCACCGCAGCCTTTAGTTTCTTACTTTCATTAGGCATGTTACTATTGGGTGGATTTGGCTGGATGGATGCCATGCTTCGGCCTCTCTTTACCAATGAAATCACCTTAGCACTGGCTTTCTTCGGAACGATCATGATTGCCTCTGATATCCTCACCATTCCATTTCAATGGTATGGCACTTTCGTGATTGAAGAAAAATATGGCTTCAATAAGACCACTGTAAAAACGTTTATTACCGATAAACTCAAAGGCTACATGTTAGGTGCTATAATTGGCGGAGCACTACTATCGGTATTAATTTATCTTATCAATTCGATAGGCCCGAATTTCTGGATTTGGTTCGCGTTTCTCGCAGCTGCGTTCACCTTGTTTATGAACATGTTCTATACTTCTCTTATTTTGCCCATGTTCAATAAACTTACTCCTCTTTCCGAAGGAGATTTAAAGACAGCCATTGAGCGTTTCGCCAAAAAAGTAAATTTCCCACTCGACAATGTTTTTGTTATGGATGGATCCAAGCGATCCGCGAAAGCGAATGCATTCTTTTCCGGCATCGGTAAAAAGAAAAAGATTGTCTTATATGATACCCTCATTAACAATCATACTTCTGAAGAGCTGGTGGCCGTTCTGGCACATGAAGTCGGGCATTTTAAAAAGAAGCATATCATCTGGAGCTATCTTATTTCGATTACTCAGATATTTCTCATGTTGTATATTCTATCTATGATGGTTTTCAACGAGAATCTTTCTATCGCATTAGGTGGAAGTCAGCAGGCGATTCACCTCAACCTGATTGCCTTTGGAATTCTTTTCTCCCCTATTTCTGGCATCACCGGATTACTCATGAGTATGCTTAGTCGCAAGAATGAATTTGAAGCTGATGCGTATGCGAAAGCAACGTTTGATGGAAATGCGCTATCAAATGCGCTAAAAAAACTTTCGGTAGATTCGTTAAGTAATTTATATCCTCATCCTGCATACGTATTCTTTCATTATTCGCATCCCCCGCTTTTACAACGGTTAGAGGCCCTCAAATAATAACGATTGTAATAATCAGGGTTTCTTGCGGCCTGATTATCCGATACTTCATGGCCTAACATTGTTATGATAGATTTGTCAATTGATGATTGAATTTCTAATTTGTGCTAAAATAAGCGGGAGTAGCTCAGTTGGTAGAGCATCAGCTTCCCAAGCTGAGGGTCGCGAGTTCGAGCCTCGTTTCCCGCTCACATCATAGAGTTCGTTGGTAGTCTATCATCAGTCGGAATCCAAAATTAAGGAACGCTGACTCGAATTAAACTATACCCTCACTTTATCAACATGGAAAGTTTAACCGTAAATCTCTTTGTAAAAGACATTCAGCAGTCAATTTCTTTTTACAAACTACTTGGCTTTGAAGTTATCATGACTGTTCCCGATAAAGGAGATTTAGAATGGGCCATGCTGGTTACAGGTGGTGTTACCATTATGCTTCAATCATTTGCCAGTATGGGTGATGAATTGCCCGACATTGATAGATCAAAATCAGGCGGCACACTACTCCTTTACATCAAACTAAAACAAATCAGAATATTTTTTGAACGGATAAAAGATAAGGTAGCGGTGGTAAAAGGACTCGAAAAAACTTTTTACGGAGCTACCGAATTTACTATTAAAGATAATGATGGCTATTATCTGACGTTTGCAGAAGATGAACTTGCATAATTGAATATGGACTTAACGGATTTATTTAATCGAAATAAAATAATACTGATGAGTACTACTTCGGTTTTGTTGGCAATGTCACAGAAGTAAATTCATTTCGTACGATGGTTCAATTAAGCAGGATTGAATTCTATGTGTCTGATAGTTTTATTGTCCGGAAGTTCAAAAATCTCAAGATTAAAATACGGAACGGCAGCAATCAGGTGGTCAAAGATATCCGACACAATATATTCGTAATTTTTCCAACGCTTATCATTACTGAAAGCATAAATTTCAATGGGCAATCCTTGTGGCGTAGGATCTAATTGACGCACCATAATCAACATCTCCTTATTGATTGCAGAATGTTGCGATAAATAGGTGTCTATGTATTTTCTAAAAACCCCAATATTGGTCAGATTCCTTCCATTGATAGAAATTTCTTTATTGATATTATGTTCAATATTAAACTTTTGAATATCGTCTTGTCTTTTTTCAAGGTAGGTTGTGATAAGTTCTATTTTCTTTAGATCCTTAATATCCTTATCAGTTAAATACCGTACACTTTTCTGATTGATGATAAGCGCCCGTTTAATTCGTCTTCCCTCTGAATCCTCCATACCTCTCCAGTTTCTAAAAGAATCAGAGATCAGCGCATAGGTGGGTATGGTTGTGATGGTCTTGTCAAAATTTTGAACTTTTACGGTAGCTAAAGTAATCTCTGTGACATCACCATCTGCCCCATATTTTTCGAAGGTAATCCAATCCCCAATTCTTACCATGTCGTTGATTGAAACCTGAATGCTCGCAACAAACCCAAGAATTGTATCCTTAAAGACCAGGATAATCACCGCAGAGGCCGCTCCTAATACAGTAAAAAATTTCCATATCGAAGTTCCGGTTAAGTAAGAATAGGCATACATAAAGCCGGTGATCCAGGCAAAAATCATAAATACCTGAATGTAACTATTGATCGGTTTATCTTTTAAATGCGGAAAGGTTTGTGCGAAGTCTTTGATAGTGTTTAAAGCACTTTTAATAATCCATAAGATTAGGAGAATGCAAAATAAATCAAGCCCCTTCTCTACATTCTTTTCTACAACAGGAAAATCAATAAACACATAGGATGTAAGTTCTAAAGCAAAAAACAATGGAATAAAATGAGCAATATTTTTAAGTACGTTGTTGGTGACCAATACATCATCAAATTTTGTTTTAGATTTTTTTGCGAATTGACTAAAAGCGGTAACCAATAAAAATCGGGCGAAAAACTCTATAATAAATATTACTACGATCGCCAGTATAAGCAATACCAACATATTAAGGGTCTCAGCCGTGTTATTTTTAAAACCAATCGAGGTGAGGTAATCATATACGAAATGAGTGAAACGGTTCATGATGGCAATTATTTGTTAAAAATTCTATTGAGCACATTATTAAGATTATTTCTATTATAACTAAAACTTTATAATAATCTAAAATCTTCACTATAAAAGAATTCAAACTTTTACACAAATTTATTATTCAAAGA
>CAYGGY010000099.1:0-9887 GCA_964349405.1 uncultured Ohtaekwangia sp. | reverse complement strand
ATAAACGGTTTACTACTCTATTGAACTAGGAAAATAGATATGAAAAAAGATAGTAATAAGGAGGCCTCATCTCAATTCCTCAAAACCGATGGAGGAAAAACAAAATCCAATGCGATTGAGGTGCCTTCAATTTCTTTGCCCAAAGGTGGTGGAGCAATCAAAGGTATTGATGAAAAATTTTCTGTAAATGCTGTTAATGGCACGTCTTCGTTTTCAATACCTCTTCCCTTTTCACCTGCTAGAGGAGCATCACCGTCCTTAAGTCTCTCTTACAGTTCAGGGGCAGGAAATAGTGTTTTTGGACTAGGTTGGAACATGAGTTTAGGTTCCATTAAACGTAAAACAGACAAGGGGTTGCCCCAATATCTTGATTCTATAGATTCTGATACTTTCTTGTTTTCTGATACAGAGGACTTAGTTTCTGAATTCAAAAAGAATCCTAATGGAAGTTTTCAATTAGATGTTGATGGTGAATACATCATTAACGAGCGAAATTCAACAGATGGATTGTTTACCATCAGAAATTACAAGCCTCGTATAGAAGGATTATTTGCTCGTATTGAACGCTGGTCAGAAAAAGTAACGGGAAGAATTAAATGGCGAGTTATCACGAAAGACAATAGTACCACCCTTTTTGGATGGACTGATAATTCCATTTTAACAAACCCAGATGACGCAACTAAAATATATGAATGGCTGCCCGAATTCGTATTTGACGATAAAGGAAACTGTTCGCAACACATTTATAAAAAGGAAGACGTGGCTGGTTTTAACGATTCATTGTTACACAATCGTAACCGTTTAAAAAATGGTTTAATCACTTATACGAATCTTTATATTGATAAAATTCTGTACGGGAATAAAACACCGTACAAACACTTCGGAGATGTATCTCCTATTGAAGCAGATTACATGTTTCAAACGGTATTTGATTATGGTACTACGGATACAAGTAATGAACCTTTTGACAAAATCAATACTTGGGATTTTAGACCCGATGCTTTTTCAGACTACAAAGTCGGTTTTGAAATACGAACCACTCGATTGTGCAAGCGAGTTTTGTTATTTCATGTATTTGAGGAATTGGCTCTAAAGCCGGATAAATCTGATAAAAAAACACTTGTCAAGTCAGTCAATTTTGATTACGATACTTCGACTGAGCAAGATTTTACTTTTCTAAAAACGATTACTTCCTATGGCTACATCAAAAAACCTGATGGAACCTATTCTCATAAAAAACTCCCATCTATGGAGTTTGAATACCAAAAACATGATTGGAACAATGAAATAAAGTCTATTTCTAATGATGCATTGGTCCATGCTCCTTCCGGCCTAGACGAGCAGCAATACCAGTTCACCGATTTATTTAATGACGGCTTATCGGGTATCTTAACAGAACAGGCAAACGGTTGGTATTACAAACATAATTTAGGTGGTGGAAAATTCGAACAAGTAAAATTAGTTTCTCCCAAACCTTCGTTTGCCGGATTGGGCGGTCACTTACAATTAGTTGATTTGGATGCCGATGGTGGCAAACAATTAGTGAGTTTTGGTTCCGAACCCACAGGCTATTTTGAATTAGATGATGACAACCAATGGCATGGATTAAGGTCATTCAAAGCTCTGCCAAACATTGATTTTGGAGATCCAAACACCCGCCTGTTGGATTTGAATGGCGATGGAAAACCGGAAGTAGTTATTTCGGAAGATAATGTTTTTACCTGGTATGGTTCCGAAGGAAGAGATGGATTTTCGGTTGCCCGGAAAACAAGTAAACCTTTTGATGAAGAAGCAGGGCCGCACATCGTTTTTGCAGATACCAAACAAACGATCTACCTGGCCGATATGTCCGGTGATGGCATGACAGATATTTTACGAATCCGAAACGGTGAGGTTTGTTATTGGCCAAACTTAGGTTATGGAAAATTCGGGGCTAAAGTACCTTTAGATAATGCCCCTGTTTTTGATCATCCTGATGCTTTCAATCCTGCCTATTTACGATTAGCTGATATTGACGGATCGGGTACTTCTGACATTATTTATTTGGGTAAAAACAAATTTACCTGTTGGAAAAACCTGAGTGGAAATCGTTTTAGTACCACACCTTTTGAAATTAATCCTTTCCCGGAAATTCATTCTCAATCTAAAATAACGGTAACCGATTTGCTGGGTAATGGAGTTGCCTGTATCGTATGGTCAAGCCCGTTGGCAAAAGATGCTATGGCCTCATTAAAATATATTGATTTAATGAATAGTAAAAAACCACACGTCATGGTTTTTTATAAAAATAATTTGGGTAAAGAAGTTTCATTAGAATACACCCCATCAACAAAATTTTATGTAGAAGATAAACTGGCGGGCAAGCCTTGGGTAACCAAATTGCATTTTCCTGTTCATTGTGTTTCCAAAACTACAACCGAAGATAAAATTTCTGGATATAAGTTTGTCAGCGAATACAAATATCACCACGGCTATTACGACCATCCGGAAAGAGAGTTCAGAGGTTTTGGAATGGTGGAGCAAATAGACGCAGAAACCTTTGAGCATTGGGTAAAACAAGGTGCTACCAATATCACTGAAGAGACTCTGCACCAGGAACCGGTTGTCTCGAAATCGTGGCATCATACCGGTGCATTTTTACGAAATGAAAAAATCCTTAACCAATTTGAAAAGGATTATTGGTATCATGAATATGAAAGAGAATTCGGGGTAGTAGCACACCCTGAAGTGGTATTGCCTGATGCACGGTTCACAGTTCCGGATGGAATGGATGTAAGCATACTCAACCAACTCACGGCTGATGAATGGCGTGAAGCCTACAGGGCATGCAAAGGTATGGCATTGCGTGTCGAAACCTTCGCTAAAGATGCCATCAAATTTGGCAATACTGACAAAGCCCGGAAAAAGGAACTCACTCCTTTTTCTGTGGCTACACATAATTGTGTGATTGAATTGCTGCAACCCAAAGGCAAGAACAAACATGCCGTATTTGTTGTGAAAGAAAGTGAGGCGATTACCTATAGTTACGAAAGAAACCCAGCAGATCCTCGCATTGCCCACAGCCTAAACATAAAATTGGATGAATACGGAAATGTTTTAGAGTCAGCTTCGGTGGTTTATCCCAGATTAAATGTTGATGCCTCGCTGCCAATAGAAACGCAGCAAGAGCAAAGCAAGACGGTCATCATCTATACTCAAAATCAATTTACGAATGATGTGTTTGGCGAGCATACACATCGTTTACGTTTGCCTTCTGAAGTAAAAATGTATGAGTTGAAAGGCGTAGCAAAAGCCAATAACTATTATTCCATCCATGATTATACGGACATATTGGATGGATCAAATTCAGACTCTGCTTTTTACCATGAAATAGAAAAACCCCTGGTGGCAGGCAAGGCACAAAAAAGATTGATTGAACATGTTCGCTCCACCTATTACCGAAACAACTTATCAGGAGCATTGCCCTTGCATCAATTGGAATCATTGGCATTACCGTTTGAAAGTTATCAATTGGCTTATACGCCTGAATTAGTTACTGATATTTTTGTAACAAAAGTAAATGCAACGCTATTAACGGAAGGTAAATTTACCCACAGTGAGGGAGATAACAACTGGTGGATTCGCTCCGGCTCCATTCAATATAAAGCTTCAACTGAAAATCAGACGGATGCTCAGAATCGCTTTTACGGTCCAATTTCTTATACTGATCCATACAGTGCGGTTACTAAAGTAAAATATTACGGCAATTACTTCTTGCTTATAGAAGAAACAGAAGATGCGTGGGGAAATAAGGCAAGAGTAGAGCATTTTGATTTTCAGATTGACCCTACAAAGCATGGATATAACTTCCGAACGCTTTCTCCGGAATGGCACAAAGACATCAATGGCAATTATTCCGCATCCATTTCCGATGAATTGGGATTAGTAAAAGCAGTGGCTGTAATGGGTAAAGGCGTTGAGGCAGATGAACTCACAGGGTTATCAGAAATAACCGGTCATGCAGAAAGAACAGCAGTCATCAATTTTTTCAACGCCCCCGATTCGGCTCAACTAATTACAAGAGGCAAGTCCTTACTGAAGCATGCCTCATCACGTTTCGTCTATGATTTTGAAACCTACACTTCTTCTGGGAAACCTGCAGTGGTTGCCACCGTCACACGCGAAAAACACTTCAAGCAACTCGCTGATTCACCTATCCAAATCGCTTTTGAATATTCAAATGGGATAGGCGAAGTAATAATGAAAAAAGTGCAAGCCGAGCCAGGCAAAGCAAAACAGGTAACGGTAAATCCTGATAATTCAATTTTGGTGACGGAAATAGATACTGCTTCTTTCAATTCAAAACAACTCCGTTGGATTGGCAATGGCAGAACCATCAAAAACAATAAAGGGAATGCGGTTAAACAATACGAGCCTTATTTCTCTGCCGATTGGCAGTATGAAGCTTACAAGGAATTGGTTGAATCGGGTGTTACACCCAAAATGTTTTACGATGCAGCCGGGCGATTGATTAAAACCGAAATGCCGGATGGTACTTTTTCTAATGTGGAATTTGATTCCTGGAAACAAATCACGTATGACGCGAACGATACTATTTTGGAATCATCCTGGTATAACAACCGAACCAACCGGTTGATTGATGCACAGCTGCTAGCTGATGGCAAAGATCCCGGTAGGGAAAAACTCGCTGCTGACAAAGCGGCTAAACATGCCAACACTCCGGGTGTTTTGCATTTCGATACACTTGGCAGACCGGTCTTATCCATTGAACACAATAAGAATATCCTAACGGATGCTAATGAGTTTTACTTAACCCGCATGTACCTGGATACCGAAGGTAATCTTCGTTCTGTTACTGATGCCCATGGCAACACCGTTATGCAATTCAAGTATGACATGCTTGGCAACGTGGTTTATCAAAACAGCATGGATGCTGGTCAACGTTGGCTGCTTACAAATATTCTTAGCAAGCCACTCCGCACTTGGGATGAAAGAAACCACGAGTTTCAATACTTCTATGATATCACCCAACGCCCTACGCACAGTAAAGTAATTGGTGGTGATGGAGCCAGTCTGCTTGACAACATTTTCGACAGGGCTATATATGGAGAAAGTATTTTAACTCCAAACAGAAGTAATGAAGCTGCTTTGCAAGCCAAAAATATTCTGGGTCAGGTCATTCAGCATTACGATACAGGGGGCTTGCTAGACACACCTGACTATGATTTTAAAGGACAACCTATTTCCACCACGCGAAGACTGTTTAGAAAATACAAGGAAGTAGCCAACTGGATAGATTTCAATTTAGCAACTGATTTGGAGTTAGGTGATCGGTTTACTTTTACCACAGAAACCGATGCCTTAGGTCGAATCACCAAACAAACAGTGCCTGATAAAAGTATTATAACCCCTTCTTATAATGAAACAGGTTTATTGGATAGTGAAAAAGTAAACCACTTTGATCCTGCAACCAATACCTATACCGGTGAAAAACCCTGCATCAAAGACATCGACTACAACGAAAAAGGGCAACGCAATAAAATTATTTATGGTAATGATGTAAGCACAAAATTCTATTATGACAAAGAAACCTTCCGCCTCAAACGATTGGAAAGCAAACGACTCAATGGTGACCCATTACAAGATTGGTATTATACCTACGACCCGGTTGGAAATATCACGCATATAGAAGATAAGATCGCCCCGGTTGAGTTTTTTAGGAATAGTGCAGTATCATCAATTTGCACCTATGTATACGATGCCCTGTATCGCCTGGTGGAAGCAACTGGTAGAGAAAACAATACCGCTTTAAATTTTAGCGCCTGCGACAACTGGAACGACAAGCCCTTCATGCACACCATGAATCCGGGCGACCCCATGGCGGTGAGGAATTATACCCAACGTTATCAATACGATGCAGTAGGCAACATCAAGGAAATGAAACACGTGGCGCCTGGTGGCAACTGGACAAGAGGCTATGAATACCAAACCAATAATAACAGACTCATCAGTACACATATTGGCAACATCGGTAGCCCTGCCAACTATACAAAATATCAACACCATGCAAAGCATGGCTACATGGAAGAGTTGCCACATCTGGAAAAAATAGCCTGGAATTTCAAGGAGGAAGTAGTACACACAAGCAGGCAGCATTGCACCGATGATAATATACCGGTAATAACCTATTACCAATACGATGGCAACGGCCAACGCATACGGAAAATCACAGAAAACCAGACAGCCGCAGGTGGCACCCCCACCAAAAAAGAAGAACGCATTTACATAGCGGGCTATGAAACCTTCAAAACGCATCAGGGTAATGTAGTCAGCTTTGAACGGGAAACGCTTAGCCTGCTTGATGAATGGCACCGTTTTTTAATGATGGAAACCGTCAAACAGAATACCGATCCTGCTGCCCCTCCTTCGGAAAGGGTTGGGGTTATGCTGGTGCGTTATCAGTTACACAATCATCTTGGTTCTGCCGCTTTGGAATTGGATGATGCAGCTCAAGTAATTTCCTATGAAGAATATCATCCTTTTGGTACCACGGCATACCAGGCAATAAATAGAGATATAAAGTCTGCCGCCAAACGCTATCGCTACACCGGTATGGAACGTGATGAAGAAACTGGGCTTGAATATCATAAGGCAAGATATTATTTGACTTGGCTGGGGAGGTGGCTGAGTGCTGATCCGATTCGAATTGAAGATGGGATGAACTTGTATTCATACTCACATGGGAATCCAATAAATTATTTTGATCAATCAGGAACCCAAGTTCAGATTGGCTTCTGGGAACTACCCATTTATCACACTGATGTTACGGCAACCTATAGTTCGAGGGGTATCTCCCCAAATTTAAGGGCTACTATGACAGGTGTTTACAGAATATGGACAGGTGATTATGTGAGCAAAGTTGATGTTGGCCATATGGGAAAGCCATTTGTGCAATTGCGCGCTGGGGAAACTTCGCCAGTAGGCCCACAACTAGCGAGTGCAAATAGAAGCGATGGTGGGGGAACAGTTAGAACACAGGCAGCTTCAGTGAGAGCATCTGGTGGATTTACCCGTACAAATGGACTTGACACATCGCCAAGTGGCTTAGCTTCAAAGGGTACCAAGTTTCCAGCGAATCCATTAGCTCCAGCTCTGCAGGATCCGCGTCTTCCAGTCATTGGAAGGGCGCCCGGTCCTCCAGTTCAAGCACCTATTTTTTCTCCACCCAATTCTACTGGATCGACTGGTGGTTTAGCATTTAGTAGAGCAAGCACTTCAACAACACCACAGCAGTTATCTTTTAATTTTAGCGAACCATCAAGTACTCAACAATCTGTAACAAAACCGGCAAGTAGTCCAAAGTCCCCAAAGCCTTCGACAGGAGGAGGCCTGCTTGGTAATACAGTAAAGGTTGCAGGCGGGGCCGCTCTGGCAGGGGAAGTTTTAACTCAGCTGTATGAGGGTAAAACGAAAGAAGCTGCAGTAACAGCAGGAGTAGGTACAGGAGCAATGGTGGTTCTTAGTAAGGTTCCTGCACTCGTTCCATTAGCAATTATGGCATCTAGCATTGAAGCTTCTAAAGATCCTAAAATCCAAAAAAGATCCTTTGCAGCGGGAGATTGGGTTGAAGAACATACAAACTCTACAATTCTTGGTGGCGTAGCGGCTGCAGGTGTAGCAACAGGTGAATCTGTTTTTGAAGGGACCTTTGGTGTGGCCGGTAGAGCAATTGGAACAGGAGCAGCGGTTGTTTACATAAAGTCAAGCGAGTTCATTGAGAGTAGAGACTGGGGCAAGACCATTAGGCCCTGGAGATGGTTCGATTAGGTTAATTGAAGATTAATTCCCCGCAGAGTCTCCGCTTCGGGACTCTGCGGAAAGTAGGCCAATTCAAATAATAAAGAATTGGTAAATGAAGAAACAAATTTCATTAGTAGAGAAACTAAACCGTAAATCAACATTATATGAGTTTCAAACCCAATGAATTCTTTATAGGCCTGGTGGAGTTTATCACGATACTGTTGCCAGGTGCTGTGTTGGCATTTATTGTTTTATTGGTAGAGGCAAATCATCCTGTGCAAACAGGTCATGCCTTATACCAATATGCCTTTAATGATGATAAGAAGATTATCTTCTGGGTGGTCGTTATCTTCTCTTCATTTGGGTTGGGGTACTTTCTGAGTTCAATAGCTTCCGGCTTAGATCCCTTGTATGATGCTATCAGAAAACAGTTTTATCCCTATGATGAAGATCTACGGGAAAGATTTAATTACAAGTGCCTCTCCAAAAAACAGAACTAGGAGTATTAGATACTCGCAGAGTGACCGCACAGGACTCTGCGATAAAATAGGACTCAAAAAATAGGAATATGAAGACCAAAAGAAAAAAGTAAACTAAAAAAATTAACTATGTCAACTATACGAAAAACCAAAAAATCAAGTGTTGAGCCAGCTAACAAAAAGTCAAACATGCCTCATTACTGTTCAATGGTAGAGAAACCACCTAGGGTCTTTTCACCGAAGGTAGGCACGCACAGGGCAGCCATGATTATGGTTAGCGACCGTAAATGGATAAACGGAACCAAACTAAAATATTACTTTTTTAAAGGAAGCATTGACGGATCGCCTGCCTCATGGAAAGGCAGCCCTGCCCAGCTAAACACCGTTAAGCAGGCGTTTCAAACCTGGAAAAGTTTAGGGATTGGTTTGGAGTTTGAAGAAACCACCGACAGAAACGAGGCGCAAGTAAGAATTGGATTTATGGCCAGTGATGGGGCTTGGTCCTATGTGGGACGCGATGTGATTGACGAGGCACCATCGCCAAACGAACGCACCATGAATTTGGGATGGGACGATCTTGATACTGCTTTGCATGAAATTGGTCATACCCTTGGCTACCCCCATGAACACCAAAACCCCAATGCCGGCATTGTTTGGAATGAAGAAGCAGTTTACACCGCCCTTGCCCAACCGCCAAACAGTTGGTCGCGCGATAAAACATTCTATAACATCATTCGGAAATTACCGGTAAGTGAGGTGGAGGGCTCAACGCACGACCCAAACTCTGTCATGCATTATCCATTTGGAGCTGGTCTTATTCTCTCACCCCCTCAATTCAAAAACGGAATTAATCCCGCTGGGGGGCTGTCTGCTAAAGACATGGAGTTTGCAAAAAAATTCTATCCGCCACTAACACCGGCCAACACAATCAGCCTGGTAGTTTCTCAATCACATCCTGTAGATATTAAAGCAGGCGAGCAAAAGAACTATGTCTTTAAACCCAATCGTTCAAAAAAATATACCATCGAAACGTTTGGCGAAATGGATATGGTAATGGTGTTGTTCGAAAAAACGCCTACGGAAGAAATATACCTTTCGGGTGATGATGATAGCGGCACCGATTACAATGCGAAAATTGAAATGAGGCTTATTAAAGGACGTGAATATATAATAAGAGTACGCCTGTTTTACTCAGGAGATGAAGGAGTCGGTTCAATAATGGTGCATTAGAGATAAATTATGAAAAATGTTATCGTTAAAAAACTACAAGAGAAACCGGATTTTATAACGGCTAACAGCTATGAAATCCGGGAAATAATGGAAATGAAAGATGGCAGTACAGCCCATTGCATTGTGAAGCCTGAATGTTATTCCAATTTATTGAAAAATGAGTTTGATGAGTTGTGGTTTATTCTGAAAGGTGAAGGGGAAATATGGTCTGAGGGTGTAATTAATAAATTTTCAAAAAATGATAGTGTTTATATTCCTGAATCTATCTCCTATCAATTCAGAAATTCAGGTAATTCCTCTCTTGAGTTCTTTGTGGTTACTACTCCCATGTATGATTCAAAGAAGCAAGTTGTTATTGAGAAAAAGAACTGGCTAGGT
>CAYGGY010000098.1:0-10429 GCA_964349405.1 uncultured Ohtaekwangia sp. | reverse complement strand
AGCTACCTCAATATATGAAATAATTTAAGTGACAGATCATCAGGTTGGTATTTATCTTTGAACAATCAGTTTTTATTTTTTTGCAGATAAGAATGAATATTAACAACCAACAATGAAAAATCATATCCAAATTCCTCCTTCTGAACAAAAGTGAAGCAGGGAAAAAGGACAGCTATGTATGAGACCAACATGAAGTTTTGAATGACGTACTTTTGATTTACCGAATGGGTTCACAATGGAATGATAGGCAAAATAAATACACCCCTCATTAAACATGCACTCGTTTTTTTCAAAAGTGGACATAGGCAGGCGTGTGGGATAAAGTTCTTTGGGAACTCGCAAAAAATTTAAAAGATCGTGGCAAAATCGATATTACGGAATGCTTCATCGATGGGACTTTTGCAAATGCCAAAAAAAAGGGGCTTGATATCGGAAAAGCTAAGAAAGGTAAAGGCACCAAGATAATAGCCATCGATGACCCTCTTGGTCTGCCTATCTCCCTATGGACCGCAGGTGCCAGTACCCATGAAGTGAAACTGGTTGAGCAGCCCATGTAACATAGATTTATCAGGGAAAAACAGCAACGCGTGATTGGTGATATGGCATATAACCGTGATCCGTTGGACTAGAAATTACAGAAAAAAATCAAAATCATAGCAACGCAGAAAAGAAACCAAAAAAAGAAAAACACAAGATGGAAGAGAATTCAGAAGGTATTGCTAGCGATGTAGGATCGAAAGATTGTTTACATGGATTCAAACTTTCAGACGGTACGTTGCCAGATATGAATACAAACCTGAAAACTAATTAGCCTTCGTACAGTTGGCTTGTGTCTTAATTATGACTAAACATTTTTAAGATGGCTACCAACCGAAAATTTGATTTTCGTTGCCCTAACAGTGAATTTTATAAAGGACCTCTCTAAAAAACTTACTAAGTTTAAATTTACTTTTCTAAGAAATGGTGAATATCGTAGAAACACATACCAGAGGATTATTTGATGAAGGTTCCGACTGGTTGAAATTAATAACCAGTGTTACCGAAAAACACTTAAAGGTCAGATTTAATATGTCCAGAATTGTCAATAGGATAAGTGCTAATGACAGCTATTCTAAATAAACCAGCGAAAGAATAAGACAGTAAAATGTTAAAGTGGTAACCGAAGGGAAATTCGGCAAATATATATCGTATGTAAAATGAGTTTTTAGGAATTACTATATAATGTGTGATTTATTTACATCATTAACCTTAAACAATTACAAGTATCAACTCAACTCAGGAGGTAGCATTGAAATTACCTCCCTGTGATAAAACCCGAACTTATCCATAGTAATTTGATCACTATCACTCAAAATTTTATCCCTCGAAAACAAAATTTATTTCGGAAAAATTCGATATTTACCAAAGTGGTGGTAGATTCTAATAAGTATTTTCATTTACCACCCTAAATATAAACTTAAGTATGCATCTTCTTGAAATGAATGCTCTAGGTGGTTATGATACCACAGTAACCCATCAATCATATCCAAAATTCATTTATCGCCAAGCTCTGGGACTTTAACTATTACAAATTGAAAATATTTTTAAAACAATCAGGCTCCTTCCAATCACCGCCGGTACATAAACTGCATCAATGGTGCGGTGTATTGGTACTATTTGAAATAGGCTTTGGTATTTTGGTCTTGCTGGGTTGGTTTTTTGACATTGGTGCGCTAATGCAGCCACTTCCAGGAACTGTTGCTATGAACCCGGTAACCGCATTGTGTTTTATTTTGTCAGCTCTTTCGCTTGGGCTTCTTTACCGAGAAAACAAAACAAAACTGGAAAATACAATAGGCAAGGTACTTGCATCCCTTGTACTGGCCTTAACTACATTAAAACTGGTTGGCCTCTTTCTGGATGTTGATACCCAGGTTGATTCCTGGCTCTTCAATGTTAAACTGCAAACCGACAACTTTAACAATATAAGTAATCGTATAGCACCCCAAACCGCGTTGGGATTTATTTTAACTGCTTTTGCATTGTTATTCATTGACACATCCATCGGCAAAAAGATAATGCTCTCGCAATTAATTGCCCTGTCTATCGGCCTACTGGGTATCTTGGGTATATTGGGCTATCTGTATGATGTCCATGAACTCTACACGTTTAGGAACTTTTTCCCTATGGCGATTCATACCGCCATTTGCTTTTTGATTATAACTTTTGCGATTTTGTTTGTCCATCCACAAAAAGGGTTTATGACCGAATTTTTGGATTACCCTGGCAGAAAGAATAACATCATAATATTAATTTCTGTTACAATACTTGTTCCTGTTTTTGTTGGCTTGTTTTTAATTATGATGACACAGAAGAAATACCTGACTCTAAGTTTATCAGCAGCCATTGCTGCGTTATGCATCATGACCCTTTTACTATTCCTTTTATGGTTAAGCATACGTGACTTAAACAGAAGAAATACGCAACGCAATGAAGTAGAACAAAAGCTTCAGAAAAATTTAAAAGAGACATTGGGGTATAAATATGCTCTGGATGAATCAGCTATCATAGCCATTACAAACAAAAATGGAATCATTATTCATGCAAACGATAATTTCTGTAATATATCCAAGTACAATCGTGATGAATTAATTGGAAAGGATCATCGTATTATTAATTCGGGTTATCATCCAAAAAATTTTATCATGAATCTGTGGACCACCATTTCAAGTGGAAAAGTATGGAAGGGGGAAATCAAAAATAAAGCCAAAGATGGAACCATGTACTGGGTAAATACAACCATTGTACCTTTTCTGGATGAACACGGTAATCCCATTCAGTATATAGCCATTAGATCGGATATTACCGAAAGAAAAAAAACTGAAATTCAACTGTATCAAGTAATTAAAGATCTGGAAATGTTTTCCTATTCCGTAGCACATCATTTGAGAACGCCCATTCGTGCCGTGAATGGATATACAGAAATATTGAATGAAGATTATGGAACCCGATTGGATGATGAGGGCAAACGCCTGATTAACACATTGAAAAATAATGCGACTCAAATGGGCCGATTGATAGATGACCTACTGGCCTATTCCAACCTAGGACGCAAAGAAATACACAGGCTCCCGGTGGACATGCTTGCCCTCACCATCGATGTGCTACATAATCTTGACAAATCAATTACCCATCACACCAAATTTAAGATCGGAAAGCTACACAGCGTGGCGGGTGATTATGAGCTATTGCACAGGGTGATGTTCAACCTCCTGGAAAATGCCATTAAATATTCTTCTAAAAAAGAGATCGCCCTGGTAGAAATTGACTCCGAAGAAATGGGCAATGATATGGTGTTCACTATAAAGGACAATGGAGCTGGCTTTGATATGCAGTTTAACGATAAACTTTTTGGTGTCTTTCAGCGCTTGCACATGACACATGAATTTGAAGGAACGGGTATGGGATTAGCTATTGTAGAAAGGATTATTCATAAACACAATGGCAAAGTTTGGGGGGAGGGAAAAGTGAACAATGGAGCAACTTTTCACTTTGCAATCCCTATTGCTTATATTGAATAAAATTAACAAACTAACTTATGATTTCAGAAGAACTTGAAATATTACTGGTCGAAGACAACTCGGCAGATGCTGAACTTACAATTCGTGCCTTGAAGAAACATAATCTCGCCAACCGGATGTTACATTTGGAAAATGGAGCAGATGCCCTGGATTACCTCTATGCAAAGGGTGAATATGCCAATCGAAATATGATGAATTTACCAAAAGTGATATTGCTAGACATTAACATGCCCAAAATAAGCGGCATTGATGTGCTTCGTACAATAAAAACTGATGAGCGTACAAAGATGATTCCTGTAATCATGCTTTCTTCTTCAAAAGAAGATCCTGACATCAAACAATGTTATGGACTGGGTGCAAATAGTTATGTCCTAAAACCCGTTGCGTTTAATGATTTTATGAAGGCCGTGAAAGACCTGGGATTATATTGGCTGCTGTTGAATCAACCACCACAACGCTAGTTTACTCGTCTTCAGCACTAAGTCAAACAAAGGAATATTACCTTTCGTAAGATGCCACTATCGTCTTGATTTTATAAATCCTAAAGTTACAACACGCTATCGCACACAGGTAATATTAATCTGTCTTACACTTAACTCGGAAAACAATACAATGTCAGCCATAGTGTGTAGAGGAGGTAATAATCTTGAGGGCTGGGGAGTGAATTTATAAAGTAAAAGTCACTTTATATTATTATTACTAATACGTACTTAAAAATGCTTTTCTATGATTTGGAATAATAATATCAACTTTCGTGCCTTTGCCTAACTCTGAACCAAGTTCAATGGTTCCTTTAACTTTGCCAATAATCTCCTTTGCTATATATAGCCCCAGACCATCGCCTTCACTTTTTTCAGTTCCCCGGTAAAACATATTAAAAATATCTGGCAGGGATTGTGGATCAATACCCAGACCGTTGTCCTCAATACAGATAGAAGCGTAATCCGCCTCCGCAGAAATAATTATACGTATAATGGTTTCTTCTTTACCTCTATCCCGAAATTGAATTGAATTGGATAGGATGTTTCTGAACAAAATGGATAACCTGTATGGATCCGAATAAAAGGGGACCTTTTCCTGAATAATTATCTCTCGCTTAATTATATTTATATCCGTAATGTGCATAAAGCCTTCATAGCAGTCATCCACCAGTTTATTAAAATCAATTTTAAAGTATTCAACCTTATCATGACTGTTATGAGAGTACACAAGAATATCCTTCAGCGTATTATCTAACTTTTTAATACATAACTCTATCATTCGTAAATAATTTGATACTGTAGGCTCATGTGTACCTTCAATTTTAAACAGGTTAATCAGGCCTAGCACAGAGGTTAGTGGAGATCGTAAATTATGCGAAACACTGTATACAAAATTGTCCAACTCCTGATTGATCTTTAATAGTTCTTTGTTTTGTAAAATAAGAGCAAGCTCAGCTTTTACCTTCTCCTGTTCGGCTTTGCGTTTACGAATAGCATTAAATATGGCCGATGGCAAACGAGATAAATTACTTTTTAAGATATAGTCGTCTACGCCTTGTTTTATCACATTCACGGCAAATTCTTCAGAAACTGTTCCCGTAACCAGTATGAATGGGACTTGCAGTTTTTTCTCCAGATACATTTCAAAAGCATCAATGGAATTGAATTGTGGCAAGGAATGATCTGACAGAATGATATCAGGAATAAAGATGTCCATCGCCTCTTCAAAATCAACGCGCGATTCTACACGCTTAAGATCAAAAGAAATATCATTACGTTTTAAGGTCAGCGAAATTAGCCCAGCGTCATCTTCCGAATCCTCTAATAACAATATTTTAATCTTTTCTTTCATGGCGTATCTCTCAGATTCATGATTACATAATATCAGGATATTTCTTTTGGCATTTCATTTACAATTAGCCCAAAAAGCCAATATTGAGATGTCATTAATAAATTTCTCTATGTATATGGGATTTATAACAGAAACAACAGCCATTCCAACATCTTCCCACTATCGTCCACCTATAAAATGTCTACAATTTTATTCTCCATGCTGATGAAATATTTAGGGTAAGGTGAAATAAAAGGTCGCCCCCACATCTATGGCTGCTTCTGCCCATATTTGCCCTTCATGCTTATCTATAATTCGTTTGACAAGAGCAAGTCCTACACCGGTGCCTTCAAATTCTGTAGCCTTATGCAAACGTTGAAACACCCCGAACAACTTATGAATATAGGCCATATCAAAGCCAACTCCATTATCTTTAACAAAATAAATTTTCCCTGAACTATGACCTTTCAAACTCCCAATTTCAATAATGGATCTTTCTTTTTTATTGGAATACTTAAGTGCATTGGAGAGTAAATTGACCCATACTTGTCGAAGCATATTAGCGTCTGCCATAGCATAACCCAATGGATTAATGATCAACTCAATCTTATGGCCGTTCTTTACATCGACCTGACCATCGGCTATTTGTTTTACCAATTCATCCATGTTAACACTGGTTTTTGACAAGGGCTGCTTACCCAATCGGGAAAACGCTAATAAATCGTCAATAAGTTGGTCCATTCGTTTCGCATTACTGATCACAATACCCAACAACCGGTTGCCCTCCCCGTCCAGTTGGGCTGTATACTCTTCGGTTAATACAGCGGCATATCCATTGATGGACCGCAACGGTGCCCGTAAATCATGTGACACGGAATAAGTAAATGATTCCAATTCTTGGTTGACAAGTTGTAATTGCTTGGTGCGTTCCTCCACTTTTTGTTCGAGGGATTCGTTTAGTCTCTTGATATCGTTCTGGATTGACTTCCGCTCAGTTATATCCTGTAAGGTTCCATACACCCGTACTGCTTTACCATCTTGGAATGCTGATTTGCCAATAACCCTCACCCAAAGGTGCGCTTCTTTGGCTGTAATAAATGGCAGTTCCATATCCCAACCCTTTCCTTTTGTAATCGCCTGATTAATGGCCTCTTTAATTGTCGGTTGAGCATTAGGGGCATAATAATTGATACTTTCTTCCAAAGTGTGTGTTTTATTAGGTGCCAGTTCATGTATCCGGTACACTTCATCCGTCCAATGTGTTGTCATATCTTCCAAATCAATTTCCCAACCACCTAACGTAGCCACCTCACTCATGTCATTCAGCAATTCAATGTTGCGAACCAGTGCCTCATTGGCTTTTGACAAGTCATTGGTTCTTTCCCGAACAGTTTGCTCGAGTTCCTGATTCAGGTGCTGAATTTTTGCTTCAATTACCTTAAGACTTGTTATGTCCGTGCAAATTGACATATATTGGTATGGATTCCCTTGCTGATTTCGAAAAGGAACTATTGTGGTTGCCACCCAATAGATCGTTCCATCTTTGGCTTTATTCCGAATGTCTCCAATCCAAACTTTTCCGTTGGAAATGGTTACCCATAGTTCTCTTATAAATTCATTACCATGAAACCCAGAATTAATAATCTTGTGATCCTGTCCAAGCAACTCTTCCCTGCTGTGTTTGGATATCGTACAAAACTGATCGTTAACATAATGGATAATACCTTTTGGATCTGTAATCGCAACTATACTGGATGCATCTAAAGCAGTCCTATAGTCAGTAATCTCATTCAAACTTTTTTGAAGCGATTGATTGACTTGGCTTAGCGTCTTCAGGTTCATATAAATAATGAGAAACAATCCAATCAATATTATTCCGATAATAGCACTGGATATCATATAAGCGTAATTAAAAGCAGCAACTTGGCGTACATTATTCTCTTTACGGTCTGTTAGTAATTTTTCTTCAATCTGTTGGACATTAATTATCTGTTGTTTGATATCGGCCATCAACATTGACCCACGCAATGATAAAACACGTCTCCTCGAAAGCTCAAAACCACCAGCTATTCGTAACCCCAGGGTTTCTTTCAAACTCTGGAGGCGTTGCGCAATCAGGGAATCAAGTTGGTTCAAGATGGCTTGTTGTACCAGGTTGTCTGCCGTCAGTTTTCTAAGCACATTGTATGGATAATTAATGGAGTCTAAAGCCCGAAGGTAGGATATAAGAAAACTTGAATCATCTGTAATCAGGAAGCCTCTTTGACTAGTCTCTGCCTCAAACAAATTATCGAGCAATCGTTCTGTGTTTAGCAAAACTTCATTGCTATGTGTTTCCAAATGACTGAATTGCAATTGGTCCATGCTGTTCTGATACGTATAATAGCTCAAAAGAGAAAAAATACATATCACCAGTACGAATCCGGAAAGTAATATTAATTTAAAACTAATACCCCATCTGTTTGTAAGTCTAGTTAGCATTTTTTCCATTAATTTTAATGTTCATTTGCCTTGACTTCCCTCCTGAATACCAATTCGAAAAAGGTTGATTGATTCAAGATTTAATGAAATGTTTTCTCCCATTGGTTATGGTTTCTGCCAGATCATTTTTTCGAATCCGTACATAAGATTAGTTGTTAGTAAACAACCTCCTGCTTTGTAGGTGGTTTTCTGAGATACAATAAGAACTCTTGGCTAATCAATATCATGACCCAATGGTCCACCGTTCTTGTACTCTTTCCTTGTACGGTGGAACGTTTATAATACGGTTAATCTCTCACAATGAGTCGGGTAACATCCGCAAAATCCGGGGATATACATTTGACAAAATATACTCCTGGGTTTAACCTATTAGTAAACAGAATGGTGTCTGTTGGCTTGTTTACTAGAATATCGGTTACCGTAATTCCCAGCGAGTTGGTAATCACGACTCTGTTAACATCCGATTCTAGCAGATTGAAATTGACTTTATAGGATACTGAATAACCTGCAGAAGGATTAGGAAAGAGATAAAAGTATTTCCTGGCCTCGTCATTTAAAACACGAACTATATGATAATACTCGTAATGATGATCCAGATCGATGGATGTCAAACGATAATAATTAACGCCATAGAAAGGAGACGCATCGATAAATGAGTAATTATGCAGAATATTGTCAGTATTGTAGCCTGCCCCAGGCACCTTACCAATGACCTCAAATTCCTTACCGGTAGTTGACCGCTCAATTTGATAATAATCAAAATTATTTTCTAATGCGCTTGTCCATTGGAGAAGGACTTCATCTATTTTCAATTTTGCAGTAAAATTCAGTAGTTTAATAGGCAATGCATTGGAGGCATAGCTACTTACTGTCCACCTGCTGAATTGATCTATACCTGTAAGTGTTACTGAATTGCTTGCGGGTGATGGAGTTGCGGACATACCTATCCAGGTTGTTCCGGCATCCGTTGATCGCCATAAATCATACGTTGCCTCATCAGTTCCACCATGGACAGCATCATATTCTGCATCAAAGTAATGAATGGTTAAGGTCGCGTTTAGTGCTGTTGCTGGCGTTGTAGTAAGATCATAATACCGGTAAATGCCCATAGACCCTGCCCCCGTTTGAGAGGCAACACCCCGGGTCACATTAATATTGGTGATGGAAGCCCCGTTTGGTGTTATCTCTGCCCCTAAATTGGCCACATTACTCATTGTACTCAGGGCAATGCTCCTGCCTGTGGCTGTTATGGTTCCATTGGTGCCATAAATACGCGTTGCATTTGTTTCATTGTTCAATGAACCTGTTGTACCTAAATCAATGGTGTTACCCTGAATATCAATACTTCCTGTTTGCAGGGTCAAAATATTATTTACAGTAATTGAAGCAGCCAACTTCCCATCATTACTGGTTTTATTGATAATAAGATTATTAAACGACAGGTTCCCTGAGCCTCCTATTTTAGAGTTTTCCGCTGTGGCTGTACCTGCTATTTCAACGGTGCTATTATTATTTCCGGCAAACGTTCCATTGGCTATTAATTGCGCATCGTTAATGGTGATATAGGCACCGCCATCGGCCGTTAAAACCGTTGACGATGAAACTGTAAGGTTCCCCTGACCATGCGATAAAATGGTTACAACAAGTACTGCGTAAGCACTGAAAATAATTTTTCTTAAAATTTTCATAAAATCATTTTTCGCTTACCTGTTTGCATAATAAGAAATCGTCACATGGAGAAGGGCCGGTGGCGTTGCCGGACTAACTCCCGCAATAGGAGTATCCCTTATTATTTTTAAATGAATAGCTTCTGCACCAGTTAAATCAGCTTCCGGTATTATAATTGTCGCGTCCTGCTCAATATATTGGTTCGGGTCTAATGCGATATCGGCTGTTTGTAGTGTCCGCGTTGTACCAGCGGTTGTGCTACCCGGAGCATGTGTCTTGTAAGTGCACATCCAACGCACAGTTTTACCGGTTTCCGAAGCCAGAGGTACAAAATCTAAACCTATGGATATATCCCCCCCTCCATAATCTGTTAAGCGCGTTTGGGAAAAATACAATTCATCACCGATATTAAATTGTTCACCAATTGTATTATCATAGATAATGGTAATGGTTTTGGTTGTCCCTACCCCTTTTCCAACCACAGATAGGTTTACTGTTTTTAAAAACAATTCACTTGTCCGTAGTGTAAGCCATTGAGTGCCGTTGTAATAATAAAAACCGGCTGGTGCATCGGTTTGATAAACTAACAAGCTTGTGGCAGGGCTGGCTATGCCAGTCCGCTGGGCCAGTGTCATGCGGGGAATAAGCATTCCCTTGGCAGTGGATTGTATTTCAAGAATAGAACTGGCATTGGGTGTAAACGTGGTACTGCCAATGCCTACACTTTGCGAAAATACCTCCGTGCTAATGCCAACAAAACAAAACATGGCAAAGAATGCCGTTGAATATATGTTTAGATGTCTCATAAAAGTTATGTTTTTTAGATTATTTAGACTTTAGACTATGACAATTTACATATATAACTATGACTTATGATACTTATTTATTAAAATTACAAACCATTCATA
>CAYGGY010000097.1:0-10701 GCA_964349405.1 uncultured Ohtaekwangia sp. | reverse complement strand
GTAATATATAAAGCTATCTCTAAATCGGTAAAGATGAAAGAGTTATTTAATTCCGTTGGCGATTTTTATATAGAGCTCCAAAGCACCAGTCATTGAAGGAGCGTTTGGTAAGGGGGCCTCTATATCCAAAATCAGGTTGGCATCCTCTACTGCTTTGGCCGTTGTAGGGCCAAAGGCAGCTATGCGCGTATCATTTTGAGTAAAATCGGGGAAATTAATTAATAGGGAGTTGATTCCTGAGGGGCTAAAAAAGGCAAGAATATCATAATAAACATTCTTTAAATCACTTAGATCAGAGGCCACAGTATGGTACATAACAGCCTCCGTAAAGCTGAATCCATTCTCACTTAGAAAATCCGGGATATCATTCTTTCGGATATCCGAGCAAGGAAAAAGAAACTTCTCGTTTTTGTGCTTCTTGATTATCTCTAAAAGATCCTTCGTATCTTTTAACCCTGAGAATATTTTTCGTTTACGGATAACGATATACTTCTGAAGATAATTAGATGTCTGATCAGAAATACAAAAATATTTCATCTCTGGTGGCATCTCTAATTTCAGTTCCTGGCAAATTGAAAAGAAATGATCTACCGAATGCCGACTTGTAAATATGACGGCTGTATGTTGAAGTATTTCAACTTTTTGTTTTCTGAATTCTTTTACTGGCACCGCCTCTACCTGGATAAACGGCCTAAAATCAATCTTAAGATTAAACTTTTCGGCAAGTTTAAGGTAGGGTGAGTTTGCATCGGTAGGAGCCTCCTGAGTGACTAAAATGCTTTTTACTTTTCGCATTCTGTCATTAGCAGTTTCAGTCATAACAACACGATCAGGTTCAGCTTAATTCAATAACAACTTTACTAAAATCATCAAAGGGATGATTTCTGAACCGCAAAGGTAGGAAAATAAATGGAAAACCGAGGATGATGTTCGGGGCATTAATTTAAAATAAAGAAAGAACACGCTCAGAATCATAAAACCACAAGCCGATGCTAATAGAAAATAAAAAAAATCAGGGCTTTTAAAGTCCAGTAAAAAATATACAATTAATACAACTGCCATTATTGCCGAGGCTACATATAAACTTCTTATAAAGTTGAAAAACTGAAACCGAACAACATTTTTAAAACCAAACAATGTATTCATACTCCATATCAACAATAGTTTGCCTATCAAAAAAACGAAAATAATAAAAGAAATAAAAAGCCACCACAGAAATGCTTCGGTGGTTGATTGAATGGTTTCTGAACCAGAAAAGTGCAATAAGGGCTGCCCCCAATAAAAGATAGTTGTCAATAATAACCCACATAGAAGACTGATGAATAAGAAGAAAAGCAAATTAACACTGGAGCCAATTCTTCCTGTAACGATTACCTCCTCGCGTTCTTGAAAAGAAAATATTTTTATCAAATTCAGATAATCAACTGTGAGCCTTGTGTTGGAACGAAAAAGAATAACAAAAAAACCAAAAAGCAATAAGGCGCTTAAAATAATAAAATCAGTAAAATGCGATGACTGGCGAACAAAGTTTTCGTGTTCCAAAGAAACATCGACAATCAAATCTGTTTGTATTGTCTTTACATTACGATTTTGAAAAATGGAAAGAAGCAGGATCCCCGAATTTTCCCTCAACAGGCTGTCAACATTTAATCTGAGTTCCGACCTTGTGCGAATTTGCAGCCTCCCATTTACAAATACTGAAAATTCACCAGGAGCTTTTATGGCAATTATTCCGCCCTTAAATTGATCAATTATATTTAAATGAATAGCGTTTACTGCCTGTCCATGATAATCCTCCAAATGGTCACCCTCTGATATTTTCCAATTATTTCTAAGATCTTTTTTTATCTGGGAAGGTTGCGACCACCCATTAAAGGCAATCAAAATAGACAGAATAAATATGATACCAGTTCTCATGTTACCCGCAAAAATATCATAATAGTTTAGCCAAAGGAAGTTTTCACGGTTTGAGGATACGTATCTTTGAGTTTTATGGCGGGCATTTATATACATATACCCTTTTGTAAGCAGGCTTGCTACTACTGTGATTTTCATTTTTCAACCAACCAGTCACAAAGAGAGGAATTAATTCGTTCAATTTCTCTTGAATTAGACTCACAGAAGGACTATTTGAAGGGTGAGCAGATTGATACCGTGTATTTTGGAGGTGGCAGCCCCTCCTTACTTTCCAAAATGGAACTTGACATTATCTTCAATTCTATTTATAAATACTATTCAGTAACTTCTTTGCCTGAGATAACCCTGGAAGCAAACCCTGACGATTTAAGTTTAGAAAAGATAATAATACTGAAAGAATCCGGGATAAATCGTGTGAGCCTGGGCATTCAATCTTTTGATGATACCATTTTGAAATTTCTTAACCGGGCGCATACCCGCGAAGATGCGTTGCTTTGCTTGGCCAGGTTAAGAGAACATGAAATTACTAATCTGAGTATTGATCTGATTCACTCAATACCCGGGCAAGATAGACGCCTTCTTATTCAAAATCTTGAAAAGGTTATAGCTTTAACACCACAACATATTTCAGTCTATTCACTTACCATAGAGGAAAAGACAGTGTTTGGGAAATGGGCTTCGCGCGGACAACTAAAAGCTGTAGACGAATCTCATTCGGCAGAGCAGTTTGAACTTGTCATGGATACCTTAACCGGGAATGGTTATCAACACTATGAAATTTCAAATTTCTGTTTACCTGGCTTTGCTTCAAAACACAACAGGAGCTACTGGCAACAAAAGAAATATCTTGGGGTGGGGCCAAGCGCCCATTCTTTTGATGGTGAGACTCGTCAATTTAATCTGAGTAATAATCCTCGTTATGTGAAGTCGCTCCAGGAAGGAAAAATTCCTTTTGAAAAGGAGATGTTAACGAAGGAGAATAGAATTAATGAATACATCTTTACCTCATTGCGCACAAGTGAGGGCTGTGATTTATCTTATCTAAAAAACAGCTATGACTACGACATAAAAAAGGTTAATTCAACTTATATTCATTCTTTACTGAAAGAAGGTCACGCAGTATTACCCAATGAAATACTTATCCTTACCCGAAAAGGCAAACTCCTTGCCGATAAGATTGCCTCTGATCTTTTTGCATCGTTGGAATAATTTATAACTTCACATTTCGTCAAATATTGGTTCCAAATCTAATGACCCCGGAAGAAAAAAAAGTATACATGCTGTTGAAAGCTGTGATATATCATTATCACGGTTTAGATGAAAGCGAGAAACTAGATTTGGAACAAGTCTCTGTCAACCTTGAAGCAAAAGATGAATTAGTTTGGGCTCTTGATTTTGTTGAGGAAGATTACATCACAGCATTTGACCGGGCACGCGCCTACCTGAATAATATTATTGGAGACTACACCAAGCCAAAACGCGTGGACCTTATTGATATGGTATGGCAATCAAATAATCTCAAAGGCTATGTAACAGAAATGGAAGCCACCGCCATGTTAAAACTGGCCAAAGACTGGAATGTTGAAAAAGAATTGATTGCGTTAGTGCTGAAGTAATTACTACAAAGACATCATATCCTTAAACTTGGCCGCTTGCCTGCGGCTTACTTCTACTTTATCTCCACCTCTCAACTTCACCATCAAGCCTCCATTAAACCACGGCTCGATACTTTCCACCCAGCTCAAATTGATGATGTGTTTACGGCTAGCTCTAAAAAACGCACTCTCATCCAATCGGTCATCAAGCGCATTCAACGATTTGTGAATCATTGGACGGTTATTATCAAAAAAGACTTTAATATAATTTCCGTCCGATTCAAAAAAACGAATATTGGCAAGGCTTACAAACCAGCATCGCTCGCCATCCTTTACAAACACTTGATCTTCCAAACCTAACTTCTTTCCCGCTCCGCGACCCGCCTTGGCACGTTCTTTCTCCATGATCTTGTGAACCGCCTCACTCAAGCGATCTGTTTGTATCGGCTTAAGTAAATAATCCAGCGCATTCACTTCGAACGCCTTGATGGCAAACTCATCGTATGCTGTGGTGAAGACGACCAAAGGAGCTGATTCAAGAGATTCCAGCAATTGAAATCCCGTGCGACCGGGCATTTGAATATCAAGAAATAGAAGGTCAGGATTTAGCTCGTTAATCATCTGTTCTGCCTCATCGGCATTCATTGCCTCACCCACCACTTCTATTGATGGATATTCTTCCAATAATTTGGTTAACTCTTTTCGCGCCAGGCGCTCGTCATCTATGATTAATGCTCTCATGTATTAGTTAAATGTGGTATTATTAATTCCGTGAGTACAAAACTATCGTTTTCATTACTAATCACGAAGTGTGCTTCTTTTCCATATAGTAATTTTAGCCGTTGGGCGGTGTTGTTGAGGCCCAAACCACCTCTTTTTTTATGACCATTCAAATAATATTGGCCGCTGTTGCGGATACTTATTCTCAGGCATTTATTTTCAACTTTTGCCATCACTTGAATAATCCCGCCTTCGGTAAGCTTGGAAATGCCGTGCTTCACACCATTTTCCACTAAAGTTTGAATCATTAAAGGAGGGACTAAAAAACCCTTTGACGCAGGGTCAATCTCAAATTCGGTCTTAAGGCGCTCTTCAAAACGGATGCTTTCCAACCCCAAATAATCTTTCACCATTTTAAGTTCGTCTCCAAATTTGGTAAGTCCCTTTTTGTCGGCCACCAGCGAGTTGCGAAGGATATTTGAAAGTTGATTGATTGCCATTTTTGATTTTTCAGGATTCTCATCTACAAGTGCCCGGATGCTGTTGAGTGCATTAAAAATAAAATGCGGGTTAAGTTGAGATTTCAGGTTATTTAATTCTATTTCCTTCGCTGATGCCGCCAGTTTAAGGGAGATATTGTACCGTTCGAAATAATTGTAGATAAAATAAAACACTGACCAAAGGAAAAATATAATGGCATAATAGAACGATTGACCAATTATATTGAATGGAGCTAACACAATCTCCCGATTAAACAACCCCAAAGGAAGTGACACTGGGATTCTGAAGAAATACATGATTAGCCCCAGCGCCAGCGCACTGAATAATACCCGTGGGATCAAGCGTGGCATTCCTAAACTAAGCCATCTCCAGCGGTTTATAAAATATCGATAAACATGCGAGATGAGAAGACAAATGAAAGCTTCATAGGCAAGAAACATTAATCGTTGTGCGCTGATGGAGCCATTTAAAGAAGCTAACATACTGGCAGAAATCTGAACAGCCGCATAGAATGCCCATCCTCCGGCCTGCAAAGTCCAATAAAGTCGTTGTTTGTTTCTCAGCATTCTTGCCGCAAAGGTAACAAATCACAAAATCGTTTTTAATTTTCTTACATAGACGGAATAAAGAGAAATGGCTTACGCTAACTCATCCATCAGAAATTTGCCAGTAAAACTTGCGGGATTTTTCGATACTTCTTCCGGTGTGCCTTTTGCGATAATGCGTCCACCTCCAGCCCCACCTTCAGGCCCCAAATCAACAATGTAGTCTGCTGATTTAATGACATCCATGTTATGCTCAATCACCAAAACAGTATTCCCTTTATCAACTAGTTTTTGCAGAACATCCAGCAAATGACTGATGTCCTGAAAGTGTAAACCAGTCGTGGGCTCATCTAAGATATAAAGTGTTTTACCTGTATCTCGCTTTGAAAGTTCAGTGGCTAACTTCACGCGTTGTGCTTCTCCTCCCGATAAGGTAGTAGCATGCTGACCTAACGAGATATATCCCAATCCAACTTCGCTAAGGGTTTGAATCTTTCTGAGAATACGAGGCAGGTTTTCAAAAAAGATCACCGCTTCTTCTACAGTCATATTCAGCACATCAGAGATTGACTTTCCTTTGAATCTAACTTCCAGCGTTTCCCTGTTGTAACGCTTGCCTTTACAAGTCTCGCAAGGCACATATACATCCGGAAGAAATTCCATTTCGATCAAGCGAAGCCCTGCTCCCTGGCATGTTTCGCATCGCCCACCTTTAACATTAAAGGAAAATCGCCCGGTTTTATAACCACGAATTTTAGCTTCCGGCATTTGTGAAAATAAATCCCGAATGTCGGTAAACACGCCTGTGTATGTAGCCGGGTTCGATCTGGGTGTGCGACCAATGGGAGATTGATCCACTTCAATTACTTTATCGATTAGTTTAAGGCCGTCAATATTTTTGTATGGTAGCGGCTCCCTGCGCGAATTAAAAAAGTGCTGGTTTAAAATAGGGAAAAGAGTTTCATGTATAAGTGTGGACTTGCCACTTCCGGAAACTCCTGTGATGCATGTAAACGCACCAATGGGGATTTCCAGATCAACATTTTTAAGATTGTTGCCTGTAGCTCCGATAAGGGAAAGTTTTTCTCCAGTTCCTTTTCTACGCTCCTTCAGATATGGAATTCTAAGTTTGCCGCTCAGGTAGTTGGCCGTTGTACTGTTGCTTTTCAAAAAAGTTTCAGGATTACCGTGAGCCACCACCGAGCCACCATGCCTTCCTGCACCCGGACCAATATCAATGATGTAATCTGATTCGAGCATCATCTCTTTGTCGTGTTCAACCACAATCACCGAGTTGCCTAAATCACGTAAGTCTTTCAATGCTTTAATCAGTTTCGCATTATCACGAGCATGTAGTCCTATACTGGGTTCATCCAAAATATAAAGTACCCCCACCAGTTGGGTACCGATCTGTGTGGCCAGTCTTATGCGTTGTGCTTCTCCACCACTCAGCGTGCGCAGGGGCCGGTTAAGATGCAGATAATCCAACCCAACGTCTAACAAAAAACCAATACGCTTACGAATCTCTTTCAGTACTTCCCTGGCAATTACATTTTGTTTTTCATTGAGTCTGCTCTCCAGCCCTTCAAACCATTTTTTTAATTCGGTGATATTAAGCTCGGCCAACTGTGAAATATTCTTATCATCAATGGTAAAATGTAACGACTCCTTTTTTAATCGCGCACCACCACAATCAGGGCAGATCCTGACTACGGTGAAGTCCTCTACCCACTTGCGAATAGCTTCTGAGCCTTCATCTTTTTGTTTCTGCAAAAAATTAATAATGCCTTCAAACTTGGTGTTCCACTCCGTGCCCGGATATTTTACCGAGGCCACTGCCACGGGCTCATCATCTCCATATAATAATACTTTCAACGCGTCCTTAGGAATGTCTTTAATAGGCGTGGTGAGTGTGAGCTTATATTTCTTTAAAATTGATTCTATCTTTTTGAAAATCCAGATATCACGATACTCACCTAACGGCAAAATACCCCCACGACTGATGCTTAACTTTTTGTCGGGCATGACAGAATCTTCCGTGATTTCTTCTATCGCACCTAAGCCTGTGCACGTAGGGCATGCTCCGTAGGGCGAGTTGAATGAAAAATTATTGGGAGCAGGCTCATCATACGATAATCCGGTTTTAGGGTCCATTAGAAAACGTGAGAAGTGATGAACGCTTCCGCTTTCTTCCATGATCATGATCACGCCTTTACCTTCTTTCATAGCCGTGTTTATCGACTGCGCAATCCGATGACGATCTTTTCCGTCAGGCACAATACGATCAATCACCACTTCAATGTCATGGATCTTAAAACGATCCAACTGCATCTTGGCGGTAATTTCCATCACCTCGCCATCCACGCGCACTTTGGTATAGCCTTGCTTACGAATCTGAACAAACAACTCGCGATAGTGGCCTTTTCTTCCTTTTATGACAGGAGCTAATAAGGTCAACTTTTTACCGAGGTGATTATTGATGATGGCATCCAGAATCTGATCGTCCGATTGCCGCACCATCCGTTCACCCGAGAGATAAGAAAAGGCTTCGCCTGCACGCGCATATAGTAGGCGCAGGAAATCATAAATTTCAGTAACGGTGCCCACCGTAGATCTAGGATTCCGTGACGTAGTTTTTTGTTCGATGGAAATCACCGGACTCAACCCATTAATCTTGTCTACGTCCGGGCGTTCAAGGTTTCCGATAAAACTTCTCGCATAAGCCGAGAAACTCTCCATGTATCTACGCTGACCTTCCGCATAGATGGTATCGAAGGCCAGAGACGATTTTCCGCTACCGCTGATACCGGTAAGCACCACCAGCTTGTTGCGGGGTAATGAAATACTAATATTCTTCAGGTTATGCTCACGGGCACCCACAATTTCTATGTATTCGTGTCCCGATAGATCGGTACTTTTATTTGCTGAAGAAGAATTTGGCATTAAAAGGAGATTAACTCAAGAGAATACAAAAATGAGGTTATGATGGTTGCGGTACAACTAAAAAAACGTAAGAAAAAATGAATATCTCTATTTACGAGGTTATTCTACTAGCGGCCAATGCATTGATTAACAACAGTCAGGAAAAGAAAAACTCTATGCTACCTCTTTTCCCGTCACCCACTGCAACATCTCAAACCAATCCTGCCGATCCAATTCGATAGACAGGGATTTGACTGACTCGACAATTCGTTCGGGTTGAGTGGTTCCAATCACCGGAAAAACAGAAGAATGCTTCAGTAACCAGGCAAGAGAAAGCTGGGCATACGAAGCATTGTATTTTGATGCTTTGCTGAACCATTCGCGATCGCCAACCATCAACTTGCCGCCACCCAAAGGCGACCACGCCATGGCCGATGCCTCGTGCTCCAACAGCACATCCAGATCACCATTGAAGAACGACTCAACCCGTGAAAGAGACATTTCTATTTGATTGGTCACTAATGGAAAGTCAAGATAATGTTGCAACATTCTGAACTGTCCCGGAGTGAAGTTAGAAACGCCAAAGTGCAAAACTTTGCCCTGCGCTTTAAGTTGAGAAAATGCTTCGGCCACTTCCGTGGGATTGAGTAATGGGTCGGGGCGATGGATGAGCATCAAATCCAAACGATCCGTAGCAAGCATTTTTAAAGAATTCTCTGCTGACCCTATAATATGTCCTTTCGATGTATCATAATGCTTGATCAACGTAGCGGGCCGTTTTGCTGATTTGAATTTTATCCCACACTTGGAAACCAACTGCATTTTTTCGCGCAGCGAAGAACTCTTGCGAATCACGTCCCCAAAAATTTCTTCATTGCTATGATCTCCATAAATATCGGCATGATCAAAGGTGGTAATGCCTTCATCCAGTGAAGTATGAATTAATCGTTCAACAATATTTTGCGAAACGTTGTGCCATCGCCATGCTCCTGCAATGATGCGCGAAAACTCAGGCCCCTTAGGGTGAAGTTGTTTGTATTGCATGTTTTATAATTCTTTAATCAACCCTATAAATAATTCTGTCAACTTCTTTGCGGATTTTGATGCCACGTCAATCACATCGGCTAACGCCACCGGATTTGCCCCTGCTTCACTGGCATCATTAGTCAATACTGAAATAGCTGTACACTTCATGCCCAGATAATTGGCCATCAATACTTCGGGCACGGTAGACATACCCACCGCATCTCCACCCATGATTCTAAGATATCGATATTCCGCTATTGTTTCCAGGGCAGGTCCCATGTTGGAAATATATACTCCTTCACGCAAGCGGATCTTTTTTGCTTTCGCTATCAACTTAATTATTTTATTCATAGCAGCCGAATAGGGTGCACGCTGATCCAGAAAAAGATTTCCTTTCTCCAGCTTACCTAATCCTCTCAGCGGATTATCGGGCATTGCATTAATATGATCTTCAATCAACATCAATTCACCGTGCTTCCACAATGGATTGAGATTTCCCGCTGCATTGGAGATCAACAATGTTTTTACACCCAGGTTATGCATGACCCGAATCGGAAACGTCACCTTTTGCATGGCATATCCCTCGTAATAATGGATTCGCCCCTGCATGACCAGCACTTTTTTCTTTGCTACTTCCCCAAAAACAAATTGACCTTTGTGACCGCTTACCGTTGAGACCGGGAAGAAAGGAATAGAATTATAGGGAATGATTATAGGATTGTGTATTCGGCTTTCAAATTCATCACCTAATCCAGTGCCCAACACAACACCTATTTCCGGACGAATCTCCAGTGCTTCAAGATATCGGGTAGCTTCGGTAAGTTCTTTGCTTCCTGCGTGCAAAATCTTAATAATAGTTGGGTGTTGGTCTTTATTTAAAATTACTTGGCGCTGTGCTGATAACATTTGCCAGTTTTACTGGCTGTCATGCGTTTACAGCGAGTGCCATCGGCCGTTTTGCCATTGCACTGAGCTACCTTATCCTTGATGTGTTCATCTGGTTTACATACGCCACAAGCTGTTTTACCTGCTTTTTTTGCAGCGTCCAGTTTTATATTTTCCGCATCACCCGAAAGCTTGCAGTCGGCAGTATGATACTTTTCACCTTTGGCTGAAGAATACACCGTTTGACTGAATCCTCTAAAAGAAACACCAATCAGTAAGAAAAATGCGATGATAATTATCTTTTTCATTTGATTAAAAGTTTGTGTTGAAGATAAAGGCAAGTTTTTGTATTTCTAACAAAAGATCAATTTGAATTTGAATTTCCTGTGGCTTAGTGACATACAATACTCTTTTAAAGGAAGTGAAGCTGGAGGTAAACACAAAGTTTCTTAAAATTATGAGGTTGTATTGCATATTTGATGTGGGATATTAAATTTGCAGTCCCTTACAGAAATGGAGAGGGTAAAAGCGGGAGTAGCTCAGTTGGTAGAGCACGACCTTGCCAAGGTCGGGGTCGCGAGTTCGAGTCT
>CAYGGY010000096.1:0-12505 GCA_964349405.1 uncultured Ohtaekwangia sp. | reverse complement strand
GCATTATACTAACTATTACATAGCATAGGCTACATTTTTCTCACAAAAAAAAGGAGGCTACGTTTTTTTTGCTTTTTTGTAAGTCCATCATTGTTTGGTTCACTACCTCTTTAAATGAGCGGGATGTTTTGGTGTGTTTCTTTTTTGCCACTTTCTGCTTTGTATTCTCTCCTTTGTTTTCGCTTACTAAGAAAACTTTATCTTGATCATAGACAATCTCTTCTGGTATTCCATCAAAGAATTCAAAAGCCTTTTCATGAGCAAAGACAGCCAGGTCAGTAGTGAAGTTTCTAATGGTAAACCACAAATACTTATATCTGGATCTGGCCAACATCATGGAAAAGAAGAATACTTTGATGCGACTATCGGTTGAGGTTCGCATCGTATATTCACCGAAATCAACCTGTGCTTGCTTGCCACCATAAGCAGTTTCAGGAACGATCTCATATTCACGGGCTTGTTGTAGGATGGGTAGATTATACCGATCACGAATCCAATGCACAAAATTGAAAACCGTTTTCGGATTGACTTTTGGAAAATCTCCTGACTTGTCCGGGGCAAAGTTCTTAAAAGATTAAGTTGTTGATTTTCAGTTAACTGTGGCGACAAAATTTGTATTTTGTCGCACTAAAGGATATGTAGCTGGTAAAATGTATCATGTTCGTGTAGTGGACACAGGTTCAGGGGCGAAGGCCGTGCAGGTGATTTGTTATGTCATGCGAAAGCGTGTAGTGGTGCATCATGTAGGTTCAGCGCACGATGATACTGAGGTATATGCTCTTCTGTCGGCAGCACAAGAATGGATTGCTCAACAAACACATCAGCTTTCTGCATTTCCCGATACAACTTCCGATAATATTCTTCTGCTCAATCAATGCGAGTATCTGGGTGTTTACTATAATACGTTCTTGTTTGACATTCTCAACGGGCTGCAACAACGTATCGGATATAAGAACCTTGACACATCTTCGCTGTTGAATGACCTGGTGACCATGCGCGTGATGGAACCTGCATCCAAGCTACGCTCCATTGAATTGATCGAAACCTATTTTGGTATACGCCACCGAAGGCAGCGGTTTTATGAAGCGGCACCGCGTTGGCTTAATTTGAAGCAAGAAGTTGAGAAGCGAACATTGCGTTTTGCTGAAGATGAATTTCAATTTGATTACAGGCTGTTGTTTTACGATGTAACCACACTGTACTTCGAAACTTTTGAAGCCGATAAAATACGCAAGCCAGGGTTTTCAAAAGACAATAAATCGAACCAGCCACAGATACTCGTAGCGTTGATGGTAACCCAGGAAGGATTTCCTGTGGCCTATGAAATATTTGCAGGTAATACTTTTGAAGGGCACACGCTCATACCGGTCATCGAATCGTTCATTAAGAAGCATCAGATAAAAAATTTTACCGTAGTGGCCGATGCAGCCATGATCAGCAGCGACAATGTGCTGGCACTCAAGAAAGCAGGTATTCATTACATCGTGGGAGCACGCTTAGGTAACTTATCAGAAGAAACTTTTAACCGCATGGATCAACAGCTCTTGCGGCAAGATGGACAACTCACCCGCTTAAGCACCGATAATGGGTTTTTGGTTTGTAGCTTTTCACAAACCCGTTTCCGAAAGGATAAACATGAGATGGACAAACAAATAGCAAGAGCCAGTATTTTGATCCAGCAACCCTCGCAAAACGAAGTTCATTAAAGCACAACAACAAAAACTTGAACTCAACCAGGAACTGATTGCCAGAACCACCAAACTCTTAGGCGTAAAAGGATACTATACCGACCTGCCAGAAGATCATGTGAGCAGTCATACTATTATAGAACGCTACCACGACTTGTACAAAATAGAACAGGCTTTTAGGATATCGAAGCACGATTTGCAAACCCGGCCCGTGTTTCATTTTAAAGAAGAACCCATTCGGCTCCATATCCTGATTTGTTTTATGGCGTTGGCCATATCCAAATTCATTGAGCTAAAAACCAACATCTCACTGCGCGCATTCCTGACCCAATGCAAAAAGATAACTGATGCACGTCTGCTCAACAAACTTACAGCCAAAGTGGTAACTCTGCGTACCTCTATACCCGATGACATGGCCAACCTACTAACCAAACTAAGCCTGCCGCACTAAAACTGACAAGTCAGGACAAAATTGAAAACCGTTTTCGGATTGACTTTTGGAAAATCACGATAGTGCTCCTTGAGCCAGTCATGCATTTGAGCAGCAGAAGTATCCTGGTAAGCCTCAAGCCTCTCCTTTACAAATTGCTCGTAAGGAAGTAGTTGTTTCTTGCGATCCGAAAGCTTGTCCTGGAAGGCTTCAAACTCCTTCTCAGTCATTGTTAAATACCTTTTAACTGTTCTTCTGTCCAGACGAGTTAAAGAACCAATCTTGGATAGTGAATAACCTTCTGCATCGAGTTGTTGAATCTGATGGTACATAAGAATTTTGGCAAAAAATGCGTTCATAATAGCTGGTTTTTAAGCCAGCGAACTTAAGTTCAACCTGTACATCCTTGTTGCCAAAAGTTGTACATCCTTAATTGCCAAAAATTGTACATTGTTGTTTACCGATTACAACTGATTGAATGGCAATTTCCTTATTGATTTGAACATCTACTTTATCCGTTCATAAACAATTACAAATCGGATATATTTCAAATCCAAAATTGGGTTTCGGAGAAGCCAAAGTGGAGCCCAAATTATAGGAATAACTCCTATTGGATTTGACTTATTCTGCCGGTTTGTAAATCTTATCGTATGAGGCACGCAGGTGGCTGAAGGCCCTGAATATATAGAGTTCGGCAGTTCGTTTGTTGATGTTCATGCGGCTGGCGATCTCCCCGTTTGATAGGTTTTCTGTGATGCGCAACCGGATGGCCTCCTGGCATCGCTCCGGAAGGCCATCAAGATTTTGAAGAAGTCTTGCATGCACCGCTTCCGGGTCATGGCTCTGTTCGGCCTCTAGCATGTCGTACTCTGTTTCAAATGCCGTGTAGTGTTCAACAAATTTCCGCTTCACATCGCGGTGGCTGAAAGAGCGGATGATCATGTACCGGATAGAGTTAAACAGATAGAGCCTGAGCGAGGTGATGTTTAGCGACTCTCTTCTTGCCAGGAGCGACTCAAAAACATCGTGCACCATTTCTTCACAGTCTTCTTTTGCTCGTACGCTCTTTCGCGCATAGCGGTACAGGTCTTTGGCATACCGGTAATAGATTACCTCAAACGCCCGCTGATCGCCCAGTTTGAACAGGTGTACCAGTTCCGTATCCATATGGTTGTGATACGGGTTCACGACTTGGCAAAAGTTGGGTGAAAACAATAGTCCATGCGCTGGAAGGCGAAACCAGGCATGGACCATGTGGGCTCCTTATAAATACTTTTTACCAGGAGGAACGCAGCAAATATACGAAAACACCCGCGCAGGCAACCGAGTGTTGAACCGAATGGAATAGAAATAAGTGCGGGTTCTTGCTTAATACAACCGATGGTGTGACACTCGAATTTGAATGAAGTCAGCGCAAACTTCATAAAGCAAATAGAGTATAGTGCCTCGATGTTCAGCATTGTTATTTTTTGATAGAAAAGTATTTATCAAATTTCTTCGGGGTTTTCGGCCTAAACAACCCATTCTTAGCATACTTTATGCGTTTTTACTATCTTTAATGCTGATTTAAACTATAGCTATGTCAAAGTTAAAAGTACTTAGAGAGGTAAATAATTTCACGCAGGAGTTTATTGCTGAAACACTAGGTGTGGATCAAAGCACTTATTCTAAGATTGAGAGAAATCCTAAGAACCTTAAGGCAGATCAAGCTGAAAAGTTGGCTAAGCTTTATGATGTTGAGGTATCTGATATTATTTCTTCTGATGTGACAATCTCATTCTCCCATAATACAATCGACAAAGGCTACATTCATAACAACTTTGATCATAAGGATATGATTGAACAGATCATTTCAGCTAAGGACGGAGAGATCAAAACTTTGAAAGAGCAAGTTGAACATTTAAAAAGGCAAAATGATCAACTATTGAAGATGTTAGAATCGAAAACATAAATCTGAAGTTCTATGTGAGGTCCTGGTATCTGCCACATTGATTAGAAGGACTGGCTCAGCAAGATAATAAAGCTAATCATTTGGGTCGCTCATCCTTCCGCACGTAAGGCAACGTACACCGCTCCATGGACCTAGGCTTCCGCAATAAGGACATGTCCAACTCACATCAGGATTGCGTGACGTTGGAGTTATTCCTACTAAGTGTCCATTCGAAACAACGGCCAAGTTATTGTTCGTGCTAATGACCTTCCATTCGCCAGCAATTTTGATTCGAATTTCAGAGGTCTTGGTTTCAACTTCCTGAATATTGCAAGTGTCTTTCAATAGTAAAATTAAATCTTCATTTGTGATATAATTTTGTTCTAAGTTGGAAACAATCTTTCCTATGATTTTGTCCTTGTTTCTTTTACCAACAAGTTTCTGATATGTATTTCTGGCTTGATCACTCTTTTTGATAACATCAGTAATAAATGCAAGGAAAGCAGGAGAATTGTTAAAGATTGTATGACCCTTTTTACTATTGCAGTTATTGTGAGTCGGCACCCAATTGCAGAAATCATTGATCTTAAATGCTTCGGGCAATAAGTAATGATTCAATGTCGTTTAGTTAAGCAAAAGTAGTTTTAAAAATTTGGGAAAGAGCATATTGCATTTTATTATAGGGGTATAATAAGGGAGATAACTCTTCGCTTATAGAATCAGGCAAAGGATTTAGAAAAATATCGATTGAAAACTTAACCAAACTACTTGAAGATGAAGCATATCGCAACCGTTCAAAAGACGGCCAAGCCGGGGTATTCACACGCGATAGAAAGCTTCCTTTCCATCATATGCTGATGTTCTTGACCAAAGGGATAAAGAGTTCACTTCAGCGAGAGTTAGATTGTTTTTACAAAGAAGTAACCGGATCGGATTTTAATATCCGTCATGCTACGAAAGGAGCCTTTACTCAGGCTAGGGCAAAACTGAACCCTTCAGCCTTTATTGAAATGAACGACAACATGGTGGGGACATTTTATCAGGAGGCTCCCTATCTGGTGTGGCATGGAATGAGATTATTAGCCGCGGATGGTACCCGGCTAAACTTGCCTAAGCATGAAAGTGTAATACAAGAATTTGGCGAGCATGGCTTTGGTCCTAATGCAGACAGCAAACGATCTGTGGCCATCGGTTCATTTCTTTACGATACTCTTAATCTGATTACGTTGGATGCACAACTTGCCCCTTATACTGGGAGCGAACGTGATTTGCTACAGAAGCACTTGGAAAAAGTAAAAAGCGGAGATCTTCTGTTATTGGACAGAGGCTATCCAAGTTTGGCGCTTATGTTTGAACTAAAGGCACGAGGCATCGAATTTTGTATGCGCATGAAAGCCGATTGGTGGTTGGAGGTCAAAGATTTTACGGATAGTGAGCAAAGTGATCGTCTGGTGAATTTTACGTTGCCACCCAAAGACCATGATTTACTGGACGTTTATCCTGAGATAGGCAAACAAATTACCTGTAGGCTCATCAGCATAACACTTGAAAATGGAGAAAAGGAAATCTTGTGTACCTCCCTCAATGACAGTGAGAAGTACGAACATGAAGATTTTGCAGAACTGTACCATCATCGATGGGGTGTGGAAGAAAGCTATAAATTATTCAAGGCCAGAGCCGAAGTAGAATATTTTTCAGGCAAAACCGCTAGGGCGGTAAAGCAAGACTTTCATGCTAAAACCTTTATGATGACCTTCTGTGCCGTAATGGCCTTTCCAATAGAAGAACAGGTAAGGAAAGAATATCATCAAGCAGAGTCATTAAACGATCAGCACCCGAAAAAAATCAATCGTACAAACGCTTTGTCGATGACGAGCGGCATAATGATTGGCCTGTTCATAAAACAAAAAGTGGATGCCGCCATTGATGCCTTTGATCTAATCGTTAGCAAGACAACGGAAATCATTAGACCTAACAGAAAATTTGAACGGAAAAAGTCCCCTAAAAAACTCTATTCAATGAATTATAAAAGATTATAACCTTAACTAAACGACATTGAGTAATGATTCTTTATTCTCTGAAATTCATCTGGCTTGTCAGTCAAATTCTCTGGTAGTAAGTGGTCAATGGAAACATGCATTAATTCCAAGGGCACACCACACCAGTAACATTTGAATCCGTGTGCTTGCCATACGGAGTACTTTTCGGTATTATTAAATTTATGCTTTGATATCATAAGTAAAAGAGGAATAGATATTCTCAGGGTTCACTACCTCCTGGATAATTTCCACAATGCGCCTGATCTCGTATTGCTTGTTTTCGGAAAGATGGGTAAGGGAGGTTTTCATACGCTAAAACTTAAAATTTCTTTTCGATTCTCTGAATACATCATCAAATTTCGGCAGCTCGTCCATTTGGTTTTCCAATTTCCTTTCCCAGTCTTTTTTAAAGTTCTTTTCCTTGGCCAAAACTTTTTCTTCCAACTGTGCAGGATCATGCTTTTTATTGGTGGCCTTTCGTTCAAATTCTCCTCGATAGTCTTTTGGTTTAAGTCCATCCTGTTCCGTCAGGTACCAAAAATCGTAAAGATCTCTTGGCTCGGTACGCCCCATCAACGCGGCCATTTTTTCTATCAGCACTTCCGGAAGCGAATAGCACTGTAACAAAAAAGAATCTGGAGGCAAGTCGGAGTACGTGATAATCAACGGCTTCGTTTCAATTCCAAATTCCAGTATTTCTCCGCGTGTGATATCGATCTTGATATCGCGGCTGTCGATATTTGCCTGAAGCGGCCCCACATAATTCACATAAAATACAAGGCTTCCGCTTTCGTGCTCACCATGTTCTTTGAATTTCAGCGAAATATTGGCTTCCTGTTTCACGAACGCATATATCTTTTCGAATTCTTTGAGCAATTCCTGGTTGGTAATTTTTTCATCTGTAAGGGTGAAGTCAAGGTCTTCCGAGAACCTGTAGTCTTCAAAGTAAATTTTCTTCAATACGGTGCCGCCCTTAAACACAAGGCTCTTGAAAAGTAATTCATTCTTTGAGATGCCATAGAGAATCCACGATAGAACGTAATCTTTTTCCACCTGGGTATCTTTCAGTTTGTATTTGGCCGCTGCCGCGCTCAATTCTTTTGTCTTTATCATTTCAACTAAATAGGGGTGATAGAATATCAGAAAGTTCCATGTTTTGCCTCACGTACCAGGTGCCGTTCATCTTTCCTTTTTTCTCGTACGAAGGTTCTAGCAAAATATACGTGGGCGTTATCATGGCATGGAGTTTATCTGATATTGGATTGTTAATTTTAAGTAACTCCAGCAGGAATCCGAGCCGTTTAATTACCGACTGAGCCTTAAATCGTTCGCAATAATTCAGAAGTTTTTGGTAATCAATTTTTTCCCGTGACTTGTATAGTGCCTTGGCTATCTCACTAATACCACCCGCATAGTCAGGTTTATAAAGGCAATCAATGAAAGTCTTTTCAAGATCAGAACAACTGGCTTTATTAAAACTATCTACCCACAGCTCGGATGCTCCGAAGTAATGGTTACGGTTATGGTATATAAACTGAAATTTGTGTCCTTTTATTTTTACGGATGACGGCTTGACCTGCCTGTTCACCACCACCTGTTCCCTGAACGAAGGCTGCGTGATAAGGCTGTGAAGTTCCAGCGCGCTGTAATAGCCAATATAATACCCGACATTCCCAGTAAGATATTTCACTACCAGGTGCGTGTTTGGAAAATAGGTATTAGGGTCCTGATCATACGGAATAATCCAATAGACTCCCTCTTTGAGTCTGAGCAAGAGCCCACGTTTAACCATGCCGCTAAGCAGTTTTTTGGTTGCCTCTCGGGTTGAGTTTTTAAGCACTTCGGCAGCTTCCTGAAGGGTAAATGCCGGCCGGCCAGTGTCATTAAAATGCCGTAGGAGTACCGACCCCTGGGTAAGCAGCGTTTTCGTTTGAATATTTGCCGGGTTTGAATATTTCATATCTTAATAGGGACTTTTTGGGTCTCTATACAGATACGAAATATAATTAAAGAATATTTTGTATCCAAATAGGGACTCAATAGATCTCTGAGCGGATATGAAATATAGTAAAACTGAAATAACCTAGTTATCAGGTAGATAGTGGATTTTAGTAGTCGCGATATGCACCGGAAAAATTAAATTCAAGATATGAACACGATAATTATACTCGGTATTGTCTGCCTGTTCTTGTCTATCGCGCTATACATCTTCGTGGGTAGGCGGAAATTCTACCGCAGAAATCAAAGCGGCATCGAAACTTTCCGGTCATTTACAAATTCAGTATTCACTCCCCTGGGTGAAAGGATTCTTAAACTCGTAAGTTTTTTACTTTTCATTGCTGGCCTCTTGTTGTTTGTGGTCTGGTATTTTGCTAATCAACAGTAGATGTAACATTACCTTAACTTTTGAACAACTATGGCAATCTATGGAGCAGGATCCAATTGGAGTGGAGATGAGATGAAGGAAAGTTTTTTCGAAGAAGGAAGATTTATCATTGGCTGGAACGATGCGAGTGCTAAGGACTTATATGAAGCGGTTTCGTTACTTAAGGTTGGTGATATACTGTATCTGAAGGCAAACCAACCCGGCTCACGAACCATTCGGGTAAAGGGGGTGGGCGTTGTTGAAAAAAGCTTCATACAATCCTTGATCGATGAGGGGCTTTCGCATGAGGTTATTTCTAATTGGAGCAACTTCTACATTCGAGTAAAGTGGGTTGTGCGAGACGAATTTTTTATTGAAATTCCTGAAGACGAGGGGAAACTCACAAATATCCGGGCGGCTACTTTCTACGAAGAGAATCTTCCGTTTGTTCAAACAAGAATTCTTGAGAAGTTGTTCAGCTAACTTTTTTGTAATCTGGTTCAACACTACACATCGACTTTTTTTTGTGGTTAAGTGTCTCTGAATGAATTTTTAAAAGAAATTCAAACTATGGACTACGTATTGACCGCGCCACCGTCACTTTGTAAATGTTATAACCCATAGCAAACATTCAGGGCCGGATACTTCGGAGACATCCGATAGAAATTTCTTCATACGTTTAGGTTAAGGAAATAGTCCGGTTCCTGTTTGTTTTCGTTCGGGTACATCAAACGCCTTTCTACCAACATGATCGATCACGAAAAGCTGCCTAAACTAATCGCACGAATGCAACACCTTGTTACGTATCTTAATGACAGAAATGATCTGGTTGTTCATCAACAACTCAATCAATCCTTCTATATGCAAAAAATAGAAGAATTAAGGTTACTCACGGCAAAGTTTGATGAAATTAAAAAAAGTCTTGATACCCTGGCGAGCGGGATCGAAGAGAAATACAACTTGTGTTTCGAGCAATGGCGCAAAGATGCGCGCTGGCTAAACTCGTATGACTTGAATAGACGGAGAAAATCAATTCTCTAAGCCCTGTCAATATATTGGATCATAGAAACGAGCATGTTTCTCACAGACTCTTTTGTGCCGGATTCAACGCTGTAAAATTTTGAACGGAAACTTCCGTAAGAGATGGCCTCTGAACGTTTTGTTGTCACATATCTCACAAGAAAGTGAAGCACCTGGGTTAAATTGTTGTTGATGATAAATTTTGTTTCCATGAAGATTCTGAGCAGGTAAGCCAACTGTGAAACGGAAGCGTCAAACTTGAGTTTGAAACCCGGAAGGAACGAGTCTGGCGACCTGCCAGAGGAGCTATTGCTCAATTGTTGCAGTCTTTCCTGGTAGTCAATTTCTTCAGTAATGTAAATATTCAGTTGATCCTTCAGGGGACTGCCGTTCTGGTTATACCGTATTTCCGGTTTCACTTGCGATTGATTGATCTTCTTCAAAACAAAAGACAGCGTCTCGATCTTTTCCGCCCGGGTTTCTGATTGATCAAGAAGAGAAGAAATATAGTGCGCATGGTAGGTGAGCACCTTCACAGAGTTATAATTCAGGTAGTACATCACTTGCCGAAGTTCATCATCCCAATCCTGAATTTCGTTTTCTCTTGCAATTAACCGGAATAATTCTTTTTGCACTTCCTTTGCGTACATTACTTTCCGGTAGGTAATTCCCTGATCTGGTTTGCTGTCCACGACTTTCTTGAGTATATGTAGGAGAAGGTCAATCAGACGTTGATCAACTTCCTTTACACCAAACGCTTTTTGAATTTTCCGGATATTGGATCTTGCGTCCTTACGGGCCATATCGATGTAACCTTCGGGCGCTTTGGCATCCTGATCAAAATATTTCGCAAAGTGCCGCTCAACGAAAAGGAGGAGTTCTTCCAATCCTGCATAGAACACTTCATAGAATTTTTTGCGTTTCTCATCCGCTGGACTTTCGGTGTGTATAAACAATGCCGCTTTATCCATCAACCGGATCAGTGCCTGTTGGTGGTATTGAATGTACCGCTCCAAGTGGCGCTCATCTTCGAAACTGAATACTTCGTGTACGAATGTTTGCTTTATTCTTTCGATCTCGTTCCCCACAGCACCTTTCAGGGCAGCGTGTTGCTTCTCATCACGGATTGTTTGATCTCCTGACGAAATGAGTTTTTCCAACTCCTGCAATTCATATCTGACACCTGGGTGCATGGCCTGTAAGACCGGTTGGATGAGCCGGTATTTTTAATCATATCGATGCTTTATATCCTTTGCGTTAGTCTAGTCCTTCATAAACTTGAGCACCCGTTTCCAACTAAGTTGTACTTACGTTTGCTTTGGGCGATAAACGCCACATCCAGTGAGTGCTCAATTGAGCGTAATGCTGTTTGCTTGTCTTGAATCTTGTAAAGAGTTGCTGTAAAATGACACTTTAACAACTGCGGGTTATTCACTTCGATTTGGATGTGATACTTATTTTCAAGCATCTTAATTACTTCGTTCATTCCTGTATCATTAAATTGAATTCCATCCGAATTTCTAAACCACGTTTGCCTGAAAAGCAGAATGAGAATTACCGCAAGAGTGACAACGAGGCAAGCGTAGAGGATATGGCGAATTTGCTTTTTCCTTCGGGATCGATGTTGAATTCGTTGTCGGATTTTTTCAAAACCAGTTTCATCTTGCTCAATATCGGAAGGTAAAGGGGAATTTTCCCATAGTAATTTGATATCCTCGAACTCTTCCTGATTGGCTTCGCTTTTAGTGACCCATTCATCCAATTCCTGTTTTTCGTCCAGGCTGGCTTCCCCAGACAAGACTTTGTAAATAAGCGATACTCTGTCCATAATGGTGGCTTTCTATATTATTACTCTGAGACAGAACCCAATTTCCTATATTCAAGTTGAAATATTTTCAAGATTTAGCCTGTAAGCGCCTGCGGAGTCGTTTTTTAGCGCTCGTCAGACTCCTTTCTACCGCCTTCACACCCACCCCCAGCCGGATCGAGATTTCGTCATTGTCCAGTTCATCTTTAATTTTCATCATCAGGCATTCACGCTCTCTATTGGGGAAACGTACTATGATGTTGAGGATTTCCTGTGTTACCTCAATCTGAATGATCGTTGATTCTATTGAGTCTTGCTGCAGGTCATATGTTTGGCCGTTTACAAACCTTATTTTCTTTTTACTGAGTTGTACATTCTCATTATAATAGGTTATAGACTTGTTTCTTACAATCCTTACCAAGTAATGCTGAATGGATCGTTCATGATAGTTACCAAGTTCTTTGGCATTCTGCCAGATATAAGCGAAAGTCTCTTGCACAATATCTTTCGATGCGTCCTTATCATGGGTGAGGCTATATGCAATTTGTACAAGGCTTTTGTAATACTGATCGCACAAAATCCTGACAGCTCGCTTGGGGAAGGAGAGCAACAATTTCCGAATCTCATGGCTATTAATATTATCAGGCATCTCGCAAATGATTACTCATATAGGATGTGAGGCTAATAGTTGTAAAAGCAGGCCACCCGTTGATACTTAACTATCTCGTACAATTCCGCAAAAAAGATAGTGCTATTAAAAATAGCCTAACAGCCTCCTTAATTTAGTGGTTACCACGATAAAAATGAAACGTGCTAATCTTCCGTTCCAGAATAAAAAGGGGGCAAGCCACCTCTTGCTTAGTTGTACAAACCTAAAATCAAGGTAAGCTCCAACCGGATTTTTCACTGCCGGGCTGCGAGATGGATTGTAAGCAGACCAAAAGGGATCGAAATAAATGGAATGTGTGTGGCCTCGCGAGTTATGCAGAAGTCTTTTTGCCAAGTCCGTGCCCATCCCATGATTTTGATTTATCGCTGTGTTCGGGGTCAAGGATGTAGCGACCCAAAGCGCAGGTTAACGATTGTTAACGATAGTGAATGACTGTGTAACTTTATTAAGACCACTTTGAAAATAAGACATTGAAATAAGGTTAAAATTATGTTGGATATAAATGATTGACCGTTGAAGCTGGTTAAAATTCCTATTTTGTTTTTTTTTTTATTTT
>CAYGGY010000095.1:0-13408 GCA_964349405.1 uncultured Ohtaekwangia sp. | reverse complement strand
AGCGGCTATAATATTTAAAAGTATTACTGTTAGTAAAGGAATAATCTATGATTAGAGAATCTTTCTCCATTTTAAGTAATGGAGTCGGCACGAAAGTTTCACTCGAATCTAGGTCACTGACCCCTATTATAAAAATCAGAATATCGTTATTGAATTTTTCAATCTTATTTTTATATAAAATGACCAGATCGTTATAATTGTGGCCACCAATACCGAAATTTAAAACTTCATATTTTGGTATAGTGAATTCTTGATTCAATTTCCTTTCAAGGATTTGACTGAAATGATGTTGTTCAAATAAATAAAATCCCTCCGTATAGGAATCCCCTATCAAGGCAATCCTGATTTTTTCTTTTGCTTTTTCCGGTGGGTAGGACGGCCCCAGATAACCATATTCATTTGATTTACCGAGATAAAAACCTTCTTCAAAGTAAGTGATTCGTCTTGACGGCAATATTGCTTTCCCAAGGTTAGGGTTTAATTCATGATAAGGTAAATTAATCTCAGCAACTTGATAATAAATCTCAAGAAGGATACAACCTACAATTGCTCCTACTAAAAACATTAATGTGTTCTTGGCTATTTTCCGCATTTGTTTTGATATTAAAATTGGAAATAAATAAAAGGTAATGGCTTTGAATTAATCATGTATATCAGCACTGAAATTAACATCATGAATAATAAACCAAACATAAAAGGGCGGCTTTTAATTTGGTTGAAGTATGCGTGGCTCTTTGTTTTGTACTCAAGTGTATCAAACAGTATTATCATGGAAGTGAATCCTATTAGGATGCTTAGAAAACGAAAGGGATAATTACCCCAGGTCCAGTTTAAGCATGCCGTAAAAAAATAGGATATATCATCAAGACTACCGACTCTAAAAAAAAGCCAAGTGATAACTACAAGGATATAGGTAAAACTTGCTGAAATGGAAAAACGAATTAGTTCGGGAAGTGTAGTTATTTGCCGATTTTCTGATGAAATCTTTTCACCCTTTAGATAGTATTTATGAATAGCCAGATAAATCCCATGTAATGTCCCCCAGATTACAAAATTCCAACTAGCACCGTGCCAGAGGCCACCGAGGATCATTGTAATCATAAGATTAATATACGTTCGGATGTTGCCTTTTCTATTTCCACCCAGTGGCATATAGAGATAATCCTTCAGCCATGTTGATAATGAGATGTGCCATCTGCGCCAAAATTCTGTAATGTTTCTAGAAAGGTATGGTTGTTCAAAATTCTTAATGAGTTCAATTCCAAGTAATTTGGCTGAGCCTTGTGCTATGTTGGAATAACCAGAAAAATCTGCATAAATCTGAATGGAGAACATGAATAAGGCAAATACAATTTCCCAGGACGAATAGTATTCCATATGAGTAAATATGTGATCCACGTATCGACCGGATGCATCGCCTATCATAACTTTCTTAAAAAGCCCATAAATTATGAGAATAGATCCATCTAAAAATTGTTGCTGGGTTGCCTGATTTTTCCTTTGCATTTGAGGTAATAAATTCACGGCACGTTCAATGGGACCCGCTACAAGTTGAGGGAAAAAGGAAACGTATAATGCAAAGTCAAGTAAGCTAGGACAAGCTTTTAATTCACCTCTATAAACATCAATGGTGTATGACACGGTTTGGAACGTATAAAAGGAAATACCTACCGGTAGGATTACATTCAGATGCAAATAATCCAGGCCAAGATCAAGATTAAGAGAGTTGAATATGGCCTTAAAGCTTTCAATGAAAAAATTGAAATATTTAAAAAAACCAAGTATAGTAAAATTTGAAATCAAGCTGATGACGAGCAACTTTTTCCTTTTAGAGGGGTTTTCTATCTTGCTCAATCCTAATCCAACCAAATAGTCTACGACTGTGGATATTACTAATAGGGAGCAGAATCTCCAATCCCAATATCCGTAAAAAAAATAGCTGGATAGTAACAGCAAGACATTCCTGCTATTCTTTGTTTTAAGCAAATAGTAAAAAGGAATAATGACTGCTAAAAAGATGAGAAATATATAGGAATTAAAAAGCATAGTGTTAGATATTTATAAACCAACGATGCATCAAGATGTTTTAGTTAGAATGATAAACATCTTTAAATGATTTAAAGATGTCGGATAATTTCATATTTATTCTCTCCAAAGAAAGATAGGCTTTTGTTATCGTATGTAAAAATAATGAGGCATTCTATTATCTTTACCTAGAAGCTTATATTCCTGGAAGGTGCCACCAATTTGTAATACTCTTGTCACACTACTCGTAAGTAATAAACGTATTATAAATCAACTTAATAGATGTGGCAGAAAATGAATTTCTTTTAGCGTTTTTGAATTATTTGAATAGTCGAAATCGTTTCAGGACGCCATCGGTAACAGTCATTTTGGGGCTGAAATTTAAGGTGTGCAAGCCACCTACTTCTTTTCGCCAATCAGGTTTTATGTTGATATAATTTTCTTCTTTATAGTTGATTTCACTAAGTTCTGTTATTCGGTTTAATGCGAGGCCGTAACCGTAATAGGGAAATCCAATTTGTGATGGGCGACATAATTCGCCATTATGAATATATATGCTTCCGGCTGGACGGGCAGTTTTAATATCTGACACAACAGGGTTTTTTACATGAGGGATCCATCTGCCTTCCAAAACATCATTTGTATAAAAGATATTTAAATCTTCGTAGTTAGGACTGCTCACATGTTGCTGAACACCACAGAAGAGCCAATAACGGTTTTCATAAAAATGAATAGTAGCGTCTACCGCATTTATGCTCGAAATTAAAGTTCGTTTAAACTTCCATAAAAAAGGGAATTCTACACATTCGTATAAATCTATAGTTTTGTTTGCGGATGATTCGGGAACCATATAGAAAGTTTCTTGGTGCTGAAAAATAAATGGATAGGAAAGATGATAGGGCTTTTCTAAAATTATTTTTGATGCGATCATCTTGCCACTGGCATCAAGCACCATGCAGTTGATATGCCCCTTGTTAGCTTTCAACATAAATTCTTCAAAGAAAATATAGTGTTTGTCGTCTTGAGATACGACAAATGGATCTGCCCAAAAACGATTCTTGGGGGGTATTAAGACCTTGAATTTCTTAAAGTCAAGAGACGGTGTTTGAGGGCTGTTAAGATCACAAAATATTACCCAATCGTTAACAAATATTATTTCTTTTATTACTCTTTTAATGGATCGTGATATTAATTTTAAAAAAGCATTTGCAATGTGCCAGCTATTGGGATCTATCGGTTTATGTCCGAGGAAAATGGTTTCCCTTTCCAGTGCCTTGGATTCTTTGCCTAATTTTTCAGTATTCACAAGTTTGGTTACCTCTTCTACTATCAAAGCGATAGCTTTTGAAAAAATTGAGGATTGATTTTTACGATATGAAGGATGAGATATTTGTATGGGCAAATCCCTAATAATTTCACCTTTTAGTGATTGTTTAGAAAACTTTATTAATGTAATTTTTGAACGTGGTCTTTTATAGTACCATTCCCAGAAACCAGGTATCGCATCATACAGTTTATTGGTTTCGCCAAAACACAATGACCAGATGCCGTATCTAGGTAAATCCAAGATATTTCCAGCTAGCGTTTTCGAACCAAAGTAAATTAGAAGATCAGGTTTATAGCTTGATATCTTATTGATGAGATCTTCAGAGAACGAAATCTGGAATGTCTCACCAACCATTTCCGTTTTTAGATCCGGCACATTATCTGAAAATCGCATCGTTTTCTCCTCGGAATAATTGTCTGAGGATGTCCAGATGGAAGAGTCGAGTTTTTTAAAAACAGAATATAAAAATGAACATGCTTGCTTTGGATGGTCAGAACAGAAAACGGTCACTACAAAATTAACTTCCTTATGATTACTTAAAGCGCTAATGATTTCTCCCACCCAAGAAGAAACTTTATCTGATTCAACCAGAAATCCTAAACGCAACACTATAGTTAAATTTGATATGCAACTTATCTATTTATTTAAGCGTTGGCAACAAGCAATTTGATTTTAGTTGGATATTAAAAAACATGATTTTTATCAGCTGTAGAATTTGAATCTTTTCAATTGACCATCAGTAATTGTTAATTGGTTGGATGAATTGTAGGTGTGATTAGATATCAATTGTTTATGCCAATTGGGGGTGTTTTGAGTTATTGTCGTTTCATGATAGAATTTTTCATCTAATTGATCAATTCTATTAATCGAAAGAGCGTAGCCATAACGAGGAATGCAAACTTGTGACGGCCGGTACCACATTCCTTTATGATTAAAAATTTTTCCAGCAGGTCTGGCTGTATACGGATCGGATACGACTGGGTTTTTTGGGTGAGGCGTCCATTTTCCTTCCAAAAGGTTATTGGTAGAAAACAAATGTAGGTCATCATTTGGTGAGCCCTCTTCACTTTGTTGAATAGTACAAAAAAGCCAAATACGATCGTTGACAAAGTGTAAGGTTGAATCGTAAGCGCTAAATCCCTCAAGTAAATTACGTTTGAGTTCCCATTTAAATGGAAACTCAATGCATTCATAGAGGTCAACTGTTTTGTTTTCTGCCGACTCAGGAACCAAAAACCACTTATCATGGTATTTAAAAATGAATGGATAGGAAAGGTGATAGGGCTTTTCAAGGATTATTTTGGAGTCTTCCATTTTCCCCTGAGAATCTAGAACGATACAATTTAAATGCCCCTTTTTGTTTTTATAGAGAAATTCTTCAATGAAGATAAAGTGTTTATTGTCTTGGGAAATAACAAAAGGGTCTGCCCAGAATCGATCCTTGGGAGGAATTATTGGATTAAATTCATCAAAGTTAAACGTGGGGAAGTTTGGGTGTGGACTACTAAACAATACCCATTGATCTATGTAGAATATTTTAGTGAATGTCTTTTTGGTTAGCCTTATAATTAGTTTTAAGAATGCAGCCACTAAATACCAGAAGCTTGGTTCTTTCCGGAAGGGAGCTTTATGTTTATTTTCTATCAAAATGAAATCTCGGTCCATCAAAATTCGATTTAGACTGGAGATTACTAAATCGATTGCCTTTGAAAAGATTAGTGTTTGGTTTCTATTAAGGGAAAGGGGATCAATTTGTGTGTCTGCTTGGGCAATGGTAACGCGATAAATCTGATCTTGATCCTCCTTTTGATGAACAATAGCAACGGAATTTACGGGTTCTTTGTAAAACCACTCCCAAAAACCAGCATAATAATAGGGTAGCTTATTATGACCAAATAAGATGGACCATGTGCCTAATCGAGAAATCGATAAAATTGATTTCTTTAAGGTAGTGTGGCCGAAATGAATGATGATATCAAGGTTACTTTCTTTTATTTTATCCAATTCTTGCCTATCATAATCATTCCCATAGATAGTTAATTTTAACGTAGATGATTGAGTAGGGAATGTAGCTTTCATTTTTGATAATGCTGTAGGCTTGCCCGGCAGGATGGCATGATCCATCAAAGAATACAATTGATAGGACAAACCAGCGGAATCTCTTCGCTTACCCATCAACGTTATTTTGACTAAATGAATGGAAGGAATGGCACTAACTTTTTTTATGAATTCATTCTCCCAATTGGGCATTTCATCTTTCTCCAAAAGTAAACCAACGCGTAACAATTTTTTTCTTTATTCTGCATTATACCTAATTATTCCACGGTTCGCAAGGTGGTAACCTAAATGGTATGTGGGCTAAATATTTTATGTATTCCCGATTTTGTTAGCAAATTTGTCTTTATAAAGCTATCTCAAAATGAGAATTCTGTTTTTTACTGAAAATCTTCGCGCGGGAGGCAAAGAAAGAAGAATAATTGAACTTCTTAAGTATTTGAAATCTTCAGGTGATGTTCAGATTGAATTAGTTCTGGCAAAGAATATTATTCATTATGAGGAAATCTATCAATTAAATATCCCCATACATTTAATCGAACGAAAGTTCCTAAAAAAGGATCCAAGGCTTTTCTTTAAATTTTTCAAAATAGCAAAAGAATTTACTCCAGACATTATTCATGTCTGGGGTCATATGGTTGCTGTCTACGCTGTGCCAACAAAACTGCTCTTGGGCATCCCATTAATAAACAATGAAATAGTAGACTCAACAGTTAATACCAGGTTGATAGGTAAGAGAATTGTATTTAAATCGTCTGATCGCATTATAGCCAACAGCTATGCGGGTTTAAAAGCGTATAACGCTCCTATGGTAAAAAGTACGGTAATTTATAACGGGTTTAGCTTTGATCGGCTGAAACATATTGTAAATTCTGATGTAGTCAGGGAGAAGTTTTCCATTATTACGCCATATGTTGTTGGTATGGTAGCTTCGTTTTTAATTTTAAAAGATTATGACACGTATATAAAGGCTGCTTTGGAAATTTTGAACAATCGTAAAGACATTTCTTTTTTGTGTATAGGAGATGGTGATGACTCTGCTTACAAAGCAATGGTGCCCGATGATGTGAAGGACAAAATTATTTTCCTGGGCAGACAAAGCAAGGTAGAATCTATCATGAATATTTGTGATTTAGGTGTACTTACAACAAACATAAATTTTCATGGAGAAGGAATTTCAAATGCATTGATGGAATTTATGTCCTTAGGGAAACCTGTAATAACTACAAACTTTGGAGGCTCACCTGAATTGGTTACGGAAAATGAAACTGGCTATTTGATTGATCCCTTCAATTCATCGCAATTATCGGAAAGGATAATTCATCTCATTAATGATGCTAATGAAAGACAACGTATTGGAAATAATGCTAGGCAAACGATCGAGGGAAAATTCAGTCAAGAGAAGATGAATCAATCATTCAGGCAAGAATATGAAAACGTCATACGGAAACATTCCCAATCAGCGATAGACTATGATTAAAAAACTAAAAGTGTTAATGGTTGGTTTACTTCCTCCAGATACTGAAAAGATTGATGGTGGGGTAGTGGCCGTAATATTAAATTTGCTTTCCAGCTTCAGTAAAATGGATAAACTGGAAATTGTATTCATTTCTTTCAATCTTGAAATAGATCAGGAAATTACCAAAGCGTATTCCTCAAATGTCAAGTTGCATTATATTCCGTACACAGTTCCTTTTAAGTTAATTGATTATTTTATTAATAGAAAAGCATTAAACAAAATTATCAGTAAAGAAAAGCCTGACTTAATACACATCCAGGAAGTTACACCTCATATTCTCCGCTTTATACATTTTCCTAAAGAAAGGATTGTACTTACACAACATGGTATCATGAGCGAAGAGTTAAAGTATGCCGTAGGTCTTCGTGATAAACTTCAGTGTTTGTTTAAAGGGTTTGTGGAACAGCATGTGTTTCCGATTTATAAAAATGTAATTTTCATATCCGACTACAATCGGAGGTTATTCCCCAGAAAAAACATTGTAAGTGAAAAAATTTATAATCCTGTTAATCCGATCTTTTTTTCAAAGACTCACGTCACCGGGCAAATTAATTCAATTAGCTATGTGGGTAGAATTAACAAGAATAAGAATCTAACCATTGTGCTCCGCGCACTTGCCATTCTAAAACAAGAAGATATTGTTTTCAATCTACATGTAGTAGGAGGATATAAAGACAGTTATTACGAAAAGGAGATAAGCTCACTTGTAAATGAAAAGGATCTTTCAGGACAAGTGACTTTTTATGGTTGGCAGACACAAGAGCAAATTCTTCAGGTCCATGAAAAGTGTTGTGTTTTTATATTGCCCTCACAACAGGAAACTATGCCGGTTGTTATTGGTGAAGCTATGGCCCTTGGCAAAGTGGTGGTTGCATCCAATGTAGGGGCAGTGTCGGAAATGGTTACGGATAAATCTTCTGGATTTCTGTTTGAGAGAAATAATATCGAACAGCTGTGTAAGCTACTCCGACTATTGCATAATAATAGAACATTGATTGAAACAGTTTCGAATAATGCTATGCTGGAAGCGAGAGAGAAATTTCAGCCTGACTCAATAGCATCTAAAACATATGACTTTTATTTAAAGGTGCTTCAAAATGTTGGGAAAGAAAGGGCCAAAGTTTAATCAGTTTGATGATTCTTCTTCAAGTGTTTTTGATTCTGAAAATGTGATTTACATTTATAGTTCAATAAAGTTATGAAATGAACAAATATTATCTGGAAAAAGCGGCCAGGATATTATCACCTCCACTTTATTACAGTCAATTACACCAACTTACTAAACCGATCTATGGTGGGATGGGACAAATTCTTATGTTTCATCGCGTTTTGCCAGATAGTGGAAAACTTAGAATTCACAATCATAAGAGTTTGGAAATAACACCTGAGCACCTGGAAAATATTGTTGAATATTTTAAGAAACGGGACTATGAGTTTATTTCTCTGGATGATCTGTTGGCGCTTAATAACGCATCAACACGGAACAATCGAAAATTTGTAGTTTTCACGTTTGATGATGGTTATGTAGATAACTATCAATATGCATATCCCCTTTTCAAGAAGCATAATGTTCCATTCACAATTTATGTGGCCACTAATTTGCCCGACTTTAAAGCAACATTATGGTGGTATCTGCTCGAGGAGATAGTAGTGCACCGAACCTCGGTGGAGATGGAAGTTAAAGGCGTGAAAATGATCTTTCATACACGAACGATAAAAGAGAAGGAAATAGCTTTTAATAAACTCAGATACTGGTTTGCGTTAGCTGATGAAAAAAATCTTTCGATACTTTTAAATAGTCTGTATCGTGGAAGTGAAGGGAAGATTGGTGAAAAAACTAAAGAACTTTCATTAACATGGCAGCAGATTTATGAGCTAAGTCAGGATCCGCTAGTCACCATAGGCTCGCATACGGTAAATCATTTTCCATTAGACTCTTTAACTGTAGAAAAATCGACAACCGAGATTTTGGAATCAAAGCGGATAATCGAATCACATATAACTAAAGAAGTGAAGCATTTTTGTTACCCTCTTGGGTCGTATGGAAAAAGGGAAATTGAAATATTAGAGAAAACAAGGTATGCTACAGCAACAACGATTAAAATGGCAAACATCTTTGCCGAGAATCTGGATCACCCCTTTTCATTACCACGCATTATGATCAATTCATTAACAACCGAGAAGATTTTGGACCTTCAGGTAAATGGATTACTTCCAGCTTTGCGTAATAAATTTAAAAGAGTTGTGATTTAATTATTCCTACCTATTAAATTAGTGGATCTAGTGGGCTTAGATCATCATGATTCGCGCAAAAGCATTAACGATCGGTTCTCTACCCTCCAGTCTTAAATTCGTGAACTTGAGTATTGGGACTGTTATTTTGTATGCTTCCAATATAAAAAATTGGGTCCATTCTAGTCGATCAAAAACCAGATTATTTAATCGTTTATGTGTTCGATTTTATTCAAAATGATATATGTTCATAGCTGAATTGGGGTTTCTATTTAAAGTGGTAGTACCAAAATAAAATGACAAGGAAAAAGATTGCCTTTTTTGGAGTTAAAACATTTCCGTCCCGCGGTGGAACAGACCGTGTTGCCGAAAACTTAATTCTACAGTTGCAGGGTCAATTTGAAATAACGGTGTATTGTTTTAAAGATCCTGCCGCTCAAAATCATGTACCGGGTGTTCATGTCAAGCAATATACTCAATGGGTCCCGGGTGCAGCAGGTTCCTTTATTTACTTCTTCTTTTCAGCGTTGGATTTATTCTTTTTTACCAAAGTAGACCTTGTGCACCTTCACAAAACGGAAAGTGCTTTTTTTGCTCCACTATTGAGGTTGCGTTATAAAGTGGTTTCCACTTCGCATGAAGCCCAGTATAAGTCAGATAAATGGAATTGGTTTGCAAAGCAGTTTTTTTATTTGGTAGAGGGTATGTACATCAACTCTTCAGATGTTTGCACATGTATTTCAAGGCCATTGTCAGAATACTATGAGGGTAAATATGGTAGAAAAGTAATATTTATCCCGAATGGAATAAATCAGCTTATGGAAGCGAAATTTAATGAGTCTGGCGCAAAATCCTTTCTTCCAAAGGAGGCAGATTGGAATACTCCCTTTGTACTTTTTGCTGCTCGAAGGATAATGGGGATCAAAGGTGTTCATACCATGTTAGAGGCACTTCAAAAAATTAACTTTAAGGGACAGATCTTTATTACGGGCGAGCTTCATACCAGCGATGATTATTTAGATCGACTAAAAAAACTATCCAACGGCTTGAATGTATTTTTTCTTGGATTCGTCAACCCGCTTCCCACGCTTCTGGCACTTATTGATAAGGCCGAACTATTTATATTTCCATCTGAAACAGAGGGCATGTCCATCATGCTGCTTGAGGTAGCCTCAGTAGGTACGCCTGTAGTAGCCAGTGATATTCCTGAAAACAAACAGGTATTCAATGATGATGAAGTACTGTTTTTTAGGTCAAAAGACTCATTTGATCTGGCTGAAAAATTAAGATTTGCATTATCAAACCCTAATGAAATGAAGAAAATAGGATTAAATTGCCAAAGAAGAGTGTTTTCTGATTATTTATGGACGAATGTCGCAAAATTATATGCAAAGGTATATAATGACGTGTTAAGTTAAATAGTCAGAAGTAATACCAACGCATCAAATAGTATATTAATGAGGCTAGGAAACAGTGTATTGATTCTTTTATTTCTGATAATCGATCTATTCCTGCTTAGTCTTTCTTTGGCAATTGTAGCAAAGCTTCATTACAATGAATGGCTAGAGTTTAATGGTTTGTTTTTTTTACTCAATGGAATTTGGATTGCTACCTACGTATTTAATTTAGACCTGGCCTTTTTTGATATTCAAAATACAGGCAAGCGAACAAAAAGTCTTTTAAAGTATTTTTTTGTATATGTTTCATTAGGAGCGATTTTGGTTGTCCTATTTAACCTGGATAATATTTCAAGAACTATGTTTCTTGGCTCTAGTTTGTGTTTCCTTATTTTAAAGTTTCCCGCAACATATTTTTATGCTTATTTAATATCTATACGGAAAGATGGACCATCATATAAGAAAATTCTAGTTATTGGGGCAGGAAGGGTAGGTGCCGCAATTCAAACATTTTATAGATTAAATCCTAGCCAAGGAACGCTGATAGGTTTTTTGGATGACGTAAAGTTAAAGTCAGAAAGATTTAATGTACTTGGTACTCTTAGTGATTTTCAGGAGGTCTTCAGGAGCACCCCATTTAATGAATTGATCATTACCATTGACTTAGCACAGGAGAAGAAAATTAAGTCTCTGGTTAATCTCGCAGAGTATAATGGAGTGAGACCGGCTATTGTTGCTAATTATTTTTCGCTGTTCAATCGGAACTTTGAGTTAAAAAATTTTGCGGGCATTCCCATCGTAAATATCCGCGAAGTACCATTAGATTTTTATATTCCTAGGTTCTGGAAACGTATTTTTGATTTAGCATTCTCTAGTTTTGCTTTGCTGATAACAGCCCCCGTTTTCTTATTCATTGCCATCGCCATAAAACTTGATAGTAAAGGCCCTGTTTTTTACAGACCGATACGAATAGGAAAAAGAGGTGCTCAGATATTGATTTATAAGTTCCGATCGATGAGGCACAGTAGTCAGCCTGCAGATAAAACCCGATCCACCACTGTAAATGATGACAGGATTACGATGGTGGGCAAATTTATTAGAAAGTATAGTTTAGATGAATTGCCTCAGTTTATTAATGTTTTTAATGGAGATATGTCGGTAGTGGGGCCAAGACCTCACCGGTTAGATTTGGATAAACGATTCCAGCAAATTGTGCCAACTTATATGGTGCGCCAGTATATAAAACCAGGCATAACTGGGTGGGCCCAGGTAAATGGATGGCGAGGGCCTACGGAAACCAAATATCAGTACATCGCCCGTACATTACACGATCTATGGTATATCGAGCATTGGAATTTTGCTTTGGATATTTACATTATATTTCTAACGCTTTTCGGAAAAAACACCCGTAAAAACGCTTTTTAAAATCATAAAGAATAAAATCAACTCTCCTCGGATGCTAAAAATCATATTTTTATATTTAATTGGAAATGTTAGCTTACCTGTCTATAAAAATGGCCTTAATGAATTATATAAAAAAGTATGCCTTGACCTTATTGAGAGGGCAAGGTTTAGTATTATTATTATTTTTATTTCTTCTCAATTCATGCCGTTCAGCCAAGGATTTGACCTTATTAAATGATTTGCAGGGTGAAACAAATTTAGTTCCTAGATCTATTCTGGATTATCGCTACAGAATAAAAATAAATGATAATCTCTTTGTGAGTGTAGTATCATCAAATGTCGACTTAAATCTAATCTATAATCCGGCAACTGCGGGGAGTGGAACCCAGGGATCAAACATAGTCAATGTTTGGAGTACGCAATCAGGTCAGTTTATATATGGTTATATGGTTGATGTTGATGGCTACATTACCTTACCTTCACTTGGGAAAATTCATGTTGTTGGGATGACAATCCCCGAGTGCGAATTAGAAATTGAAACAAGAGCAACTCAATATTTAAAAGATGTAACGGCTAAGGTGAGACTGCTTAATTATAAAGTAACAATTTTGGGTGAGGTGGTAAATCCTGGAATCTATTTTAATTACAATCCGGATTTTACGGTGATGGATTTAATCAGTATGGCAAATGGAACTAAAAATACGTCTGCTCTGGACAACGTATTAGTAGTACGACAATTTGGAAATAAGAGTCAAACCTTTAAGATTAATTTAAATAGTGCTGAAGCATTAAATTCCGAAGCTTATAATATTCTTCCAAATGACATAGTCATTGTGCAGCCAGCAAAGTTTAAAAATCTAGAATTAAGATTGCCGATTTACACACTAATACTATCAACAATTACCACATTTATATTGGTTCTCAATTATGTGCAAACCAATTAATTAGAACATGGAAGTAGACAAAATTACTGAAAGACGTATGCTGCAATCCGAACCTGAAGGCTTGACATTGAAAGCATTAAAGTCCAAGGTGCTTAGGAACTGGTATGTATTTATTTTCTTTTGTTTTATTGGAGTTTCCATTGCATTTATTTACAAAAAAATTGTACTACCCTATTATAGGATTTCAATAACGATTCTAATTAAAAGTGATAAGTCATCTGATCTCAATAGTGTCTTCCGGCAATTAGATGTCAATTCAGGTAATGCTGCTATTCAAGATCAGGTTGGAGTATTGAAGTCTTATAACCTTAATTTAAAGGCAGTCCAATATCTTAACTGGCGATATTCATGGTCTGAAAAAGGGTTATTTGCAGATAAAGATATTTACGGAAATGATCCATTTACAATTGATCAGGTGAGTGAAAGTTCACAATTAGAAAACGTTCCCTTGATTATAAAAATAAAATCAGAGGATTCTTATATAATTGAATGTAATAAAACGACC
>CAYGGY010000094.1:0-14265 GCA_964349405.1 uncultured Ohtaekwangia sp. | reverse complement strand
CAAAAAATCCACTTCGCGGATCGAAGATCTGTACCTCGGTTTACCGGCCAATTTTAAGCCGATTATGCCATAATTTTCAGTACCTGATTCAAACTTGCACTTATGATAACCCTTGACGCTGCGGGTCAGGCAACCCGCAACAACTTTACCCGCAATAGCTATCTTTGACTAACAAGTTTACAACTCATCGGCATGTGTCATTATTTTAAATTCATCTTCACCAAATTCATAAAACTTAGCTGAACTGAAACGATAATCAACCGGGTGGTTAAGATAAGCAAAAGAATAGGTGTTTCAACGTTGTCTCTGTTTGTTGTTTGTGCTGGTCGCCTGAACAGCACATTTCTATAAAAAACTTAACTACCTTCAATTTATTATCAATGAGAATTCATTCAACGCAATTGGAGTGAACTATATTGAAGTTTATATTCGTTGCGGGTAAGGCGACCCGCAACAACTAAATTCCACCTATATTTCTTTACCAACAACAACTTAGGCATACATATTTACAAAAATAGTTGGAGGACCTGTTTGCGTTTGAACCTCTTTACGGCTGAAGAATCTGAGTTAGCAAGGCTTTTAAATTCACATCATCCGGATACTTCTTTAAATAATAATCTATCTCAGAAATAACACTCTCCTTACCGTAGATTTTTGACTGGCTGAATAATTTCCCAAAGATTATGTTAGCATCCCCTGGACGATCCTTAATTCTGCGATCAAAGTAATTATATGCTAATTTATAAGTTATGGTTAGCGAATCATGCTTATTGATCTTATCATAGATTGGAGCTTTTGTCAGTAGTAACGATGAATCTTTCTGCGATCGAATTAATTTATTTATTAGACTAATCGATTCATTGAATTTCCCAAGTTCATTTAAGACTGTAACCTTATTAAACTTTGCGATATTCAAACTACTGTCGCATTTAATTGCATCATCAAGTAAGCGCAAGGTGGATTCAAGTGTGGATTTTCTTTTGTCGAAGCTGGTCTTATATAAGATAAGTGAATCCATTGCCTGACTATTAATTTTATTACAATCAGCTTTGGGTTGGTTTCCAGAAGAGACATTACGGCAAAATGAAAGCACCATCAAAATGGCGATAAGGGTAAGAGATCTCTTTTTCATAACTAGTGTAAAATAACTGTTTGTGAAACTGATAAACCTTCGGGCTGAGTAAGGGAGACAGGGACAGCCCTTTGTCCCATATTGTCAATCATCCATGCTCCTAAGAATTGAAGCTGTACATTCCCATATGAATACGGTAGATCAATATATCTTTCACCAACATATGAATATTGACCAGAGTATGTTGGAATAATTGGGCCACTTGAGGGTCTCAAAGAATATGTGCCAATGGTTTCACCATTATCCACCAAGGCAACTCTCCCCATAGTTATGACATCTCCGGGAGAAGCACTTACAAAAGAGACAGCACTAACTTTAGCTCTCCAAACAAACCTTAGATTTCCATCTTTGTCAAAGACCCCTGCTTTAAAAACCGAAACCGTTAAATCCATTGCATAACTTGCAATTGAAACTGTATTAACTCTACCTTCCTGATCTGCTCCGATCACCCCAACTCCGGCATTAAGTCTAAATCTTTGGGTCTTCTCAACATAGGGATCGCTTTGTGTCAGAAATTGATTCTTTCCAAGAGGTTGTGTGTCTAAATAATTCCCCTTTCCATCATACCATTCAATAAAAAATTCCTCACCGGATTGACTCCGCTCAAAGGCCACGCTTATCCCAAGTCTTTCCCTACTTTCATTATCAGTCGCATGATAGAATGAGTTCCAAGCACTGCTTGACATTAACCCAGCATTGAAATTTGCACCCCCAAATCCATCACTCCAATAAAACCCTGAGCCGGCATACGATGATAAATCTCGTTGACCACTGAAAATTCTATTCAGCATTGCAAAGCATGCCCCGCATCCACCCTCTGGCATACCAAAGCCTCGTGTGTTTCTATCCCTTGGTGGACTTTCTCTATCTCCAAGCGGATCGTTGAACGTGACCGGATCACTCTTGGCATAATGGTAAGGTGACCAGCTCATGGAAGCTGCCGCCAGCGGATCGGCCTGCATAAACCGGCCCAGAGCCGGATCATAGCCTCGGAAGAAGGTATCATACCAGCCGCTGGTTGCATTCAGCTCCACACCTCCGTTATATAGGAAATTATTGCCGGTGCTGTTCTCTCGTGTCCATGAGTTAGCAGTTTGCAATCCATACGGGTAATACTCATTGTATTGAATCACATTTCCTTTTGTATGCGTCATGGTAATGTCATCATAATACATATCTACTAAAGTACTACTTTCGTTGCTAACATACATAAACACATACCCTTCTTCTTTAATGGTATATTCCTGCATCATATAATCATGCGGCACTATAGGGGTAGCTCCCACCTGGTTGGCTGCCGGGCTTACACCATCCCAGGCCGCATCAAGCAGCTTATAGTTCTTATCAAACACGATGATGTTTACAAATGCTTTTGGGCCACTACCATTAGTGCCCCCATTACCTGTGGCAACAAGTCCACCCCATATATTTAATGCCGAAGAAACTGTTCCGGTTTCACCGCCTGCAGGAGCCGGTACACCAAAGGCTGCAAATAATGCACTTGCAAAACCAGCAATATTACTGTTCGTACTTGTGGGGTTAGTGTATTTACCCCAGGCTTCTATTTTTACTTTGTCACCGGCATACACTTTATAACTTTTTGCAACACCTACCTGGGCATTATAGCCACCAGTAAGTTTTTGAGCATATTGGTAAGTAGCACCAGCATCGGTATGATCCATTAAATCAAAGCCCACCCTGTTCGTATAATTTTGAAAGTCAGTATTCGTTGCCGCTTCCATATTGGTGCTGGGGGCAACAGGGGTCGGAGTAGCGGATGTAAACACAACACGGGTATTTCCCTGATGATCGGACAACGCATATTGGTACTCGAAGTTACTACCATTTTTCACCACGCGGCCTTCAGGCGAACCAAAGAACCGAAGGCTGTTATTCTCATAAACAAATCCACCCACATAATCGGTGGTGGTGGTTATACTGTTCATAGTAACAGCCATACTCAGTTTTGCTCCGGAGGCGAGGTAGGAATATACAACCGTGCGGCCGTCTGCAAATGTAATTTGCCTTGGCTTACCTAAAATATTATAGGTGATATTACTGATTCCTTTGTTTGTATCCTGCGTCAGGCTGCCATCACTATTATAAACATACTCCGTAGTTGTATTGCTACCATTTTTAAAACCTTCAACTAAGCCAGTTGCATCCTCTACTTTGGTTAACTGATTTCCTGTTGCCGAAGCATACGTGTAGGTCAGGTTGTCAATTGTTTGTGGAGTACTGGTTACCGTTAAACCTGAAAGTCCTCGTTGATTTTGATTTCGCTGTAGGTTTTTGATATTGCCGTTGTCATCATAAGTCATCTGCTCATTCAGCGTATTGGATTCGGAAGTCCAGCCAACACCATTGTGTGCCTGGAATGTAGAAGTTTTAAGCCGGTCTTTCTTATCATATGTATAAGCATAACTTCGTTGTCCTGCGGCTGCCGTGCCCGTTCCTGCACCTTTCCATTTCATGGCTGAGATATTTCCGTTGTAATAAGGCGTGTTGCTCAAACCACTTTCTGTTGCCTCATACAAAAACTCCATTCCGAAATAATCATCGGTATCATCGTTAGTCAGTAAACCATCACTTGTCAGCTGAGCATTGTTAATCGAACTCAATTGTCCACGAATTGAATAGCGGTAGTCTACCGATTGAAGAAACGAACTTCCGCTTGTGTTGTGCAGTTTCTTATCCACCAGTTGTCCCAGTTCATTATACTCATATTGTACGGCCAACTGATCAGTAGATGCGCTATTTATATTATGGTAAATTTTGGTGAGGCGATTAACATGATCATAGGTGAATTTTTGTAAAACAGTCACAATTTCTGAACCTTGATGGCTGAGTTTACTTTCTTCAAGGCGACCTGAAAAAGTATAATGATTAGTGGTTCTGTCAAGGTATCCCTTATGATTTTCAGCAATAATCTGAATGGGTCTGTAATACTGATCATAATACTGTACCGCATTTAACCAGGTGGTGGTAGGTGAAGCGGCTATTACCCGCGTTTTGCCTCCGGTGGGCAACCCAATTATTGCCGAGTTGTAACTTGTATTGGTAAGCTCAGGAACAAAAGCAAAGGTATGAACTTCAGCATCCCACCCGGTGTAACCAAGAAAATTGTAATTGTCATAATAAGAGATCGTTAATAGATCATTTTCTACAACTGTAGGATAAGTGCGATTAAGTGTATAACCTACTGCCGTAATGTTAGTAAGTTCATACTGATTAGTTTGAGCGTCTACACTGGTCTGCACACTGGTACGCGTACTGCTGCTAATCACCTTAAAACCCGTAGCCACTGTTCGACCATATTGGTCATACTTCACAAATGCCCACTCTGCGCGTGTTCGTTGATCGCCATTTTGTGAAAGTAGTGGCCGGTTTAAAAGATCATATACCGTATACATCCAAGCCGCCCCTGGAATTTTTGATTCAATAAGTCTACCCAGATCGTCATATCGATATTGAAAAGCCCATGTGTCAAGATAGGCTTGTGTAGGAGTATATCCGGATAGATTCTTGACACCCTCTGGTGATAATGTAAACGCTAATCTTCCCAGTTCATCATAGATATAATAGGTTTTATGCCAGAGACCACTTTCAGCTTCAGTCATGTTAAAAATCGTTCGTCCTGCTTTATCAGTGTATGTTTTTACCTGATTGCTATTCTCATCGGTAGTCACATCCACGTAAAGTTGAAAATCCCCATAGGTAGCAGTACTCACCGGCAATCCGGATGAGTTTACTTTCCATATGCGTATACCTTCGGTAGCAAGGTTAATCGCATACGACTTCTGAACTTTTTTATTATTTGCATACCATGCATCACCAACACCCGTTTGAGCCGTAGTACGCCCTAAAGGAGAGGCCTCAACTTCTAAAAGCGTATATGGTTTTATGTCATTCACTATTTTATCATTGTTTTGCTGATAAAAATTGTACTGCTCACTACCGGTGTATTGATTATTTGATAACAGGGCATCTGGTCGATAACGTGAATCAGCAGCGATGCTTACATAGGGTAGGTACTGCTTTAATTGACGACCTTGTCCATCATATTCAATGGCTGCAACCAAATCTTTTTTTGCCGGTGATGTTTGATAGGAAATTGTCTGAAGTGGATTCCCTAATCCACCCTGATAGGTGACTATTCGCTTCCGGTCTTCAACAGGCAATGTGGATATTTCCGCTACAGTAGTTACTGCTTCTTTCTGTATGGCGTTCACCATCACATAGTTCATTTGATCCACATTCAATACACTTGCTACAGTTACAGATGATGAGGTGCATGAGCCTAATCCAAGCGATTTGGTAACTTCGACCGTATACTCCCCCGGATGATCCACCGGTAATTGACTGGTGGTTGAAACTATATTTCCATTGAATCTCCATAGATAGCTTGAATACGTATCGTTATCGGCTTTCAACGTTATGCTTTGACCAATATTATATGATAAGCTTCCAGTAATTGAAGTAATGGTTGGCTGCAGCCCCAATTGAATATTTATATAACTATTATCAGTACTCCAGCAACCGCCATTATGAAGAGCCTTCAAATAATAATTAGCTGCCGTACTCACAATCCGTGTATTGGAATACCCCAACGCTGTAGTAGAAGAGGTACCGGAAGTCTGCCAATACCACAGAACATTTACAGGTGGAGTTCCGTTGTGGGATAATGTAACACTGGTGCAAAAACTACCGGCAGTCGCAAGTGGTGCAGGTGGTGCATCGGGTATGGGCTTAAATTCATAGTACAGTTGTGAAGAAGTAGTACTCCAACAACCCGTTGAAGTATTATAGGCACGAAGATAATAGGTTGCTGATGTACTGACCGGGAGTGTGCTTAAATATCCCATTGAAATATCTGTACTTCCATCGCTCATTTGCCAATACCAATTCTCGTTGGCACCGGGCGTTCCATTAAATGATAAAGTGACCGGTCCACAAACTGCCGATGCTAAAGGTGTACTTGGAGCATTTGGATAAGGATACACCGTAACGGCTACTCCAATAGAATTAGTGCTCCAACATCCCGATGCATCATTTCGTGCTCTTAGATAATAGGTACCTGAAGAAGACACATTATAAGTAGGTGCACTATCTGATATGCTAGTGCCATTTGAAATATTTCCTTGCCAATACCAGGTAATGCCAACAGGTGGTGATATTCTAGTCAGGTAGGCAGTGCCACAACCATTATTGTTCGTTATAGTAGGTGTAGTGGGTACATCAGGAATAGGTAAATACACAATAGCTATCTGAGACGAATTAACGCTCCAACAGCCTGAAGTTATATTATACGTACGCAAATAATAAGTTGCTGATGATGCTACTTGTATTGAATTTGAATATCCCATCGAAATATCTGTACTTCCATTGTTCATTTGCCAATACCAACGCTCATTGGCACCGGGCGTTCCATTAAATGATAAGGTCACCGGTCCACAACCTGCCGAAGCTGTGGGCGTATTGGGGGTATTTGGATAAGGATATACTGTAACGGATACTCCGATAGAATTAGTGCTCCAACATCCCGATGCATCATTTCTCGCTCTTAGATAATAGGTATCTGAATAAGATATATTATAAGTAGGTGCACTATCTGAAATGCTGGTACCGTTTGAATTATTTCCTTGCCAATACCAGGTAATGCCAACAGGCGGGGACACCCTAGTCAGGTAGGCAGTGCCACAACCATTATTGTTGGTTATAGTGGGAGCAGATGGTGTTGCCGGAATAGGATTAACGGTTACATATTTCTCTGCTGCACTGCTCCAACAATCTGTATTTAGGCTGTAGGCTCTTAAGTAATAAGTTCCCGAGTTGGAAACCACATAACTGCTGGTACCAGTTCGTGTAGTTCCCGTGGACGATGTTTGCCAATGCCATTGTTCCTGTGAAGGAGGCGTACCATTGAAAGATAGCGTTACATCTCCACAAGTGTTACTCGTGGCCAAAGGAGTTGGCGGCATAGCTGGTAATGGAGTTGGACTGGGGATCGCACCAACCGAATTGCTCCAGCAACCATTTCTGTAGGCCCGGATATAAATTGTATTGGAAGTGCTGGTTGTATATGTAAGTGATGAATTTGAAGTGCTTGTTCCTGAAGCATTGTTATCCTGCCAATACCACGTATCACCAGATGGTGGTGTGCCCCTTGTTAAGACACTACTTCCACAAGAGTTAAATACACTTGGTGTCGTGGGATTAGGAGGATTGGGATTTACCGTGACCGTAACTGAGCTTGAAGATAAGCTCCAAAGATCATTGCGAGTATCATAGGCTCGGAGATAAAAAGTTCCGCTATAAGTCGCAATATAAGTTGCATCAATATAATCAAGATTGGTTCCGTTTGCGGTTGTTTGCCAGGCCCATAATTGCGCAGAAGTTGGGTTTCCTGTTCGTGTCAACGTCTTGTTCCCACAGGTATTGGTTGATGAAGTCGGTGCAGGTGGAGTAGCCGGTGGGCTTTGAGCATGCACTTTATTGATCAGTACTGTGACCAGAAAAAAGAAAAGTATGTATAAAGTTCTTTTCATAAAATTGATGCTGTTAGTTATCGGCTAATTTATACTCTATAGTTTGTACAATATATTTGTCATGATCCCGCCTTACTACCTGTCTCCCCCACACATCATATTCGACAAAATGAGAGCGCATGTTCTGATCTGTCTGGGTGTTCACCCTTCTTAAACCATCATAACAAACTGTTGTCATTCGTGCATCTATGGGATGCAACCGTAGTTCATCCAATGAAAAACCAGATCCGGAGACGCTTAGTCCATCTGTGGTCGAATTAATGTGAATTGTTTTTTTGATCAGCGTCCAGCCATCACTATCTGCTATACCTGTTTGTGTGCCCGTAACCGTGGCTGTACCAGTCACACTCACCGTGGCTATTCCGGTTTTCTGAAAATATGAAATCATATAATCTCCCGCCAGAAGATTGGTCTTTGTAATGCTCAATCCATTATCAAAAATTACTGACGATGTTCCTGTTTTAGCATTGTTACTGAGGGTAAGTGGATACTTATACGTATACTGATAAGGAAAACTTACAGAGATTGCGCTTACGTTAGTTCCATACGTTAATAATACTGTCCACGATCCTGGCGTCAATGTAACAGTTCCACTTCCGGAGCTTCCGGTAAGTAATTTTTCAGTAGGTGTTCCCCCCACTTCTGTTACCGTCAAAATGGGGACATCCCCTGCCGTACGGGTTACAGAATAAGTAAAGGTGACGGTTTGATTTAAATCCGTATCAAACGGTACGCTCCCCCCATTTTGATACAAATTAAGTGTCTGTATCCGTGTTTCTGTTGTTTGATTGATAGACCATTGGCCAGGATCTGCTGATTCAAAACTAGTAAAGGCTATCTGACTGGATTTTGCCGGAGAAGCTTGTGCCGTCACCAACCCAACAGATGTATCCTGTATACTGGCGGAAGAAGGTCCTCCTTCAGATTCAGCCTCTAGTAGGAATCCGGAACTAGTATATTGATTGAACTTCATGGTTCGCTTCAGGTAAGAAGCAGGATTTGCCTGAAAGGTGGTCGCAGCTAGATAAGTGGGCAGTTTGGAAACGTATAAATATTGAGGATAAATGGATTGAGCAGACCATTGAAAAAAATCAGTCTTGTTATAACCGATTACATAGGTATTGCTTCCCTGAATACTTTTTGTAGTTACCTCTAGTGGGTTTTTGAACATCCGAAGTGATGTCATAGCCGTTTGCACGGCATTCGGAGAAGTATAGTCTGGGGCGTATTTATATTCTGCTTGTAATGTAACATCACTTTCAGATGTTGAGGTGCTCATTTTTGTTATCTGAAGATGGACGTTACTTTGATCATAAAAAAATTGTTTTGTCTGTGAGGCGAATGTCCCATCGGGTTGATAAAAATAATTATTCGATTCCCTGAGGTATTGAAAAATAGAGTGATGTGTAATTCCCGTTGGTATAAAATCATCGCTAGCCAACGTTGCGCCTCCTAATATTAACTTGGTGTAGTCGACCTTAAGTCCTGCAATAGTATAATAGGTTGCTGCCATGCCATACTTATATGAAGTCTTGCTTACCGGAGTAGAAATATTATTGACTACTTTATACGCGGTTTCTTCCATGAGCTTACCTGCAGCCCATGCACTTTCCTCCCAAGTAGTCATTGGAATACTTCCAGTGTCAGCAGAGGAAGCATCTATATTATAGACAGAAACGATCTTTCCTGAAAAATTTTGATCATTCATAGTATACTCAGTTACTTGACTATAAACTAAAGGAGGCGCGCTAAAACTACCCACACCAGTTGGTCTTGAGTAATATTCTATTACGTTATAAACATAAATGCCGTCTTTGACTAGTAAATTCCTTTCGTAAACTGGTAATTGTTGTAAAAGGGTACCCGGTGCATATTCGTAGTTTGTTGTAGCTATGATTACAGTATAAGGATCACTTTGGATTATTTTTTTTATTCTTATCCCGGGCCCGATCTTCGTTACACCGTTATCATCGTATTGGTTAGCTTCGTATTCATATTGCGTGTATCCACCTAACGGATAAATTATTTCACTTAATGCAAATGCTTTTACTGCTTCGGCATTGGGTTCGCGGCTATTGCCACCCCCCGGTATATTTGAGTTGTTATTTATATTGTTATAATACCCCCAATAATCCTGACTAAAACTATTGTAACTTGTTTCACTCTTAAGTAACCGAAGATCATAATTAAACTTAGTTTTTGGATACAACACTTGATTTGGGGCTTCTTCCTGTATTGCATCCAAACGAAGTCGATTTTTATAAGCATCTTGCGGTGCTGGATTATTATTAACCTCAAAATATGAATGGATAAAATTAATCTTCTTTTCTTCTGTCCACCCTCCTCCTAGAGGATCCTTTTGATATAATATAAGCCTGGTGATTCTTTTATCTACTGTCACATCCAAACGTGATCCGGTCTCAATTTCAACCTTCATCAACGGAGACACAATGCTCTTCAACACGCTTTGTCCCAACACGGATACAACTTTAATTTCTGTTACATCTTCAGTAGAGTTATTTGTTTTACTGGCGCCAGCCGGAACACTGTAGTAATACCGTATAAAATGATTTTCGTCAGCTGGATAAGTAATTGGAAACGGATCACTATAGGTGAAGGAAATAGTGTCCTGCCTGTCAAAAGAAACAATTCGACTTAAATGCCAAGTGGACTTATATAATACAGGCTCAGTAGCATGAATAAAAATCCGGGTCGTTTCACTTGCATTGAATTCAAAGACCGTTCCATCCGCAGCGGTGATGGTAAAAGTGTCAAGCGTAGAAGTACTATTGACGGAAATCTGAATATCCTGACGCGGTATTGATCTCGGAATTAATTGACTGTCAAAAATAAACTTGCCTGAACTACCCGCAAAATTATAATAGAATATATCTGGTTGTAAGTCTGTTACATTATTAGCAAATTCATCTTTTTGTGTTAACGTTAAACTGCTATAAGAAGGCGTAGCGCTCGCAAAAGAAAAATAACCGACCGATGTCTCCTCATCAGGTCGTCCTCTCATTACCCGCGTGATCTCGCCCCCTCCATTAAATGCCCATCCTAATCCTGCCCAACTGGCAACATCGTTTACTTTAATGCCTGAAGCATGATAATTCAACGATACTGGATAGGCGAGTTTTCTACCTTTTACTTCAACCAGTGGAACTGTGATATCTGTTACACCGGTATATTTATCAACAGGAATTTCCGCAAACCTAGCCAATGCAGAAGAATTCGGGGAGGGGCTTATGCGCAGTGAAGACTGAGCCATTGCAAATCCAGTGATGAGAATAAAAGAAATTAACCATACTAAAGTTCGCATAAATATTAGGTTAGGGTTGATTCAATTAATATTGTTTAAAGTGTTATTGTTCATAAGGACACATACAAACCTATACCCAACCATTAAATATTTTTTTCCTAAAATCACTTTTGCAATACATTTAAAACTTACCGTAGTACTACGGTAAGTTGTAGTCGAAAACCCCTCGTTTTTTAGAATTTTAGTTTAAAAGGTTAAAAACAAGATAAAATCATACATCCCCTTTAAAAAATAAATTCAAAACGGGTGTTACCATCATCATTGTAGGCGATGCATAAGTTGTCATTGGCAACAATAATATGCAAGTGTCCAATACCAAAACATATTGTTTCAAGTCAGTGCTGAAAACATCGTTAGAATAACTCCATCGTAAAATAATATTACAACTGAAGGGAAATGTACATATATGATCTGTTCTCTATTCATTCTTTCCCGACCTTGAATTCTTATTCATACGCCTATTCCTTGATTATATATCCTATAGCCGTTCTATGCCTTTGAAAAAAATTCTCATTGCAGATGATCATGCAATGACTCTGAAAGGAATTAAACTCCTGCTACTTGATTCCTTTCCCCATATTGAAATTGTGGAGGCACGTAACGGTAAAGAGGTGATTACACAATTTGAAGAGCATAAGCCCGATGTCTTGTTGATAGACTATCACATGCCTGAAATGAGTGGCTTTGATGCAGCCCACAGTTTATTAAAAAAAGACAGAGATATAAAAATCATTTTATTTACCCTGTACGATACCTGCCCAATCGTCTTAAATTTTTTAAAAATCGGTGGCCGGGGATTTATATATAAGGGAAGTCCCAATGAGCAAATCTGTGAAGCTGTCCGGGTGGTTTACAACGGGGAATATTACTTTAGTTCTGAGAACGAGAATGACATTATTACCTGGCTTGAAACCGGAATGCCCGATAAAATTCCCAAGATAAAATTTACATCCCTTGAGCTTGCTATATTAATAAGACTATCAAAAGGAATGTCAAATGAAAAAATTGCCTGTGAACTTACTCTAAGTATTCGAACGGTGGAGACTTATCGGTATGATTTGATACGGAAGACCGGGGTCAAAAATTCACTGGAGTTAATTGAATTTATTTTTAGAAATGGAATTTTATAATGTCATCTGTTAATCAATTCATAAATAATCATTCATAATGTTTCATATTCCTTAAAAAGCTTTAAGGTTCCGATGTGGGTCTGGCCTTGCCTTATGACCTTTCCGTGCGGCAAAACACTCATCTACTTATTGTGACTAGCATTACGTTTTTGGCTTAGTTGAACATCATATTTTCACTTGGCTATTCATAAAAATGTTTCCACTTGGAAACTTCTTATATGAATCATGTATCAAAAAGTTTACTTCAATTTCATTCAAGCTATTGATGAAATTTAATAATCAGTTTGAGCTTGTTCCGAGTTGATTGGAATGATGACCTCAACATTCACGCTATGCCTGTCGTTGATTTTTCATTCAGGCCATGCAAAGAAAGAAGTTTCATACCATCGACAAACACAATCCAAACGCGGCAGAACGGTTTGCTGAAAAGAAACTTTCAATCGAATACTGTCAGAAAAAATTAAGGAAGAATGGATTGAATTTTACAGACAAACAAGTTGAACACATCAGAGATTTTTTATATCTTCTGGCAGAGATTGAATACGAACATTATAAAAGAAATCGTCATGAAGAAGAAAGCGATCCTCTACATCCGCGTATCGACTGATGAACAAGCTGAGAAAGGTTATAGCCTAGGTGACCAGGAAGAAAGGTTAATCAGACATTGTGAACGAAACAGTATTGAGCCCGTTGCCATTTACCGGGAGGACTATTCTGCCAAGACCTTGAACCGCCCTTCGCTGACTGAACTCAGGGAATACGTCAAGAAAAACAAACACAACATTGACCAAGTGATCTTTGTCAAATGGGACCGGTTCTCGCGTAACATCCGCGATAGCTATTACCTCATTGACGAGTTTAAGAAAATGGCAGTCGAAACCTGTGCAATTGAACAACCGCTTGATCTCAATGTGCCCGAATCCAAAATCATGCTTGCCATTTATGTGGCAACACCTGAAGTGGAGAACGACAGACGCTCGATGAATACTACGCGCGGAATGCGAAGGGCTAAAAAAAGCGGGCGTTGGGTATCCACGGCACCAATTGGTTACAAGAACGCGCGTGATGAAAATAACAAACCGATAATCGTCCCAGATAAAAATGCGTCACTTGTTGCACAGGCTTTCAGAGACCTGTCATTAGGAGTTCTCAAAATTGAAGAGGTTCGCAGAAAAGTGAATCGACTTGGATTGAAGTGCAGTCGAAGTAACTTCAATACACTCGTTCACAACCCGGTTTACATAGGAAAGATATTTGTGCAAGCCACGACCGATGAGCCAGAGGAAATTGTAAAGGGACTTCATGAACCCATCATAGATGAACATACATTCTGGCATGTTCAAGAGATCATCAACGGACGTAAACCAAAGACCACAACAAAGATCAAGACCAACGATCTTTTTCCGCTTCGGGGTTTCCTGCAATGCTCGCAGTGTGGAGCAACACTTACAGGAAGTTCTTCGCGTGGAAAGCTTGGCAAACGCTACTCGTATTACCACTGCGCCAATGGTTGTTCGGAGCGACTTGCAGCAGATCAAGTCAACCAAGACTTTGTTAAACTTTTCAAAGGCATTTCATCCGATGAAAGAATTTTTGATCTGTATGCCGATGTTCTGGAAGAGTTGTTCAAACGCTATGAGATGGATAAGGAACATAAGCAACTCTACATCCAGACACAGATTGATAAGAATAACAAGCGCATCGAGCAAGCGATGGATATGTTGATGGAGAAGCAGATTGAAACCGATGACTATAGGATGATCAAGAGCAAATACGAACTTGAGAATCAAAAGTTGATTCGTGATAAGGTGAGGCTTCAGGATATTAGCAGCAATGGCAAATACCTGCGAGGATGTGTTGCGTATTTAAAGGATCTTGATAACCTCTATATAAAAGCCTGTACACCAATAAAGAAAATAATGGTGGGTTCGATTTTCGAAGAAAAACTCGTTTATAGAGAAAATGGTTTTCGAACCCCGAAGTATACACCTGTGATCGAGTATATCACATTAAATAACAATGACTTAGAAGAAATAAAAACCGGAATGCTCGAAAAAAATTTCGAACCTTCCGGTCTGGTAGTCCGTACGGGAATCGAACCCGTGTTACCAGAATGAAAATCTGGTGTCCTAA
>CAYGGY010000093.1:9450-15258 GCA_964349405.1 uncultured Ohtaekwangia sp. | reverse complement strand
TTATTATTATTTAGAGTTAGAATATTTTTTAGTATCACTTCAATTCTCCTTTTTTAAGTTGATCAAATGCATAGTTAGCTGCCCGTGCGGTGAGTGCCATAAATGTGAGCGATGGATTTTGTGTTGACACCGATGTCATACAAGCGCCATCGGTAACAAACACGTTAGGGCATGCATGCATCTGATTCCATTTGTTGAGCAGCGATGTTTTGGGGTCGTGCCCCATGCGCACTCCGCCCATTTCATGAATATCCAATCCCGGAGCTTGTTTGCTGTCGTTGGTTTTAATGTCGGTGAAACCAGCCTGTGTAAACATATCGGTGTATTGCTCAAAAAAATCTTTAAGCATTTTCTCATCGTTGTCGTCATAGCTGATCGCGACATTGAGTTGAGGAATACCCCATTCATCTTTTTTTTCTTTATCTATTGAAACATGATTGGATTCTTTCGGGATGGTTTCACCCATCACGTGCGAGCCAACATGCCAGGGGCCTAGTTTGGAATCGCCCATCAGTTTATTCTTCAGATCAAGTCCCACACCATCCCTGTTTTGTTCGGGGTAACGGCCAGCACTAAAACCTGACGCATAGCCGCGAAGGAAATCGGTTTCCTGCTTGCGTACATTTCTGAATCGGGGAATGTAGGCGCTGGTGGCTCTTCCTCCTTCAGTTTTAAACTCCATCATTCCCTCATACTGAGCACTAATTCTTCCTCGATAATTATGAAATGCTACATACTTGCCCAGCAATCCGTTTTCATTTCCAATTCCTTCCGAAAAACGTTTTGATGTTGAATTCAAAAGTAGAAGATTGGTGTTAAGCGTTCCGGCATTCACAAATATGACAGGCGCAAAATATTCTGTAGCCTGCTTGGTGTTGGCATCAATCACGCGCACACCCGTGGCCTTGCCTTTGACATCATCATAAATAATAGAATGAACCACCGCATGCGTTCTTAGTGTCATGTTGCCTGTTTTTGCTGCCCATGGAATAGTGGTGGAGTTTGTATTGTAATAACCACCAAACGGACAACCGCGCTGACATAAACTTCGTGCCTGACACTGGCCACGTCCTTGCTCGATATGAATGGGCTGTGGCTCAGTGAGGTGCGCACACCGTGAATAGATTACATGCCTGTCCGAATAGGTTTTTTTAACAAAATCCTTGAAATGATTTTCTACACAGTTGAGTTCCCATGCCGGAAGAAATTCACCATCCGGTAATGTATCCAATCCATCTTTGTTACCACTGATGCCGGCAAATTTTTCAACATAACTATACCAGGGTGCCAGATCGTTGTAACGAATAGGCCAGTCCACGGCAAAACCATCACGTGCAGGGCCTTCAAAATCGAAATTGCTCCAGCGTTGTGTTTGTCTTGCCCACATAATACTTCTGCCACCTACCTGATATCCACGAATCCAATCAAAGGGTTTTTCCTGAACGTAAGGATGTTCGGTGTCTTTAACAAAAAAGTGCATGGCATCTTCGCGAAAAGCATAACACCGGCTTATCACCGGATTGTCTTTTACAATTTCTTGAGGAATCTGATTACGATGTTTGAATTCCCACGGCATCATGTTGGTGGTGGGATAATCCTTGAGATGCTTTACATCACGGCCGCGCTCAAGCACCAACGTCTTCAGCCCCTTTTCACAAAATTCTTTGGCGGCCCAACCTCCGCTCATACCACTACCAATTACAATTACATCGAACGAATTACTCTCTGTCATGATTGAAAAATATTTTTTATAAAATTAATGGCTGGTTATACATTCGCAACCGGCACACACCCTTTATACGGACCAGGGATAAGGCTGAATTTTCTCACTTGTGTGAGGTATGCTTCTGAAGTGGTGAAACTCTGAATCGTGTATCGTTTCACGGTTTGATAAAAAGATATAATATCTTCGGCCACCTCCGATTTCGCTTCTATCAACAGAAGGAATTCTTCCTTTTGTTGTGGAGAGCATTTGGTAAACCGGGTGTTGTATTTCAGTTTGCAAGCCTCTTCAAATTGAAGCATCCCAGCCATAAATTTAGTTTGATCTTCCTGTGCAGCACAATCATCAGTCATCATCAATAAAAATTTGTGCGACTCCAATTCCTTTGCCCCAATAAATTCAGGAGTGGTAGGGATGATTGTTTCTGTGATTACCGCTAATAGTTTTTCCTGAGATCCGGTTAGCGGAATGTTCTTTAATATAATGGATGGGTTATCCTGACAGGATGCCAGTAAGGATGCCCCTGCCCCAAGAATGATTACATTTTTAATTGCCGTTCGTCTGTCCATGCTTTATTTTATTATCATCATTAAAAAATAGGGTCGGTTTTGAACTTCCACGAAGGAATTATTTTCATCCGATAAATGCTCACCGTTTATCACAAACAAATCCACAAATGTTAAGCAAATATGATTTGTAAAATAAAAGTTATTTCAGCCACTTGTCAAACCAATCAAACGCTTCATTCTGCATGTTAACATCAAATTTATGCGGGCCTGGGTGAAATGAACATTTATATCGATCGGAAGCATGGGCTTTCTTATATACTTCACTCATGATCGAATCCGCGCGTTTCATCTCGGGTAAGGTATACAAATCATCATCCGAATCATTAAGCACAAGCGTTGGCAAAGGCACTCGCAATCCTAAAATCTCTGGAAAGTCAAGTTCGTTGGGCAAAATAGGAACGTAGGTCATCCAGGTGTGAGTGAACGATTTGTTCAAAACAAAATCCTTCCAGGTAGTCATAAATCCCACACACACCGCACATTTAATTCTTTCATCCAGGCCGCCCATAAAAACCGTGCGCATGCCTCCACCCGATAAGCCTCCGCAACCTATCCGCGAAGAGTCAACATCTTCACGTGCGCATAACACATCCAGGGCTCTTTGATCTTCGGCTAAAAATACGCCTGGCCAGGTGGTGCCGGCACTGAACAACGACTTGGCCAGAATATGTTCGTGTTCGCTTGCCCAGTTGTTGTAGGCTTCAATATTCTCAGGTCGTTCGGGTTCAAGGTCATTTAATTCCTTACGTAAATGTTCGGGCACATCAGCCAGAAGCACTCTGCGACTTCCAAACGGAAAGGCATCAGGCACCAAAACAACATAGCCGCGTTTGGCAATTTCGTTGGCCCATGCAAAACCCCCGTAATATTCGCGCTGATAATCCTGCATGAGTGGATGACCCTGATCGGAGGTTTTGGTGATTTTTCTATTGCCGAAATATTTATTAGCCCCATGATCATGAAAGGCCAATATGCCTGGCAGTTTGCCTTTAGCATTTTTCGGTTTCAGTAAAATCGCTTCGGTAGCACGACCGTATGGCAACTGCCAGCTGACTTCTTCAATAGAAAGACCGTCATACTCAATTATATTTCTTACCGTTACTTTCGGCAGACCACCGATGTTGGGCATGCCCAACCTCTCGATCAACCTGCCTCTTGCTTTATTTCGCCAGACATCAATATTTTTAAATTCACTTTTTCGGAATGAAAGATCTGGCAGTTTGCCTTCTGTTAGTGAAACCGCCCAAGGGCCATAAGCGCCAATCAGGTTGATATTTTCTTCATCGGCATTCATACCCGTATTTTCATGATGATGATTCTTTTGTTGATGGTTGCCCGATTGCTCTGCAAAGACATTCCAGGATCCGGGAGTAAACATTCCTAAACTTGTCAGCCCGGTAATCTTCAGAAATTCTCTTCGCTTGCTTTTGGATAGTTTATTTTTCATGCGAATCTTTTTTTAAAGATTCATAGAGTTTATCTGTCTGGAAAAAGCTGCGCATGAAGCAAATTCATCATTAACTTCTATCCTTTATATCCTGCTTTCTTCAAAACGTCTTCCATCCGAACCGTTGCTCCTCCCTTTCGTTTGCTCTCATCAGCTGCTTCCATGAAGGCATAAATCTCAAGTGTTTCCCGGGCATCTATTGGCGATATTTTTGTCTTGAAGAATTCCCCTATTTTAACAGCAAGTGCATCATATCCATCAAATGGCCCCAGGTTAATGTTACCTTCGGTTCCATAAGCGGTGCCCCCATAATCGTGCTTGCCTTTTCGTGTTCCGCGAAACGTTCCTAACCGACCGTCTTTCCATTTACCTACTACCACATCGGCATCTTCAGTTTGAAAACGAGTAACAGTTTCACAGCCAATGCCCATCACGGTAAATAGAACTTCTACTCCGTGAATGCCATACCAAAATAAATCAGGATGATGTGGTTCTAAAGTTGCAGGACTAAACGTATCGGCCCCCAGCACTTTGCCTATTTTGTTTTCGCTGCGCACGGCTACCACATTTTTCATGTAGCGTAAGGAGGAAGCAGAGAACATTGGAATTTTTTTATCAGCTGCTTCTTTAAAAATGGTGACGGTGTCTTTCATCGAACCGGCCATGGGTTTGTCTATAAAAACCGGTTTGCCTGCTTTGAAAACTTCGCGCGCTTCTACCAGGTGTGGGCGTCCATCGTTGGTTTCAAGAAGCACTACATCCACCTTACTGAGCAATTCTTTTATGGAGCCAACGATTTCAACACCGAGTTCCTGAACTTGCTTCGTGTATTCGGGAATTTTGTCAACACTGGTTTTGATATCGGCACTGCCTTGCGGATAAGCCGCCACTACCTTAAATCCTGTTAAGGCAGGATTACTATTTTCTGTATTAAATAATTTGGCAAATGCCGGTGAATGCGAAGTGTCTAAACCAATGATTCCAATTTTTATTTTTTCTTCTGGTGATTTTGAGAAACCAGAAAAGGGTGTCGATGCCAATCCTAATGCCATGCCGGTCATAGCCGATTGCTTGATAAACTTTCTTCTTGTTGTATTCATTTCTTTCTTGTCTTAAATGATTTACTAACGCTCCAATTACACTTTAAAAAATATTTTTTTCTTGTACAGAAAATAGAGGAAGAACCACACCAACACCAAGGCTCCAAAACTTTCAAATACACCATGCCACTTTTCATCGAGTGGTGCGTAAAGTCCTTCAAACAAAAGCCTTGAAGTGTGACGGAAATTCACAAAGCGATACACCATGTAAATGGTAAGGCTGTTCATACCAATGACCACAAAAACGAATGACCATTTTTTTACATTCAATATATCAATGACCCCATAAAAGGCAGCCATAAATACAAAGGCCATTCCGCCTGTGAGCAAGATGAATGAACTGCTCCATAAACGTTTGGCAATCGGGAAATGAAGACTCCATATAAGACCCAGTGCGATACAGATTATTCCTGTTAATAATAGTTGAGTAAACTTTTTTCTATCGGCAATGGTATGATTTTTTAAAATTTCACCAGCGTAAGCTCCAAACAACGTAAGACAAATTGCCGGAAGCTGAGTGATGATCCCAAGTTCATCATAGGTGACTTGAAGTAAGCGACCTGGAAGAAAAGTGCGATCGATCCACCCCACCAAATTTCCTTCAAAGGTGAGATCGCCTGCACCATAACCAGGCACAGGTATAAACATAACGCATACATAGTATAGCAAGAGTGTACCTCCAATTATATAAAGACGTTTGGCGGAACTAAAATTCAGATAGAGAACAACCGTAACGAAACCGGCCAATCCAATTCGCCCAAGCACACTACCTAACCGGATGTGTGGCCAATCGAAAAAAGGAAACGGTGCATTTTTATCCAGCATACCAAGCGCAATTAAGATGAGCATACGGATGAATGCTTTTTTATAAAGCTCATTTTTGGCAGTGCCCTGATCGAGCGCTTTGCTCAATGAAAACGGAATGGAGACACCCGCGATAAATAAGAAGAGAGGAAAAATAAAATCATA
>CAYGGY010000093.1:0-9350 GCA_964349405.1 uncultured Ohtaekwangia sp. | reverse complement strand
CATCGTTTATAATTTTTCCGGTTTTGTTGTCAATGTTGAGTGCACGCCCTGTACGGTATGAAATATTTCCGAGGTGGCACAGCAATACACTCTTCGCGGTTTCCGGATACGGTGAAAATAATTTTTCTCCCTTATCGATGCCATTGATAAAGTTGGCAAAGTGTCCTTTATCCATATCAAAGCCGGGGCCTTTCTGATCCACTATGGTGTTGGTGGTGGACTCAACACTTTTCACCAACTTATTTTTGTTGTCATATACTTTATAGGAGTTATCCAACAGTTCAAGCGTTCCATTTTCGCCATGGAATGAAACACCTGAGCCCATATCGTTGATGCCTCTGCGATTACAACTGCGACCTTCCCATAAGATAGTTTTACCACCTTCAAAATCGAACGTAGCCACTTGTGTGTCGGGCGTTTGCCAGTCGTCTTTGTATTGAAAACGCCCTCCGGTTGAATACGCTTTTATCGGATAATGTACATTCAACCCCCAGCGAGCCAGGTCAATAAAATGGGTGCCGTTGTTTAATATCTCGCCTGTTCCCCAATGCCAGAACCAATGCCAGTTGTAGTGAATAAGATTATCTTTATATGCTTTGCGCGGAGCAGGACCTTGCCACAAATCGAAATCAAGCCACGAAGGAACTGCAGCTTCTTTGCCTGTGCCAATGGTTGGCCTGTCGTTGGTGTACCAGGCTCGTGCATAATACACATTGCCAATAACGCCATTATGAAGTTCAGCAATCGCCTCTTGCACCCGTGGCCAACTTCTGCGTTGGTTGCCCATCTGCACCACCTTTCCATATTTTAATGATGCCTGAGAAAGTAACTCTGCTTCTGCAGGATTATGGCTACCCGGTTTCTCCACATACACATTTTTTCCTGCTTTCAAACCAAGAATAGCAGCAGGTGCATGCCAATGATCGGGGGCGGCAATTGAAATGGCATCTATTGTTTTATCGTCCAGTGCTCTGCGAAAATCAGCTACACCCTTCGGCTTATTTTGCACACCGGCTTTCATGGCCAGATTAATTCCGTTTTCCACCGCACGTGAATCAACATCGCAGATATAGGCAATCTCTGCATTGGGTACTTTCGCATAGCCTTCAATATGCTGTGAACCACGGCCGTTAACGCCCATGATCGCCACTCTATATTTATCTTTTACCGGATAGGCCGACAAAATATTAAAAGGACTGACGGAGGTAACTACACCCAATCCCAAACTTCCGGTGGCTACTGTTTTAATGAATGATCTTCGGTTAATGTCTTTTTTCATTGTGCGTTTCTTTATAGGAATGAATTATCTGAGTTCTGATCTGCTATTCATAAGAACAAATTATTTTCGGAAGATTGTACTTTTTACTTCTATATCCAATGTATTTTATCGACTTGGTGAAAACCTTAAATGAACGGTCAGTAGATATTAGGAAACTTCCTTTATTACGAAAATAATACCAAATAAAAGAGGCTGCCCTTATTAGAAGACAGCCTCTTTTTGGTTTTAGTTACCGTAGCATTAGAATATATAACGCAAACCAAACTGCATTTGCCATCTTGAAATAAGGCTGAAGTCGTTGGTGAATGTCTTTTTCAAGGCGGAATCAAAACTGTAGGTAGCATTTCCACTTCCATCCACAGATACACCAATTGGTTGTGTGTTTTGAGGAAACTGGCGTACACCCCATTTGTTACTGATCAGGTTGCCTACGTTAAGAATATCCCAACTAAACTGAATCTTGTTGGTATCGTTGATTTTAAAATCCTGTAAAAACCGAATGTCATAACGTGAATACCAAGGACTAAGCACAGCATATTTTTCAGCATACTCGCCCTTTCGGTCTTTCAGATATTCATCCTGATTAATGTACTGTTGCCAGGCCGTACGCTGTGCATTTTGTTCAGATGCAGTTCCTGAAAACGTTAACGTTTGAAGTTGTGCATCGGTGGGGATGTAAATCAAGTCATTTAAATTAGAGCCATCACTATTGATATCACCTGAATAGGTATAACTAAAGCGTCCACCTTGCGCATATTCAAAAAATAGCGATACCGTTGTGGCCATTTTGCCATCCGCATAATTGAATACCTTGTTGGCCGACCCAACAATCCTATGTTTGTTACCATAAAGAGATGGTGAAAGAAGTGGGGTATTTACATTGCCACGAATGGGATTCCTTGCGAAGGCATCACTGGAAATCTCCGCACTGATGGAACTGATGTCCTGACTGTTGAGATAGTTGTAGGCAAGGCTGGTATATAAACCATTCGACCAATTGCGCTTTGCCTCCATCGTGAGATTAAAACTTTTTCCAAGATTTGAATTCGTAAACACATAGGCATCTGTAGGTCCCCCGTATTGATTCACCGCTTTGCTAGCATCCAGATAGATCGGGCGATTATCAGGACCTACAAGCGCACCTGTAGGAATTCCTTTACCATAATTGCGAACAATCATTGAATTAACATCCTTGGTAAAGATGATGTCCGTACTGAGCGTCCATCCTCCGTTCAATCGTTTATCAAGGCCAATATTGGATCTCCATACTTGTGGGAATTTGAATTTGGGATCAGTAACACAGTAGAAAAAGAAAGCCGGGTTAGCCACTTGATTGCCAACCCATACAAAAGGGAAGCGGCCGGTAAATAAACCAGATCCTCCACGCACCTGAAGACTTTTATCATCCTTCACATCCCAATTAAAACCTACCCGTGGCGATACCAACGGCTTTGCTTGTGGTAGTACGGTATGATCAAATTTTACTGGCGCTCCTTTTTCGTCATAGTAGGTTATAGCCGGATTGTATAAACCTCCAGGGTTATTTACCGGATCATAGGTTCCTCCATTTCGTGCAATGTTCTCTCTAACCTTTTCTGGTGTATCGAAATACAAAGGAGTATCAAAGCGGACCCCATACGTAAGTGTGAAATTTGATTTTACTTCCCATTTATCCTGTGCATAGATGCCCCACTGACCTACGTTGAGCTGAGCCAAATTCCACGTATTGTTTGCGTTGTTATTAGTGAATGCATTCTTTGCGTTTTGAACATCCGCATCAAACGCATTGCTGTTGACAGAATTTACAAAATCCGTTACACTGGGGAAACTCCCAAATACGCCAAAACCATAACCAGTAAGGTTGAAAGAGTTGTTGAATTGAAATTTCTCGAAGGCGGTCCCAAGTGTAATCGTGTGGTTGCCGGAATAAATATCCAGGTTGTTGTTAATTTGAAACACATCCTGATCCAAAACATTATGTATTGAAAATGGCTCATGGCCTGCTACGATGTAACGAATGCCATCTTTGTCAATGTTGATAACTGGAAAAGGTGCGCTAAAAGGATCGCGGCTATCACGATAAGAGGTAAGGCCAGCCTGAAATTTATTAGAGATCTTGTTACTGAAAATAGATTTAAATTCAAGTAATCCCGAATTAATCTTATTGTTGATGCGATATCCTGAATTATAAAACTGGAGTGTTGTGATATCAGGCCCACGTCTGCCTATTGCATTAGGGTGGGCTGGCTTGTCTTTAGAAGCATCAAGAAAATTATAGATGAAAGTAAGTGTATGTTTTTGGTTGATATTCCAATCCAGTTTAATAATACCCTTCTGATTATTAGTTTTGTGAAAATAATTTTCATATGGTCCCGTGTCATATCCGTATTTAGATTTTAGGGTTTGGCTTACCAGATCAAGATCACTTGCCTGCACCCGCGAAACATTATCTCCGTTCAAACCAGGCCTGGCTGCCAAAAAGTTACTGCCCAGGTCTTCTCTTCGCTCCACCTCCATATTGGCGAAAAAGAAGAGTTTATCTTTAACGATAGCACCCCCTAAACTAAATCCTGATTGAAATTGAGTGAGCTTAGGAACAATGATTTCCTGACCATCTACCTTTGAACCTGTAAGCCCATTATTTCTATAAAAGCCAAAGGCTGTACCAAACATTTTGTTGGCTCCACTTTTGGTCACCGCATTCACAGAAGCTCCAGTGAATCCCGCCTGTGTTACATCGTATGGTGCAATGGACACTTGTATCTGATCAATAGCGTCCAGTGAAATTGGCTGAGCATCGGTCTGCCCTCCCGGTGTGGCAGCATCAAGTCCAAATGGGTTGTTGAAAATGGTTCCGTTCAGTGAAAAATTGTTATACTGACCGTTGCGCCCAGCAAACGAGTTTCCATCAGAAGAAGGCGTAAGACGATAAATATCCGAAGCGGAACGGCTAATGGTAGGCATCCTACGTATTTGGTCGTTACTGTAATTGGAAGAATATCCTGTATGACTTGTATTAAAAAGCTGATCTTCTTGAACAACTACCTCTTCCAGATTTGTTACCTGATCACTCAGCACAAAGTCAAGGCTAAGTGCTTGACCCAGGGAAAGGAAAATATCTTCTTTCTTCTGCTCCTGGAAACCAACAAAGGAAACTGTTATGCTATAGGGCCCTCCCACCCTTAAGTTTGGAAGATTGAACCTTCCATCTGCCCGTGTGGAGACACCATATTTTGAACCTGTAGGAAGATGAATAGCCACCACCGTTGCGCCAGGTAGTGATTCTCCTTTATTATCAACTATACGTCCTTCCATAGAGGCAGTCGTAACCTGCGCCCACGCAGCACTACTGGCAAGAAGGAAAAAGATAAAAATGTAAAAAAGTTTCTTCATGTTGTTGAATGATTAATTTAGACGAGGATAATTTAAATTAAAGAACAAAAAAAGTAAAAATATCATATCACACTTAATTTATTTTTTGTTAGCCGTGAGGACCAGGGCATCGGCCATCGCCAGGAAACCGACATGATGGGGATTAATGAATCGAACCATTTGCGAGGTACAAAATAACGATGTTTTGTGGTTTTCCAAGAGGAAAGCGTAGATCTTTATATAGGAGCGAGTATTCCATCTTGGATAGTAAAATTCATTTCCGAAAAATCCAACCTGTTATTTCACGAAAGCCATTTCTAAAACAGACTATTATTGTTGCGAGGCAGCAAGATGCTGAATTGAAAAATCTTTTAGCTGATGAGACTTATGTTAAGGCTTATTGTATTGGAATCATTTGAAGTTATTAAAAATGTCCGTACCATCACACGGTGTTACATCATCGACCATTATTTGCAAAAGGCACTTGACGAAAATCCTAACACAAGCATTATTCCCATTGGAACAGGTTTAGATAGCTTGGCTTACAGGTTTTTTTTGTGGTCGATAGTTAGAGGTTGATGAACCGGAAGTACTAAAATATAAGAACTAAATCCTGCCCACTTCACAGCGCAAAAACAAATTATAAAGAATTTCCATTGACTGCGATAAAGAAAAATTATTCAATAAAGTTGTTCCTTTTACCAATTCAGATCAGGTGATGCTTGTAATGGGGTTGTTTTATGTATCTAACCCGAGATCAAAAAATTCAACTTCTAAATACACCCATGCCTGCTTTTCAAAAAACAGGATTTTGATTTACGACCTCCTGTACAGATTTTTTTTAACGTTATAGGTAAAAGAGGTATTCATAAAAGGCTGGCAATAGGCGGTGCCTCCTATAAAGACATTGCCAGTGAGCCGGTATAATTATTTGCTGACAATAGGTATCGGTTAATAGATAAGGAATCCAACGTAATCAACGCTACTAATTTTGAATTAACTTCTTTTTACAAATTCATTATAAATAAGTTGTTCCGCCAACTTTTATGAGATATGATATCTTTCGGGTTTGAACTCTCATTACGCAACTCTATTGACGTTCTCCGCTATCTGAAATAGCTTCTTAATTTTAACTTTCAATCGACCATCATCAGAAAAAAATATTCCCAATTAAAAGTGCTTTTTACTTCTTCACACAATGTATTTCACTGATTACTTGAAAATAAAATCATGAACAGTAATCGGAAATTCGAATTCTTTTCATATTTTACGTAGTTATTAACTCACTTGGAGCCTTATCCTGTGAAACAAATTCCCTCGTAATTGAATTCATCAAAAAAATCATGATGAAAGAGATATCCACAACTTTAAAAGACTTCTCCTCTATTTTTGAAACAGCGCTGCTTGATGAAATGGAATCAAAAACCATGCAGATGCAAGTGAAGGGCGGACAAACCATATTGGATATTGGGCAACCCATCCAAATGCTTCCGTTGGCACTGAACGGCACGTTTAAGGTGAGCCGGTTAAATGAAGAAGGTCAGGAAATGCTATTGTATTATATTAGAAGTGGCCAAGGTTGTGGCATGTCATTCGCCTGTAGTATGCTGGCACACACCAGCATGATAAAAGGATCTGCAGAAGAAGACAGTACATTGCTGTGCATCCCGGTAAATCTAATGGATGATTGGATGTTGAAATATTCTTCCTGGAAGAAATTTGTGATGAGTACCATCGTAAATGAATTCATCGGAGTTATAAAAAGTATGGATGATTTGAGTTCAAAAAAGATGGATGACCGCCTGGTAAATTACCTTAAAGAAAAATCAAAGATCACTGGTTCTTCACTGGTCAATCTTACGCATCAACAAATAGCCGATGAGTTAGGTACTAACCGTGTGGTTGTTTCACGCCTTCTCAAAAAACTTGAAATTGACGGAAAGCTCCTGCTGTATCGTAATCAAATCAAGCTTCTCAGGGATTTGTAACATTCGTTACAGAGAAATGTAACATTGTTACCGATTTTATTTTATACCTATTTGCACATTTGATTCCCTAAACAATGTACGGGCAATCAGAAGTCAACATAAAGGTGATTTCTTTTCAGATAACATACCCCAAAAATAAATATGGTTCATGACATATCTTTAAAAGTTTTCTCGGATTGCCTATAAGAAAAGAGTTCGGTATACGTGCACAATCTATAGGCAAACAAATTAATTCATGCGCTATAACTTAAAAGTAAATTAAGAATTTAGTAGTAATAGAATTATTAAACCAAAACCTCCCCCCACATGAAAAAGATTCTGTTTCTGATGTATGGCATAGTTGCCTACATCATTTTCTTTGGCACGTTTTGCTATTCGGTTGGGTTCGTCAGTACGCTGATGGTACCTAAACATCTTGATAGTGTGCCACAATCTCCTTTGAACTTTGCTCTGCTGGTTAATGCAGGACTTCTTTCTTTATTTGCCCTTCAACATAGCATCATGGCACGTCCTGCATTCAAAAGGTGGTGGACCAAGTTTGTGCCCGAACCCATTGAGCGGAGCACCTATGTGTTGTTTTCGAGTGTTTGTTTGTTACTTCTCTTCTGGTACTGGCAACCCATCGGTGGGGTAGTTTGGCAGGTAGAATCCGCGACCAATCAGCTCATCCTTGAATCACTTTGCCTGTTAGGATTTGGAATTGTTTTAATCAGTACGTTTCTGCTTAATCATTTTGACTTATTTGGTTTGCGGCAGGTATGGCTTTACTTCACCGGAAAAACATATGAGCCCGTTTCCTTCAAAACACCTTTTTTTTATAAATACCTTCGTCATCCTATTTATTTGGGATTTATGATTGCCTTCTGGGCAACACCATTGATGACAGCAGCACACTTGTTTTTTGCGGTGATGACAACGGGATATATGCTGGTAGGAATTCAATTCGAGGAAAATGATTTGATAAAACATTTTGGCATAAAATATCAGGAATATAAACGTTCAGCCCCGATGCTGATACCTTTTACCAAAGGGTTCAAAAAATAAAACATTATTACAACAGACTAATCAAAGCGGGTCTTCCAACCTTCAAAAGGCTGGAAGACCTTCAACTATAAACCAACTATAAATGGAACCACAACTTGTAGAAATTCGTGAACAGCAAAAGGCATCCTGGAATAAATTTTCTCCCGGTTGGAAAAAATGGGACACTCTGATGATGGATTTTATAAAACCCATGGGTGATGAAATTATTCGTTCACTAAATCCGAAAGATAATGATGTTGTCTTAGACATAGCAGCAGGAACAGGCGAACCCGGGCTGACCATCGCTACAATGCTGAAGGGTGGAAAAGTAGTAATCACCGATCTTTCGGACGATATGCTTGCCATTGCCCGTGAGAATGCTGCCAACCGCGGAATCAAAAATATTGAGACCCGTGCCTGCGATGTGTGCGAACTTCCCTTTGCCGATAATACATTCGATGCCATCAGTTGCCGCTTTGGATTTATGTTTTTTCCCGATATGCTTTTGGCAGCAAAAGAAATGGCCCGCGTTCTAAAACCAGGCGGAAGAATTGCAACAGCCGTTTGGAATGTTCCTGAAAAAAATTTCTGGGTAACCGCTATTGGAGGCACCATCAATAGAAACATGCAATTGCCTACGCCACCGCCAGAAGCACCGGGTATGTTTCGTTGTGCTAAAAGCGGATTGATCCAGGATTTGTTTAAGCAAGCAGGGTTGAAGAATACATCTGAAAAAGAAATCACCAGTAAATTGAAATGTGGAACCGCTGATATTTATTGGAATATGATGACCGAAGTAGCCGCACCTTTTGTTGCTGCCCTAAGCAAAGCCGATGAGGCGATGAAAGAAAAAATAAAGCAGGAAGTTTTTGAAGCAGTGAGACAAAAATTTCCTGACGGAAACGTGATTATTGATGCAAGTGCTTTGGTGATTTCCGGAGTGAAATAATATAAAAGGAAAAGGCTGAATTAACCACGCTCCGATATTTATCAAAAATGTGTTTATTGATTCGAGCTTCTTTTTCAGCCATTAGTTAAATACAATATTTATCAATCAGCTTTTGCTCTTCACCGTTTCTTCTGGCTTTCTTTCCCATCATACGCAAAATTGGTGTGATCAGCGTTAGTATGCCGGGGGCATTTAATTCGGCCAGGGTAAATATTACAGCCATGTGAGTTAAATTTTTTGGTTTGCTTTCTTTGTCAGTCAATCCATCGGAAGCCAATCCGTAAAGTATGCGAAGCATATATTCAAATCCCTGGTGACCTGGCTCTACCTGAACACCAAATCGTATTTCACGATCCATCGGATTAAAAAAATTATGCAATGCCATGGCAGGCACCGTATAAGATTCACCCGGTTTTAATAACAGTGTTTTCTTTTTGCCCAGTTGTACACCCAAATCACCATCAATAGCAATAAATTTTTCCGCATAATTATGATAGTGAAGCACATTCCCGCCTTTAGGCTGCAAAGTCAATTCAAGGTCAGTAATTTTTCCTCCGGTTTCTTCTGAGGTGCGAAGAAATGTTACTGTGTCTTTAATGATTGGATTGACAACGGTTCTTTTCATAGATAATTCATTTTAAATGACAAAAAAATCCTTTTGCTTTTGTAGGTTTGTTTTTAGGACAACGTCCAAATATAGCAATTCAATCGATAATTAGGACATTGACCTATATTTATT
>CAYGGY010000092.1:0-15279 GCA_964349405.1 uncultured Ohtaekwangia sp. | reverse complement strand
AATATACAGAATACTTAAATCTTTCGATTATGATCAACCAACCCATTCGCAGAATTACTTTCCTATTTGTTTTTTTAATTCTTGTATCATCTCTTCACGCGCAGGAACTACCCGTTGGCAAACCTGAAGAGTTGGGATTTTCTTCCGAGAGACTTCAACGCCTGACGCAAGTATTTCAGTCTTATGTTACTGATAAAAAGATGGCGGGAAGCGTGGTATTGATTGCACGACATGGAAAGGTGGCCTATTTCAATTCCTTTGGCAAAAGAGATATCGAATCAAATGCTGCCATGCAAAACGATGCGATTTTTAGAATTGCCTCTCAAACGAAAGCATTGGTGAGTGTAGGCATTATGATTTTGCAAGAAGAAGGAAAGTTGTTGATCTCTGATCCGGCAGGAAAATATTTGCCTGAGTTTATGGAAACCACCGTGGCGGAGCCCAGAGAAGGTGGGGGATATGATGTAATTAAAGCAAAGCGCCAAATCACTTTACGTGATTTGCTTACGCACTCTGCCGGTATTGGTTATGGCTATGGACTTGCTGCAGACAAATGGAAAGAAGCGGGTATTCAGGGTTGGTACTTTGCTGACCGTGATGAGCCGATCGCAGCAACCATTTCAAGGCTGGCTAAACTTCCGATGGATGCACATCCGGGTGAGAAATTTGTATACGGTTACAATACCGATATTCTGGGAGCCATCATTGAAAAAGTTTCAGGTAAGTCATTGGATGAATTTATTACATCCAGAATTCTTACTCCACTGGGTATGAAGGACACTCATTTTTATCTACCACAAAACAAAACCAATCGTCTCGCCACCGTATATTCAGCCTATGTTGATAAGCCGCTTGAGCGTTCCCCAGATCCGGGTGCGATGGTTGGGCAGGGTGCTTATGTAAATGGGCCACGAAAAAGTTTTTCGGGAGGAGCGGGATTACTTTCTACTGCCTCTGATTATGCAAAGTTTCTTCAGATGATGTTGAATAAGGGAACACTAAATGGCAACCGTATTCTTTCTCCCAGTACTGTTGAATTAATGACAGTAAGTCATCTTGGCAAGATTCCATATAACGCTGGTCAGGGCTTTGGATTGGGCTTTTCTGTATGCCTGGATCTTGGCGAGAGAGGCACACCCGGTTCAGAAGGCGAGTTTGGTTGGGGAGGTGCCTACGGCTCTACGTATTGGGTTGATCCCAAGGAAGATTTGGTGGTGGTTTACTTTAAGCAATTGACTCCTACCAATAATGTTGATGATCAAAGTAAACTACGTACACTGATTTATCAGGCAATTATGAAGTAGCCTAATTTGAAGATGCTATTCAGCGTATTGTGGTAATCAATGAGATTAAAAAATTAATCATTTCAACCAATTGAAATGAATCCCTTTGATCAGAGGGTGTCTCAAGGCAATTTCTAAATCGCACCTAATAAATCTGAAATAGTAAATACGATTAGTCTTCAGGAAAAGGTATATAAACAAAGCTGGCAAACGCACCATCCACAACAAACAGACAGCAAAACTCGTCCGGATCTCTATAGTTTTTTTTGAATTCTTCTTCTTTGTCGGCAGCGACTAATTCACGTTGAACAAATTCATTGAGAAAAGAAGCATAATAATTCCACTCCAGTTGCATCGGTTCTTTGGGTATCAATAATTGGCCGATGGGTAAATCAGTTTTTGAGATAGGAAAAACAGGAAATTCAAACCCAGCTTTTCTTATCTGGTAGGAGGCTTCTTTCAGCGTGTCTGACACTTTTACAAAATCTTGCGAGATCGTACCTAAATATTTTCCATTGAGCTCCGGATCGTTAAACATGGCAGTAGGTTTATGGCCGTTAATATAATTGGCTGCAAATATTGGCAAGGTCAAGGTAGTAATTACCTATTTTTAAGAAAATAATTTATCGATGAAAAATATTTACGCACTTCTCGCGCTGGTGTTTTGTGTGTCGGTTGTGAGCGCGCAACCTTCTGGGGCATCCTTTATCGAAGCATCTTATAAACTAAGGAAGCAACGAGAAGATAATTCGTTGCTAAAAGATTTTCCTGCACGCAACATTGGCCCCACGGTGCAAGGCGGTCGTATTGTTGACATCGAGGTGAATCTGAAAAACACCAAAGAGTTTTATGTAGGATATGCATCGGGCGGTATTTTCAAAACAGTGAATAATGGCATCACCTTCGAGCCGGTGTTTGATCAGGTCGATGCATTAGGTATTGGCGATTTAGGTTTATCACAATCGGATCGAAAAATATTATATGTGGGAACGGGCGAAAAAAATGGTAGCCGTTCCAGCTATGCAGGCTCAGGTATGTACAAAACGATGGATGGTGGAAAAACCTGGCAACACCTCGGCCTTACAGGAACGCATCACATTAGTCGTGTGCTCATCCATCCATTAGATAATAATACGGTATGGGTTGCTTCCTTGGGAGCCTTATATTCTAATAATGAAGATCGTGGTGTATTTAAATCTATCGATGGCGGAAAGACCTGGAAAAAAACACTTTATATCAACGACAGCACAGGAATATCTGATGTGATCATCAATCCACAAAACCCAAAACAATTAATTGCAGCCAGTTGGGAGCGCACACGCAAGGCGTGGGACTTCAAAGGGAATGGTGTGGGTTCAGCAATCTATCGTTCAGAAGATGGTGGTGAAACCTGGAAAAAATCTGTAGATGGTTTCCCGCAAGGAAAATCAGTGGGCCGCATTGGGTTGGATGTTTGCTGGAGCAAGCCCAATGTAGTGTATGCGGTGATTGATAATCAGGAAGAAGTAAAGGAAGATAAAAAATTAAAACCTACGGATGGAAAAATGAAGTTATCTGATTTGGCAAAGATGACTCGGGAAGATTTTCTGAAGTTGGAAGATAAAAAGCTGGATGAGTTGTTGAAGGAAAACAGATTTCCTCAAACGTACCATGCACAACGAGTGAAAAAAGATGTGCGTGCCGGAAAGTATCAAATCAAAGCCATCGCAGAGTATTTTGGTAACGATGCCAACGCTGATTTGTTCAGCACAAAAATTAAAGGTGCCGAGGTATATCGTTCAGAAGATAGTGGAATTACCTGGAAGCGCACCCATTCCTTTGATATTGATGGTGTCTATTTTACCTATGGATACTATTTTGGTGAACTGAGAGTTTCACCCTCGAACACCGAAGATGTTTTTATCTATGGTGTGCCGATGTTAAAATCTTCCGATGGAGGAAAAACCTGGGAGGAGATAGATACATTAGAAACCATGCACAGTGATCATCATGCGCTTTGGATTAATCCACAGGATGCACAACATATGTTGATGGGTAATGATGGTGGTTTATATCAAACGTATGATCAGGGGGACACCTGGCTACACATCAACAATATGCCCGTTGGTCAGTTTTATATGGTGAATGTCGATATGGAAACTCCCTACAATGTATACGGTGGTTTACAGGATAATGGTGTGATGAAAGGTTCATCCCGGTCGGTGCCCAACCGAACCAAACAGTGGGAACGGATTTTTGGTGGCGATGGCATGTATGTTGCGCCTGATCCACGCAACAGTAAGTTAGTTTATACCGGCTTTCAGTTTGGAAATTATTTTAAACTGGAGTTGGACAAATCAAAGACTACGCGCATCACGCCTTCCCATGAAATTGGTGAGGCCCCCAACCGTTGGAATTGGTGCACGCCATTGATGTTAAGCAAACATAATCCGGATATTGTGTACATGGCGTCACAACGACTTTATCGTAGCATGAACAAAGCAGAAAATTGGGAAGTGATTAGTGGTGACCTTACAAAAAACAAACCTCAAGGCAACGTTCCTTTTTCAAGCATCAGCACCATGGATGAATCACCTTTGCAATTTGGATTGCTCTACGTAGGCACCGATGATGGCAATGTATGGGTGAGCACCAACGGTGGAGGAAGTTGGGAGGCTATCCATCCGGGATTGCCTGCTGATCGTTGGGTTAGTAGTGTGTTTGCTTCTCCGCATGACAAGGCAACTGTATTTATTTCGTTGAATGGCTATCGCATGGATGAGTACAAAACATATCTCTACGAGAGTAACGACTACGGAAAAACATGGAAGAGTATTAAAGGTGATTTGCCAGAGTCGGTTGCGAATGTAATTATACAAGATCCTGTCAATTCAGATTTGTTGTACGCAGGTCTTGATCAGGGTACTTATGTAAGTTTAGATCATGGTATTACCTGGCATTTCTTTAACCAAATGCTGAATGTGTCCAGCTATGATATGATGGTGCATCCGCGCGAAAACGATTTGGTGGTAGCAACCCACGGCCGCAGCATATTTATTGCCGATGTAAAACCATTGCAAGCATTGAAAGAGGTAAGAAAATCGATCGCGTCATTTGCAACGGAGGGTATTCGCTTTAGCGAGCGTTGGGGGCAAAAACAATATGCGTGGTCGAAAGAAAACATACCAACTTCATCTATTTTATATTATGTTGGCAAACCCGTAAATGAAGTGAAGGTGGAAGTGTATGATGAAAAAAATAATTTAGTGCGATCACTTAGTGGCGTTGGAGATTTAGGCTTTCATTCACTTACTTGGGATTTAAAAATACAGGAAGTGGCACCGGTTCTTGCGAAAGAAAAAGCAAAGCCAGCACCGGTTTCTGCAGTGTTAAAGTATGCCGGCAAGGGCAAATACCGAATGAAGTTTATAAACGGAACGGAGAGCAGTGAGACAATGGTAGAAATAAAGTGAGCCTCAGGCCACAAGGCTTCAGGCAAAAGGCTTATAGCTTACAGTCTGAAGCTTGTCGCAAATAGTATCGTTAATCTTCGCGTTTTGATCGGATAAATAATTCACTCATCTGTTTGAGTTCCGGAAAGAATAACTTGAATTCTGTTTCAAATTCATTGTACGATTTTTCCAAATCAACAACAGCTTCATCCATTTTGGAATCATAGGGAGTTCGGTGGGCCATTCCTGACAGGGCACGATGTATTCCCTCTGTTTGCGCATAACTGACCAACCAATTTCCTTTTACCATGTAGGGCATCATTTGCACTACGCGGTCTGGAAGGATCGATTCATGGAACGTAAGTTGTGAATAGGCGTATTCAGCATATTCAATGAGCGGTTGCGCGTGATGGTTGTGCCAGTGTGCTGCTAAAAAATGATCGTAGAACATATCAACAATAACCGGAGCATAGTGCCGGTATTTAGGCCTAAGTCTTTTTTTACTTTCCATCACAACCAAATGGCTGTCGGTGAATTGGTCGATTTCACGATGCAACGCTATACCCAGCGCGATCTTAGCAGAGAATTGATCTTGTAAATTGCGGCCGCGCACAAAGTCACCAATGAAGTTGCCTACCATAATTTCGGGATCATCACCGGATAGAAATAGATGCGCCAAAAAATTCATATCAATTGAAATCGGTAGACTGTGTAAGGTACATGTTTTTACTTTATATTTACTTGTACATTAAGAAACACATCTATGATATTCCTTGAGAATATAAAAAGCCTGGTGAACCTCGCATTGATTGATGGCAACATGGCAGAGCGCGAAAAGGCGTATATTAAAAATATCGCTAATGCACATAATATTCCAGAATCTTCCACCGAAACACTATTTTATTCTTCACATGAAATTATTATCCCTCAGGATCTCACCTCTGATCAGAAGTTCGAATTTGTATTTTCGCTTATTCAATTAATGAAAATTGACGAACGACTGTACCCTAATGAAATCAAGTTCTGTGCAAACATTATTGAAAAGCTTGGTTATCGCCAGGAGGTGATTGCTGAATTACTACTAAAGATTGGAGCGGAACCGATGGAACCATTGCAAAAAGAAGAGTTAAAAAAAATAACGAACACCTTTCTTATATCCTGATGAGCCGTTAGTGGTTTGGAGATTTCTGATAGCGTTCATTGATAAAGCGCAAATAATAAATCATCAATCGGACGCAAAGTTTAAAGAATCCATGTGTACTACTGCCGGGCAGAAAGTTATCGATAATATTTCCCGAGATCATTCCCTTTACTAACCGACATGAACCAGATGGGGCAGAAATTTTAATTGTTAAATTAATTTTCTGGTGGGATGGTATAGATTTTAAACTAAATTTACTGAGATACAACCTGTTAAAATCATGATCGATTTGGAACAACTAAAGTTATTGACAACCCTCGCCAAGGCTGATGGTAATCTGGATCCGCAAGAAATACAATTCATAAAAAACATTGGCAAGGCACATGGTTATTCGGAGGCATCGGTGGAGGCGCTGATTAATAAAGAACATAAAGTAATTGTTCTTAAAGACCTGACTAGCGATCAGCGTGTGGAGTTTGCGTTGTCACTTACGCAACTGATGCTGATTGATAAAAAAATGTTTCTGAAAGAACTTGAATTTTGTACGGACGTACTCGAAAATCTTGGATTTGAAAAGACGTTTATTTATCGATTGATCGACCTGGTGGGTGATAAGGTAAGTGATTTACAAATATTCAAAGAGGAAGCACGTAAGTTTTTGAAATCGAAGTGGTGATTTCAATTCTATCGCGTTAAGAAAAATTAATATAGTATTTAGCCTGCATTAAGGTACTGATAATACTTTCGAAGTAAATATCAGCCTATGAAAATTCTCTGGATTCTACTTTTTATTTCCTATACAGCCATTGCACAGCCAAGATTTGAAGTTCAGGAATTTACTGGCGTGGTCAAGTCTATTGAACCTGGGCTTAGGTTTGGCTTAGAGTACATTATTTTTGATGTGAATGGTAAAACAGAAGGCTTTGCGTTTTATCCGGAGTATGGCACTTTTATCAGTGAGAAAGTTAAACTGGGTGATAAAATCACGGTTAAAGTAAATGTAAATCTTCGCATGAAAGCTTTACGAAAGGAAAGAGAAGATATCGGTAGGGCTATTTCGTGGTTGATGTTAAACGATCGCATATCGGATATAAAAATCAACAATGAGTGGTTTTCTCTTCCTGATATTGAAGTGAAAAAGACGACACGCGATTCTAAGGTTTTCTTAGGTCAGAAGGTGGTCGGTGATTATTGGCACGAAGGACAGCGTAAAGGGTTACTATTTGATAATGGTTTGTTTGCCTACTATCCGTGGCCAACGCCACAGCGAAACCCAATGAATTTAATTAAGACGGCCGATGAAGTTTCATTTATTGGCAATCGGATGGGACCTTTAGATGGATGTCTATATCCGATCAACGGGTTGAAGGATATCTATTTTTTTAATCCACTCATTAGAGAGAATGGCACAGCGATCGCCTATCTCTTCAAACAAAATTCTGTTTGTATAGGTGTTAAGTTCAATATTTCCAGGGGCAAACAACTCAGCGTATCCTTTCCCAGCGAAGAGGCGGAAAGAATTAAACGATTTTTAAACACAGATACAGAAGTACAGATCTATTATAATGACTATAAAGTGGAAGGTCAATTGCATCCACCGGAGTTGCACGCTCTGGTAAAACCGGGAGATACTTTATACATAAACAAATTTGGATTTTATGGTGGTGCCGATGGAAAACATGATCATAAAGAAGTGCAGATCAATGGCAAAATTACGAGGATCAATACTTCTGAAAAGGGGAATGTCATTAGTATTATTGTAGCATCAGACTATTATGTTGAAATTGATGCAATGATGGCGCAACAGTTAGGATATTTTCTGCAAAAAGGTAAGGTTGTTAGCATTCAGGGTAAAGAAAGGATAAAAAAAGATGGAGAGATATATCAGAAGGATTTTCGGATTATAGCGCCAGAGAAAGTGGTCGTTGATGGAAAAACATTTTTACTTTATAATCCATGAAAATACTGTTAGTGGAAGACGAACCCCGGTTAAACGGGTTTGTAAAAAAAGGTTTGCAGCAAAATGGTTATGTAGTGGATAGTGTTGATAATGGAAGTGAAGCATTGAATTTAGCGGCTACAGAACCATACGACTTAATTGTGCTTGACTTGATGTTGCCCGGCCAAAGTGGATTTGATGTGCTCGATAATTTAAAGCGATTCAATATTAAAATCCCTGTCATGATCATCAGCGCGCTTAATAGTGCCGATCGGGTTATTGAAGGATTAGATAAAGGAGCAGTAGATTATATTAAGAAACCTTTTGACTTTGGTGAGTTTCTGGCGCGCATACGGGCCGTTACGCGCAAAGGGCAAATGAGTAGTTTTACCAGATTGAAATTAGGTATGCTAAATATGGATTTGCTCTCCCGTAAAGTTCACATTGATCATCAGGAGATTATCCTGACAAAGCGAGAGTTTGCACTACTTGAATTACTTCTCACCAATTGCAACCGGGTGATATCAAAAACGGAGATGGCAGAAAAAGTGTGGGATGTAAATTTTGATATGGGCAGTAACGTTATTGAGGTACACTTGTCACAGCTCAGAAAAAAGTTAAATGCTCCAGATTTGATTCGCACAAAAGTGGGTGTCGGGTATTATATTGAAGGTGAATTAACGCGAAGTTGATTTTGATTTCAAAAAAAAAATTCACCGGCCTGCAAGGAAAGATATCGCTCATTTTTATTGGCGTGTTTATCATCATTATTCTACCGGTCAATTCAATTATATATTCGAATGTTAAAAATTTGCTGGTAGAGGCCGACACTCGTGAACTGATTGCTGAGGGAGACCGATTATTTAACCAGGTACATATTGATCCACCCGTGTTGCCTCTTCCTTCGCAAGGCTATTCAATTTATTTACGCGCAGGAAATCAAATTCAAACGGACTCACTTTTTGCTTCTCCCGATTTCCCAATCGACCAGGCTGATATACTTTTTCAGGCGGTAGTGGAGATGGATACATTGAAAATTGTAACGTTGACGCGCCCTGTTGAATATGGGAATTCACGTTTACTTTTTTCAGTAGCGCGCAGCAACAAGCGGTTGTCATCTCAACTGGATGACTTGAAAGGTTATCTTTTTGTTGCCAACGCGGCTTCTATTTTAGTAGCAGGATTATTGGTTTACATAGTCACTGGCTTTTCATTAAATCCGATTAAGAGAATCATTGACACGACTCAACGTATCAATGCATCTAACAGTATTGAACGGGTACCCGTGCCGGATTCCATTGATGAAAATAAACAACTGGCCTTGGCTATAAACGAAATGCTTGGGCGGATAGAAATTTCTGTTAACAATCAGATAAATTTTTTTGCTTCGGCAGCGCATGAATTGAAAACCCCGTTGGCGGTAATGCATACTGAATTATCGGTGGCCTTGCAAAACGCAAGCGGAGAAGAAACAGTAACTTTAATAAAAAATCAATTGAATGAGGTCAGCAGGCTTAGCCGTGTAATTGAGGATTTTCTTTTGATTAGTCAGTTAAAAACTGACACGATTATGTTGCGTAAAAGTTTCGGTTTGCTGGACGAAGTAATCTATAATTCAATAAAACGCATCAGGCACCTCATTCAGGAAAAAGGCACACAGGTACGCGTGACAATAAATGAACGGGCACATCCGTATGAAGCCATATTTGATCATGATAAAATAGAAACGGTAATTTCAAACCTATTGGAAAATGCTATTAAGTTTTGTTCACCAGGTTCAGTTGTGCATATATTTTTAGATAAGAATGAAAAAGATCACTTTATCACGATAGAAAATCAGATAGTGGCGCCTATTGAAAATCTGCAAGAGTTAAAAAAGGAATTCCGAAAATCTCAGGAATTAAGTGCAGGTTTGGGGCTGGGTTTATGGATTTGTGATCAGTTAATGAAATTGCATAGCGGCAGACTTGTTATAGATCAAGATAAGCAGGTTTTCAAGGCAAGCATCTTTGTATCGATCTAACAGTCAATTGAATTTGTTTTGTAGGACCGAACATAAAGGGAGATAATTCAAATTGTCGTGGTTAAAAATATTTCGCACTGAAACAGCTAAATAGATTTTCTTTCAATATATCGTCCCGATCTGAATTTAAGCCTTCATAGAGGCTATAGATTGAAAAAAGGAGAATTAATTTCAGCGAAATATCATCGAAACGAAATACTAAAGCTGGTTATGCCGTGTTAATATGAACAGTACCGAATCCAAATAACTTCTCTTCAAAAATTCTACTTTGGGTAAGGATTCAATACTATTTTTCCCGTTTTAAGGGCTCACTTTTCTTTCTACCTTTGCGCCCAAATCTCAAGAAAGAAATGACGGGAATGGAGAACATCCGCAATTTTTGCATTATAGCCCATATCGACCATGGCAAAAGCACACTGGCTGACCGGCTATTAGAATTTACAGGCACACTTACCGGCCGCCAAATGCAGGCGCAGGTACTCGACAATATGGACCTGGAGCGTGAGAAGGGCATTACCATAAAGTCGCACGCCATACAAATGAATTATAAGTATCAGGGCAAGGAGTACATCCTCAACCTGATAGATACCCCCGGCCACGTTGACTTTTCGTATGAAGTGTCGCGTTCAATAGCCGCTTGCGAGGGTGCTTTATTGATTGTAGATGCTGCCCAGGGCATACAGGCCCAAACGATTTCGAACTTATACCTGGCAGTGGATCATAATCTGGAAATCATTCCCGTGCTCAATAAAATTGACTTGCCCGCTGCCATGCCCGAAGAAGTGACCGACCAGATCGTTGATTTGATTGGCTGCGAGCGTGATGCCGTATTGAAAGCAAGTGCAAAAGAAGGCAAAGGCATTGAAGAAATATTGAAAGCCGTAATCGAGCGGGTTCCTGCTCCAAAGGGTGATCCAAAAGCGCCACTGCAGGCCATGATTTTTGATTCCGTGTTTAATTCCTTTAGGGGTATTGAAGTTATCTTCCGCGTGTTCAACGGAACCATGCGTAAAAATGACCAGATTAAATTTGTAAATGCCAACCGACAATACGGTGCCGATGAAATAGGCGTGTTGAAATTGGACAAGTTTCCACAAAATGAGATCAGTGCCGGCAACGTTGGTTATCTGATTTCTGGAATTAAAGTAGCGAAAGAAGTGAAGGTGGGTGATACCATCACGTTAGTAAGCAATCCGGGCGAAGCCATAAAAGGATTTGAAGACGTGAAGCCGATGGTATTTGCCGGTATCTATCCAGTGGAAACTTCGGAGTTTGAGGAGTTGCGTGCCTCTATGGAAAAACTTCAACTCAATGATGCTTCGTTGGTGTGGGAGCCAGAGACATCTGCTGCGTTGGGCTTTGGTTTCCGTTGCGGGTTTCTGGGCTTGCTTCATATGGAGATTATTCAGGAACGCCTGGAACGTGAATTTAACATGACGGTGATTACCACCGTTCCGTCTGTACAGTTCAAAGCAACACTGACCAATGGAAAAACCATTGACATCAATGCGCCTTCCGAAATGCCAGATCCGACTACAATTGATTTTATCAACGAGCCTTTCATTCGTGCTCAGATCATTACCAAATCAGAATTCATAGGAGCCATCATCGGCTTGTGTATGGACAGGCGTGGGGTGATTAAGAATCAAAATTATCTTACCTCGGATCGTGTTGAGTTAACCTTTGAAATGCCGTTGGCCGAAATCGTTTTTGACTTCTTCGACAAATTAAAAACCATTTCGAAAGGATATGCTTCCTTAGATTATACATTGATCGACTGGCGCGAAAGTGACATGGTGAAGCTGGATGTGCAATTGAACGGTGAAAAGATCGATGCGCTATCTGCGATTGTTCATCGTGGCAAGGCTCATGATTGGGGAAGAAAGTTGTGCGAGAAATTGAAAGAACTGATTCCTCGCCACATGTTTGAAGTGGCCATACAAGCAGCCATCGGCCAAAAAATTGTAGCACGCGAAACGTTAAGTGCCATTCGTAAAAACGTGTTGGCAAAATGTTATGGCGGTGATATTTCGCGTAAGCGAAAACTGTTGGAAAAACAAAAGAAAGGAAAGAAACGCATGCGCCAGGTGGGTAATGTGGAAATTCCGCAGGAGGCGTTTATGGCTGTTTTAAAAATTGATTAAGATTTAAATTGTATTTACTTGATGACTGAAACACCAACCTATACGCTCATCGATGGCCGCAAAATTTCGCAGGACATAAAGAAAGAAATTTCTGAAAAGGTAGCCTTACGCAAAGAAGCAGGTAAGAAGGTGCCGCACCTTGCTATTATCCTGGTCGGTGATGATGGTGCCAGTCAAACCTACGTAGATCATAAAGTAAAAGCCTGCAAGGAAGTTGGGTTTCATTATACCATGATGCGCTTTGCTGATACCATCAGTGAAGACAAGTTGATGAAACACATCGACCAGGTAAATCGTGATGAAGATGTGGATGGGTTTATTGTGCAATTGCCGTTGCCACCTACTATTTCGGTAGAGCGTATCACCGAAAAAATCAGACCCGATAAAGATGTGGACGGATTCACCAACCGCAACTTTGGAAGTATCGTATCAAAGAACCCGCTCTTACTTCCGGCCACACCGTTTGGTGTGATGGAATTATTAAAGCGTTATAATATTTCTACAGAAGGAAAAAATTGCGTGGTAGTAGGTGCCAGTCGGTTGGTAGGTGCTCCATTAAGTATGATGCTGGTAGAAGAAGGAAAGGCAACCGTAACGATTTGCCACAAGTACACAAAAGACATTTCCATGTTTACCCGTCATGCTGATATTTTGATAGCAGCTGTTGGAAAGCCTGGCTTGATCACTGCCGACATGGTGAAAGAAGGGGCCGTAGTAATTGATGTAGGAACTACGCGCGTGGAAGGGCCTCAATATAAAAGTGGTTATGCTTTGAAAGGTGATGTTGAATTTAAAGAAGTGGCGCCAAAAACTTCATTCATTACTCCGGTGCCGGGTGGTGTTGGCCCAATGACCATCGCTTCTCTTTTGTTGAATACGTTGCGTGCTACGGAATTAAGAAATCCTTAAAATTTTGAAGTTGGAATCTGAAATTATGAATTCGCTTCCGTTGATGGAAGATTTCTATACCATCCAGGGCGAAGGATTTTATCAGGGCAGTGCAGCATATTTTATTCGGCTGGGCGGATGCGAAGTGCGTTGTGTGTGGTGCGATGTAAAAGATTCATGGGAGGCGGATGCGCATCCTAAAGTCGATGTGAAACAAATGGCTGCGAAAGCCAAAGCCAGTGGAAGTAAAATAGTGGTTGTTACCGGTGGTGAACCAACGATGCACAATCTGGCAGCCCTCGCTACCGAACTTAAAAAAGAAGGATTACGAACACATATCGAAACATCCGGTGCCTATCCATTAACGGGTCAATGGGACTGGGTCTGTTTTTCCCCTAAAAAATTTAAGCACCCTCATTCGTCTGTTTCTGAAAAAGCAAATGAACTTAAAGTGGTCATCTTTCACAAAAGTGATTTCACCTGGGCGGAAGAATTTGCGAATCAGGTAAATCCGGATTGTGAATTGTTTTTGCAACCTGAGTGGTCGAAGGAAAAAGATATCCTTCCATTGATTATTGAGTATGTGAAAAAGGATCCACGGTGGAAGATTTCGCTGCAAGTGCATAAGTACATGGATATTCCCTGACCGGATACATGCAGATAGAAAACTTCATAGGGCAACTCAATGAATGGGGACGTAACAAAGCCCCTTTTTTGTTTCTCATTGATTTTGAATTGCAGAATCCGAAAGCGTGGAAACGGGACCAGATTGATCCGGATGAAATGCTGTATTCCATCAACGGATTTTCAAATGCACGCTTTGGTGAGAAAAGCACTCAGGCCATTCATATTGAAAAGCATCCGATCTCATTTGAAGAGTACCAGAAGAAATTCGATATGGTACATAAGCACTTGTTGTATGGAGATACTTTTCTCGTCAATCTCACCATCAAGACGAAAGTGGAAATCAATTCTTCGCTGAAAAATTTATTTTATCAGAGCGATGCAAGGTATAAGTGCTGGTGGCGCAATGAGTTACTGTTCTTTTCACCCGAAATCTTTGTGCAGATCAGAAACGGAAAAATAGTTTCCTATCCAATGAAAGGCACTGTCGATGCCACATTGCCAGATGCCGCTGATTTTATTCTTGAAAACAAAAAAGAACTGGCCGAGCATGTGACCATTGTAGATCTTATACGCAATGATCTCAGTCAGGTGGCAACGAATGTGACCATAAACCGCTTTCGTTTTCTCGATGAGATTGTAGCACAAGATAAAAAACTTCTCCAGGTAAGTTCTGAAATAACAGGCGACTTGTCTTCAGGCTATCAACAACAATTAGGTGACCTGATTGTGTCGTTGTTGCCGGCAGGTTCTGTGAGTGGTGCGCCCAAAGTAAAAACCTGTCAGATAATTCAGGAGGTAGAGGGAGAAAAGCGGGGTTATTATACAGGAGTATTTGGTTATTTTGATGGCGAAAATCTGGACAGCGGAGTGGCCATCCGGTTTATTGAACAGCAAGGTGACGAAATATTTTATCGCAGTGGTGGAGGAATAACTACCCAAAGTATAGTGCAGGAAGAATACAAAGAAGCAATTCAAAAAATTTATGTGCCCGTTGCTTGAAACCATATATCTTAACAATGGCGTATTCCGAAATCTGACCTTGCATGAGGGCAGGATGAGAAATGCTATGGAGACGTTGTTTCATACAAAATATTCTATTCTTCTTGCAGATATTCTTTCTCATGAATGCGTTCCATCCGAGGGTTTATTTAAAACCAGGATCATCTACGATAGTGAAATAAAGAAGATTGAATTTGTTCCCTACATCATGCGTCCTGTTCAATCCTTAAAACTCATTCACGATAATTCTATTTCATATAAGTATAAATTTCTAGACCGGGCAACCCTTGACAATCTTTTTGCACAACGGGCCGAAGCGGATGATATCCTGATTGTGCGGGATGGGTTAATCACGGACACGTGGTATGCCAATATCATTTTAAAAAAAGAGGGCAGATGGTTTACACCGGATTCATATCTGTTGAATGGAACGATGCGGCAAAGTTTGCTGGATGCTGGTCTGGTCGAAGAAATTCGTATTGGTGTTTCTGATCTTAAACAATATCAATCAGCAAGGATGATCAACTCGATGCTGGGTATGGACGGCCCGGAAATCTCCATTAATTCAATCTGCAAAGGTTAACAGTCGCATGTTTTTAACGTTAATACAAAGTAATCTTTAAGTAACTTGCTGCATGAATAAATCAAAAGTCGTCTGGTTGTTTTTTTTGCTGGCTGGATTTTCTATTTCACAGGGGCAAACGCTAAGCTCCAAAAATAAAAAAGCCATTGAGCTGTACACGGAGTCCGATAATTATCGCGTGCGCAGACAATATGACGAGGCGATACGATTGCTGCAAGAAG
>CAYGGY010000091.1:0-15443 GCA_964349405.1 uncultured Ohtaekwangia sp. | reverse complement strand
TCACTTAAGACTACTAAACAGTTTCCAAAAAACATTAAAGAGAGATTAAAAGACTTTTTTATTGTTAATGAAATTATCCAAGAGAAAGAATACATAAATGGGGATCATTACTATGAACTAACTCACAAAGGAAGACGATTATATAAGGACTATTTTAATCTTAATAACAATGTAGAATAATTGGACTTTTGCACAGGTCGATATATACTCAAATTGGCTCCGCAAAAAAGGAGTTAATTGTTGTGAAGGTTTTAGAGTCGGAGGTCACAATAGTAAACATTGAGTCCTGGACCGCCTAAACTAAATAACTTCACAAGTTTAAGAAAAGATATATTATTGAGATACTTCAAGCCGTGAATGACTAAACCTATAGATCGTACTAATATAGATGGAATCAATTAAAATAATTGTTAGAACAGTCAAGGACTCAACAAATGAGAGTTCACTTCTTGGCGTTTCAAGTGACACAATTTTCACAGTCATAACAACACTTATAATTTTTATCCTAGGGATAGTTATAAATAAGCAAATCGAGGCAAATAAAGAAAAGAGGCGTTTAATTGAGCTTGAAGAGTATTTTATCAAACTAATTGAACTGGCTCAGAAATCTGTTATTAAACAAGCCGATGGGTTTAAAGATTTTGCCGATAAACTACTTGTAAAAAAAGAACAACATTTTCATCTACTTGATGTCTCTTCGTTTTCTATGGAGCCAATCAAAGAGATTGATAAAAAAGATCTATATGCAATCTTCATCAAGAGAAAAAAAGGACTTATCGGGATAAAAACTGAACTTTTTAGAAAGCTACTTGCTAACATTGAATACATCGATGATATTAAAACTTCTAATAAAGAGAATTTTGAAAACTTTATAAAAAAATTTGAGGCCTTCCAGTATGATTATTCTGAAAATTTGAAAGTCACAAGCGATGCATACGATCAAATGCGGACGCACAACGAGAAAAATAACATTAAACCACAAGAAGACTTATTCTTATTAAAACTTGACGGTATCAGAGCTGCTTGGGCAGGACTTGAAAAAGATGAAATTGATTTTCGTGATCGCTATATTGCAAGAGAAAAATATATTGAACCAGTTAGAATTCTTTGCAGAGAATCTATTGGGGACCCCAGGGCAATTCCAATTTTGAAGCATATTATGGAATCTATTTATGCCTTTGATAATTTGGAGGAATTAATGAAATTTTATAGCGAACATTATCGCAATAAATACGAGGGACTAATAAAGAGCTTAACGGAGATAGAATCCTGTTTAAAAGAATTTAAAAAAATGTAAGCGAATTTTTTCCCTTGCTAGCAAACTAAGCGCTAGCTCACTTATGCTAATCAGATACTCTTAGATCCTCCTGACAATTCGTGAGAATTTGTAGTCTTTGGAATGACCTCCAAAATCCATTAACTTGATTTAGTAAACTGAAAAGATTGAGCTCAATGGAAAAGATTTTCATGAAATTAATTATCTCAATAGCTATCGGGGCTATCGTTGGGCTAATTGCTGAACAACAAAATAAAGTAATCAAATACTATGTTATTGCCGGGGAACCCGCACTAATACCAATATCAAAAGCAATCTATGACGAAGGCGTCTTAAAAGACTCATCTAAATATTTGAAAGAAGAAATCTTTAATACTCAACTATTCTTTTATTATGGTGGTCTTTCTGGGGCTGGGCTTATCATTATTCTATTATTACCTAATTTGATAAATAGATCATCTAACGTAAAACGTTCATTTAAGATAGGCGACAGTATCGAATATGACTTATAAAATCTCCTCACAGCAATCTAATCGCTGTCCTCATTTTCCCCTTGGTCGGTGTTATCACCGACCAACCACGTCATAGCAAACTAAACACTACTTCACGTATGCTCATAAGTGGTCAGCATAGTGCGTGAGAAAACTAGGTGTGTTTTCATTGAGCTCATAGAACCGATAGGAAGAATATACATACTGTTCCGGGCTTTCACAGAGTTCGGCCTCCACCGGGTTATAATGCATGTAGTCAATTTTATGGCTCGCCTCGGTGCGGTTGTACATGGTAGCCGTGTAGGAGATTGAATTTTTAGTACGGCAATTCGCATGATGGAACTTCATCATCCAGCACGTACGATTGGATTCTATTTATTCTTGCAATATTTCTTTATCATTTCATAGGCTTTGGCAATTCCCAACTCCCCAGCTTTAGAGTAGTCTATGCATGCATTTTCATTTTGCCCTAGACTCGTCATTATAAGCCCTCTGTTTAGATATGCCCCTCCCGCCTGTGGATTAATTCTAATTACTTCCTCAAAGTCTGCCAATGCCCCTTTGTAATCTTCGAGTATACTTTTTGCATATCCTCTTTTGAAATATGCATCTTCATATTCAAAATCAAACACATCGGTCGTCTTAGTGTTAGTTCGAGGGCCAATCTCAATCGCCTTTGTAAAATCTGCAACAGCCCCCGGATAGTCTCGAATTTCCAATCTTGAATCACCTCGTTTAAAATAAACATCACCCTCTACTAATCGGTCAATTTCATTTGAATATTCTAACTCAATACTGAAATAGTTATTAGCCTTCTCAAAGGATTTGAGTTCAAAATGCGCAACTCCTAAAAAGTAATTACCACTGCTATACCAATACGCTGAGCTATTTGGTTTATCCAAAACATTTTTAAGATCAGAAATTGCTTTTTCGTATTCCTGAGTTTTAATGTTTGCTTTACCTCTATTGAAATAAGCATAGTAATAATCTGGGCTAATCTGAATGGCGTTGGTGTAATTAATAATAGCCTTGTTGTAATCTTCCATTTCAACATTTGTATCTCCCATTCTTACAAATGCAAAACTATTATTAGGATTAATTTGAATAGCTTTTGTAAAGTCTTCTATCGCCCCATTGTTGTCTTTAAGAAGAAATTTCGAATACCCGCGTTCGTTATATGCTTCTGAATATTGAGGGTTAATTTCAATTGCATCTGTAAAGTCTTCAATTGCCCCTTTACAATCATTTCCAACACCAAATTCTGGGTGAAGTTTTTTTAGCCCCCTTTTATAATACTCTTCAGCTGTTAAGTTTGAACAACTCGTAATTGAAATGAAGGTAATTATTAGTGATAAAATCGTTCTCATAGTTACGTTTCTAATTGCTTTCACGGTTTACCATTTCAACTTGATTTAAATAAATATTGAACGTTTCGTCTTGGAAAAGGTGCTTAAACTGAGCGATCGAAACGCTTCGAAGTTTACCACCATCTCGCTTAAAGAAAACTTTATTGCCTCTAATATTAAACACCTTGACAAAACCTTTGTGGTTCCTTAAATACTTGTAAGATTTTGATTTTATTGCTGATGAGTTTAACATGCGGTAATCGCTTCAGTTTGGTTACTTTCTATTCTTAATCACCTAATAGTTTATGCTTTTCAATTGCTTTAAATTAATATTTCCTTCCAATATTAGCCAGCATGTTTTCTACTTTGTTTTTCCCTCGGTCGGTGTCATCACCGACCAAACACCTCATAGCAAACTAAACACGACTCCAACGGCAGAGCTCTAACCTGGCGCAATCCAACCTTGGGTAATTCATTTTACAATCGTATCTTTTGAGTACTATGAAATTCCGCGTAATCCTGCTCTCCTTGTTCACCCTGTTGTTGATGTTCTTTTCGTTGATGGGAGACGGGGTGACGCGTGTGGTGTTTATCGCTCTCTGGTCAATCGGATTATTTGCCATCTTCGAAACCATACGAACCTACAAGCGCCTTCAGTTCCATGCCGGTGTGCTTACCATACACCAGAGTTTTGATCGCACCCGATCGTTTCCCCTTAACGAAACGGAACAATGGCATGAAATAGATACCTATATCAATAGTATGCGCAGAAGGCACCTGATCCTGTTTATCAAAAACAGTGAGAAAATCGTGATCTCAAATTATGATGATCAGCATGAATACGAAAAAGTAATTGATTACCTGAATCAACATCTGCTATGATTGAAAAGATAAACGGTGGAGTAGAAGAAGTTCAGCGATAACATGACGGCTTCGTAGTAGGATGCGTAAAGCTATACTATGAAACGTCATACCGGCCGAGGCACGAGAGCCGGTATCCCGATGAAGTGAAATGCGCATACAGTTATAAAAAAGCTTCGGGCACACCGAACGAGATACCGGTTCGGGTTTGAAGAACCACAATTATGGAAAATAAAAGTTACCCGACCGGTATGACCGCTTCGTAGTAGGGCGTGCTGAACTGTCCTTTGTAATGTCATAGATAACACACATCAAACTACAAAACGAGAACCGATATCCCTATGAAGTGAAATGCGCACACAGCTATGAAAAATTCCTTCCAACACTGTTGTGATTGTTAGCCTGACCTCATTTCAGTACTTTACATTTCTAAACAAACATTGGCATGAACCGCAGAAATTTTATTCAGGCATCAGCAGCACTCACCACGATCGGCTTGCTGGAAAGCAATTCTTTACTAGCCAACCCAGCGATGCTGAATAAAATAGGCATTCAGCTTTTCTCGCTTCCGAAAGTGCTCGAAAAGGATTTTCGTGCAGGTATCAACATGTTATCGAAGATGGGCTACCGCGAGATTGAAATGTACGGACCTTTTCCATTCAGTGCCCAGTCAGCAATTGACCGTTGGGCGGCCGTTACTCCTTCTTTGGGGTTCAGTGGAAGTGGATACTTTGGTCTAACTGCTACGGAGGTAAAAAAAATCATGGATGAAAATAAGATCAGTGTTCCAGCTATTCACACCGACTTTGAAACTTTGCGCACGCGCATGAGTCAACTGGCCGAAGCGGCACACACGATTGGATTTAAGTATGTGGTGCTCCCTTCCTTACCAGCCGAAAACAGGAAGACCCTGGATGATTATAAAAAGACGATTGATATTTTTAATGAAATTGGTGAGCTGGCCGTGAAGTTGGGATTGCGCTTTGGGTATCACAACCATGGTTATGGCTTACAGGAACTGGAAGGAAAAATACCCGTGCAGATGATCATCGAAAACACCGATCCTAAATATGTGTTCCTCGAAATGGACCTCTTCTGGACGGTTGCCGGAGGTGTCGATCCGATTGCTTGGCTAAAGAAATATCCGGGCCGTTACAAAATGATGCATGTAAAGAACATGAAACAGAAAGTGAAATTCTCAGGCGATGGCGGTGACCCGCAGCAATGGATTGAATTGTTTCCCCAAATGAGCACAGCCGATGCCGGTGCGCTCGATTTAAAATCCATTCTCGGTGCTGCAAAAAAATCAGGAGTAGAACATTTCTTTGTAGAACAAGACATGGTGCAACAGCCCGAAGTGGCCCTAAAGAAAAGTATTGACTATTTAAAAACATTTTGATGGTCTTGCTGCATGTTGATATTGGTCGGCTGTTCACATCACAACTGCAGTACTCATAAAATCCTTAGATTGATGTTGGTCACCTGACCAACATCACTTTCGTAGCACTCATAAAATCCCTGTGACATTCCACAATTATCGGTTACATTTATCAACACCTAAAACCGTAACACGATGAGAATATCCGCTACACTCTTACTACTCCTTGCCTTCGTCACCACACAAGGTCAGGCACCAACATTCAAAAAAGAAATACCCAAAGTAGATCAGTACATCCAGCACCTGATGACCGAATGGGAAATCGCAGGCAGCGCTGTGAGCATTGTGTATAAAGACAAAGTCATCTTCTCTAAAGCGTACGGCTATCGCGATGTAGCCAACAAACTTCCCGTCACTACCAAAACTATGTTTGGTATTGCCAGTAATAGCAAGTTGTTTACTTCTACGGCAGCAGCGATGCTGCATGAAGAAAAGAAGCTTGACCTCGACAAACCCGTGCGCACATACATGCCCGAGTTGCATTTTGCCACCGGAGAACTGGATGACAAATTAACGCTGAGGGATATGTTAAGCCATCGCAGTGGTGTACCCCGTTGGGATGGTGTGTGGGCCGGTTCAGGGTATACCATTCAGGAAATTCTTGACCGCCTTCAATACATGAAGCCTACCATGGGTTTTCGTGAGGGGTATCTCTACAATAATAATATGTACACCGCTGCCGGAGCGGTGGCTGCCAAAGTGAATGGCACTACCTGGGAGCAACTGATCCAAACAAAACTCTTTGATCCGCTTGAAATGAAACAAAGCACTTTCAGTTTTGAAGAGGCGGCAAAGAAAGGTGAATTCTCGAAAGATTATCTCGTAGGTAAAGTGGACAAAAAATTGAAGGAGTATGAACCCGATGTACATTGTGATTGTTGGGCACCTGCAGCAGCAATAGTTTCGAATGTAGAAGAATTAAGTAACTGGATGATAGCGCAGATCAACGGAGGAAAATTTAAGGGGAAACAAGTGATCCCATCGAAAGCTATTGCGGAAACCATCAAACCCAATAACATTGCTTCCAAAGAACTGGTGTATGATGAAGTGTTCTATGGTCTTTATGGCATGGGCCGATCATCTACTGATTATAAAGGTCATGTAATGGTGTCGCATGGTGGTGTGATCAGTGGTTATCGTTCCACCATTGCTTTGCTACCCAAAGATAGCATTGCCATTATTGTGTTGACCAATACTGTTAAAGGCTCACCCATGGCAAACGCATCAGTATATGGCATCATGGATCGGATGCTACAATTAGGTGAGTCTCCCTGGACAACAAAAATTAAAAAAGAGATCGATAAAGAAGAGACAAAGACCAGCAGAGCAATAGATTCATTAAAGGCGTTAAAAGTAAAAGACACAAAACCATCTCATGCCCTGGCTGATTATGTTGGCACCTATGAACACAAAGCGTATGGTAAGATGTTTATTAGTATAGCGGATGATCACCTACAAGTGAAGCACCGCATGTGGAATGAGGCCCTGGAGCATTTTCATTATGATCAATTCTGGTCTACCCTACATCCTGACATGGGGGTAAATTATAGTTTAAGAGTTTACAGATTACATTTTACTACCAATGAAGCTGGCAAGATTGATAAAATTAAAACCAAAGTGGGGTGGGATCCGATGGAAGTAGAATTCGTGAGAGTAAAGGAATAAATTTTGAACTTGGCGGGTGATAATACCAACCTCGGGCAAAAAAAGAACAGGATTTCTTTATACATAATACGGTGACACTACTCTTGATGATGTTCGCGTGATCACATCGCACATTGCCGAGTGGCCCGCTTCAGTATAAAGAAAACTGTCCGACAAGCTGAGTAAGTATTATTCCTCATTTTGAATCCTGAACATTACACCAAATCCTACATTAAGGCATGAAATATTTACTTTTGTAGCTGGAAATTCAGAATTGTCGGAGGCAATAAATGGTCCTATCTGCGTTTTGGGAGCCCACCGGTAATTTGCTTTTAATGCAATAGTCCAAAAATCCCACCTGACGATCTGAAATGAATAGCCGATGTAGGCTCCGACTTTCCGGTTATCATTTTCCGGTGAATCAAAGCCGACTCTACCTGTATTCTTCATATGATGAATGATATAAGAAGGGCCAATAAAAACACTATGCAATTTATTCTTTGAACGAAAAGCATAGTTTAGTGAAAGAGATTTTATTTCGCTTTCTAAGAACATATAACTTCCGATCAGCTGGGGATACGGATCAGAACTCTTGTATCCATCAACTTCAACCTTATCAGCCCGCCCAACATTAATAGAAATCCCCATCTGCTCCTTAAAATAGTAGGTTCCTTCAATGTCATAAATGAAGTACCTCCTTGAGTGGGGATGTTTAATTAATTTATTGCCTAAAAATGATTGAGAAGTGTCGTCAAACCCGGAAGAAATCATAGTTGATTTGATATTGTTTAATGGGCCTGAGAGTGAGAAACCAACGGATGTTGATAAATTAAATTCACTGAATTGCCTATTGCCTTTTTTTGAAATGGTATCATCAGGCGCTTGACAAAATAATTGAACGCTAAAAAGTATAAGCGTTAACGTAACTAAACACTTTTTCATATTGGCCTCCTCGTTCAACTTATTCGGTTAAAATTCAGGTGTAATTCTACAACGCTGAACCTCTTCTTTCAATGATTTCCATTATGGCGAAAGCAGATCGTTATTTTGGATTATGCTCTGCCTGAATTTGAATTGCTTTGCTAAACGGTAAACTTTAAAAACATTTGCTGCTCATTCTTTTCCATCCACGCACCCTGCATGTACCACATCAGGTGAATATGATTGGGCATGATCACAAACCATACAGCCAGATGTATTTATCTTATACCAGGAATTTCAGACTACTCATATGATGTCTTTCTGCTCATCCGGCTTAGGTAAGTGTTGCCATTTCAAACAATGTCTATTAAAAATTCAATACCATTTTGCCTGTATTAAAGTTTAAGCAAAGAGTGGTCGTATGAGTAGAAGCTTGGTGATAGCGCTGACCTTGGGCAAAGGTATGCGTAGCGATGAAAATCATATCTCCTCACCGATGAGGGTTCCGGTTTCAAGTGATCTGAAGTAGGAAGTGCCGTCAACCCGACCGGCATGACCGCTTTATAGTCAGGTGAGTTCAGGCATAAGGTGAAATGTTATCCTCCCTATTGATGCTGGTCTCCCGACCTCATCACTGTGAAGTCATTCTGGCCAAGTTAAACGAAATGAAAACACAAACGCTGCACTTCAATACACGAGCCGGGCTTGTCAAACGTTTCGCATGAATTCCGAAGAAATAAAATGCGGGCATGATTAAAAAAACATTTCATCTCACCGAACGAGATACCTGTCCTGATTAGAAGTTCCTACGGCCAACGACCAATGGTTCTCCAGTATGATAGAAGTTATTACCTTAAATATCACAATCAATGTTAATTTTAAACACAATTTTACCTTCCCGGCAATACCCACCGGCCTGAGGATACAGCGCAAAGTGAACGATGAAATGTATAAACAGAAAAAGCGTTATGGCTTGAAAACATGCAAGAATTATCCATCATAAAAAATCAGTTAAACAGTAAAGATTTGTTTGAGGCTTTTAAAAAGCAATTGGTAAAAGATTTTGAACAAAGTAATTTTCCGGCTGATTTTGTGGAGGCCCTTGAGCCAAATTATAGTAGTCTTCACGAAAAGATTGCGTCAGAGCTACAGCGCAACGAAAACAAAACCAATTTTAATATCATGCAATTGCTTTATCGAATTGATATTAGTGAAGCACAATTAAAAAAGTATTTGACGGACGATAAAAGGGAAAATTATTTTAGTGTAATTGCGGAGTTAATTATTAAACGAGTATTACAAAAGGTAGTTATTAAGCAATATTACAAGAACAATGAAAATCTATAAAGTCAAGACAAATTCCATATACATGAAAACCCTCCAATCCTTCCGCATAGTAAGAACAACCATTGTGATCATGATGCCGATCTTCCTGATCGTAGCCTGCAGCACCAAACAGACCAAGCAGAAAGAATTCTTTATCATAGAGAGTGAAGGCACGAAACTGAAAGTAGAAACGGTTACGGACAGCATCACCATTCCCTTTGGCATGGACTTTTTACCAGATGGTCGGTTGCTGGTAACCGACAGAGCCATTGGAAACATGGTGGTGGTTAACACAGAAACCGGAGAGAGAAATTTTGTACAGGATGTTCCTAAAGTAATCGGGCAGGGTGATGGCGGTCTGCTCGACATCCTGGTTCACCCTGATTATAAGAATAATGGATGGATTTATTTTTCGTATAGCGAGGGCGACACCACTGCTAATACCATGGTGGTTGATCGTGCTAAGCTTGACGGACTAAAACTGGTCGAACGAGAAAGACTATTTACTGCCCTGCCCTACTATAAGAAACCACTTCATCATGGTTCGCGCCTGGTGCTTAACGATGGCTACCTGTTCATCGCCATGGGCGAAAAAACGGACATGAAAGATTCCGCACAAACATTAAATAATCATTTGGGCAAAGTACTTCGCATTTATGAAGACGGAAAGGTGCCTCAGGATAATCCATATGTTAATACCCCTAACGCCAAACCGGAAGTCTGGAGTTACGGACATCGCAATCCAAATGGCATGACATTAAACCCGGCTACCGGAGAATTGTGGGAACACGAGCATGGCCCCATGGGTGGTGATGAAGTTAATATCATTAAACCAACGTTGAATTATGGATGGCCGGTGATCACCTATGGACTAAACTATGACAGCACAAAAGTGGGAGAAGGCATAACCGAAAAGGAAGGTATGGAGCAACCTCTTTATTATTATAAACCCTCCATTGCGCCCAGCGGCATGCAGTTTTATACTTCGGATGTTATACCCGTATGGAAAGGTAATTTATTCATTGGCTCTATGGTGCTGAAGCACTTGAACAGGCTGGTTGTTGAAAACAATAAAGTGATAAAAGAAGAGCGCTTGCTCACCGATAAAAACTGGCGCGTGCGCTCTGTGAAACAAGGACCGGATGGCTATTTATATTTAGGTGTCGATGGAGGAAAAATTCTCCGGATTACGCCCAACTAAATTGATTGGGTTGTGTATAGAGTGGTGCCTCCTTCATGAATGACATCGCCTTGAAGGGCACTGTTCTGTTTACCTCACAGAACAGGATATCGGTTCGGGGTTGAAGTAATTCAATCATGCACACAAACGTAGCATGACAGCTGTGCGGTCGAGTGTGACTGGTTAAATGATGAAATGTAAGTTGTTGATAGTGCCGCCTTGTTTCAACCAATAACCTTTCATACAACCATTGAAAAATCTTCTTCTCCAATTCCATTCCGTTTTCTAAGCAGGTTAAAAAGATGACATAAATCATTATTCATGTTCTGACGGTTGCTTACTTTTAGAAAAGGTCGTGCTTAATATTTTCTGACTATGGGCTCTGAATTATTCACCAATTTACTACTCGCACTAATTTTCGGGGCCACCGTTGGCCTTGAACGCGAGAGCAGCAAACAAGGCGACCCACACGTGGGCGGCATACGCACGTTTTCCCTCATTGCTTTAACAGGAGCATTGGCTGGTGTTTTCTTTATACACAATTATGCTTCCCTGGCATTGATTGTAGTGATCGGCTTTTTAGTATTACTCATTTCCTATTATGTAAGCGAAGCAGTAAACACAAAAGATTTTGGCATAACCAGTGAACTGGCAGCCTTCTCAACTTTTTTGATCGGTCTGTTAGTGATGATCAACATCATCCCCTTGCAAATTACTGTTGCTATTTTCGTGATGTTGATTTTCATCCTTTCGTTGAAATCCAAAACCACACAACTGGTCGCTGGCGTTTCAAAGCAAGAAGTACAGTCGTTTATCAGCTATGCGATTATTGCGTTAGTAGCATTACCGGTTTTACCCGACTATGCCTACAAACTAAAAGACATCCCTGTATTGCCCGAAATCTTGCAAGGTCTAAAAGTAGATCTTGGGCAATTTGACACCTTGGATTTAATCAACCCCAGAAAAATATGGGTGGTGGTCGTACTCATAACAGGCATTGATGTTTTTGGATACATCCTGGGAAGGATTGTGGGCAACAAAAATGGCTTTGCCCTTACGAGTTTTATGGCTGGATTTGTTTCCTCCACATCGGCCACTCAATCATTGGCACAACGAAGCAAGAATTCCAAATTTGTAAACCACCTGGTCGGGGCCGCCATTCTGGCCAACTTAGCCAGCTTCTTACAAATATTTTTATTGGTGGGGCCACTCAATGCCAACTGGCTCGTTTCGATTGCTCCCAGCATTTTGCTGATGATTCTTACAGCCGGCATCATTTCATTTCTTTTGTTTAAGAAAAAAGAACCGAAAGAACAGGAAGACGGACAGGAGAAAAAAGTTGCTCAGATATTTTCATTACTTCCGGCACTAAAATTTGCCTCTTTACTTATTGTAATAAAAATCTTTACTAAAATCTGTTTAATTGTATTCGGTCAATCTGGTTTTATTATCAGTTCCGTGATTGCCTCCTTCGCGGGCATTGATGCCATCATCGTGAACCTGGCAGATATGGCTGGCCATACTATTTCCTTTGAGTTTGCCTTCGTCACGTTCTTAATAATTAATGCTACCAATTTGTTAAGCAAATCACTCTATTCTTATTTGCAAGGCAATAGAAGGTTTGCATTATCCTTTTTGATTTCAGTATTGATCATTGCGGCTGTTAGTACCATCTGGCTGCTCTTTATATAAAACACAATCGTAACGAAATCATATTAGCTCACTCTTTCGTAAGGCATTCCGAAGTGGAAAATTTCCTGAGTTATTACTTTGAAGCAATAAACTTCGGGGCTTTTCTGTGCTTGGTGCTCTGCTCATAGGAAAACGCAATCTCAATTAAAAGTGGCTCACTCCACGCTTTACTGAAAAATGAAACACCCACCGGCAATGCATCAATAAAACCCATCGGCACGGTGATTGCCGGATACCCTGCAATAGCGGCCAGTGAAGAACTGCCTCCCATAAAATGATCGCCATTGATCAGGTCGGTCTTCCATGCTGGCGAGCCCGTGGGAGCCATCAAAGCATCAAGTTTATGATCCCTCAATAATTTATCTATGCCATTGTCGCGTGTTGCTTTGAGCATGGTTGCGAGTGCTTCCTGATATTCTTTATCCTGTAAACTTCCTTTTTCATGAGCCAACTTCAACAATTGCTGATCGAAGTAACGAAGTTCAACAGAATCCTTTTTGTTGAACTCCATCAATTCGTTCAAATCTTTTACACGAGCCTTGTCACCCAGGCTAGCAAAGTAATGGGTTAACCCGTCTTTAAATTCATAGAGCATCACATTAAAAGAGGCGTCATGTACTTTTCCTTCCATCGAGTAATCCAGCTCAATCACTTCAGCTCCCTGGCTTTTCAAATCAGCAATAGCCCGCTTCATAAGCGAATCTACCCGTGCATGAAAGCCCATATTGCTTTTTAGCAGCCCAATACGTTTGCCACTCAATCCATCTGCCTTCAGGTATTGGGTATAATCACTTACATAATTACCAGCCGAGGCTAATGTCTTCTGATCGGCAGAATCAATTCCTACCAGTGCGCCAAGGGTGATCGCAACATCGGTTACCGTTCTGCCCATAGGGCCGGCCGTATCTTGTGTTGATGAAATTGGAATGATGCCCGTGCGACTGACAAGGCCCACGGTAGGTTTGATCCCTACGAGACCATTGTTATTGGAAGGGCAAACAATCGATCCATTGGTTTCAGTGCCAATGGCGATAGCACAAAGATTTGCGGAAGACGCCACGCCCGAACCAGAACTGGAACCACATGGATTGCGATCCAATACATAAGGATTTTTTGTCTGACCCAACACACCACTCCATCCACTTGACGACATGTTGGCCCGAAAGTTTGCCCACTCACTCAGGTTTGCTTTCGCGATGATTACCGCTCCTGCTTCCCGAAGTTTATGCGTGATATAACTGTCATTGGGAGGATAGGAATCTTTTAACACCGTTGCTCCGGCTGTGGTGGGCATGTCTTGGGTGTCGATATTGTCTTTTAATATTATCGGAATGCCATGCAAGGGCCCGCGGCTCTTGCCATCCTTTAGTTCCTGATCAAGTTGTCTGGCAATCTCAACCGCTTGAGGATTTACATATATAATAGAGTTAAGCCCGGGACCGCCCCTATCAATATCTTCAATGCGCTTGATATAATCGGCCACTACTTTTTCAATGGTAAAGGTTCCTTGTTGATATCCTGCTTGCAATTGCTGAAGGGTAATCTCTTCAAGGTATTGATAATCGGATTGTATGGGTTCCTTTTCAGGCTGACACGAATGAAGCAGGAGAATACCTGTAAAGAATAAACAGGATACGATGATTCTTTTCATAATGGAGTGGGTGACAAGATAATCGTTAAGATATAAAAAATTCCTTCTTATCATTGAATGTGTTACCGCAGTGGAAATTCAATCGGTATCCTGCACCCCATGAAGTCGTTGAATACAATTATCCATTGACCTGTATTGATGATAAATCCCTTTCCAGATATTCCCTTTCATTGCTGTTTTCATTTCTGGTTGTTTATCCAATCCGCCCGAATACCAATCTCCATAGGTATGGTCGATCAAGTAGGTGTCCGCATATTTCCATAGCTGCTCAAACTTAGAAAAGTATTGCCTTTCATCGTTCGGAAATAAATCAGCCATCAATAGCAGTGCATTTAACCCTTCGGCTTGTGCCCACCAATTCTTTGTATCGTGCGTGATGGTGATGCCTGGTTTGCCGTTGAAGTAATAACCTTCATCATAAAAGCCCCCCAACTGGTTATCCCAGCCATTTTGAAGTGCGTGATCAACCATTTTTTTCGCAATCCGCAAGGTGGTTGTGTCATTGTGTATACCCAGCACATGTGAAGCCTCCAACATTAAATAGGCCGTTTCAACATCATGACCAAATGAAACATGATCGAGTTGATGATGCCTGGTGATTACTTCTTCCGTTGAGTCGGTAAACGAAACGGGTGTCCAGTCGGGGTGAAGGAATAAGGTTAAGTACCCTTTTGGGGTTACGATTGTATCCCGTATCAACAACAACATTTCTTTTAATCGCTCTTGCACCAAATCATCGGGCCACACCTGATACAACGCTGTTAATGCTTCCAATAAGTGAATGGAGCTGTTCTGATCCTTATAGCCTGTGTCGGCTGTGGTGGGGGTATCCACCTGCCGAATGATGGGAGTCCCATTCCTTTGTAAATGTTGGTAGTACCCTTTCATTACCGGGTCATGACTCCCATTTTCTAACCAATAAAATGCTGATTTAGCCAGGGCTAATGCCATGCTGTCTTTTGAAGATTCGTAGTAAGCGGCTAATGCATAAATACCAAAGGCATTGCCATAGGCTGTTTTAGTGGTATCACCTTTCACATTCCCTTGCCTGTCTACCAAAGTATAAAATCCACCATAAGTCTTATCCCACATCACATTTCGCAAAAACTCAAAACCGTGCCTGGCACCTTCTTTATAATGATCAACCTTTGGGTAACGAATAGAAGCCTTTGCATTCGTCCAGGTGTGGCGGGCTTGGGTAACAATCATTTTATCCTGATTGCCCGTTGGCACAAAATCATAGGTAAATGCACTAAGGAAACCACCCTCTATCGTATCCATAGATTGGGGATACCATTTGTCCAGAACTTCAGAAGTAAGTGTATGGTCCATAGCTTCTGCTATAACCCGCCTGGTGTTTTGCTCTCCTTGCGTGCAGGCCGAAAGACTAACTACGATAATAAGAATGAGTCGATACGAATAGTTTTTCATAGGTGGTTGCTTTACGGAATATCAAATTAACACTGCCTACATAAATTCATTGATCATACCGGCAAGTACGTAAAAGTTTATTCTGTTAAAATATTACTATAAAGTTATTTTAATAATAATATTTATTGAAATTTGCATTACTTTCTTTGATACTCGCGACTATTTCAAGGAAAGAGTCTTTTGGCG
>CAYGGY010000090.1:0-15494 GCA_964349405.1 uncultured Ohtaekwangia sp. | reverse complement strand
CTAGTGCAATTATTTACATTAATACATATTTTTGAATTAACCCGTAAAAAATCAGTCACGATAGCCCAGGCATCTTCAAGGCTGCCTAAACATTAACACAGAATCATGATTTCGACTAACAATTATCCTGGATTTCTCTTTCCCATTCAAAATGACTTCAATGTCGCGCCCCTCACCAGGAACCCAAAACCCGGACTTGCTTATGCATAATGGCGAGAAATGATCCTTTTCGTCACCCAATAATACGATACCATAACCTGCATCCTGACGTCCTAATTCAGGTTGTACAGCCTGCCAATTACCCACTGCTAAAATATCAACATGACCGTCTCTATTGATATCCTGTACCGCAAATGAAAATATTGGAAACATTTGGGCTTCAATCGCGAGTTCATGGATCTGATAATTTTGATTTCCCTTATTTTCAATCCAAATAGAAGTAAACATTTCTGCCTTTCTATGAATGAATTCGTGCATCCTTTCTGAAGGTATAATATCCTCCAACTGTACATGCTTATAGTCTTCATATTTTAAAAACCTTTTCTTGAGCGGTGGCACTTGTTTAACTAACTGATCTTTAGATACAAATGGATATCGTTGATGATTATTATAGTATGTCATGATCGGATCATAACTTCCGTTGGAGTCAATATCCCCTACCCACAATTCTACTGGTTCACTTACACTTGCGCGTAGTCGTGAGTTTAGGCCTGCATTACCAACTAAATAATCAAGATCACCATCGCTATCTAAATCTGCCTGTTCAATAGTATTCCACCATCCGGAAGACTTTTCAAACCCATACTCATAGGTTCTATCAACAAAATGTCCATTTTGGTCCTGCAATAGAAAAGTAATGGGCATCCATTCACCGACCAAAATCAAGTCAGGTTTACGATCCTTATTAAAATCGCTCCAAATGGCATCTGATACCATACCGAAAGAAGTAGTTGGCAAGCGTAAAGACTCATCAGAATATTTTCCATTTCCATTATTAATCAAAAAATAGCTTTGTGGTGCTACTCCATATTGACCAGCTACTACCCTACCCCCAATAAATAAATCCAGATCACCATCGCCATCGAAATCTTCCGGCTTCACGCAGGACGCATTCAAATATATTTCAGGTATGGCACCACTAGCTTTTTTAAAAATTCCATTACCATTATTTAAATAAAGCCGCGGAATTAATTGTTGATAATTTCCTTCCTTCTCCTGACCACCACTTACAACCACCAAATCTTGCTTGCCATCTCCGTTGGCATCAAAAAAAGCAGCATTGGTATCCTCCGCTAAAGAATCAGCATCAAAGGCAACTTGTGAAGATTTTATAAACTTTCCTGAACGATCCTGAATAAACAATGTTCCTGTCTGTCCCCTACCTCCTCCAATGAATAGATCATCAAGCCGATCACCATTTATATCAGCAACAGCCATTTTGGGCCCTTGCATTGAAAGTGCATGAGGAATCAAACGTTCATCTTCAAATCCAGTAAATTCATTTTCATAATGTGTAAAAGCAATTGAGTTATCTGCTTTTAAAAACGTATTTTCTGGAGTATTAGTTGAATACCAATTTCCTTGCGCATCAGATTGATTTACATGAATGGTTTGATTTGCTTGAATTGTTTTAATCTTTTGAAATTTTCCACCCGGCCAAATGATAATCATTGAATCAACCTCATTACTTATTCCTAATCCAACATGCATGCTATAATCACTGCTGGATTGCCATCCCCGGGTAGCAATTAATTCTTGCGTTAAACTTTGCTTGCCTGAATACACGATCAATTTTGTGCCAATCCCAAAAGTATTTGGGGAAATCCCTTTCGGTTTCACACTAATATAGTTTAAAAATTCACTGGCCGAATTTTTATAAATGGCAGCAGGTGCGTTGATGTTATTTACAACCAAGTCTAAATCACCGTCATTGTCGAAATCCGCATATGCCGCACCATTGGAAAATGTAGGGTTTAATATCGCCCACGTATCCGATACATTATCAAACGTCAAATCGCCATTATTTTTTAAAAAAAAGTTGGCCACCTTTCCAGATGGCATTTTATCAATCATTGCCTGATCTGAAAGAAACCGTTGCGCAGAATCGCTGGAGATATAATTTATATAATCAAGATCATTTGGCCTGCGTAAAATACCGTTAGCAACAAAAAGATCGCGCAGCCCATCATTATCGAAATCTGCTAGTAAAGGCCCCCAACTCCAATCAGTGGCTTCAATACCGGCTAATGGTGCAATGTCGCTGAAAGCAAGTTTTTGATAGGGGGTAATTCCTCTATTTAATTGAAGTGAGTTGCGTGATACCTGATAATGATAACCAAATCCTAGTTTGAATTGAAATATTTCATATGGATCTTCGCCTCCGGACGATTTTATTACATGTTCATCGCTGGGCAACATATCAAGCGTTACAATATCCTGCCAGCCATCATTGTTTATATCAGCAATATCATTGCCCATCGAAAATCGACTAGAGTGAGGAATACTTTTCTCCAACTCCTGTTTGAAAGTACCATTACCCTGATTGATGTAGAGATAATCATTTTCATGAAAGTCATTGGATATATAGATGTCTAGAAAACCATCATTGTTTAAATCAGCTATCCCTACACCTAAACCATATCCTACCTGGCTGTTGTGAATACCAGATTGTGATGTCACTTCAGTAAACTGATTTATTCCTGATGGAATCAGTTCGTTGCGATATAATTTATCTCCGGCTTTTTGGTCACTTTGGTTGCGAAGTAATACATCACCATAAGATCGAACTGAATGCACAGAGTGATTAACCAAATACATATCCAGATCTCCATCATTATCATAATCAAAGAAGGATGATTGTGTGGAGAATCCTTGGAAAGCTAACCCATATTCTTCGGTTGCGTCTGTAAAAGTAAGATCCCCATTATTAATTAATAATTGATTGCGTCCGTCAAATTTTTTATATCCTCCAACTCCACAGCTAAAAATATCGAGATAACCGTCCCCATTCACATCAGCCATGGTTACACCGGTTTTCCAGTTACCAAGACCGGCTACACCAGCGTTGTCGGTGATATCTTTGAACTTAAAGTCACCCAGGTTAAGAAAAAGTTTATTTGATCCTTGATTAGATGAAAAGTATAAATCAACTAATCCATCATTGTTGATATCTCCAACTGCAACGCCACCGCCATTATAGAAATACAAATATTCTATGATGTTGAACTGATCTGTTTCAATAAGTACATTTGAAAAATCAATACCTGTTTGATCCGCTGGTAACTCTTGAAATAATTTTTTCTCTGAGTCCTTATTATTACTACAAGAAATAAGCAAAGCTGCTATCAGCCAACCATAAAATCGTAACCCATACATTATTCTGAGGGTCATTAATTGACTTTAATTGTCAACATTGAATCATTATTTCGTGATGCCAGCACGTATTTATGTCCGGCAACTTCCACGATCGTCATATCTCTTATTTCACCATCCATTTGCAATCCAGACTCATTGGCAGATACAGCAGAAAACCCTCCTTTTCCATCTCCCTTCAGGTAAGTGCCATAACTTGCATCGTAACGTCCCACTTCTGGTTTCACGCTGTATAAATTACCACCTAAAATAATATCAAGTTTACCGTCATTATCGAAATCTTCAATATTGATTGCATAAGTGATGGACATTTGAGCTTCAACCGGAAGACGTTTTAAAGAAAACCCTCCATGGTTATCATTGATGAGTACACAGGTTGCCAATTCATACACTTCCAACTTCACAGTATTTTCCATTTCTTCAGGACTAAAAATGTCGGTTATGGTTTGATCCTTAAAGTCGTCATATTTTAAGTATTTCTTTTTAAGTGCAGGTATTTGTGTTGTGAGATCGTGTCGCAATACTAATGGATAACTTTTGTCTCTATAATACGTGCAAATAATTTGCTCCACATTTCCATTGTTATCAAAATCATTCACATACATACAAACTGGCTTATTAACAGAAGCCCTGAACCTAGAGTTGAGTCCATGATTCGCTAATACAAAATCAATATCACCATCATTATCAAGATCAGCCGCCTTAATAGCATTCCACCAGCCATTACTTTTTTGGAGCCCCATAGATTCAGTCTTATCAACCAATCTACCGGATTCCTGAACAAATACCTTCACTGGCATGTAATCACCAACGACAATCAAATCCGGATACTTGTCATTGTTGATATCCGTCCAGACAGCATCTGTAATCATTCCAACACCGGTTAATTCCGGAGCGATACTTTCTGTTACGTTAGTAAAAATTCCTTTACCATCATTGGATAAAAGGTAACCATTCATAGGAATACCATACAAGAATGGATGACTTCGAACACCGACAAATAAATCAATGTCTCCATCATTATCAAAATCAGATGGTTTAACAGTCGAAGAGCTTTCAAAATTGAAGGTGGGTAAAATCTGCTGCGATTTTGTAAAATTACCCTTACCATCATTCAAATAAAGTCTATCTGCAAGGGCAATAGAGCTTGTCGAAAACTCATTGCTTCCACTGCACACATATAAATCGGAATCGCCATCATTATCCGCGTCAAAGAAAACACCTTGCGTGTCCTCCGAAGCTTTGTCATCAATAAATGCTTTTTGTATACTTTTCTGAAATGTGCCTTTTTTTGTTTGAATAAACAACGCACCTTCCATATCCTTAGCGCCTCCGACATAAAAATCGTCTTTACCATCTCCATTTACATCCCCATGCGTTATTCTCGGCCCTGCCGTACTTAACATGTGATAGATTAATTTATCTCTATCAAAATCAACGAACTCACTTTCTTTATGAGTAAAGTTAATTTGTAATGCATTCGTTGCTTCAAATATTTTATTTGAAGCCGTTTTCAATATAGTAGCTGGTCCGCTACCTTGCTCATGATTCAACTTCAAAATCTGGTTGGTGGCTACATTCTTCAAATTTGTCTCTTTTCCATCAGGCCAACGAACCGTAATCATATCTACTGTATCAATTTTACCTAAGCCAATACTAGGCCTGGGATCCATCGAAGATTCAAAGCCGCGATTAGGCATTTGTTCGATATAAAATTTCTGACCGTCCGCAGTAACCGTTATGGAAGTGCCCCACGCAAATGAATTATTGCCTATTCCAGTCAATTCAAATTTTAAATAATGATTCAATGGATAAATATCATTGGCCTCATTACGAAACACAGAAACTATGCTGTTAACATTATTAATGACTAAATCTAAATCACCATCGTTATCGAGGTCACCATATGCTGAGCCATTTGAAAACCCTGGCTTACCTAACCCCCATTCTTCTGCCTTATTTTTAAAATTGAGATTACCTTCATTATGAAAAGCAAAGTTAGAAACCGGTGTAGAAGGTATTAACTCAACCAGCTTTTTATAGTCCACATTCTTTTCGGAAATGATTGACCGAACCACTTCTTCGTTAGAGACATATTGCAGATAGTCCTGATTCGTAAGGTCCTGGTAGATCCCATTGGCCACAAATATATCTTTAAGCCCATCATTGTCCATATCAAACATCAATGCACCCCAGCTCCAATCTGTTGCTTCAACATTGCTCAATCTTCCTATTTCGCTAAATGTATTATTGCCATTGTTCAACTGAAGCATATTCCGTGTGTACTGGTGGAAATAGCCATTGTCCAGGTTATATTGATGACGGTCCCAATTATCAAATGTTGTTACAGTTTTAATACGTGCATTATCAGCAGGCAACATTTCAGTAACAAAAATGTCAGGATGGCTATCATTATTAATGTCAGCCAGATCAGCACCCATTGACGCTCCACTAATAGACTTCATTTGTTCAGTTAATTTTTCAGAAAAAGTACCGTTACCATTATTCAGGTAGATGTAATCACGTTCAAAAAAATCATTAGAAATGTAGATATCAGACCATCCATCTTTATTAATATCACCTACCGTCACACCTAGCCCAAAACCAATTACACTTCCATATATACCAGCCTCCTCACTTACATCCGTAAAGTGTCCATCATCGTTGCGTAGCAATTTATCACCTCCTAATGAATCGCGTCTGGGGCGTTCGTTTTTACGTAGATTGAAACTACCTATGGCTTGATAGGAATTGTTAAGAATATAAAGATCGAGATCATTGTCATTATCATAATCGAGAAACGCGGCATGCGTTGTAAATCCTCTATCAGCAACACCGTATTCTTTTGCCTTATCGGAAAATGACAAGTTGCCATTATTTAAGAACAGTTCATTTTCTTTATTATCGCCCTTTACATCTCCTGAATTGCATACGTATATATCCAACCAACCGTCTCCGTTAACATCGGCCATACTCACCCCAGTAGACCATGCTTTTGTACCTGCTACGCCAGCTTTATCCGTAATGTCTTCAAATACAAAATTACCTTTGTTAAGATAAAGTTTATTCGGGGCCTGATTCGCAGTCAAATAAATATCAATGAGCCCGTCATTGTTAATATCACCCAATGCCACACCACCACCATTATAAAAATTACGATAAGTATAGATATTAAATTCCTGATCGAACGACAGCTTGTTGGCGAAATTAATACCTGAATGATCGCTGCTTATTTCTGTGAATAATACCTTGTCACCATTTTCCGATTTGCATGAAAACAAAAGCGTACCCCACAATACAAATAATAATAAACGTCTCATTCTTTACTCCTTATTAATTGGCCACTTTTGCTTGTTCTTCAGCCAATTTCTTCAACTCTTTCTCGACTTTTAAATCAGTAAATACAGCTTGAACAAATTGATCATCTTTGATGAATAAATTAATTCTACGTTTGCCATCCATCTTATAATAGACTTTTCCCATTGTGTGATGATTTAATTCTTTAAAATCTGGGCCGTACCATTTTTTAAAAAGTGTTAACATGTTAACCAAAAGCGTATCAGATTTATATTGCCTGTTCCAAGGGGCCCAGGTTTCGTAGGTAAATGTGACAGGCATCTCAAAAATCTTATCCTTATAAAAGGTAGGATAGAACCTCATGCTTACCGGGCTGTTGATATCGTTCACTAATTTGTATTCAACATTTTGGTTTGTGGGTCCATGTGTGAATATTTTTTGCTTGTTATATTCCCAACAATGATCATAAAATTCCTTTGATCCCATTCCTAATGAAATACCCAAGAATAGGCTATCATACTTTGCAATACTTTCGTTCCTGCTTCCTGTGCATGAACCTATTACTGAAACCAATACAATTATAAGGACAAAACCTACTACTAACTTTTTCATTTTCTTTTACTAGTTAATAACTTAATGTTTCCAACTGATCATTATTCTTTCCAACAAGTATCAACTTTCTTTCTTTATAGTTGATTTGCTTGATCGCTCTCACTTCACCTTTTATTGAAACTCCGGATTGTGTAGATAAAACTGGTGCAAATTTACCTTTTCCATCCCCTGTGAGCAACAATCCATAACTGCCATCGTAAATACCTGTTTCTGGTTTGGCTCGATATAAATTACCGCCAATCAATAGGTCTAGATTTCCATCACTATTAAAGTCATCCGCCAGTATAGAATAAACCGGAGAAAACTGAGCTTGTATTGGTAAAATGCGTTTCTCGAAAAAGTTCCCATTATTAATAAACACTGCTGTTTCAAAGGAATATGCATTTAAAACCATGGATTCTTTTAACTGTTCTTGAGTAAAAATATCGGTCATGGCTTTTGATCGGTAATCATCGTAATGAAGGAATCGTTTCTTTAGCGATGGAATTTGAACTAGTAAATCATTTCTAAGTACAAACGGATAAGAAATACCATTATCATATCGGGTGATAATTTGTTCCATGGTTCCATTATGATCAAAATCATTCAAATACATAGTTACAGGTTCTTCCTTGGTTGCCCTAAATCTGGAGTTTAATCCATGGTTACCTGCAACCATATCTATTTTTCCATCATGGTTAAAATCACCTACTTCCAGCGCATGATACCATCCATTAGAATTTTCAAAACCATAGGCTTTTGACTTGTTTACGAATTCACCTTGTTCCTGAATAAAAATCATAACAGGCATCCATTCACCAACGATAACCAAATCTAATTGATCATCCTGGTTAAGATCAACCCAACGACTATCCGTTATCATACCAACTTTTGATAATTGAGGTGCAATAGAACTCGTTGCATCTGAATAGTTCCCCTTTCCGTCATTAATGAGTATATAACCATTCCCAGGCATGCCATAAAGAAATGGAATTACCCTAACACCAACAAAAAGGTCAAGATCACCGTCCTTGTCAATGTCTGCAACGGAAACGGTGGATGTGCTTTCAAATGAATTAGAAACGGGTAATGACTGTGTTGATTTCTCGAACTTTTCATTGCCTTTATTAAAATACAATCTATCTAACAAGGCAGATGAACTTGATGAAAACTCATTGCCCCCACTGGTAACATACAGGTCTGGTTTTCCGTCTCCGTTAGCGTCAAATATTGCACAGTCCGTATCTTCTGAATCTTTATCTTTATCAAGAAGTTCTGAAACAACTTTTCTAAAACCATTTTTTGTTTGAATAAAAAGAGCCCCGGCCTGATCTTTTGCACCTCCAACATAAAAATCATCAGTGCCATCCTGATTGATATCACCTGTACATAGACAAGGGCCTTCATTTGAAATCATATTGAAGAGCAGCCTGTCCCTATCAAAATCTACGTATTCATTTTCCTTATGTTTATATTGAATAATTGGATTATCCAGCATAGTGAGCAATGTTGATTTTTCCATTGACTTATGCGAAGGTTTAGGCAATACTGCGTCCTTTTGCATAACATTAACCAACTGATTAGTGAGGGTATTTGTTAACAGCGTGAATCGTCCATCGGGCCATTCGATGTGAATTGAATCCAGCGATTTGATAGCGCCAACACCGAAATGTAAACGCGGATCCACGGTAGACATAAACCCACGCATGGGAGAAACTTCCTGGTAAAAAAACATTCCACTATCATACAGAAAAACTTTCGCACCTAACCCAAATGTATTCGACTGATCACCATGTAATGAAAATGATATAGTATTGTTCGAAGGATTTATTTGTTTAGATCTATTCTCAAATATGAATGAAGGCATATTTACATTGTTCAATACCAGGTCCAGATCACCATCATTATCTAAATCTCCATAGGCAGAGCCATTGCTGTGTGATGGAATTCCCATCCCCCACGATTCAGTCATATTGGTAAAAGTAAGATCATTATTATTCTGAAAAGCATAGTTCGGTAATTGATTGGAAGGGATTGAATCAACCAATCGCTTTATCACTTTCTTCTCTTTTCGCAGTATTTCCCTAACGGCATTGGCATTAGCGATGAAATTCACATAGTCTTGATTTATTAAGTCCTTATAAATTCCATTCGCAACAAAAATATCTTTGCGGCCATCATTGTCCATATCAAATATCAATGCCCCCCAACTCCAATCAGTTGCTTCGGTTTTTGACAACCGTGATATTTCAGAGAAAGTACCATCACCATTATTCAATTGCAGGGCATTGCGACTAAACTGACGATAGTAACCTTGCTCGTAAGCTATTTGAAATTTATCCCAACTCTCAAACTGTGATGTGGTTTTGAGTCGATCATCATGTTCGGGTAGCATTTCCGTAACAAAAAGTTCAGGAAGTCCATCGTTATTTATATCAGCAAGATCTGCCCCCATGGATCCCAAACTTATCTCACGTATCATATTCTCCAATGACTCTGTAAAAGTTCCATCTTGATTATTTATATACAGGTAGTCCTTTTCAAAAAAGTCATTGGACACAAAAATGTCTGACCATCCATCTTGGTTGATATCCCCGATCGTAACACCTAAACCAAAACCAATTTTACTACTGTAAATTCCTGCTTGCTGACTAACATCTACATATCTTCCATTTTCATTACGAAGCAACCGATTACCACCCGCTGGATCAGGAACATTTCGTTGATCTTTTCTTAAATCAAATCCACCCACTGAGCGCAACGAATTATTTAACAAGTAACAATCCAAATCCCCATCTTTATCATAATCAAAAAATGCAGCATGAATTGATAAACCCTCGAACGCAAGGCCATACTCAGAAGCACGCTCTTTAAAAGTTAGATTTCCCTGATTAATAAATAATTCATTTTTCCTTCTAGCACCACCAGGAGGCCCTGACTTACAAACATAGATATCGAGGTATCCATCTGAATTAATATCAACCACACTCACCCCTGTACTCCATATTCCATTTGTTTCCAAGCCGGCTTTGATTGTAATATCATCAAATATAAAATTCCCTTTATTGAGATACAGTTTATTGGATACAAGGTTTCCCGCAAAGAAAATATCTAATAATCCATCATTGTTGAAATCGCCAAGACCTACACCCGCACCATTATAAAAACTGCGAAATGTATAGGGATTCAATTCTTCGGTATAGCTTAATTCATTTAAAAATGTAATACCTGTAGATGAAGGCTGAAGTAATTTAAAGAGTTGATCAACTCCTGGTTGTTTCACCTCTGGTGTACACGAAACAAAAACCAAATCGATTAGAGCAACAATAATTATATAAAATCCTCTTTTCACTTTCTCGCTACGCTAAAGTAATACTTCACAAAATTAAACACCTGTAAGTGGTTTTTAAATATTCAACTCCAAGTAAAACGTATTTGGAATTTTCAACCCCTCAAAAAAAAAGGCAAGCATAAATATGCTTGCCTTTGATTATGCTTTTATAATCTTAATACCCAGGATTTTGAGTCAATTTACTATTTGCATCCAATTGCTGTTTTGGAATTGGGAACAAAGCATACTTGGTAGCACTCTCAGCCTTAGCTGGTTTAAAGCCCCAAGCTTGAGCAAATTTACCAAAACGGATCAAGTCTTGTCTGCGAGTCATTTCAGCAAACATTTCGCGTCCACGTTCTGCCAACAAATTGTCAGCAGTAAGTGAAACAAACGGATCTACTTTGGCTCTGGCACGAATTTGATTTACAAGAGTTAATGCCTCAGCATCAGCATTATTCAACCTCCAAAGAGCTTCTGCCCTGATAAGAAGAATATCTGCATAGCGGAAAACCACAAAGTCATTACTCATGTTAGCGGTTCCACCAATTTCATATGTGTATTTACCAATACGTGCACCACCCTGTCTCCATGAATTTGGACCTATCTCATTAATTTTAGGTGTGAAATTCAAAGCTGTTCCATCTGGGTCTGGTTGAGCAGCTGTTGATCCTTCAAACGCAGGATCAATTGCCTTTTCGCCACTTGGTTTATACTGAGGCCCTACCACGAAATTAGATAATCTTGAATCTAACGTTCCTTGAGTATCAGGAACCTTATCATTGTTTGCGTCAACAGCCAATCCTAACCATACAGGTCCTTGAGGTCCCGGGTTTGTTACAGGGTTAGAATATGAATTATAAAACTCTTCTACAACAGCATAACCATTCCAAGGTTGGTCAGTAAAGTTGTAAACTGTTTGACTTGCATAATGCAAGGTCATCATTGGCCAATTGAAGCCACCATTGAAAACTTTGTCATAAGGATAAACGAAAATATTTTCGTTTGAACCGGCATTGTTTACCGCAAAGTTATCCTTGTAAGTTCCTTCCAAATTGAACTTTCCACCATCAATAATTGCCTTGGCATCAGCTGCAGCCTTGGCCCACTGCGGTGTTCCAGTATAAATGCCAGCATTTAAATACAATTTAGCACGCACTGACAATGCCGCCCATTTAGTCATCCTGCCATACGTTGTAGCATCCTTTGCTGTTGGGAGAACATTAATAACTGCATTAAGTTCTGACTCAATAAAATTATATAGTTCCTGACGTGTAGATGCACCTTTCACTTCCGTATCTGTAAAATCAGTAACAAGAGGACCTCTTCCAAAACCGTCCATAATCCAATAATACCATAAGGCTCTTATACCACGAAGCTCCGCAATAAATGCATCCGCACTTGGATTTCCTTTTGCCTTCAATTCTTCAAATTGGAAAATTAAACGATTTGCAGTGTTTACACCTCCATAGAGCATTCCCCAAGTATTATTAAAGAAACCATTATCCGGTGTAAAGGTGTGTAAATGCAATTGTTGTAATACCCCCCCATCGAACCAGTCGCCACCTTTGGTCGTAATGATTAGTTCATCGGAAACCAATTCATTAGTTGACCAAAGATTAGAGTGATTACCTAATCCTCCGAAACTTGAGTATGCTGCACCCAAACCAGCAATTAATTCCTGATCGGTTTGGAAAAAGTTGTCAGCTGTTACCTGATCATACAACTCCTCATCTAGATTGGTACACGAGAAGGTTAAAAATGATGCCCCCAAGCCAATCATCCATATTTTTCTTAAAAATGTTCTTTTCATAATAATCATTATTAAAATCCAAGATTCACACCAAATGTAAATGTACGTGTAGTGAAGTAAGTTGATCTTCTTTCAATACCTGGTGATAAACCATCATCAGGTTCAGGATCTGTATCAGTATAGCGAACTTCAGGATCAACACCTGTATACTTTGTCAAAGTAAATAAGTTTTGGCCAGCAATATAAAATCTCAGATTTCTTACGGCTGAGCCACTTTGTAAAGGTACGTTGTAGCCAATTGACATATTGTTCAATCGTAAAAAGTCCGCTTTTTCAACGTGGATACTATTAACGTTGGCTTTTGTAACCTTTGGATCATAATGGCTTGTCTTAACAATGTTCCAGTTGTTAATAGTCGTTACTTCATTATTCTCATAGAATGCTCTGTAACTATTTAACAATTCATGACCTATGGCACCATTGAAGAATACGTTCACATCAAAATGTTTATAGGTAAAGCTGTTGTTAAAACCGATGGTGGCGGCCGGAAGTCCATTACCTATTACAGTGCGATCATCATCGCTGGTCGGATCTATTTTTCCATCGCCATTAATATCCTTAAACTTATATGTACCATCTGCATTTACCCCATCGTATTGCGCTCCCCATAATTGACCTAAAGGGTCCCCTTCTTTCACACGAACCAATTGTACTGCACTCTGCCCTGGAGACCCCATCGAAGCACGATAAAGCACTCCTGTTTCAGCGAAATTGTATACGTCATTTTTTAGGCTAACAACATTCGTCTTGTAAGTACCAATATTTCCACCTACAGTCCAAGAAAAGTCGGGCTTAGTAATAGCCGCATAATTTAAAGCCAACTCAAATCCAGAGTTCTTCAATTCACCAATATTTACCTCAGTTGTATTAACTAGATTAGGCGGTACTGGCACATTTACAGGCAAAATCATGTCTGTTGTTGTTCTGTTATAATAATCGAATGTACCTGTCAACTTATTATTGAGCATAGCGAAATCAAAACCAAAGTCGATCTCTGCTTTAGTCTCCCACTTTAAATCAGGATTCGGATTTGTTTGCGGACCATAGCTTGGGCCAAATACACCATTATAAAAGAAGCTGCCCGTTCTTGTAAATTTTTGAAGCGATATATATGAAGAGCCCGGCTGATTACCGGTTACTCCATAACTACCTCTTAGTTTCAAGCTATTCACCGAAGGGATGTCAATCAAATTACTCAACGTAACACCAGCACTTACCGCAGGAAATAAACCCCATTTGTTATTAGCCCCAAAGCGGGAAGAGCCTTCGTAACGGGCACTTGCCGAAACAAAATAGTTGCCTCCAATGTTCACATTGGCCCTTCCAAAGAAAGCTACCAATTTGTTTGAGTTAGCATAACTATAAACAGATCCTAAACCATTGTTGAAATCCAAGGCTGTACTTAAGTTATTATAGGTAAAGGCATCTGTCACAAAATTACCCCCTGCCATTCCAAAACCTTCATTATAAAAATCCTGATATGAATACCCAGCTAACAAGGCAAGATCAGCACCACCTAGATTCTTATCAAAATTTACAGTGGTTTCAAATAGCTCATTTATTCGTTGATCTGTAGAACGACCAGCATATCCTAAACCATTTCTTCCGCCAAATTTGGCTGTCTTTTTATTATAAAACCCATAAAAATCAGATTCACGTTGTGCAGAATAGAATGCAGTAAATCTTAAACCTTCTATTATATCACTGAAATCATACTCTCCACGAATACTGGCTAGTTGCCTGGTCTCTTTTTTATCACGCTCATTTTGTTCAACAATTGAGAGTGGATTGAAAAAGTCGAATATATCACGCTCAGCATACCCGCCATAATTACCACCGGCTGTAGGGCTCGTAGTCGTTTTATCATAAATTGGCATGGTAGGGTTAGCTAAAATACCATAATTGAATGCTGCGGCATTCCCTAATTGCGCATCTTTTGTAGTTGACGACAAACTCACTGTGAAAGTAGCTTTGTCTTTTAGTGCTTTCTGTGTCAGAGTCAAACGGCCGTTGATCTGTTCGAAACCAGATTTCAGACCTACACCATTCGTGTTACGAACGTTTATAGAAGCTCTGTAAGTTGTTGATTGTGATCCACCGGACAACGCAAGGTTGTGAACTTGAGCATTACCCTGACGCGTAATAACGTCCAACCAATCAGTGCTCGCCCCCAGATCAATATGACCAGGAACCTGACGATATTCAGCAGCCGACATTACATCAATGCTACGTGCTACATTCTCAATCGCATAAGAACCATTATAACTTACTTGAGCAGTTCCTTTTTTTCCTGATTTAGTGGTGACCAAAATAACCCCACTACCACCCCGGCTACCGTAAATAGCGGCCGCAGACCCATCTTTTAATACATCAATGGATAAAATATCATTAGGGTCAATAGTACTTAATGAACCACCAATAACGCCATCAATAACAACTAAAGGTTCAGCATTGGCTCCAATAGTACCAACACCTCTTAAGCGAATATTAAAATTTCCGTTAGGATCACCTCCAGCGCGAGTGATATTCAATCCTGCAACTTTGCCTTGCAATAATTGTACAGGATCGTTCACAGTACCTTTATTGAAATCTTCAGATTTAATGCTGGTTACTGCACTGGTAATCTCCTTTTTCTCCTGCGTTCCATATCCTACAACCACAACTTCACTCAGCGCAGTGACATCCGATTGCATTGAAACATTTATGGAGCTTTGAGAGCCTACAGCAACTTCTTGTGCTTGGTATCCCACAAAAGAGAGAACCAATGTTGCGTTACTACCAACACTAATCCGGAAATTTCCATCAGAATCAGAAACGGTACCATTGGTAGTTCCTTTTTCAAGGATGTTTACACCTGGAATTCCAGAGCCGTCATCAGCTGACGTTACTTTACCTGTCACTATTCTATCCTGAGCGAAACTTACTAAAGTTCCAAACACAAGAAGAACCGCGACATACCTGTGAACAAACAGATACAATTTGGTCATACTTTAATTGTTTAGGGTTTTTAATTGTTGTTTTAAGAGAACTTTCAAAATCTAATTTGTTAATTGCATCAACTAATAAATTAGAATTTGGCTTCAATAATAC
>CAYGGY010000089.1:0-15709 GCA_964349405.1 uncultured Ohtaekwangia sp. | reverse complement strand
TTTTTCATTCTCTCTTCTCTCTATCGAAAAAAAGGAAAGACTACATTATTATACTACTGATATGCCGAAACAACCTCTTGAAAGGAAAATGGCGATCGCTCAAACCATCGCCGCGAGAAGACAACCTCCATCCCCAGGAGTTCATGTTCAGCCGAGAAGATTTACAAAAAGCCAACAACGAGCGCTGAGGCAAAAACAATTTCTGGCACAAAGCTACTTTTCGAACCCGAGAGACCAAATGGGTACAAAACTGGGGCTTGGGTTTTTAGAAGACCACGAGGATCCGGATATACCTTTCAGACCTGGCGTCGGGGCTGGGGCTTCTTATTTTGGTTATGAAAATGCAAGACCTTTAGGAGCTGGCGCCGGATTGGTAACAGACGCAATTACTAAAGGAGGAGACAACAATAATTTCGGTAATGCTTTTATTGATGAACAAGAATTATTTGAGAGACTGGAGAAAGAGCAAATAAGAAAATCTGGTGCCGCCGGCACACAACAAGAATCATTGGCCGAAGCCATTAGAAGACTCCTCCCCGCCCTTGAATTCGGATCGAAAGGAGTATCAGAACCACAAAGCTTGGCGGCGGAAATTAAAAAACTTCCATTAAAGGACCAAGAGTTTTTGCAATTTCTATTGGAGAAAGAAAGGGACAGGGAACTCGAAGAAGAAGCAGCCAAGGCCAAAAAAGATTCGAAAACGTGGAATTTTTTCCTAAAAGGACCCTGGGGCGCTGCGGCGGATCTTGCAGCCTGGCGAGTTCCTTTCCGACCGGTTGCGGCTGGCGCGGTGTTATTGGGGTATCAAGTACAGCAACAAATGCAAGGAGGTCGAGGAGGCGCTATTCGACACGGAGGATGAGGAGATATAAAAAAGAATAAAATACATTTTTCGGTTCATTCTTTTTTATTACTATTCATTTTATATTGAAATGTATTTTTTTAGGAGGGAAGAAGGCGAGTCCTTCAGAAATGGCTGCAGCCGCGGCACAACTAGCAGCGAGATTGGCGAATCCTTTCAACGCTGGGAAAATGTTATCGAACGCAGCGATAGGAAAAGGGATTGTTCTTCCAGGAAGCAATTATATAGGACCGGGAAACCCTATGGATAGAGAAGTGTTGAGTTACGGAGATTTTCTTGCAAAAAAGCACGATGAAGCCTATGGACACTATTTGGACGCCGGGCACACCAAAACAAATGTATACGGAGGGTTTAGCGAAGCGGATAAAGAACTCATGGAATCCTCTGATTTGTCGACGCCAGAAGGTATGGCAACATATCTCGGAATGAAGATCAAAGAGTATAGCGCATACCTTACGGGGCTAGGCGTTCCACCACTACCATCGCCATCGCCCCAAAAAAGCCAAAAAAAGCCAAATCCATAAAAAACTCATTTTATTACGTTTAATATCTTCTGAACACCATGGTAATATTTGGCCCCCCAACGGAACCAGTAAACGCAGAGATATAGAGATGCAGAGTTTGGTTGGCGCCAAGATAAGTAATATCATGCGCTTTGAAATTATAACTATAGTTGCTGGTTGAGGGTGAAACAAAAAAATTCGCAATCCTATGTCCAGAAGTTCCCATAATTGTATTAGTAACGCTTCTATTCATCAGAAGAGGGGTATTTACGTTAGAATATGACGATGACAACGGAACGAACGCGAGAGGGGCTCCAACATTATCTCTTAGATTCACGTCATTTCTCCAGAGACTGTAAACAGAAGGGTAGGTATTTGCGCCTGTTGATAAAGTTAGTTCTGCCAAGTAGTATGGTTCTCTTTTGCGATAGGCAGGAGCGCCGAAGTAAGAAAATTCTTCAGGATTATATACGGTTACAACGTGGCCTAGGGTAGTGTTAAACGGCGGTCCTCCAGATAGCGCGGCAGCGGGCATAGCGTCATTGTAAAACAGCGTGACACTGTCTTTGGAACTGAGACCTCTTGAAATGGGATACTTTTGAGATGCGGGGATTCGGGTAGACCAGCCAGATGTGAGAAATCGCCACACAGAGTCATCGGGCATAGGAGCACCATTCAGCGGAACGGAGAAAATACCCGATGCGAAGGTCGTTATAGCTCCCACGTAATATTGGTTTGCCGAAAATGAAATATAATGGACAAGATAATAAATTCCACTAGCTTTGTCCATCACATAGAAACGGACTACGGAGGTTGTCGGACAGTATGCAATTTTAAAATCAAGAAACCCGTCGTTAGGACTGAATGCCGGAAGATTTCCAGTCCCGTCCATTTTGTCGACATTCCAGCTCGATTGCAGTATTACAGGTTGAAGAATATGATCATGAAACCAAATGATTTGAAACTCGGTTAAAGAAGTCATTGTGGGGGCACCTGGCCAGAATCCGAAACCGAATCCGTTTCTGGGAATTGGCGTAGACACCGGGTTTTGCCATCCTCCCAAACTAATTCCATCAATATCCCAGAAACCAACCATGTTTGGAGTCATGTGTGACAACCCCGGGAACGCCAACTCCCACTTTCCGTTGAAAAGCATTTCGACAGGGGCGCCTGAGTTGGGGCTTACATATCGAGAAAGAAACCCCCAATTACTAAAATCTCCATTAATACCTTGTCCTCGGAATTGGACAAAACCAATGTAGGGAGCCGGGGAACCTGTACAGGACCCGTTTGAGGCGCGAACCAAACCCCCACCGGGTGCGGTAGTGGTTGCATAAGGAATGATGTCCAAATTGGGAAGATAAGGGCTGTTGACTTGTTGATTGAGTTGGTTTGCCCAAATCCAAGTTCCGACGCCTCCCAAAGAAAAAGGCACAACAGTACTAGCAACAAATGAAGTTTCAGTAACCCATTCGTTTACATTTGCTTCGCCAGTAGCCGATCTACTCGCCAAAACAACAGAGCTGGGGGGCGGGTTGGGCTCGGGAGTGGGGTCGCTGCAGCAATCGGGTTTTCCGTAGACATACATTCTGAAATAGGTTCCAATCCCGTCTACGTCTGTCAAAACAATCCGAGTCCATTTCGCAGTCACCGGGTAATTGATATTTTGCCCCACATTTGCAACCACCGAGTAAGTAGGACTGCTCACGTCCCAGTTTTTCCCATCTCCGGAAAATTGAAGAGTCAGCTCAAAACCAGAATCGGATTTGGTTACAATCGAAAGAGAGTAGTAGTCGGAGATAATCACGGCCGGGGTAGTATAATTTGGAAGAGGAAGAGGTTGAGTGTACGTTAGAAGAAGCACGTTGTCACAAGCCATTTTTCAGAAAAACAAAAAACAAAAAACAAAAAACAAAAAACAAAAAACAAAAAACAAAAAACAAAAAGAAAAAAGAACAAAAACGTAAAAATAAAAACTTTATGGATTCCAAGAAGAAGACTCAAAAAAATTAGACTAAACCATATTTCCGTAAAAAGTACGGTTATAGGCATCGAGTCCGTCTGTAACTTTTCCTCGATTCAAATGTTCAATCGCAGAGTGAAAAGATTGAGGTCGTTTCGTTAACTTGGCACCCATCGCATCAATGTAAGGTTTTAAGTGATTTCCTACCATAGGACCGTGATGGTTGACAAACCCCCCTCCTTTGCCGGCGTCATCATCTATTCTCAAAGGACGTTTCATATGTCCTACCATAGGACCGTGATGGTTGATAAACTCTGAGGGGACGGATCCTCCATGAATCGCTTTCATAGCACTCCCCGACGCATCAGAAGGAAGTTGACTGAGTTTTTTTAAACTTTCTTTTCCACCTCGACTTATAAATTTCAAATGCTCGGCAACGTCTCCTCCGTATTTTTTACTGAGTAACCCTTTCATATATTTAGCTGCGCTTTTTGCTTTTCCAGAATGTAAAATGCTGTTGACTGCTCTTCCGAGATAGGGTTTAGCTGCTTTTCCGGCTTCCCAACCCATCTTGCCGAGGGCAACGGCCCCGAGAGCTGTATTGATTATGGTTGGAGCTGCAGCGACTCCTGCCGCGATCGCCGGAGGGATAAAAGCCATTCTTTCTTATCTTCTCTTTTCTTCTTCTTTTGTGTTTTTGTTCTTTTCGGAAAAATAAAAAAAGAAAAAAGAAAAAATTTTTTAGAGGGGAAAAAAGATTTTTTTAGAGAGGAAAAAATATTTTTTAAAGCAGTCTATCGCGGCGTTCTTTTCTTTTCCTTTTTCTTTCTTCATCATCCTCGAAACGAGTCCCTCCACTGAGGCTGCCTTGTTGATAATCAAATGTATATGGTTTTTTTCCTCGGTAGTTTGGATCGGGGTCAGTTTTCCAATTCGGTCCAAGTCTTTTACTCATCTCATTCGCAAAGTCATCATCTGCCATTTGATCCTGCTCGTTTTCGATTTTGAATTCTGATTCAAATCGAGGCAGCGAATGAAACGAATCTTTTTCTTTCCTCAATTTTTTCGCATCGTCTCGAATCACTTCGCTCATGTCATCAAAATGAACACCTAAATTATCGAAAGCAGGTTTCATCCTCTCCGCTTCTCTGGCCGCTTCCATGCGGCTTATCTGTTGGTTTTGAGCCATGGTAGCCGCCAGGGCAGTTGGGTTTGTGGCAGCGCTCAAGTATTCGCCTCCTTTATAGGCTCCATAGATTAGCGATCCGGCAAGAGCTAATCCACCGGCGATTTTAAGTCCAGTTTTAATTCGTCCCGGCCATACCTTCTTTTTCTTCTTGTGTTGTTCTGGTAAATAATCTGTGGACTCTTTGGTCGGATCTTCTTGAAGAGCCATTTCTTCCGTAATGTTCGGCAGCAGTTTCATATAATTCAAAGGAGCGGTTTGTGTCCAGTTTTGGTAACCTCCTCCGGTGACAGCGCTTCCAACAATCCCTGCCCCGGCCGTTCTCGAATTATCAGGGTCACCTCCAATACTTGGGGCCGTTGTCATTCCTTCGGCGGTTAGAAGAGGGGTGTAAGATATTTCAGCAGCCCCAGAACTGATTCCGGGGGTCCAAGAAGGGCGCGAGGCCATTTGACGATCCAGAGCTCTTTCTGGTGCGATCAGTGTTTGATAAATCTTTTCCGTTCGACTGCCACCCACTCCACCGACAGCGGCTTGAGTAGCTCCAACAGGCCCTCCTCTCCCCCGAGTATAATTGACTGCTGGAGGAGCGGTAGGAGGTGCTCCGCCCGCAGGTGGCCGAACGGAAGGATAGAGACTGTTTCCTGGGTAATTGAAACCGCTCGGGTTAAGGGCAAACATCCCTCTCCGGGTTGAAACACTTCTCAGAGCATTCCTCAAGATATGCAGAACATCTCCTCTTTTTCTTGATGATGAGGTCTTCTGTTGCTGCCTTTTGCTCTTTTTATGTTTTGTTGTCTTCTTTTTGGCACCGCCTCCGCTGCTTCGTTGTCGAGCCATCTTATCTCTCTCTCTTTTTTAAAAAAGAAAAATAAAAAAGCAAAAAAAGCAAAAAAAGCAAAAAAAGCGTATTTTATTTCAAAAATAAAAATAGGTCCAAAAATACCCTTTACTCATAATACTACATATACATTTCTCTCTTAAATCTGCATTTCCACCATGCCGTTTGAATTCTGAAGAAGCGCGGCAATGATATAGGTAACAGTGACTTCGACATCTCCATAGTAATAATTCGCGGGGGTACAGTTCGCGATGGTGTTGGGCGGTCCGGTGCCGCTATAAAACATGGGTCCGAATTTTTGCACACACAAATCGGAAGCTTCATGCCCCCCTCGATCCGAGAGCATCCAGGCGGCGGCGGTGGATTGAGCCACGTTAGGAGTGCGATCCGAATAGTAATTTGATTGGTTAATCATATCGAGTTCAAGAGTGAGCGCCGACCCAGAATATTGTGGCAAATTTTCAAAGTGTCTTTCTCGCATGACTTTCTGACCTTCATGCATGAGCGGAAGAACATAAGTCTGATGCTCGATCTTGACACACGCACCGTCGACATTTGGCTGAGAAACTATTGTGCCGTCAATAATAAAATCGGAAGGAGGGCCACCAGAGGCTTTCAAATAGGGAATCCATTGTGAAGGATTCGATCCGTCTGTGGCTGAAAGTGTTGGCCATACAGTGCCCACTTTTGTTTTCATAGAGTCTCCGTAAATAAATTGCATGTACGAATCAATCTCTTCTTCAGATCTCAAGTTGATAATATTTTGACCAGAATACTGCAGAAGAATTCTTCTTAGCCGAAGACCCCCATTTCGAAAAATGCCATTATTCGCGGTCGCGGTGGGTTGAGGGATCCATGCGGCGGCACCCGCTTCACTATTGGGTGCTTGAAGAGTTCCAGCGGAATCTCGAACCGTTACAGGGCGACAATGAATAATGATTCCTTGGAGCATCCCCGCGGGGGCGCTTGTCAATTCGAAACGAACCCCTAAAGTATCCCTTGTCAAAGCAGGATTAATAGGAGAAGGTTTTGCCTCTGTGGTCTGTCGATACGTGTATGAATTGAGCCACTTTGCAGGAATTGTATATTTCATACCCGGGTTCGCTGCCAACGCGTTCCCCACGCTAAAGGCCGAATCCATGAGCTGGTAAGTTCGCATCGAGATGTAGAGAGACGAGAAACCGCCTACGGTGGCGTAAGGAATCGCAGAAGGAGCGGCGTTCGAAATACGAAGGGATGTGAGAATGAACGAAATATTTGGTTGCCAATTAATCAATAAAGTAATGACACCGTTAAGAGTTCTGGCGTCGAAAGGAAACCCATTCTCCACCGAGTAACTTTCCCAATTCATGAAAGATAAAGGCAGAGAGGCGGAGAGAAAATAATCCGTATTGTTAGGAATGAAAATAACACCCCCAGCTCCCGCATTTTTCAAAAGAGCTTTTCTGGTTTCTGCGTCTCTGCACTGGGCAAGCCCCCAATCTCGCATGGCAGTAGAAGTGATGATTAAGTTGGAGAGATTCGAGTTGGAGTAGGACACTTCCAGGTTTCGAATGAGACCGTAAAGCCATCCGTCTTCAGTAAGAGCGAAATATCGGTCTCCTCCATCATCCGCGGGAATTTTAATTCGGGCATTGATGACAGGGGTGTCGACTAAATTAGCAGAAGAAATTTGGAAATTAGAGGAACCCCCAAAAAGAAGAGAGTTGGTTTGTACATAAAGTTGCCCGGAATTATTTACACTTTGGGCAATCGAAGAAGAACATTCTGCCGGAGTTGGATAAAACGACATCAGTTTCATCTGCCCGGGGGCAGCTAAAAGAACTTCATTCGAAGTCAGAACCGAAGCCGCAGCTGAATCGATAGGCGTTGCCATCTTTTTCTCTCTCTCGCTTTTTTTGAAAACCGAAACGAAAAAACAAAAAGAAAAAGAAAAAACAAAAAGAAAAACTATTTTTTAATTAAAAAAAAGCTAAAAAAAGCGACGTTCTTCTTTTTTGTTTTCGTTTTTCGTTTTAATCCCCCTAAGAAGAAAAGGAAAAAGAAAAATGTCTGGATTTTCAGACGTGACCAACCCCACGGCAGATCCTCGATTTGCTTTGAGTTCTACGAATCCGAATCAAAAGGCTGTTCTCGTACAAATCGATTCCTCACCGCTTGGGATTGCCGGTACTGGGCAAACTCGGCCTCCTTTGTTCACAGGAGAGAGACAGTATTCATCGAATATTCTTATTGATTCGAAGTCGAAGATTTACCCCACTGATACTTTTTTCAACTTCAATATTGATTTAACGGCAAATGTATTTCGGCCTAGAATTGCTTCGGTGCAAAAAGTAACAATGCCTTTGTGTCCCAATATCAATCCGAATAATAATCATGTGATTATGATGGTAAATGACTCGGTCGCGGTCCAAAACGATCTTTTAGCATTTGATATGTCGCCGGGTATTTACGATCCTACTTTATTTTGTAATGAGTTTGCTTTCCGTGCAAACAACGCTCTTGCGGCGATTGGAGGCTATACACAAACTTTTATTTGCACTTTCGACGCAATCAACCAAAGTTTCATTGTGGAGTCCACAGGCCCCGCGCTGACGTTTATTTTTGTGAGAGAATCTCCTTTTATTCTTCTAGGTCAATTTATGCATGCGTTCCCTGGAGAATCTTCTTTTACTCCGATTTTATCTTATCACTCCCTGATTCGAGGAGGAAGAGCCGCCATGCTCTACACCCGATACATTACAATTCATTCCAAGCAACTTACTTTTTCGCAATATGTTCAATCAAGGACTTCGGATCCTCATGTTGGGATGGATATCATTGCCATTGTGGATATTTCGGGCTCTTATACTTCGGATGATTTTGATGTATCGGTGCCTTTTGCCATTTGCTATCGAAGAGAGGCAACAGAAGAAGCGCCCAACATCTGTGTGATGAACTCGGAAAAGAATTTGACTAGGTACTTGGATTTTAGTGTGAAAGACGAGTATGGGATTGGTTTAGACACGGCGTTCTCGAATGTGATTATTCCAAATCCGCTGGTTCCAGATCCTCCAGACGCGTTGACGGGTTCCAATGCGGTGGGAATTGCTTTTTGGCTCGAAATTTATTTTTAAAAAACTCTACACACACACTCTAAGAGGGAATAAAAGCTCTCATATCGAATTCTCTCTTTTTCTTATGTTCTAGGCGAGAATATTCTTCGAGCCAGTTGAAAAAATTTTCGTCCGATTTTTTACCAAGAGGCGTTTTTCCATGGTCAAAAACCACGTTTTTAGATCTTAAGGTAGGAATAATTACAGCCAAATTTTGTACCGCGGCCGGGTCTGTCAATTTAGGCCCCTTCCACGGCACACGATGGTTTTCATCAAAATCCTGATCGTCCTCGAAATCGTCGTCGATGAATTTTTCCTTGTTTAAAATCATATTCACGAGCAACGCTTGTTTCTTTTTCTTTTTAGCCAATTTTTGTTTTAGCACAGCGTCGTTTGCGTTTCCAGAAGAAGGGTCGTCTGAACTGCCAAAACGTTCAGGGTTGTCTTTCAGTGTTTGAAATCCGGCATGTAGATATCGATTCGATTCAGCAGTCAGTTGTCTTTGAATGATTTCGGTTTGAGGTTTGTCGTAAGGTTGATAGGCGTAGTGAGGCATGTTCCTTTCCCTTCTTGCCTGTTGTACCGCGTTTCGGATTGTATTTAACGAACCCATTTTAGAAAAACAACAAAAACAACAAAACAACAAAAACACTACTCTATTCTTACGTGTCGCGTGTCGTGTTTTTCTGTTTTTCTTTTTAGTAAAATAATGGTGGCGGGACAGCTTCAAAACCTCCGAAACGCCAATGTCTCAAATCCGAAAGCGATTCATTCCGGGACCAGGCCAACGGTTTATGTGGACGAAACGCCGACTGGGTTTATGGTCCACCTGGCTTTGAAAGATCCTTCATCCGGAAAAATTATAACCAAGAAATTCTCTCTTGTCTACACTCCTCAAAAGAAAGAAAAGTTACAACTAACTCCGACCATGATGCAAGGAGTGATCAGACATCTTCTTTCGAAAGTTCCGCTTGAAGAAATTCAATCGACCCATGCTTCTAGAGGAATGTCTTCTTTGGTGAATCATTTTGTAAAGAAAATAGGAAAAAGAAAGATTTATGAACAATTAAGAAGTCAATTTACCAAGAAGGGAGAAACTCCGCAAGAATATCCGCTAAGTGCTTCTGAAGAACGAAAAAAACAACAAAGAGAGTTGGCCGCAACTCGTAGGGCTGAGAATCGAATCGCCCCAGAAATTAAAAAAGCTGTCGTTCCTGTTGCTACTTCTGTGGAAGAGGATGAGGGGAAGAAAAATGGAAAAAAGAAGAACAGCGTGCAAAGAAATTTCGAAAGTACTCTTGAAAAAACACGTATTGAATTGAAAACTCGACTCGCTACCTCGCTGCCTGAAAAATCGATTTTTGTGCCAGAATCCACCGGTGTCACTTACGGAATCATTGGAAAATCGTTCAGTGGCAAAACACATTTCTGGGTTCATGAGCTCAACAAATTAACCAAAGAGGAATTATTGGCTTACAATGCGATTTTATTCTTTACGGAGTCCACTTCAGCAGAACCTCTCGCGGCGCTGAAAAAAACGGTTAAAAAGAAGATGATTACCTTTGATCGATTTTGTCCCACGATTCTGGCCATCCTTAAACGAATCAATGACGAAACACAGAACCAATTCAAGTTCTTAGTGATTCTTGATGATATTTTGGAACTGCGAAATATGTTGGTTATGAAAATGATTTTGACACTTCGAAATTCAAATATTTCAACAGTGATTTCAATCCAGTACGAGAAATTAATCGCGCCAGCCCAGCGAAGCAGTCTTCATAATCTCTACATTTTCAACTTGAGAACCGAATCATGGGAATATATGCTCAAAGGTTATTTACTTGGTAACTTTAAAGAATTGATCCCGGCTCTTTCAGAAAGAGAAAACATTGGTAAAAGAAGATTGACTCCTGCGGCGATTGCTGAAATATTAAGAGAGACCATGAACGATTACATCTGTGGGTATGATCAGCGAAGGGATGTTTTAAAAATTTATTATAAGAAAAAAGAAGGAAAAAGAAGGAAAGGAGATAAAAAGAAAAGAAAGGAAGTCAGCGATGATGAGGATGAAGATGATAAATCTTCGGCCGGGGACGTGGTGTAATGGTAACACGTTTGGCTTTGCGTGCCTTAAGGTACCGAGATCGAAACTCGGCGCCTCTGGCCATTTTCTTTTTTACTCATGGTCTTCTTCATTTAATAAATCTTCCAAAATTCCTTCAGGAAAAACAAGATCGTCCAAGTTATCACAAACAAAGTCATCGTCATCTTCACTATTATGGTCGGGGACAATAAAGTTACTCCAAAAAGAATCCATTTCCCTTTCTTCTTCATCTTTTTTCCTCATGTCTTCTAAAATCGCCGCGTGAGAAATTTCAACACCCTCTTCACCTTCTTCGTATTCGATTTCTTCCTCTTCTTTCTGATTTTTCTCATGGTCATCGTCCTCATCGCTTTCATCGTCTTCTTGTTCACAGTCGTCTTCGTCGCTTTCATCGGCTTCTAAATCCAAGAACCATCCCCGGGCAGTTCTTCTTCGATCTTTTTTTCGTTTTCGAACTTGTATATAAGCTTCTTCAATATTGGCCTCGGTGGGGTCGGAAATATTGGTTTCCATAATTTGAGTCAAGTCTGTAACACGTCCTCTCGTCGCTGATGCTTCGAATTGATGTTCTTCTTCCGGGAATAATGGCGTAGAAGAAGAATATCGCCGTTGGGATGTTGCGACAATGTGCGAAATATCCGTACCATCGGGAATGAGCGAAAAAAATCCGCTTTTAACAGCTTCTTCAATCGCTCTTTTTTTCTGATACTCCAAAAGACCGATTTCTCTATAGAATGTCTTGCGGGTGGAAGTATTCATGGCTCTGTCAAAAACAAAAAATGGCTTTTTGCATGCGAGTAAATTGATCTTGTGTCTTTCGCCGTTCAATAAGCTCATGTAAAGGCCATGTAGTTCGTTTACAACGTCTCCTCTTTCACGCGACCCCTCTTCTTTCACATAACTCCTAAGCGCGTCTGTTGGAATTCCTTTCATTCGAACATGGGCTACTTGTAGATCTGGAAGTTGTTGAGACGATGGATCAGCGACTTTGTAAACAAGCAAATCAAAGTACATCTTCTTGCCGCAATACACGCTTTTCTCGCTATAAGGTTTTTCATAGCCTCTTTTCTTTTCAAAATCTCCATGGAACAAACCCAACTCCTCGCAAGGATGTTCGTATGGTTTTAAAGAAGATGAGGATGAGTCAGAATAATCCAATGCTATTAAAGGACGCTGATATGTTTTAAAAAAAGCCTCTCCGAGAATAGGAATCATATCATGCTCAATGTGCATCGAATCCGTGTCTTGGTAGTGAATGGGGGCGCATATTTTCTCCGCCAAAACCATCACTTCATTCATAATTCGTTTAGACATGCTTAAAATAAAAGATCCAATTTGAGGTTGACTATAATGTTTGTAAAGCGACTTTTGTCTCTCGACAACGGCGAAGTCGGGTCGAACAAAGCTAATCGTCTGAATTGAAACAGAGTGCTTCTGAATGAAATCTTGAATTTTGGTTCTCTCTGAAATAAACGACGTGTCTGTCTTAACTGGCTTCATAATCGTTCGTCCATACATGGAATTCATCATCAACTTCACAACTTGCTGCCCGGCGTCATTTTTCAACTCTTTCAGTCTTTTTCTCTCGTTATACAAATAGCGTATCAATTTTCCCAGAATTCGATTTCCTCCCTGGTTGAAATAAACTCCGCAAATAATTTCCCCATAAACTCCCTGATGTCTTTTGGCGTCTTCCCAGGTAACTTTATCCACGGTAATAATTTTCCCTTCTAAAAAGTTGGAAAAATGTCTGCCTCCATGTTCATCGATATAAGAAAGAATTGGAAAATGAAGATGAGTGGTCACGGATGTAATCTTCACACTGATTACATAATAAACAATCGACGGATCATTTTCTAAATTCATGCCAGATGTCCATACTTTTGGAACTCCGAGAGGCAGCCCATTTAATTCCTCGCATATTCGAGCCATGGCGGTGGGGTATAAACTGCATGCGTCAAAATCATCCACTCTTTTAAAACAAGCATGAGGAATATTAGCTCTCACCATAACTCTTCCACCCACCACAGATGAAGCAATGTAATCTCTTGCAGACCCCGAGAGTTCATAGGTACCATCCAGTCCATTAGACATTTTCAAAAGCTGTGATGCAATTTGAGACGCCGATACCGCAAAAAGACAATCTATTTTCGATCTTACGAACTCTGGATCCGATCCATTCTTTTCTTCGAGATAGCAAATGCGCGCGGTTTCTCTACGATGTTTAAGAAAAGCCATCAAAAGGACTTCGCAATCGAGTTCACAATAATAATTTGCATAGACCACAGGAAAAAATAAATCAGGATCCTCTTTTTCTTCCCCGCCAGATTTCAAATTCATGCCAATTGCTCCAGCTCTGGCAATCGCTTCTCTAAACTCTTTTTCGTCCGAAGATCCATTTGGCAAATAAGGCAATGCTTCGATTACTCTCCGTGTATAAGTATAGGGGCTATTGAAACAACAGGGCTCATTTTTTTGGTTTCGTGCAATATTCGTTCTGGTGTATATCTCAATGCATTTGATTAGGTCTGAATTATAAAACCCGTATGGAAAAATTTCTTTTTGAACTGGGACACCGGTGCTTTTTCCAAGATTTGCCAACGACATAGCCACAATCGGAAACGAGTCCATGTGATAAATCCTCCTCGGATAAGGATAAAGAGAGGGGTTGGAATGAAAGTAATCTACTTCTGCACAATTCGTATTCCGGGCCGTTTTAAAAATTCCAGCCACAATAACTCCTTTAGTATTCCCTATCAACTGATTCAAATCATATCTCAAGTTGTGCGCTATCATCAGAACTTTCAAACCCAAGAAATGACTCACCATAAAATCCATCATTTTTTGTGCACAATCTCTTCCGAAAAAATGTCTTCGTTGAAGAACCGCCCCGTAATCTTCTGGGAGCTTCTCATCAATCTCGTGTTCAAAAATTCTAAAATCAAATGGAACTCCAAGTAAACCGACATAGTAGGCAATCGCGCATGTGAACGGCTCGTGTTTGGGTCCATCTGTAGTAGTTTCAAAATCAAAAGTTACCACGGTGTATCTGTGTTTTACCCATACCAAAATCACGTTGTCTTTTTTAGCTCTTCTGCCCAGCGTCTTCTTAGTCACGTAATAAGGGGATGACATTTTATCAATCAAAGACCATTTGGGAGGAGGGGTCGCGCCGTATACATCGAACATGTCGTTCAATGCTGGGTAAATATAGGGTGGCGCGTGGCCTGGAATCGCTTGCTTGCCCTCTATAAAATATCTCTCTGTAAATAACATATCTCCTCCAGCCGCTCCCGTATCGTTCTCGTCTGTTCCAGCGGATGGTCCTTGCAAAATCCATCGGGTAGGATAATTCACCTCTTTCGAATAAGACTCAAAAAGCTTTTCCGTCTCGCTGTGAGTCAATGTGGTAGGAAGAAGCCGGTCTTTTAAAGATCTTTTGAAATACATGAAACAAAGACTACGAAGCATGTGCTCATTCGGCGACATAGGTTCTACGAATTTCTTCTGAGACATTGAAACCCTGCATGTTGTTGTTGTTTTTAATATCTCTTCGGCTTCTGCCACGTCTTCTTCTTCCTTATCGCCTCTTTTTCGTTTTCTGATCTTGCCGCTGTTAAATCTGTCCTCGGAAATTCCATAACAAATGACCGCTAAAATCTCTCCATAAGTTGCCAGTTTTCGATGCGGCTTTTCTTGCAGCTGTCTCTCAGTAAAACAGTCCATCTTGGGAGACGACCCAGAAAGTCCAGTGGTACCTCGAATGTATTTGGCCCGGTTAAAATTATGAGGAAGACCAAATGGCAGGTGTTTACAATTCGGGAACGCGGCTCTTGCTTTGTCGATATGCTGCACTGCCCACCGTGTCCAATTAGAATAAACATCCGGAACATAATGCCCCGCGACTCTCGCGATGGTATATACTTTCCCGTTCGCTCCCGCCGGATCTTGTTTATGGCATTTCTGTTTGTTATCCCCTCTTAATCGACGCGTTTCGGAATAATAGACAATAGTGATATTTACTCTCAACTCTTTTGCGATTTCTTTGATCATTGAAGTGGGAAGCCATGGGGTTGTAATATGTGCGGTGATGTTGAAATACAATATCAATTTCTCAAAAGGCATCCCGAGCATAAGAAGCGAATTTCCAAAACAATCAATCTCGTAACTCGCGTAGGCTATCTCCGTTCCAGATTCCACTTGTTTCAAAAGAAGATCTTGTTGACTCTTCTTATAAACTTGAATAAAAGACAAATCCATCGGAAAATCTTCCGAGAGCCAGTGTCTAAAAAACGACCCCCCGCTTTGGGCGCTGCTGCTACTCGCGCCCCCTGTTGCCGATGTCGCCCCTTTTAAATATCTTTCGATAGTGACCGAGACTGTGTTTGGATCAAGCGCCTGAGTTAATTCTTCATCTTCAAAAGGATCCGAAGTCTGAAGTAGTTCGTGTTGCTGCGTCGCGTCACTTCCTGCTTCTGGAATCAACTCTTGATATGGAAGGCTCCCCGCGACTGCTTCTGGAGAAAACCCCATGAGCTGGCCATAAAGAAGAAGTCCTGTTCTAGAAAAAGCCGGGGACAGCGCTCTTGTGATGGTTCTTGGTTCACCTCCCACGATCGGAGTTCCTCTGATAGTTACTGTGTAGAAATACGGGGAATCGGCTGGGTTGACAAGCGCGTGTTCTCTCAGAAGCCAAACAGCCGCGGCGGGTGATGCAGTGGCGGGGTTTATTGTAAAAGAGTCTGGGGTGGCTCCTGGTACATCTGGATCCCCTGGAAATTGATTCATGAATGCATTCATATTTCCTATGGGCGTACCGGCTGACATGTTGTAAGTTTGAGATTCGGCGGCGATGACAAGATTTCGAACCGCTGGATTTAAGAGTTCATTAAAGCTCCCAAATTGAGGAAGTCCAATTGCCGCAAAGAGCTCATTTCGAATACGTGAAGCCTGCGCTCTGGCGTTGGTTGTAGAGAGTACGCTGGCTAGTGGTTGATAGAGTTGAGGTAATAGAGATTGTCCAAATGGCTGGATGTTAGCGTTTCCTCCTCCTCCTCTTCCTCCTCCTCTTCCTCCGCCTCCTCTGGGCATGATCTTTTTTTACCGAAGCCGAAACGATAAAGATTTTTTATCTGTGACGGCGACGGTGGAGTCC
>CAYGGY010000088.1:0-16397 GCA_964349405.1 uncultured Ohtaekwangia sp. | reverse complement strand
GGATTCATAGAGAATTCGGGCTTTTGACTTTGATCAGCAGAGGAGGAGGGAGTTTTTAACCCTTTCTATTCTGCTGTATCACAACTTTTTACCGGTTCAGTGAATCTAAGTGCACCGATTCTCCACCAAGGCAATTATGTCAATAATTCGATTCGTTAAGGTTTTGCAATGTACAAATTTTGAACATCTCCATAGGTACCTGAGTTGTGTTTAATTCCAATATTTTTGAACTCTTAAATAGGTCCTCGGGATCTAATAATGCGATTTTACCTATTCTGAAAAGCCAAATTTTTTGACCTTGGCGAGATTTGATAATGCGAAGGATTTATTTCGATCCGTTAAGGGCTTATTACCCTTACTTAACTCCAGCATAAATACAAATTCAGAGTCTCTGAGCTTTTTATTTTTCTTATCCCATTGAACCACTTTACTAATGAGGTCAACTGTTATGTCTGGTTTTTCTTCCCTGATGCCCTTCCTATTCTCATTGATTTCATCAATGCCGTCAAGGAGTTCAGGCATATTTTTTATGACCTCATCGAGTATAGTACTTGCGGTTTGTCTTTCATAATCAGAAATCTTAGTATTATTTCTGATTCTTCCTGCCATATTGTATGCAACTGTTTTCTTTTGTTCACTTAGCATCCCGGTTTTTCTTCCCCAATCTTCAATTTTATGCCAAATTTCTGGCGGAACTGATTTAAGAGTATCTATTTCTTCCTGAATTTGAACCTGTGCTGTTTCTTCGTCTGCAATTCGCTTTCGCTGCGAAGGATTTTTCAAATCTTCCAAATCTGCTTTTACGCTTTTAAAATCAATATCAAACTTTTGCTTCTTCAGTTCAATCCAGCATTCCTCTTTCTTTGCCCATTCACCGTATAATGCTCCAGGGGCTTTTGTCTTAATAAAACTCTCTACTTGCTTCATTAGTTCGTAAAGAAGCTTTTTGAGATGTTCTGATATACCTTGATTCTTCCAGATTTTGTAAAGGTCAAGTTTATACTCTGTCTGATAGCCAAAGTATGAAATAGAGTAAGGAACCGTCAAGTATCTCATGTCTCCAATCGAATGAGGTTTTACTCCGTAAAGTTTCTCGACTGTTTTGAAAACAATTGCCTTTGATATTACATCTTCGAAATAAATGCTGTCAACTTTCTTTTCAAGGTTAAAGCCAATGAACTGGGCGTAATTTTTTTGATTTCCTTTTGCAACCCAATGAGGCCCAATGGTGATTTTCTTTCCTTCAACTTCCTCACGATAGGCATTTACATATTTAGCTAAATCTTCCTTGTTAAAAACCTGATGCTTAGGATTCTTTAAGTCAAATGCTTTCTGATTAGCCTTAGAACCTTTTGATCTAGCATTTTTATACTGTCCCCTTGCTCTTTCATAAAACCATTTTGACTGCTGTGATATCTGTCCGGCAACGTGAGGTGTAAAAATATTTCTTGATAACTTTTCCAGTTCAATGTGATATGGCCTGTTTGAACTTAAGTCGGAAACGGAAACTTTATTCTGTGTATTTGCATATTCTGAAATTCGGGAAACAATTTCACTAAAATTGCTCCTGTTTTTGACGACTGTTAACTTTACCTGAACGAAGATGGCTGAGATATCTTTTTTTTCTTTATTGTAAGTGTGATAAATAGAAGCTGTGGTTTGTCCACCATTTACAATTTGAAAGTCTTTAACTTTAGAAATTAAAAATCCTCTTCCATTTTCGGACTTGACTATTTCAAGTTCTTCTGCAGTTGCAGCTATGCCGTTATTGAAAGCCAAAAACATTTGTGGCTCCTTTAGAATTGTATTTCGTATTCCCTTATTTATTTTTCCTGTGAACTGTAGGAAAGATCTAACATTTTGTTCGAGTAATCTTGAACCATATCTTTCATAAATAGCAACAAGTGCTGTACCCGGCATAATTGCCAGATAAGATTGATACTGATCATTTTCTGATGGAGAAATAATGCACGGTACTTCAAATCCTTGATTTTTAAAATCTATTTCAATGGGTACATGAGATTTCTCAGTAATATTATGGAGGTAATTGATGTCCACAACCCTGAAGAATATTGGGATGCCTGAAATATTTTGACTTGTTAGATTTTCTTCAGGATAAATCCCATCAGTTAGAATAATCGCATTTGCTCTTACCAGATTCTCTTGCAGTAATTGTGAATTTGCAAGTGTTTGTGCAAAATCAAAGATGGGCGAAGATTCTTCAATCTCATTTGCATAATCTTTGTATTTAGCTTTTCGGAAAAAATTTGTAATTCGTTTTACTGCTGTTTCAATTTCATCTTTGCCGATTCTTTGAGGCTCATCAGTTCCTTTAAAAATGGTTATAAATAAATCTACTGTTTCGTAATTATCAGGTTCAGCATATGCATTGATCTTATGCTGATTTTTTGTGCCCAATTGACCTTCATCATAAGCCTCTCTCGCATTTTCCGTTTCTCCTCCTTCAGTCAATAAATCAAGCGCTGTTCTTGTAAATATTTGTTCGAGATTACCTCCATCATCTTCTGATAACTGGAGAGACCGTATATCCTGGTGAAGGGAGTGATAAAACTTCTGGAGTTCGGTTTGTTCAATTGGAGTACTCATAGAAAAAATAAAGTTTGAAAAACTTCCTGTTCAGTTCTAATAAAATCTGAGCACTGAGATACTATTATAGAGTACTTAACATCACCAACGCCATTTCGAATATTACTTTCTTCAATTCTTGGAAAAGTACCCTCAACTTTATAGAATGTTTCCTGTCTTGTAAAATAGCCAGTGTCGTGGTAAAGCGTTCGGTGGTGATCAAAGTAGCCGGCTTCTATTAATCTGTTTCTAAACTTATTCAGAGCGGTGAAGTCTCTGTTAAGAGCTTCAATTATTTTATCAATTAGTTCATTTAATGTTTCCCCAGACTGCTGCCTTACTTCAAGAGAATAGTGATTCAGATAAAGATTGTCTAGATTTTGAGTATCCAGTTGCCTTTCACTACTGATATGAATTTTCTGATGATTGTTACCATGTGTGGTTTTAATCTCAACACCCCATCGAGCGAACTGAAAATCTCTGATTTGCTTTTCAGGACCAATCCAGGAATTGATAATGCTTTGAAAATCCGGATTTGCAGTTAGAAATTTCCTAAGAAAGCACAGTTCTCCATAAAGACCTCTTTGCTCTTCAGGCGTTAAACCTTGTTGCTTGAATTTTTCGAATAGGCTTTGCCATTTAATAAGGCGATTCGAATAGTTCCTCAAAATTACTTTTATGTCTGATTCATCAATAATGGCCAAAAGGACATCAGCAACCAGTGTGTCAAAAACATCTTTGAACTGGTTATCTGCCAAAATCAGATTTAATAAAAGAAAACGAGAGTCATCCGGATCATAAATCTTATCAAACTTCAGTCCTCTGAATTCATAACGGAAGTTGAATTCTTTTCCGGTTGAGAAAGGAACTTTTAGAATAAGTATCCGGTGTGCTTCAGGGAATTTCAGTCCCAAAAAAACATCACATATACTTTTTTCTGAATAGCGTAACTTAAACAGACCGGCAACCGCTGAACTATCTGATTCAAGCTGTGTCCATATTTGCTTAATCCGTTCCGTCATTTTCTTCAGTTCCGTCAAGTTCTTCAGGATATTCATACTCTTTCCTGAACTGTTCATTTACAGCGTACTCAATTTTCTCATCATTCTCTATTTCAGGAAAACTTATTGCAATTCCAATTATTGGAGTATCACTGATTCTCCTTCTCTCAACCTTCTTTGGTGACGTTGTATCATCAATCACGTATTGGCAATTTCCATTTAACGGATAAATCAGGAGCAGTCCATTTATACTTTTTCTAGTCCACTTAATTCTTTTCCGGCTGGGTAACTCTGGAATTTCTTTTCGCTCCTCTTCGCAGTCTACTTTGGTTTGCGTACTGGCTTTTTCCACTTCATCCTCAGTGAGATCAATAAGTTCGTGTCTGTGATCTGTAATATTGTATCTGGCAACCTCATAATCTGTGGGGTCGTTGCTTACGTTTGACCTGTCTGTTAAGCCAACTTTATTCGGAATTCCCGGAAAATCGAATTCGTCATCCAGCTTTGCTGTAGAATTATTAATAAGTGCAACGGTCCAGTTTACAAGGTTTCCTTTTTTTGTCTGAGCATTGATATAATCCACTATTTTACTGGTATCAATCACCTCTTCACCAATTTTATAATTCTGAAGAAAGGAAGTCACTGCGTTAAAATTATTATCTCCTCTCCATACAAGTAGCTGTTTCTTATTGAAGTCATTCAATGGTTTCTCAATTGGCCTTCCTAGTGCCGCGATCAGGCCAACAGTGTTATCAAAATTTGTTCTGAATTTACCTTTGTCAACTTTAAACTGATATGTTTGCTCAAGTTCACCGGAATAGCTCAGATACATAACTTTCTTGTATCTGAATTTATTCGCTGCTGTAATTTTTAATACACCAGGGTGTGTTCTTACCTTCAGGCCAAATTCCTTTGGTGTTTTCTTTAACAGAAACATATAGTCAAAATCTCTGCGCATCTCCTCGGAAGCAATTGTGATGTGCTTATACCACCTCGTAAGTTCATCACTTGTGAATATTCTACATAGATCAACATACCCAGGTCTGTATCCAAACCATCTTCCCATTTGCATCAGAGTGTCATACATTTTTGATGCCCGTAGATAATAACTTATTGTTAAACCTTCCAGAGTTAATCCTCTCGAAAGTTTATCTCCACCTACAGCAATCACTGAGAGATACTTTCCCTGCTGTTCCGAAAAGAAGTAGTCAAGTGGGGAAATATTATGATGTGAAAGCCCTGCAATATTTTTGTCCCCATGAACTGCCCTTACTTCTATTTTTGAAATGGCTTGAAAGATTTCGGATTCAACATCCTTCCATGAAATGATTTTTATTTCCGGGTCTTTATATGTGGTGACAGAATCATTTGATTCATGAATTATTTTCGCTGTTGCTGGAACGAACTCTTTATTCCATATTATTTCAAGCTCTTTAAGAAGGTTGCCTGATTTTAATTCAATTTGTTTTTGATAAAATTTTAGTTCTGCATCAATCAGGGTAGCAATGCGATCCTGCCAGATAATAAATCTGGAAATGTGGATCAGCATTGAGTTATGAACATCGATTTGTTTTCTAACCCTTCTGGCTGCAGATGAAAGGACAAAACACCTAATAGCGAACTTCAGGCTATTAGGTAACTCGTCAGGCAGAGGATCGGTTTTTTTATGCTTATCAGGAATAAATGACTTTGTTCGGGCAATGTCATCATCAACCCCAGCTATAAAGTTGTGCATTTGCTCCTGTTTATTTGATGCGTTGAAGACTTCATAATCCTTAACTGACCGGATTAACGGGAGAGGTTTCTCATCAGCATCGGATGACGTGAGTGCCGGAAGACCAAAAACTTTAGCAGGGCCAATATAGTTCGAGGGTGCTGGAATATTGATTATAAAATCTTTTGGGAATAAGTCCTGACCAACTTTAAACTCATAATCTTTTATTGCAAGATCTATACCTTTAACCGATTCCTGAACAAGAATAGGTATAAAAATATTTGCGAATGGAGTTGCGGTATAACCTACATACGCACTCTGCTCAAATAAGGAAAGTAATGCTCTGATGCAGCCGTTGATCGCTGAAACTTTTTCGGTGCTCACATTAATTGAGGCATTATCTGCCTCATCGTCAATTAAAAGAAAGGGAACGTTTCTGATAATTATTTTGCCATCAGGCTGTTTGTCTCCCCATGCTGCGAACCAGGAAATTAAATTCTTTAGAATCGAACCATTTTTCTTTACTACTGCTACAATTGGGTCGGAACTCTTTAAATGAATTCCGGCAGATTGAGCAACCTTGCGATTAAAGTCACCATTAAGATGACTTGATGTTAATGCATTTGCTGGAAGATCGATTGGCTGATTGGTACTACTGTCTATAGGATTGTAAAACCCTACACCTATTTTATTGGTATTCGAATACTGTAAGGAGCGCTGACTATTAAAACCTAAAAAACCTTCATCAATTCGTATCTGTGTCTGACTTCTTAGTGAATCATGCATACCAGCCAATACAATGATTAGTTTGTATCCAGCATCGGAGGCTTTATTTACTAATCCAGTGTAATTGGAAGTTTTTCCTGACTGTACTTGCCCTACCACCATTCCTCTTTTATCCCATGCCCCTGGAGTTGATGGGTTTGCAATACGATCTAAGATATCATCGGTGAGATTATCTAGTTTATTTATTGTGTCTGGTGCAATTTTCTTTTGCAGGTAGCTAACATACCTGTTCCAGAAATTCCAATGAATGCTAGCTTTTCTGTCCTTTAGCCACGGAGTATAGCCGTCATCTGTATCAAGAATTCTATAGTCCTCTGAAAAAACAGAAAAAGTTGCCGATAAGTAATTGAATAGAGTTTCTCGTTCGGAATTCAGATCAGGAAATATTTTTAAGACGTTATCAATGGAATTATTAATATCCGTGGATGACGGATTTTTACTTCTCCTTAATAATTCAATGCAGATGTTCTTTGCCTGGTCTATCATTTATGGAATGTTTTCAAATTCTATTTGATAGGACATAGGATTTCTTTTCGCCATTTTTTTCGAAATACTTGTCCCTTTCAAATTAATGATTTCACAAATTGTTTCTTTAGATTTTGTACTAATCCGCTCTCCTAAAATAACTGATTTAATTGCTGACGATGGAAAATGAAAGAATTCGCCACCTAGATTCTCCTTTCCAGAATAGAAAACTAATCGAATCTCCTTTTCATATTTCCAATTCACTGGCTTTGAAGCTATCGTTTTGGTATATAAATCTTTTAGTAATTGATTTGCATCTTTCAGTCCTTGCTTGTAAGCATTTACATAGTTGCCTTTTTGATCCTCCTCCAATGCCATTTCATTATACCAGATTTGATCATTCGCTAGTGAATAAAGCATTTTGTCAATTACTGGCGGATGTTTAATATATGAAACCGGAATTATTGATGCCTCTTTTTTTTCTTCTTCTGATAAGAGTAATTTTTCATCGAATTCAATGCAAAAGCCACGTAAACCGTCTGCATAATGGGACCACATAAGTAAATTACCATCATCTTCTGAAAAGCAAGTAATTTTTGCACCGTTTACATAGGCTTGTATGTCTGGTTGATAGCTTTCAAGCTCTTCCATGTAAGAAAAGTAGTCGGCAAAATTTGATTCCATTTTATCACTTGGATAGTACCCCCAAGCCTTACAGATCGTTTCAAATCTATCAGGATCATTTATAGGGTGTGGAGTTCCTTCCTTTATAGTGAACCAACATTCAAATGGATCATTAAACGAGTTATAGTTTTGACAATAAAGCTCATTTCTGATCAGGTTCGATATTGAATGTTCATTTATGGTGAAATATTTATAAATCATTTAATCAAGATTTGAGAGATACTCCGGATAATGGTTAAAAGGATCTATGTTTATGATTACTGCTTTTGCCTCCTCCTTTGTCTTACCTTGATTTGTGAGTGCATCAAAAAGAGTTTTCATTAGTGACCATACATCATCATGCTTCGTTCCTTCAAATGGTTTGCCCTGCGCTTCTGGTTCCTCGGCTTCCCTAATATAAATTGATTTTACCGGAATTGTTTCCTCAATAACCTTCAGTAGCATTTCAATTGCCCTGTCGGGTTTATCATTGGCTTGGTTTTTTATGGTTTCAATTAATGGATGTTCCCGATTCACCTTATAAAACCATTTCTCACCCCTTTTATGGTCAATCCAGAGCGGCACAAATTTTTGCCCTGTATATGGTTTTATATTTTTCCCTTTGTGTCTGTATACCTCAACGGCTTGTGCGCGAACTTTGCCAGCATATGCTCTTAATTGATCCCGGAACGCCAATGGTGGACGGGCGATGGATTTCTTAATATCAATTTGCCATTCTGAATCCAGGTGATTTGGCAAGCTAATTTCAATACGTGCAAGTTTGTAATGCTCTTCATTACGAAACATTCCTAACCAATCGCCTGCTAGTAACAGGCGCTCATTGCGATAGATATAAAAACCCTGCTGTTCATTCCAGCCTTTGGGTCCTTCTGCTTCCTTAAAAGTATCCTCACTGATCTTTGACTTATGGGGAAGTACATAACCCTTTATGATCACTTTACCATTATATAAGGGTTCCTCTGGAAAGCCCTGTGTAGCTGGTTCATTTGACAAAAAGGGATTCCACGCTTCAACTAATCTGTCCTGAAAGTAAATCTTTATCCGGCCATTCTCAATAAACTTATGAAAGACCATGGCCAAGTGATTCTTCACTTGAAGCATTATCTGAAGGAATTTATCCAAAGCTCCTTCATCATCTCTTTGCAAATCCTTTACTAGTCTGTCAATCTCGTTCCAGATGATAATTGTTCCAGATCTGATGGCATTAATTTCATTCTCAAAATTTCCACCAGGCAGGTATTTAATTAAATCCCAGTTACCACTTTGTTTTACAAAATCCAGATCCCACGTCCAGTAAACTGGCGTGTAGTTTTCTCTTTTACTTATAACCGAAAGTCTTCTGCATTGAGAGAATGATGCTGTTTTTAATCCAAGACCAAACCTTCCTAAATCCTTGCTTCCTCTGTCTTCAAGTGGATTCTTGCTCCCTGGCCGCAGGGCCTGAACTAATTCATCATTGTTCATTCCGCTTCCATCATCTTTGATTGAAAGCCAGGTTCCTTCACCTTGCCAATCAAAATTGATCCAGATATTTTTTGCTTCAGCTGAGATCGAATTATCAATAATATCTGCCACTGCCGCTTCAATACTATAACCGATTGCCCTGAAGGTTTCAATCATTGAACTAGCCTCCGGGACAGCGGAGACGGTTGCATATTTTGTGTAATCAATTTTTACCATCGCCCAATGTTACATGATAGAATGAAGTGTTTCCTGCACCATTTGAAAACCGGGTCTTATCCCAAGATTTTGGTTTCAAATACCAGCACTGTGATATTCTGAAGGCAGAGGCAAATATTGCTGCCGACAATGTTTGAAGTTTAGAACCTGTTAATGCAATTTCAAAATGGAAATTGTTAAGTATAAAATATGTATAGTAGTCTTTTGCAAGGATTATCATTCCTTCAGCAATTCCATTGTTTGTTACATAATGAATGTGCGCTGAATTAAATTTTCGTAGCGAAAATTCAGCCGAGATTTTTGCTAATCTACTCTTTGGTGAAGGATCGTATGGTACAATAATATTTATCTTCTCGTAATCTCTTTCGTCCAATAAGGTATATAAACGTTCATGTTTTATTGGAGCATATGAAAACAAAACCCGTGGCTCAGATATATTAGTATAATTCGGCAGTAGATTAATTAAGGAATATGGACCCTGTTCTCCTTTAATGAGAGCAGATACGTCAGTAAGCAAAGTGGAAGAGTCCTCAGCATTGTTCCTTTCAAACACAGTTTCGATTTCGGAATCCAATGGATATTCAACTAGTGGCTCAGTGAGAGAGAAAAAGACTTCTTTATTCTTGACTAAGGCCTTTCTTACCGAGTCGAAAATGACAGATTTTGGAAGACCAGTAACATCACAAAGTGTTTTCCCTTTCAGATTAGCAATTTTATCCTTGAAGTCATTGTAAGAAACAATCTGAGAAACATCAAATCCCCTTTTATTGAATACATCAATAATTTCGTTAGTTTTTCCATCTTCCTCAAAGGAAACAAGAATCAGATTGCATACGTGCATTTCGGCAATCTTTTTTGCTGATTCCAAAGTTGCTTCTTCGAAGCCTAAACCAACAATAATATTATCGAACTTTATTTTTAAGATGTCATCTTGATTAATCTCTCTTACTTTCGGAAGTTTTTCAAAAATAAAATCATAATCTGGACTTACTTTTTCCTTAGGATTCTCAAGTTCTGTTGAGAAAAGATCAAGCTGGGCGTTTGGTAAAGTTTCAGGAGAGTCTTCAAGTTCCGCTCTTGCTGCTTCTAATTCTTCTTCTTCGATCGGATTCAGGTTGTCAATAAGTATTTTCTTACCGTCTTTTGGATTTTCAAGCCAATTGTACAATGCCTCACCAGAAATTTCAAATCTGTCTGCACTTGCAAGACCAATATGTGCACTAACACCATACAGCTTTCTAAATATGAGTTTAAATTGCTGTTGTGGATTTATTCCTTGACGATTTGTCCTTGACGCTTCAGGCCCTCCGTGAAGATTAAAAATCCCGGCATCTATAAGATTTCGAATTTTATTATACTGCCTTTCTCTATCTCCATGCGTAATATTTATGAATATAGATGTATACTGTCTTAATTTCTTAGTTTCCCCTCTTGCTTTCTTTACTGCAGACTGGACAAGTAGGTGATGAGATGCATCCGCAAATGACTTTACAAATTCTAGGTAAGTTGTTTCCTTCCGGTTTAAGTCGTACAATCTGGAATTGCATAGCTTGAGATAACACTGATTCTGGACTTCTGCCGAAATAGGATATTGCCTTCGATCCCATCCTTTAAGCATCATTTCGTACAGTGTAATTACATCTCCCAAGTCACCCACACAGACCGCTGTAAGAGCTGATAAACCTGTGTAAATTCCCTTTTTCTCTGGTGCTTTCCCTTCCATAACAATATTTTCCGCAATGGAAATCAAAGTCCGGTCACCAAGAATTTTCAAAATACTTGCATTTCTTGGATGGAGCGGATAGAAATTTGCTCGCTTAATAAGGATTCGCTCAATGAATTCCTTTCCTTCATGATGGTTCTCGTGAATAATTTTGTTCACCTTCTCACCCAAGTCAAACACTGTATAGTCACGTCCGATTTTCGCCTGCGAAGTATTTCCAGGAGCATTGATTACCATTTCAAGCGTCTGTGCTTCAGTAGTAAACTTAAAGGCGCAAATCTCGTCTTGAAACAGAAGCTCTGAAACTAGTACAATAATACTATCATCAGAAAGATAACGAGTTGAAACGTCATCAAGGAGGAAGTATATGTATGACTTTGAAAAAACCTCACCGGATTTTTTTATGACTTCTGCAAGCTGAGGAAATGCTATCTTTGGATGTATGTTGATTTTGTAGTCTGATTGTCCGTCACTTAATGAGTTCAGATATTTCTTAAGTTTAATTTCCAAATCAGCGTCACTGGAAACAGATGAAAGTTCATCCTTTGCATTAACAATTATTGATGATAGTACGTTGGCGAGTTCTAAAAAATAGTCCTTCCTTACCTTTTCTGGATCAATGTCTTTAAGGTGCTTTATAGAATGAATTGCCTGAATACAATAGCCAATAAATAACTTAGAATATGGCTCGAATATATCTCGTTTTTTTTCAGTGCTGGAAAAATTAAAATCCAATAGTTTAACACAGGAAACATACAAGCCGACATATCCTTCCTGACTAATAAGTCTATTGATAATTTCATTTTTAGTTGTTTTCTCGGTATCACTCTGCGGCACAACCCTTGCATGAAACTCTAGCGCCCTTAATAACATTGTCTTTCCACAGCCGCGCATTCCGGTAATGACTTGTGGTCCCCTTATTGCAATACTGTTGATCCATGTGTTATTTTGGTCAACAAAAAGATTAGGAACATACCAAGGACGCAATGACTGTGCATTTACAGAATCATCAAAACTTTTTAATTTCAATTCCTCCTGCCAAGGGTTTGAATGTTGATAGTAAGTATCCTTTATCTGAGTGATTAAGTCATCATATGTGATATGTCGCTGAAGAATATAGGCGGGTTTGAGAAAGTCAGCTTTTTCTTCAAGAAGGAAGGCGAGCCGCCAATCTTTTTCATCATAGTGAGTGGGGTTGTCTGTTATCTTCCTGCTCAAATCAAAAAGACATTTGGCGACCCAATGAAGATCTCCAACTCGTTTCGAATCATCGTTACTCTTGGTTTTCTGGTCTAGTGAGCCAAGGTCTATTGCAACGACCCTGATATTTTCGTCAATTTCGCTAGAGCGTTTTTTTGCCGCTGGCAGTTCTTCAATTAATACATTTCCTGGGTGCAAATCATTGTGGTGCTTTTCATTTTGACGCAGCTCCTTTAGGATTTGGACTAAGTCAATCGCAATTTGTGCAATTGCCCGACTCGGCAGAATCTCTGAATCATGAATATAATCCTTTAAGGTTTTTCCTTGGATATATTCGAGACCAATAACGTGGCACAGAATCGTCTTTCCATTTTTAAATTTAACGGGATAGCTCTCTTGATAAATGCTCGTGTCTATCGCCACAAAGTGAGAAGAGTTTTGAGACAATTCAAAATGTCTCTCACACTCATCTTTAAAAATTTTATTATGGAGTTTGTAGAGTTCAATCGGGATAACCTTTAGAACCTTTTTAACTTTTACTTGTCCGAAAGGAGAGATTTCACCAAGAAATGTAGCCCCATAAAATCCGCGAGCAATGGATCTAGTGATTTTTATTCCCGCTATTTCAGTTGGGAATTGTTCCAATGGAAAATCATATGACTCTCCGCATGAGGGACATTTGTCCTTCAGATCTTTCAAAGCATGATCGTCCTTGGTTGGACAGGAAAAGCAACTATATTTCTCTTTCATATTAATTCTAACTCGTTGCTTTTATTAATATCTGGAGCATAATTGAAACACAGTTGCAACTGTTCTCGAAAGATCTCACGGAACTTCTTTACACACCGAAAAGTGCAGAGTGTATGACCTTTTGAAACGTATTCATTAGGCTGTGTCTTTAGAATAAGCCCACAGGGGTCAGGATATTTTGAATCTTTTGTTTCATGCTGAACAGCCATAATGGATTTTCTGATTTTTTCAAGATCGATACTCAAAAAACCAGGCTCTTGAGCAGTGATTGTAAATTCATGTTCTTTTTCGACCTTCTCAGCTATATTGATAAATGAATCATATTTTCCTCCTTGTAGGGAAATATTGTCTCTAAATTCTTTTTCCAAAACACTTCCTGTGAACACTACTCCTTGGCTACCTCCTGCGAGAGAGATTCCCATAGAATAACAATGGGCAAGATGTTTCTTTAAGAGATCATCGGAATTTGTTTCGTCAAAAATATTTTTCAAAGCGAGAAGAGATTCGCCACGACCTATATAAGGTTGCTGCGGGTAAAAGCCATTTGATATATAACACATTGATCGAATTCCAAGAAGACTTGCAACGTTATTAAATAATTTGGCATTGCTTCGTGCTTCATTCCAAGTGGATCCGAAGTTTCCGAAGTTAGAAACTCTTATATCTAATCCAACTGAGTTTATTCCGAATGCAATTTTCTTAGCCAGTATTGATGCGACAACAAGTGAAGGGATTTTTACAGCATCATGCTTTTTTCGGAACTCGAAGAAGTTAATATCCAGTGGTGTGAAGTGACTATTGGCAACAATATGGATAAACCGACCATTGGTAATCCATTTTTCGATTTCCTTAGTGCTTGGCTCTACGTGGTATCCCTCAATTTGGGCAAGTACATCAATGCCTCCGGCAGGACGTCCTGGCACACCAAGTTTTAAGACATGTTTACCCAGTGCTGAAAGAACAATTGGAGAAATTAAAGTTGACAATGAACTTGGACCACCTGTTGATGGTATGTCATAATAAGTGCTGCTAGCTTTTGGACGAATCATTTGTCCTGAGCGGGCTAATCCATGTGCTAGATCCGCTATTTCCGTGTAGGTCAACTGGAACTCTTTGGCAAAACTAATTAGATCGAGCATTGATTGCTCAGAGCTGCTTTCTAAAAAGTCTTTTATTATTTGTTTTCCATTTGGATTTAATAGCATTATTTCACAGAAAGTGTTTAATTGTTTTTGCAATCGCTTGAGCCATTAAAGGGGGCACAGCATTACCAATCTGTTTGAATGCGGCAGTTCTTCCTCCCTCAAAATAGAAATCATCTGGGAATGATTGAAGCCTAGCCGCCTCTCTTACGGAAATTGACCTTACTTGAGTTAGATCAGGGTATATGTAGTAGTGTCCGTCTTTTGCTATATGTGCCACCACGGTGTGAGAATGCCCGGAAGGATCAACTACTTTGTAACGATCTAAAAATGCTTTTGTGTTTTTGTGAGTCTGTAAACGCTTAGGGATGTCATTATACTTTAATCGTTGGTTGTCTTTAATCCATTTATCAATTGCTATCGAGTAAATCTCGAGATCTCTATCATTGTGATTTCGTGTAATGTGTTGTGTTACGAAATCAACCCCATTTCTTATTTTACTTTGCTTAAGGTATTCGTTGATTGGTTTCGTATAGTTGGTAATTTGTAATTCATCGCCAGGTTTTAACTTTGGCAAGTCAAATAACAAATCTTTCTTTGTCTGCCAGCTATTACTGATTTTGTCAGGCATTGGAAAATCAAATTTCTTTTTCCCTCGCTGCCCGATAATAATCACCCTTCTTCGTTTCTGAAGCACCCCATATTCTTCAGCATTTAATACAGTAGGTTCTGCAACGGAATATCCGATAGAGTCAAAAAGTCTGATCATTTCGTTCAGATACTTCTTGTTGCCTGCAGTACGAAGTCCTAACACATTTTCAAAAACAAAGTATTTTGGCCTATATCGTTCAAGAAATTGAGCATAGTAGCGAAACAAATAATTTCTTTTATCACCCTCCATTCCGTTTGGATCACGACTTCGGCCAACAAGCGAATAAGCCTGACATGGAGGGCCACCTATTATTAAATCAACCTGTTTTTTTTTATCAAGACTCTTATCAATATGCGAGAATATACTTTGTGTGGTTTTATTAGAAATTTCACTATTAATAACCGAATTCAGTAACTCTTCAGGAATCTGGTTCCATAATTCGTCACGTGTAATTTCATTTTTCAAATAAGAAAAATAGGTTTTTGATTTCTTACTTTCGGTTAAATGATGAAATGCAAGGCGTGTCTTAAGTGTGTCGCAAGCCTCCTTATTCATTTCAACATGTGCAATAGGATAATAGCCCTCCCGAATGAATCCTTCAGAGAGCCCGCCAGCACCAGCAAAGAGGTCTATGTAAGTATAAGACATATTAACCTTCTAAAATTTGTCTTAACATTATCGTTTCACCTTCCTTTTTGGACATAATTTGTCCAAACTCACGAAATGAGTCACTATCTGAATAAACCCCATTATGATAATTCCATTTGAGCCAATCAATAATTTCTTCTCGGCTCATAGTTGTAATCTTTGCCTTTAATTCATTTTCGGGTAATTCCATTAACCTATAGAATGGATGAGCAAGTTTGTGACTTTCTTCAAGCGCACTCATAATTTTTTTGTTGATTAATAGGAAATAATCTGAATCATCATTCTGAATAAGCTTCTGATGGTAACGGAATGAATTTATCCAAGCCAGTTTTCTTTAATGTAACCTCACTCATCGTATCATAAATATCTATTCCATTTTGTTCACATACAGTAAAACACTGATTCATAAGTTCATTCCTGAGATCCGCTTCTGCTTTAGTGTAGGTTGGCTGCTGAGTTTCCAGATTATTGCAATCATTGAAATCAATATCCGGGTGAAAGTTTGTGCCTTCAGAAATCAATAGTTTAGCAAATGCAACTATATCCTTCGGATTATGTATTCGTGTTAACATATGATGATTATTTTAGACGGTTAACTAGTTTAGTGAGGGTCCTGTCCCTTTTTGAGGACTTCAGCTCACATTCAAATATCGTAATAACTTTCCAGTGATCCTGGCGTAAACGCTTCATATTTTTGAGATCGTTGGCTTTATTTTTATCTATTTTATCCCTCCACCAGGAGGTTCTTGTTTTAGGAATAACAAAATACTTGCACCCACGGTGACCATGCCAGAAGCAACCATGAACAAAAATTACAGTTTTGAATTTTGGTAGTACAATATCTGGTTTGCCCGGAAGATTTTTAGCATGTAATCTGTATCTGAACCCTTTCGAAAAGAGGAATTTTCTAACAATCATTTCAGGTTTAGTATCAACAGACCTGATACGGCTCATGTTAAAACTTCTGGTCTTCTTGTCGTGGACGTCCATTGTGACTTTAGTTTAGATACACGAAGACGACCCATTTAAAGAGGCATAAATAACAGAACCTTTAATTAACCCGATAATTCCAACCACGTACCCATTCTTCCAAAGATTCACCGATTACGGTGAGATCGCCTTTTTGAACCTGATCAGCAACAGGAATTCCTCCATCGTGCTTGCTCCTCATAATTGATGTAATTGAATAGAGCAATAATCTCTTTTTGTCATCATAAGGAGTTGGGTCTTCTGCCAACAAATAACTTTCATTTGGATCTTCACCAGGTAACAAATTGAGTATCTTAACTATTTGGCCTTGCCTTGTCGGAAGAATCTGCCTTTCATTACTCATAATTAATAACTGTTGATGTAGGTTTAATTTTAC
>CAYGGY010000087.1:0-16689 GCA_964349405.1 uncultured Ohtaekwangia sp. | reverse complement strand
GATTAAATTTGTATATTTCTATAGGTAATAAACTTAAACAGATTAATTATGAAAACGGAAGTATTATTACATGTTGATGAAAATTTAGATGCTGAAGCAAGGCAAAAATTAATTGCGAGTTTGTGTGACGAATGTGGTGGTTCAAAACCTCATTTTGTTTCAAATAAACCGCATCAGATATTTGTTGGATATAACCAGGAAAAGATATCGCTCCATGATATACCACGTATCGCAAAGAAACATGGGGTGCATGTTGAAATCATTAGTTAATTTTTTTTTTAGTCTTAAACAAATACTTCCTATTTCTTTTGGCCTGGCGTAGTAACTTAGTGTATTCTGTTATACGGTTAAGCTAAAACATCATAATCCATTTGGTTGTTAATAATTACAAAACCAAAGAGCTTAAGTTGCGTTCATTTTTTTATTTTCATTCGTTCAAGTGGAGTCTAATGCTTCAGGGACTCCGTGTTTTAAACACTCCTATTAATACTCTCTTTCATTAACCGATCGGGTTTGCCAATTGCATATCTGGCGTTTTTGCACTTGTCATTGGCGAACCTTGTAAATACTTAGACTGTCAGTGATATTCTTTTGTTTGTCAGTAATTCCTTGTCGTGATCAAGACGTACATTACCAAAAGATTTTTCTGGGTGTATTTCAAATTGACACGCTAATTCCAATCAAAATATGTTTCATTCCTATGAAACTTAGTTTAATGGATTTCTTCCTCAGCCAGCAAAATTTCGCGTCCACGAGGCTTAAAGTCTGATCGAGTTCGAAATATTGATCGTAAAGAATTAGGAAATCAATCATTAATCCTTTAGTGGCATAATATTTTTAACCGCATCTATTTGTGGAGCACCTATTTTTCTTCTCAACTTATAAAGATTAATTTTGCTATTCATGCATGACAAACTGCGCCTGCTTCGCGTCACCACCGCCTCTATATCATTAAAGCTGTTACTGAAAGGACAGTTTAACTTTTTTAAACAACAAGGTTTTGATGTGTTAACGGTAAGTGCCGATGGCCCCGAAGTGAAGGATATACTGGCGCTAGGAGTAGCCCATCAGATAGTGCCCATGACACGGGCGATAACTCCCATTCTGGATTTGATTTGTTTATACAAGTTGGTTCGATTAATTCGTGATTTTCAACCTGATATTGTTCACTCTCACACGCCTAAAGCAGGTTTGTTGGGCATGATGGCAGCGCGGATATGCAATGTGCCGATGCGATTACATACCGTTGCTGGGTTACCGTTAATGGAGGCGAGTGGGTTGAAACGTTGGATATTGAAATTAACGGAACGCATTACGTATTCTTGTTCGACCAATGTCTATCCAAATTCAAAGGGCCTTTATGAATTTATTCAAAGGGAATTTAATATTCAATCTTTTCCGTCCGACAATGCCAAATCGAAATTTAAAATAATTGGTAGAGGAAGTAGCAATGGAATTGATTCAATTCATTATTCACGTACACCTGAATTAATAGAGGCTGCTCATGAAATCAGAAGTCGTTTTTTCATTCCTGATGACATTATCGTATTTTGTTTTGTGGGTAGGGTGGTGAAAGATAAGGGTATAGTGGAATTGGTGCATGCGTTTAAAAAACTTTCATCTTCAGTGGATGCGCGATTATTATTGGTAGGTCCCTTCGAACAGGAGCTCGACCCATTACCAGAGGATGTTATGCACTGCATTCAGCACGACACGCGTGTGGTGGTGGCAGGGTTTCAGCAAGACGTACGACCCTGGATTTTGGCTTCTGAAGTATTCGTTTTCCCAAGCTATAGGGAAGGCTTTCCTAATGTGGTCATGCAGGCTGCTTGTTTGGAGGTGCCATGCATTGTTTCGGATATCAATGGTTGCAATGAAATTATAGAAGATCAGGTAAGTGGCCTGATCGTGCCACCCAAAGATGAAAGTGCATTGTATGAGGCGATGGCTCTGATGACCCGTGATCAGGAAAAGCGGATATCTTTTGTTGCCAGTGCACGTAAGTTTGTTGCAGCAAATTTTGATCAACAGTTTGTGTGGAACGAGTTACTGAAAGAGTATCAAAGACTGATTCATCTATCAAAGTAGCATTGCATTAACCATTAAATAGTGTTTTACCTGAACAGTAAACGATCCGGTTCGATTTGTAGCAAACAAAATAAGATTTTGAAAACCTTGGTACAAGTGTTAGAATTTTAAAAAACTTCTACATTTGAAATTACAGGACAAGCTTTTGAGCTTATAATATTTATTCTGATTCTATTCGTTTCCGTTGGTTCAAATTTAAGAATGCGTTTATATCCAATGGTTGTTCCCTCAGCAACGTTGTGCCATTCATTATTATTTTGAACTTCCACCGTAAACGATTTAATGCGTTGACCTAACGGAATGTATTCCTGAAGCATCACGTACTTTATTTTTTGTGTTTCGCCTAAATCGATTTCAAAACTGCCTGTGGTTATTGTATCATCGGTAGCCCAATAGGTTTCATTATTTCCATCCACCAGATTAGCCGATGAAAACTGGTTTGCTTCTCCGCGCCAGGAATCAGCAGTTGTTTTTTTATTTAATGCGAGATTGGTTTTAAATTCCTTATCGAGCAATTCGCGAAAGCCTTTTAATGATTCTACATCTTTTTCATGCACCAGGCCACGCCTGTCAGGTGGAACATTCAACAATAGCGTAGAGCCTCTTCCCACAGAAGTTAAATAAATGTCAAATAATTGTTCTGGCGTTTTTACAAAGGTATCTTCTTCGGCATGATAGAACCAACCTTTGCGGATAGACACATCTACTTCTGCCGGAATCCATTTGGTTCCATCTTCAGCGCCTTCATTCAAAAGTTTTTCTATTCCGGGCTTTCCAGCAAATAGGGTGTCTGGCGAAATTGTATTCCAATTGGTTTCACCCGCTATACCTCGTTCATTTCCAACCCAGCGAACGCCAGGGCCGGCATCACTAAAAAAAAGTATTTCGGGTTCCATAGATCGAACAATATCTAAGGTAACTGGCCATTCGTAGTAGGTAGAACCTTGGATGCTTCTCTTCTCACGTTTACCCCCATAATAACCATCGCCACCATTAGCTCCATCAAACCACATTTCAAACACGGGGCCGTAGGTGGTGAAAAGTTCTTTGAGTTGATTGCGATAGTATTCAAGATAAGCAGGTGAACCATACGCTGCATGGTTGCGATCCCATGGAGACAAGTAAATACCAAATTTCAATTCATACTTTTTGCAGGCACGCATCACATCACGCACTACATCGCCTTGGCCATTGCGCCATGGACTATTTTTAACAGAGTGTTCTGTGTATTTACTCGGCCACAAACAAAACCCATCGTGATGCTTGCACGTGAGAATTACTCCTTTGAATCCGGTTTCTTTGAATGTGCGCACCCACTGGTCAGCATCATATTCATCGGATGGGTTGAAGATTGAGGGTTTTTCATCACCATAGCCCCATTCTTTTCCTGAAAAGGTGTTAGTTGTAAAATGAACAAAGGCATTCATTTCCATTTCATGCCATGCCAATTGATTGGCTGCGGGTATTGCCGATAAAGGAGCAGGTGGAGCCACTTCCTTTTTACTACAAGAGTAAATAAGTAGAATAGCAATAAAGGAGTATATATTCTTCATAGTGATAGTTATTGCTTATGGCAATTTTGTTCTTTTACTTGTTTCATGAGTTTGAGATAATGAGTTGAGCTATCGCATCCGCAGGATTATCCACAGGCAGTTGGCATGTTTTATTATGACAAACGTAAATCAATGTTTGGTTAGGTTTTGCATCGCGACCTGCCAACAAAGCTAACTCACTTTTATCGCGTGTACCTACTGTAATGGTAAAGGGTAAAAAATACTGGTGTAATCTATATCGGAAGGTGAGCGCATCTTCTCCTGAAATAACGGCCTCACTCATGCCATGAATAATTTCAGATAATAAAATTCCCCAGTTAGACATGTAGCCAGGTTCGGATTCGATAATACTCGCTAGTTTGGAAGTCATTTTAATGGATTGATCTATCCAGTCTTGTTTGTCGAGTAGATTACCAAGTGTATGAAGGTTGTGTGCCATCACCGAGTTGGAGGCAGGAATTACATTGTCAAAGATTTCTTTCTTTTTTGCAATGAGTTGTTCAGCGGATAGCGATGAAAAATGAAAGAATCCATCTTCACGATCAGAGAAATGTTCGTACACGTAGTTGCACCAGACATGTGCCTTATGCAGCCAGCCTTCATTGAAGGTTACCTGATACAATGAAGTGTAGGCCTGAATGAGATAGGCATAGTCTTCTAAAAAACCTTCTGTTTCGGAGGGCTTGTTTTTAAAAGCCCGATACACTTTTCCATTGACAATCAAAAAATTCTCTATAAATGAAATGTTTTCGAGTGCGAACGTTAGAAACTTTTCATCTCCAAATGCTTTGTAGGCATCAATGAGTCCCTGAATGGTTATGGCATTCCAACCGGTTAGGATTTTATCATCAAGGCCTGGGCGAATTCTTCTTTTGCGAACATTAAAAAGTTTTTTCTTTAATGCTTCTAATCCCTCTGGTGCTTGTTGAATTTCAGAGGCATGACCTCTTTTTAAAATATTTCTTCCATGTTCCCAGTTTCCTTCTGGTGTAACATGATAATAGTTTGCGATAAGTTCAGATTGTTCGTCCAGGACAGATTTAATTTCCTCTTCCGTCCAGGTGTAAAATTTTCCTTCTACGCCTTCACTGTCCGCATCCAGGGCAGAGTAAAATCCGCCACCCGGATGAGTCATTTCATTTTTCAGCCAGTCGGTTGTTTCGTACACCACTTGCTTGAATAGTTCATCTTTGGTAACAGCGTACGCTTCAGCATAAAGACTTAATAACTGGGCATTGTCGTAAAGCATTTTTTCGAAATGAGGAGCAAACCATTCGGCATCTACTGAATAGCGTGAAAATCCACCGCCCAATTGATCATAAAGACCACCATAGGCCATTTGCCTAAGCGTGTGTGTCACCATATTCAACGCATCATTATTTTTTGTGCTGAAATAATATCGCAGCAAAAAATGCCATACTGATGGCATTACAAATTTGGGTGCTTTTTCAATTCCTCCCCAGGTGTTATCATAGCGTGTGACCAGTATGTTGAACATACGCGCTAGACTCTCTTTACTAGAAACTACTTCGTTAATTTTAGCGAATCGATTTAGGTCTGTGGTTTGAAGGTGATTTCTTAAATCTTCAGCCGACTCGTCTATTTCCGCACGCTTTTGTTGAAATGTTTTATGAATCTGAAGTAACAATTGTGCCCAGTTTTTGGGAGGAAAATAGGTGCCACCGTAAAATGGTTTCTGTTGCGGAGTAAGAAATACATTTAATGGCCAACCTCCGCTTTGTTGCATGGCCTGCACAGCTTCCATGTATATATGATCAATGTCTGGTCTTTCTTCGCGATCTACTTTGATGCAGACAAAATATTCGTTCATGAGGTTGGCAATGTCATTATTTTCGAAGGACTCACGCTCCATCACATGGCACCAATGGCAAGAGGAATAGCCAATGCTTACTAATATCGGCTTATCTTCATTGGTTGCTTTTTCTAAAGCTTCCTTTCCCCATTCATACCAATCTACCGGATTGTGTGCGTGTTGTAATAAATAAGGTGATGTGGATTTGATAAGACGGTTAGGCATTCGTATGGATTTGTGATTGAATAATTTTGATTTCTTCTTCCACCGGAATAATCGCTTTTAGTTCTTCCAGTCTTTGTATAAGTCCTTTTAAAAAATGTTGATGTGCGTTAGAGTAGGGGTGATTAGGCCGGTGTTCCATCGCTTGCCTGATGCTGTTCCATCGTTCAATGAACGATTTTACTTCGGGCTTAAAGTATTGGTCACTAAACTTGTGACTAATGTAGTCCAGCGCTTCTTCAGTTGGATGAATTTTATCGCGATCATAAAAACGGTAGTCACGCAGATCATCCATCATAATTTCGTAGGAAGGAAAATAGTCAATTTGATCATATTGATTGGAAAGAATATGACACGCTAATCTTAGTGTTGCTTTACTCACGCTGTTCAAGACAAGTGAATCTTTTACATGTCTTACCGGGCTTACGGTAAGTATTAAACGTATATCAGGGCGAATTCCTTTGATTGTCTTATATAATTGTTCAAATGAATGGGTGATTTCTTCTACCGTCAAAAGTCGCTTTTCAAATTCACTTCCTTTGATCTTGTGGCAATTCGATACAATGCTATTATGAGACTTATGATAATATACCCAGGCGGTTCCGTAGGTAATCATCAGCACATCTACTTTTTTCAGGTACTGATTTACCTGCTTTTGGATTTGTTGAATAGAGTTACGGAGATCTTCCTTTTGCAACGATGACCATTGGGAATGGTAGTCGAAGTGATGCCACAATCCCAGATGATCAACGAATAACCGTTCGTCCAGATTTGGTGAGACAGATTCGATTAGTGATTTATGTATCGAAATGGGGTTATAGTTCGTGCCGAACGGGTTTACCAGCACATCAAACTTGTTGTTTTTTAGCAACAGTCCAAATTGATCGGCAAAACATGACCCTGTAGTAAGGATACTATCCTTTAAATCGATTGGGTTTGCTAATGGGCAACTAATTTCTGTTCGGAAACTATTGGCTTTCATGTTCTGCTGATTTTTTTAGATCACATGATGCCTGCCGCTACTGGCAACCATGCTTAAAATGATATTTTTTATATAATCCGCGAATGGTTATTTCATCGCAGAATTTTAAATACTTTTGAGCCCGTGAATTTTTGTTGAAAGATAACAGGTTCACGCGGCCCATTAATTAACTTTCGAAATCTTTTTATGAATTCAAACATAGCCCAACTAAGTAAGATTGCTGGCAAAAAATCCAGGCTGATTATTGGGTTGATGTCGGGCACTTCTTTGGATGGATTGGACGTAGCTTTGTGTAAGATTTCTGGTCAGGGGCTTGCTACTCGCGTGGATTTACTTAAGTTTCAAACACTTGCCTATAAGGAGGAAATAAAATCTCAAATTTTGGAGGTTTTTGCAAAAAGACAGATTGATTTTCAGGCCTTGTGCGAACTCAATGCGTCTATCGCTTCGCTGCATAGCACCATGATTTTGCAATGCCTGAAGAAATGGAAATACACTACTGCGCGTATTGATATTATTGCCTCCCACGGTCAGACTGTATTTCATTCTCCCAAATCGATCACTCCAAACGCAAAAATAAATTCAACACTGCAAATAGGAGATGGCGATCATCTGGCCGTAAAAACGGGAATTATTACCATCAGCGATTTCCGGCAAAAGCATGTTGCTAAGGGTGGAGAAGGTGCTCCACTGGCTGTATATGGCGATTATATGTTGTATAGTAAAAAGGGTGAAGACCGGATTATGCTTAATATGGGAGGCATAGGAAACTTTACCTATCTGCCGGGATCGGTCAATGCTTCCCACGTGTTTGTAACAGATACAGGACCCGCCAATACGTTGTTAGATCAAACAGTCAGGCATTACCGTTCAGATATACACTATGATAAAGATTCGCTCTTGGCAATTAAGGGCACTTTCAACCAGAAATTGCTGAAAGTATTAATGGACGATTCGTTTTTTAAATTACCGTTTCCAAAAACAGTTGGCCCTGAATTGTTTAATATGGAGTACGTGCTGAAAGCACAAAAGACAAGTGCAACAGAAAAAATATCATTGGAGGATTTGCTTGCCACACTTACACGCTTCAGTGCCGAATCAATTGCCACTGCTATAAAAAAAGTAATTAAAGGAAAAAAAAGTTTTAGATTGTTCCTCAGTGGCGGTGGTGCACATAATCCTCTCATGGTGCAATGGATTAAGGAACTTCTTCCGTCCGTTCAATTTAATAATATGGATGATCTGGGGATTTCAGGTGATGCAAAAGAAGCGGTTTTATTTGCCGTGCTGGCCAATGAGGCCATGGCCGGTGGTAAGGTTCACTATGGAAACCGGTCAAAAGTTCCTTCTATATCAATGGGTAAAATATCATTTCCGAAATAACACAAACTAACTATATGAGTCACGTATCTGTATCTGAAAAAATCCCAACACAAATCTTTAAAAGCTCTGAGGCAGCTTCGGTATTTGTTGCCAATGAGATAGCCACATTAATCAAGCAAAAGCAAGCAGAAGGAAAACCTTGCGTATTAGGATTGGCAACCGGTTCTACTCCCACACGGGTTTATGCCGAGTTAGTGGCATTGCATAAGAAGGGTTTGAGTTTTAAAAACGTTATAACTTTCAATTTGGATGAGTATTTCCCCATGCAGCCCGATACATTACAGAGCTACGTGCGTTTCATGAATGAACATCTTTTCAACGAATTAGACATTCCGAAAGCTAACATCAATATTCCGGATGGAACATTACCTAAGGATAAGGTAACAGAATTTTGTCATCAATATGATGCCAAGATGGAAGCCTTAGGTGGAATTGATTTACAGATTTTGGGTATCGGCCGCACGGGCCATATTGGATTTAACGAACCAGGGTCATCTGAGAAGTCACCTACTCGCATGATCACCTTAGATCAAGTGACTCGCATTGATGCTGCCAGTGATTTCTTCGGAGATGAGAACGTGCCCAAGAAAGCAATTACCATGGGGGTGGGATCTATTTTAAAGTCCAAGCGCATCATCATGATGGCTTGGGGTGAAGGAAAAGCAACCATTATACAAAAGGCAGTTGAGGGGCCGATCACAGATCAAATACCTTCTACTTTTTTACAGCATCATAACAACACACAGGTGATTCTTGATGATGCTGCTTCTTCAAAACTTACACGAATCAAAACTCCATGGTTGGTGGATAGTGTTGATTGGGACAAAGCACTTATTCAAAGGGCAGTGGTGTGGTTGTGCCTCCACTTGAAGAAGCCGGTGCTAAAGCTTACCAACCTTGATTACATGGAACATGGCATGGGAGATATTATTACCGAGTTTGGTTCGGCTTATCAGGTTAATATCAAAATATTCAATGCTCTTCAGCATACCATCACAGGTTGGCCAGGTGGCAAACCAAATGCGGATGACAGTAATCGTCCGGAGCGTGCCAATCCCTTTCCAAAGCGTGCCATCATTTTCAGCCCGCACCCTGACGATGATGTGATTTCAATGGGAGGTACTTTTATTCGTTTGGTAGACCAGGGACATGAAGTGCATGTAGCCTACCAAACTTCTGGTAACATCGCGGTGTTCGATGATGATGCGATTCGCTTTGCCGATTTCGTGCGTGATTTCAATCACTCATTTGGGTTGAGCAAAGAAGATGGCGATAAATTCTATCAAAAAATTGTAAAAGATATTAAGAATAAAAAACCAGGGGAAGTTGATAGTGCCGAGGTAATGAGAATTAAAGGATTAATCCGCAGGGGTGAAGCGAAGGCGGGGTGCCGTTATACGGGAATACCGGATTCACAAGCTCACTTTTTGGATATGCCTTTCTATGAGACAGGCGCAGTGAAGAAAAAACCATTGGGCGAACAAGATATTCAGATCATTGTTGATTTGATCGAAGAAATAAAGCCTCATCAGATTTATGCTGCCGGTGATCTTTCCGATCCACACGGAACACATCGTGTTTGTTTGAGTGCGATCTTCCAGGCGTTGGAACGATTGAAAAATAAAGACTACATGAAGGACTGTTATGTGTGGCTTTATCGTGGTGCATGGCAAGAGTGGGATATCGACCAGATTGAAATGGCTGTACCTCTTAGCCCGGATGAATTGTTGCGCAAGCGTAGAGCCATTTTCAAACATCAATCACAAAAAGATAGTGCGGTATTCCCAGGAAGTGATAAAAGAGAATTCTGGATGCGTGCTGAAGATCGTAACCATGCAACAGCGGATGCTTATAATTTACTTGGTTTGGCTGAGTATGAAGCGATTGAAGCTTTTGTGAGATATCATTTTTAGGTACTTATTTCTGAATGCTTGATTCTGGATTGATCCAGAATCAAGCATTCAGAATTTGATAATTAACCTCTTTTCTGTTTAACTATACTTTTCTCCGTTTGCGTATGTCAGCACTTCATTTTGTTTCATGGAATGTTAATGGCATTCGGGCAATTTTAAAAAAAGAATTTGTTGCCAACGTACGTGCGATGGCTCCTGATCTGATCTGCTTGCAGGAAACAAAAGCAGCCAAAGAAGAGACACTCACGGCACTTGAAATGTTACCTGAATATAAGTCCTATGCAAATTCTTCGAAGGCGCGTAAAGGTTATTCCGGCACGGCTATTCTATCTAAAGTAGAACCCATCGATGTATCCTACGATATGGGCATCGAAGAATATGATCAGGAAGGAAGGGTGATTGTAGCTGAGTTTGCCAACTATTTCGTAGCGACCGTCTATACACCAAATTCCGGTGAAGGACTTTCACGACTTGATTATCGGCAAAATTGGGATAATGCTTTTCGTGAATACATTCAGTGGTTGAACCGTAGAAAACCGGTGATCATGTGCGGAGATTTTAATGTGGCTCATAAACCGATTGATCTGGCGCGGCCAAAAGAAAATTATAATAAGTCTGCCGGCTACACACAACAGGAGATTGATGGTTTTGATAAATTACTGAATGCTGGTTTTGTTGATTCGTTTCGTTATTTCTATCCCGACACCGTAAAATATTCGTACTGGAATTTTGTTACCAATGGCAGGGCCAAAAATGTAGGCTGGCGCATTGACCATTTTATCGTGCCTGAAAAAATAGTGCCTCAGGTGAAAGATGCGTTGATCTACAACGAGTATCATGGTTCCGATCATTGTCCTGTAGGATTGAAGATTTCGTTAATGTAAAGCAAATTTATTAGGGTGAACCACCGAGCGATAACCTGGACAAAAGCCTTTCAAAAGAAAGGCTTTATTGTTCGGTTGATTTTCTTTTCTGTTTCCATAGTGATAGTCGTTTCTCTTCTACCTTATTTCTTTCTTTCTATTATTGGCCCCAAGCAGGGAGTAGTAATTAATGATTTATTGTTGAGTGCATTTGCGCCACAGGATTATTCGTGGTTCATCTTTGCCTTAATTTATCTTTCCTTTATTATTACTCTTCAAGGTTTATACAATAAACCTGAAATGATTTTACATGGATTAAAGTGTTATTTAATGATCACTTTATTTCGGATGATTTCCATGTATACATTAACCTTAGAACCGCCCGTAGGAATAATTCCCCTCCATGATCCAATTGTGGATGTTATTGCTTATGGAGGAAATGTGTTTAATAAGGACTTGTTCTTTTCAGGACATATTGCAACACTTACACTCTTTGTGTTGTTGGAAGATCGGCCACTTCTAAAAAAAATACTTATCGTGAATTCCTTTTTGGTGGCCGTGTTAATTCTCCTTCAGCGGGTACACTATACCATTGATGTAGTAGTTGCACCATTTATAACCGTTGGAATACATCGGATAATTAAAAGAGTTGAATCATAAAGGTATACCTAACTGAACGCCAAACTTAGGCATGATGCCCTGATAGCCAGGCGCGAAAAACCATCCATAGTATCCATTTGAATTATTAACCACATTACCAGGAGTAATGGTACGAGTTACATCAGACCACTGAATTCCTCCGCCAATATATACATCAATAAATAGAACACTCCATAGCGTACGTTGCAACCCGATTGTGAAACCGGTTCCCCAATTTTTTATCGACTCATGAACAGTGACAATGGCACTTGTTTGTTGACGGTTGATGAAATCATAATTAGTATAAATCCTATCACCTTTGTCTAAATAGGAAGCGCCTTGTACATAACCGCCAACATAAATTCCCTGCAGGTAATTTTTGTTGCGCCTGGTTGTATACTGTTTGAGTGGACTTAGGTATTTCCTGTATTGTGCTTCACCGCCAAATCCATTATAGAGTTTATCACCATAATAAATTGGTTCATTGCTGGTATTACCATCAAACCGACCATACGCAAAAATGCTTATGCTTTTTGATCGTGACTTATTAAAAATCTCGGTTCCGATTTTTAAGGTGTTGTCAATAAAATTTTGAGGAACTGCTTTAAAAAGAGCAGAAGGTGTAGGATCGTTTTCATCCTGACCAAATACAATCTGTGAGCTAATCACAAGAAAAACCAACATTAATAGTTTCATGGGATTGGGATTTTATTGTGCAATAACGCATTAGAATATACAGTAGTATAGGAGGAGATATAATTCTAATGATGTTTTTTGAAGTGAACGGATAATGGCGATTTTGAACAAAAATGCTGTTGGTGACAGAATCGCTGTACCTGATGAAAGGCTTTTCTTAGTATCAGTGACTTTAAATCTGTGGCGAAATAGAAATGTTGAAGAGCTATCAGGCTACCCGTTCAATCTGAGCACCTAACTTTTTCAATCTTCCTTCGATATCTTGATAGCCACGATCGATTTGTTCTACGTTGGATATTTCACTTTCGTTTTGTGCCGATAAGGCAGCGATAAGCAAAGCAACTCCTGCGCGTATATCAGGAGATGACATTTTTATTCCTCGTAGCGCTTGCTTGCGATCAAGCCCAATGATTGTTGCCCGGTGTGGATCGCACAAAATAATCTGCGCCCCCATGTCTATAAGTTTGTCGACAAAGAAGAGTCGGCTTTCAAACATTTTCTGGTGCACGAGTACGGTACCTTTGGCTTGGGTAGCTACTACCAACACGATGCTTAATAAGTCGGGTGTAAATCCTGGCCATGGAGCATCGGCCACGGTGAGAATAGAACCATCTATAAAGGTTTCAATTTCATAATGTTCCTGCGCAGGCACATAAATATCATCGCCACGAAATTCCATTTTAATCCCCAGTCGTCTGAATATTTCAGGAATAATACCAAGCATATCAATGCGGCAATTCTTGATGGTGATTTCGGATTGTGTCATGGCTGCGAGGCCAATGAAACTTCCTATCTCAATCATATCCGGCAAGATGGTGTGCTCAGTCCCACCGAGCTTTTCTACACCTTCTATGGTTAATAAATTAGAACCAATTCCATTTATTTTAGCACCCATGCGATTAAGCATCAGGCAAAGCTGTTGCAGGTATGGCTCGCAAGCAGCGTTATATAATGTCGTTGTTCCTTTTGCCAGGACAGCTGCCATAATGATGTTAGCAGTACCGGTAACAGATGCTTCATCCAACAACATGTAACATCCTTTCAAATGGGATGCATCGATGTTGAATAAATTCTCGTCTGCATTGTAATTGAATTTGGCTCCAAGCTTTTGAAACCCAATAAAGTGCGTATCCAGTCTGCGTCTTCCTATTTTATCTCCACCGGGTTTGGGGATGTTGGCTTCTCCAAATCTTGCTAAGATAGGACCAAGTAACATCACCGATCCGCGCAAAGCAGCAGCTTTCTTTCTATACTCAGGGGTTTTTAAAAAACCTGTGTTGATATTCGAAGCGGTAAAGCGATAAGCTCCTTGATTTAGTTTTTCTACTTTACAACCCAAATCACCGACTAACTCAATCAGCTTATTAACGTCAACAATATCTGGAATATTGTGAATAGTAACTGGTTCTGACGTAAGCAGCGGCACACAGAGCACCTGAAGGGCTTCGTTCTTTGCTCCCTGGGGAGTGATTTCTCCCTTCAGCCGAAGTCCTCCTTTAATCTTGAATGAACTCATTGATCTCTTCTGCGATGTGGATTGTGACGATTCTTTTTGTTGAAAGGACGGTTGCCACGTGGATTACGGTTGTCGCCACCACCCTGTGGTCGTGAAGGCTTCCGTTGCTCGCGATATAATTTTTCGAACAGGTTTTCTTCGCGCACTTTGTCAAGATTTAGGATCAGTTTGCCTTGAGAAAGGATAGCAAGATCTTTTACAATAACAGAATCATCCAGTGTTTCTTTATTCCAGGCGCTGTGAAAAGTCTTCATCAGTTTACCAAGGTAAATAGCTGCTTCTTCGAGTTCCTTCGGATCTTCTTTTTTAACAGCCTCTTTTACAAGCTTCTCGATATTCTTACCGTAATGTTTGAATCGAACATCGTTTTGCGGATACTCCATCTTACGGGGCTTCTTGAAAAGGATGGTACGGTCAGGGGTAGTGAACGGATTATCTACATCCAAATTGAAGTCTGCCATGATGTATAAATCATCCCACATGCGTTGTGGGTTTTCCTGTGCTTCCTTCGCTACCGGTGCCAGTTGTTTGATTAACTCAATCAGTGTGGTAGCTAATTCTGTACGCTTCCCTTTATCCGGTACAGTACGTATGTAGTTTACCAGTTTCTGAACATTACGACCATATTCTTTTAAGATGATATGCTCGCGTGATGTATTGTATTCTCCTATCATGAAATGCTAATTCTCGTGTATTTTAAGCTTGGCAAAGCTAAGCAATAAGGTCTTCTCGCCAAAATCAGTAAAATTGATCTTTGCCTTGCGTTCTGCGCCCAATTGCTCAATTTTCAGCACGGAGCCAAAACCAAATTTCGGATGTTCTACTTTCATACCTTCTTTTAATCCACTGGTATCGCTCGGTGCAAAATCTGCGGCAGGCTTGTAGGCGGATGGTTTTGGTACGGGCTGCGAGGTCACCGTCTTCTTCATACCACTTACAAAGCTCTTGGCGAAATTAGGATTGGGAACAGAATCCACTCCGGCCAATTTCTTACTTACTTTTATGAAGCGACTGCTAATATCATCCAAGAATCGGCTGGGCTCACAATTCTTCAACCTCCCAAACCGATAACGGGTGAGCGCATAGGAGAGGAACAATTTTTTTTGTGCCCGGGTGATGGCGACATAAAAGAGCCGTCTTTCTTCTTCCAACTCAGACCGGCTGCTCAACATCATTTGAGAAGGAAAAAGATCTTCTTCCATGCCTACCATGTATACGTTTTTAAACTCAAGTCCTTTGGCCATATGAATGGTCATTAAGGTTACTTTGTCAGGATCGTTGTCTTTGTTTTCATCCTGACCTGTGATCAATGAAACTTCCTGAAGGAATGCGCCTAAACTTTTGTCTTCTTTCTCAGGGTCTTCTACATATTCTTTAATGGCATTGAGTAGTTCTTGCACGTTTTCATACCTGCTCAAACCCTCTACGGTTTTGTCTTCATAGAGTTCCTTCATCAGCCCCGAAGCTTTGGCGATTTCTGCGGCTGCCTCGTAAGCATCTTTATTCTGAATTTCTATTTCGAATCTTTTTATCTTGGTAACGAAGTCTTCAATAAGTCCTGAAGGCCTGCTGCCTAAGAAAGAAGTGGCATTTTGAAGTACTTCCCATATAGAAATGGCGTGATCATTGGCAGCCACTACAATTTTATCGATCGTTGAGTCACCGATGCCACGTTTAGGATAGTTGATGATTCTTCTGAAGGAAGCTTCATCTTGCTGATTGAGAGAATACCGTAGGTAGGCTAATACATCTTTAATCTCCTTACGTTGATAAAAGGAGAGACCACCTACCACTTTATATTTGATGTTCATCCGCCTCAGTGCTTCTTCTATGGCGCGTGATTGACTATTGGTACGATACAGAATGGCAAAGTCGCTGAACTTATACTGATGCTGCATCTTCTCCTCAAAGATGGAAGTAGCTACCAGTTTACCTTCTTCATTATCAGAGACAGCTTTGATCAATTCGATCAGATTTCCTTCCTCGTTAGAAGTCCATACGTTCTTTGGAAGTTGTGCTTTATTTTTCGCGATCACCGAATTGGCAGCTTCAACGATAGTTTGTGTAGAGCGATAGTTCTGCTCCAGTTTAATAATACGGAGATCTGGATAATCTTTTTCGAAATTCAGAATGTTAGAGATATCCGCACCGCGGAAGGCATAAATGCTTTGCGCATCATCACCTACTACGCATATGTTTTCGCGTACCGAAGCCAGCTTGCGGATGATGAAATACTGACACAGGTTTGTGTCCTGAAACTCATCAACCAGCAGATATTGAAACCGGTGTTGATATTTGTTGAGTACCTCGAGGTGTTCTTTGAAAAGTTTATCGGTGTTAAACAGTAAATCATCAAAATCCATCGCTCCCGACTTAAAGCACCGTAGGGAATAGGTCTTGAAGATGTTTCCGATTTCGGGGCGCATGTTTGCTGTATCATCGGCTGTTAGGATCGGATTGCCGATATACTCTTGCCATGATACTAATCGGTTCTTGGCCGATGATATCCGGTTATAAACCACATTCACTTTATATTGGGTATCATCTAACCCCATCTCCTTTATTACGCTGCGTAGCAAAGACTTGGAGTCGTCCGTGTCATATATTGTAAAATTATTAGGATAACCCAGATGATGTGCTTCGGCCCTAAGAATTCGCGCAAAAACTGAGTGAAACGTTCCCATCCAAAGATTTCGCGCATCGGGCCCAACCATTCCTTTCAAACGCTCACGCATTTCTTTAGCAGCCTTATTCGTAAACGTTAATGCCATAATATTGAAGGGATCAACATTTTGGCTTTGAATCAAATGAGCTATCCGGAGGGTAAGTACACGGGTTTTGCCTGAGCCTGCTCCCGCAATGATCATGCAGGCTCCTTCTGTATTCATCACGCCTTCACGCTGCGGTTCGTTCAGGCTATCTAAGTAATTAATCATAATACGTATGCAATATAGAGACACTAAGTGAATGGATGAAAATCAAATTGACTTAACTTTGGGCTCGTACAACCACCAACGCATC
>CAYGGY010000086.1:0-16871 GCA_964349405.1 uncultured Ohtaekwangia sp. | reverse complement strand
TTAGCTTCCACACGCCTCACACGCATCCGGATTATCCAGTGAGCAAGACATATCAGCACGTTTCTGGTCATAATCAGTTGCGTGATCGTAACGAATCGTCTTCTGTGTTTCAGATTTTGCTGCATAGGCAGCAGTAGGTTCAGTTATATTGGCAACGGCAGGTGCAGCGGCTACAAAAGGTTGCGCCATAGCGGTCTTATCAAGGGTAAACTTGATCGCATCGGCAGCGGCTGTAGAGCGCAGATAATACATACCGGTTTTCAGTCCTTTCTTCCAGGCATAGAAATGCATCGAAGTAAGCTTACCAAAGTTTGGATCGGTTAAATGAATATTCAAACTCTGGGATTGACAAATGAAGGCGCCACGATCGGCACTCATATCGATGATTGACTTTTGCGGAATCTCCCAAACAGTTCTATAAATATCCTTAATGTTTTGCGGGATCTCAGGAATAGGCTGCACGGAACCATTGGTAGAAATCAATTTCTGACGCATGTTCTCGCTCCACAACCCCAGGCTGATCAGGTCTTTCATCAGGTGCTTGTTGGCAATGATGAATTCTCCTGACAAGGTTCTGCGAGTGTAGATATTTGACGTGTAGGGTTCAAAACACTCGTTATTACCTAAAATCTGTGAAGTAGAGGCCGTAGGCATGGGAGCCAGCAGCAAGGAGTTGTACACTCCATTTTGCTTCACTTCTTTTTTGAGATTATCCCAATCCCAACGACCTGACTGCGGGGTTACACCCCACATATCAAACTGGAAAATTCCTTTCGATACTGGTGAGCCTTTGAAGGTCTCATACGGACCATTCACTTTGGCTAACTCCATGGAAGTTTCCATGGCAGCAAAATAGATCGTCTCGTGAATGTCTGTATTTAAACCGCGTGCCTCGGCAGAGTCGAATGGCATGCGAAGTAAAATAAACGCATCGGCTAATCCCTGAATACCAATACCAATCGGGCGATGACGCATGTTTGAATAGCGCGCTTCTGGCACCGGATAGTAATTGACATCAATTACCCTGTTCAGGTTGCGGGTAATTACTTTCGTGATTTCATACAACTTCTGGTGATCAAACTTGCCATCTTCTGTTACGAATTTGGGAAGTGCAATTGAGGCGAGATTACAAACGGCTACTTCATCGGGTGAAGTGTACTCCATAATCTCGGTGCAGAGGTTGCTTGACTTTATCGTGCCCAGGTTTTTCTGGTTTGATTTCTTGTTAGCGGCATCCTTGTATAACATATACGGTGTGCCGGTTTCTATCTGCGCCTCAAGGATTTCAAACCACAAGTCTTGCGCTTTGATTTGCTTACGGGCTTTTCCTTCCTTTTCGTATTTCTCGTAAAGACGCTCGAACTCTTCACCATAGCAGTCGGCTAATCCTGGAGCCTCATTGGGGCAGAAGAGCGACCAGCTCTCATTGTTTTCGATGCGCTTCATGAAAAGATCCGGAATCCACATGGCGTAGAAAAGGTCGCGTGCGCGCATTTCTTCTTTGCCGTGGTTCTTTTTCAATTCAAGAAATTCAAATATATCGGCATGCCATGGTTCGAGATAGATGGCGAAGCTTCCTTTACGTTTGCCACCACCCTGATCGACATAGCGGGCGGTCATATCAAAGTTTCTCAACATGGGCACGATACCATTGGAGGTGCCACCGGTTCCTTTGATGTAAGAGCCTTTTGCACGCACATTGTGAATGCTAAGACCAATACCACCAGCGGATTGAGAAATCTTGGCGGTTTGTTTTAGTGTATCATAAATTCCATCGATGCTATCATCCTTCATGGTGAGGAGGAAGCAAGAAGAAAGTTGAGGTTTAGGAGTTCCTGCGTTGAATAAGGTAGGAGTGGCATGTGTGAACCACTTCTCTGATAATAAGGTATAGGTTTCTAAAGCTGCAGGAATATCTTCACCGTGAATGCCCACGGACACGCGCATCAGCAAATGTTGAGGGCGCTCTACTACTTTACCATCAATCTTCATCAGGTAAGAACGCTCCAGCGTTTTAAAGCCGAAGTAATCATAACTGAAATCGCGATCATAAATGATAGCTTCATCCAATTCGGCTGCATGCTCATGAATTACCTTCCAGGTTTCTTTGGAGATAAGGGGAGCATTCTGCCCGGTCTTCGGATCTACATAGGTATAGAGTCTTTTCATCGTGTTCGAGAAAGACTTGCTGGTAACCTTATGCAGATTAGAAACCGCAATGCGTGCTGCTAACTTGGCGAAGTCAGGGTGCTTGGTAGTCAGGGTAGCGGCAATTTCCGCAGCCAGGTTATCAAGCTCTTGTGTTGAAACTCCGTCATACAAGCCATTAATTACTTTCATGGCTACCTCTACCGGGTTGACAAAATTAGGATCTAAGCCATAACAGAGTTTTTCAATACGGGCGGTGATTTTGTCAAACTTTACGGATTCCCGGTGTCCGTCACGTTTTAATACGAGCATTTCTTGTAGGGTTGTATTGGTAAAAAAGAAAGTTTAAAAAATGTGACCGAATGTATCAAAAATCTTCGTTTAGTGAAAACTTCGGAGAAGAATCTTTCTCCATACTGTTCATCACTCCTGCTTTTTGATATTCGGCCACGCGTTTTTCGAAGAAATTAGTTTTCCCTCGCAATGAAATCATATCCATGAAATCGAATGGGTTGGCTGTATTATATATTTTCTGACCAACCAATTCGTTTAGTAATCGATCTGCTACAAACTCAATATATTCTCTCATCTGTAATGCATTCATACCGATGAGGTTTACCGGAAGAGCATCGGTTACAAACTCCTTCTCGATTTCTACGGCATCCTTAATGATTTCAATCACCTGTTCAACAGGGAGCTTGTTAATCACGTGCTTGGTGTAAAGGTGGCAGGCAAAATCACAGTGTAACCCTTCATCACGCGAGATCAATTCGTTAGAAAAAGTCAGGCCGGGCATCAAACCACGCTTCTTCAACCAGAAGATAGAACAAAATGAACCTGAAAAGAAAATGCCTTCCACGGCTGCAAATGCAATGAGTCGTTCTTGAAAGGTGCCTTGTGATATCCATCGCAAGGCCCAGTCTGCTTTTTTTCTCACACATTCCATCGTATCAATGCCGTGAAAAAGTTTGTCTTTTTCCTTTGGATCTTTTACGTAAGTATCTATTAACAGCGAATATGTTTCTGAATGTATGTTTTCGATGGCAATCTGAAATCCATAAAAGAACTTGGCTTCGGTATATTGTACCTCGCCAACAAAGTGTTCGGCCAGATTTTCATTTACAATACCATCGCTGGCAGCGAAGAAAGCTAATACATGAGTGATAAAGTGACGCTCGCCATCATTCAGGTTTAACCAGTCTTTCATATCCTGGCTCAGATCAATTTCTTCGGCTGTCCAGAAACTAGCTTCCGCTTGTTTATAAAACTTCCATATTTCGGGTTGCACAATAGGGAAAAGGACAAAACGATCTTTGTTTTCTTTTAAAATGGGTTCTTCTTGTACAGATTGACTCATTGCAAAATTTTTTAAAGGTTATTTATAAGTTTAAGGCAAACAAAACTGTGTAAGCTCTGGTTTGCGATTGATTATTTTTTTGTAGTGAGCGAGAGCTAGTGAGAGAATCACCAGTTCAAACTTCAGCATCAACAAAGATTCAAAATCATGAATGAAAAACAAAGCGTTACTTTTCACAAAAGGATGATGAGTAGTTGTGCTTTTGATGTAAGTATTTGGTGGATAGTCGCTTTAAATTTTTTGATGAATTAATAGATGAAATAAAAAAAATAAAGTTTTTTTTATTCTCATTTCTGTTGGCTTTGACGCAAGAAATATCGATGAGGTAAAAAGGAATTTGATAGCGTTGTTCATCGATCTTCACTTAATCGATGTCCAGCGTTAAGCCTATTACTTACTACAGCATCCTATTTCGAAGGAACCATTCAGTCACTTACCTTAATTCCCTTATTGATTTTGATGAACAGGTTTATCAAAGGTTCGCCAAACACTATATATAATAGCTTGCTCGGCATGCGTCTTTAGCCTGAATTGCCTGAAAAACCGCGTTTTAGCAGTTATTAGGCAATTTTTAAACAACCTTTTGTTTTTCTATGTCTTAGACATATCTTTGCAGTCCAATTTTTAAAAACAATAAGCATGTACGCAATAGTAGACATTGCAGGAAAGCAGTTTAAGGTGGCTAAAGACCAATATATCTACGCACCCAAAATGGAAGGAGAAGCTGGATCAAATGTATCATTTGATAAAGTCCTTCTGGTTGATAATGGTGGAAGTGTAGAAGTTGGCGCCCCTACTGTAAACGGTGTTAAAGTATCTGGAAAGATATTAGAGCACGTAAAAGGCGATAAGGTTATCATCTTCAAAAAGAAGCGAAGAAAAGGCTATGCGGTGAAGAACGGTCATCGCCAGCAATTCACAAAAGTTCAGATTGAAAGCATTGGCTAACCTAAAATAATTTTAAGTCTTAATAATTTTGAATTAGTTATGGCACACAAAAAAGGTGAAGGTAAAGTAAAAAACGGCCGCGAATCAGAAAGCAAGCGACTCGGTATAAAGGTATTTGGCGGTCAGAAGGTAATTGCTGGTAACATCATTGTTCGTCAGCGTGGTACCAAACATAATCCTGGCAGAAATGTAGGTATCGGTAAAGACCATACCTTATTTGCACTTACCCCGGGTGTAGTAGTATTTAAGAAGGGTAAAGAAAATAAATCCTTCGTTTCTGTTCAGGCAGAGGCATAGAGATAGTCTAAAGAATAAGTTGTCATGAAGGCATTCAGAAGAAAATTCTGGATGCCTTTTTTTATTTTTCTGGTCGGTGAGCATGTTCTTTTCAGAGCGGATGCAGTGTCCCATGTTATAAAATTGCAATCGTTTGAAATTTGGACTTATTTCTATGATAAAAGAGGGAAATTAGGCTATGTTTTTTGTGAAAAACAGGCAATCAATGATCAATCCATAGTGCCATTAAAACCTGCCAAAATGATGTAATTTGAAAGAAAATCAAGATTTTATGCGGCATCAAAAGCATAGCACAGAACAGTTGATTGGAAATTTTATGAATAAAGGCATACCGTATTAAAGATTTATCTCTAAATTGGCACTTCATATTTCTAAAAATTAACTAAACCTTAACCTATGAAGAAGTTTTTACTGTTATGCTTCTCATTCGCATTTGTGCTCAGTGCCTGGGCGCAAGATCGAGTGGTTTCGGGTAAAGTGACCGCTGCAGAAGACGGTTCTGATTTGCCCGGAGTGAACGTGGTTCTTAAAGGAACTACGAATGGAACGGTTACCGATGCCAACGGTAGCTATAAATTGACTGTACCCGCTGAGGGCGGCAGTTTATTATTCTCTTTTATTGGCCTTCAAACACAGGAAGTTGCCATTGGCGATCGTACCGTGATTGACGTTGCCCTGGGCCTCGATGTTCAGCAATTGACCGAAGTGGTTGTAACCGCTCAAGGTGTGCAGCGAGAGACCAAAGCGCTAGGCTATGCGACAACGACAATCTCATCGGCTCTTTTGGCTGAAAAGCCAGAGACGGATGTGGGGCGTGCATTGCAAGGCAGAACACCAGGTCTGCAAATATTAAATTCATCAGGTCTTGCTGGATCTTCATCACGTATTAACATTCGTGGTAATAGTTCGATCACCGGTGATACTCAACCACTATGGATTGTGGATGGGGTGCCAATTAACACGGCATCTAATGATATCTCTGCCAATTTCCGTGATGGTCAAGTTGCTCCTTCACGCTTTTTGGACATTGACCCGAACAACATTGAGTCAGTTAGTGTATTGAGAGGTCTTAGTGCCACGACTACCTATGGTTCACAGGGAAGAAATGGTGTTATTTTGGTGACCACTAAAACAGGCTCAAAAGGTAAGGGTAAACAACGGTTTTCAGGATCGATTGGTCAATCTTATTTCGTTTCAGAAGCCGTCATACCTGAATATCAAAATAAGTGGGCAAATGGTTTTGACGGTGCCTATGGCGAATTTTTCAGTAACTGGGGTAGCTTATTTGATGGAAATCCAACCGGTGTTCGTCACCCTTATTGGGAGCATCGCGCCCTTTTCCCCGATCATCCCGAATTTGCAACAACAGGTGGAAGTACAGACGCAGGGTATATTCCGGTGGCTCAACCGAATAACGTAAAGAGCATTTTTCAAAAAGGATCCTCGGCCACGACCTCACTTAGCCTTGGTGCTTCGAATGAGTTTGGAAATGTGGCTTTCAGTTACAGTCATTTAGATGAAAAGGGGTTTATCCAGAATAATGGTGTAAAGAGAGACAACTTCTCACTGGGTGGCAATGTAAAACTTACCCCAAAGTTGACCCTTGCCAGCACTTTTAACTTTGCAAAAACTGATTTCCAAACGCCTCCTTCAGCAGGTGGTACTGGTTCTAACTCAATTGGTGGTCCTTCCATCTTTGCAGAACTATTTTATACTCCACGGAACATCGATCTTAACTGGCCATATGAAAACCCGATTACGCATGCGAGTACCTATTACCGCAACAATAACAGTATAACTCACCCACGGTGGTTGTTGAACAATACGTTGCAAACCAGCGTAACCAATCGTTTCTTTTCAAGTTCCAGTTTGAATTACAATTTTACCGATTGGTTTAATTTAACGTATCGTTTGGGATATGATACCTATAGTGAGTCTCAGACATATCAGATTAACAAGGGTGGTGTAGGATTTGACTCTAATCTGACACCGGGAGCATACAGAACATCTGTATCAAATAATACGGTAATTGACCATTCTGTACTCGCATCTTTCAAAAAGGAAATAAATCAGGATTTGGACTTATCCGCTTTAGTAGGGTTTAACTATCGCAGCAATGCGTATCAGCAAACTGGTCTTGAGAGTCTAGGGCAGGTTGTGTTTGGTCTACAGGAGCATCGCAACTATACTGCTACTCAATCAAAAGATTTCAGAGGCAATCCACTGAATTTTGTAAGAAATAGTTCTATTGCCGGGGTATTCTTTGATGCTAATGTTGGATACAAAGACTACTTGTATGTTAACGTATCTGGAAGAAACGACTGGTCTTCCACTCTAGAAAAGGACAACCGTTCTCTTTTCTATCCAGGAGGTAGTATAGCATTCGTACCATCAGCTGCTTTTGGTAACTTTGCGCCTAACGTATTGGATTTCTTAAAGTTGAGAATTGCCTATGGTACTTCTGCAAACTTTGGTTCTCCCTATAATACACGTCCTACGTTGACGCTTAATGCCCAGACACGGCAGGATAACATCGGAAATGTGGTTACCTCTACTCAACCTTCTCTTTTAGCCAATAAGGACCTGAAGCCTGAGTTGCTAACCGAGACAGAGTTTGGTGTCGAATCTAAACTTTTTCAGAATCGTGTAAGGCTGGATCTGTCTTTCTATAACAGAGTAGCTAAAGACCAGATTATTAGAAGACCTTTGGATCCATCTACCGGGTATGGCTCTGTGTTTATTAACGCAGGTACTATTCAAAACAAGGGTATTGAAATGCAATTAGGTGGTGTGGTTCTTAAGACCGGAGATTTAACATGGGATCTGGCAGTGAATTATACGCTGAACAGAAGCTTGGTTAAAGCATTACCTGAAGGATCGAAAGAAATTTTGGTTAACGGTTTCAGCAACCTTGGAAACTTCGCCATTGAAGGTCAACCCTTAAACGTAATCAAAGGTTCTTATGTTGAAAGATCACCCGATGGTGAACTTATTGTTAACGCTCAGGGAGATTATAAGGCTGCTGATGAAATTGGAATTATTGCGAACCCAAATCCAGATTGGTTAGGTTCAATAATTTCTACCTTGTCATGGAAAGGCCTTACATTCGGAATGCAGTGGGATTATGTGCATGGCGGACAGACTTATTCTTATACTGCAGCAACTACAGTAGGTCGTGGTGTATCTAAGGATCTCGAGAATTTTGATCCAACCTTGCCATTGATTCTCCCAGGCGTTCTTGAGATTACAGATGGTAGCGGAAATGTAACTGGCTATAAGCCAAACAATCTCCCGTTGACAACCTCGGGTGTTTTCTTTGGTAATACCATCATTGGCGGAAGCCCTGATGACCGTGGTGTGTATGATGCAACCCGCGTGCGTTTCAGAGAAGTATCTTTGGGTTATTCTATCCCTAAGTCTTTAACTTCAAAACTTAAGGTTGGCGCTATCAATGTTAACCTGGTAGGAAATAACCTTTGGTTCCGTGCTATCAATGCGCCTAAGTATGCACATGCAGACTTCGACAGAACTGCTTTTGGAACAAATAATGGTGCAGGTTTTGACTTTCTGGGAGGCCCTTCGGCTCGCAGGTATGGCGTAAATGTTAAAATCACATTCTAAACAGGAGAAAGATGAAACATATATTTAAGAAATTTGGAATTATACTGCTTGTGCTCGCTTCTATTTCCTGCGATCTGAACAGCGATTTGCAAGACCCGAATCAGATTAGCGTTGATGGAGCCGATATCGATTTGATCATGAACTCTGTTCATGCGGACTTCGCTAGTTATTTCAGTAATGTAACCAGCGTGGGCGCTCAATTGACTCGCTTGGTATCCATGACTGCCGGTGACCGTTATGCAACGGCTATCCGTTCAACAACTACGAATGATGTTTGGTTTTTTGCCTATCAACGTGTGTTGGTCAATGCACAGACAGTAATTGCATTGTCGCAGCCGGAAGAAGGAAGACCAGACCGGACTACGCACAGAGCGGTTGCTCAGATTTTGTCAGCTTACGTTTACATGTCACTGGTTGACGTATACGGAGATATTCCGCAATCAGAAGCACTTCAAGGCCCGGATGGCATTTTTAATCCTACAGCAAGTGCCGATGGCGGTGCCGCTGTTTATAATTATGCTTTAAGCTTATTGGATGCTGCGAGGGTGGAATTGGCTAAAACTGGATCCGCTACAGGCCCAGCTTTAGCGCGTGATCCATATTACGCTGGTAACAGAGCCCGGTGGAATGCGCTGGCTAATACGTTGGAATTGAAATACTGGATGAATCTATCCGTTAGTTCAAGAGCTGCGGAAGCGAAGACTAAAATTGATGCGCTGCTTGCACAGGATTTAATCGATACAGAAGCTGAAAACTTTACCTATAAATATGCAGCGGTAACCGTGCCGCCTTCACGCCACCCATTATATGATCAGTACTACGATCCAATCAGAGGTGCTGCGGGTGGCTACATTGGTAACTATTATCAAAAAGAGTTGTTCGATGGCTATCCTGGTGTGCAGGATCCACGTTGGAGATATATCTTATATCGCCAGGTTGGAAGTAACGCGCAAGCCTTTAAAATTGACCCTAAGAACGTAGGTTGCGGAACAAGGCCAGAGCACTATGCGCCAACCGATGTTTGGTGCCAGTTTGAACCCGGTTTCTATGGCCGCGATCATGGTGATGACTCAGGTACCAACCCTGACTCTCCGTTCATTACGGCTGCAGGGGTTTATCCTGCCGGTGGAAAGCTTGACAATAAACCTACTACGGACAGAACGTTCCATGAGCCAACCATCCGTGGTGATGGCGCCAATGGTGCAGGTATTCAACCTATCTGGATGTCGTTCTTTACTGATTTTATGAAGGCAGAGCATTTAGCACGTAATAACCAGGATGCAAAGGCTCAGTTGGCAACCGCAATCGGTAATTCGATTACCCAAATCAGAAACTTTGTTACTTCAAAAGGCTTCTCGTTATCTGCAGGTTTAGAGCCATCCACTTCAGCGTATCAGTCAACGGTTGCTACCGCCTATGATAAGGCAGCCGTTAAAATGAATGTGGTTGGTCGTGAGTTCTACATGTCCACATTTGGTAACGGCCTGGAGGCTTACAATTTGTATAGAAGAACAGGTGCTCCAAGCAACATGCAGCCAACCCGAGTGCCCAACCCAGGTACATTCTACCATGCTTATGTATATCCTGCCACGTATGTAAACTTGAATAGCAATGCTGCACAGAAGGATTTGGATAATCCGGCACCTCCTTTTTGGGATCCTAAATTAACCCTGAAATAAGACAACTATGAAAATTATTATAAAGAGTTTATTGATCTTTTCGTTGACGGCCATTGGCTTTTCTTGTGCCGATCCTGATCTCGATCCGCTTCAGCAAGAGAAAGTATTGAAAGGCACCCTTTTAGCACTTAGAGGGGCGCAACTGGATGCTATCTATTGGGACGGAGCTGCATATGGTGCTGCATTTTATTATAATGCAGTGACAGGAACTGAAACATTTGATTACGATGGTGAGTTCTTGTCTGAAGACCCAACTTCGTTGGAAAGTATTGAAATTTTCGTGATCAAAAGACCGAGCAAAGAGCGCGTATCTCTTACCACCGTTCCAGGGTCAAGCCTGGCAAAGGGTAACTATCGCGGCCCTTCGGTTTCTATTTCACTAAAGTTGTCTGACATACTCACCAAACTAGGGGCAAGTCTTGCAACGCCTGCCGGGCAGGCTGCATTTATTGCTCAGTATGCTGATGGTATACAGATGGAATCTGATCTAACACTTAAAGACGGTTCAAAAATTTTGGCGTCAGATTTAGTATCATCTGGTCTTTTTGATAGTGATCAGTTTTATCCTGCTCAAAAGATGACCTACGGAGTTGAGGATATTAATGATGCAAGACCTGTTGCTACAACCAGTTTGAGAGGTCAGGTTTCTATTGTTTCAGGTAAGGTTGTTCGCACAGTACTTCCTTTGAATAATGGTGCCAAGGATACATTAAACATTGTATTTGATCAGAAAATGGCAACGGCTCCAACAGTAACATTTAGTCCTGCCAATGCAGGAACTGCTGGTGCTCCGGTTGCCTATGGCACGTCAGGGAAGTCCTACTATGTTCCTTTTGTTGCTGGTGCAGCCTACACAGGTGATGCTAAATTCACCATTAGCGCGGCTACTTCTGGTGAACCTGCTCCATTAGGAGGTCTTGTACAAATTACTAAGACGGCCAATATTGCAGTTGATAATCTGGCGCCTCAAAACCTAAGCTTTACTACAGGAACCCGCCTGGGTAAAGGCCAGAATGCTACCATAACCCTTAAGTTCAATGAAGCACTCGGCACCGCTCCAACGATAACGGTTGATCCAGGTACTACAGGCATTGACGGTGTAACAGCTGTTAAAACAACCTTAAGTGCAGATGGTTTGACGGCAACATACGTGTATGAGTATAAAGATGTTGATGGTAACGCAACGCATGGAGATGCTACCGTTATTGTGGTTACACCAGGAAAGGATAAGGCTGGCAATTCTGTAGCCCCTATCAATTCCAAGTCATTAACAATTGACCTTGCTGCTGGTCCTGCTCCTACCATAGTATTGGATGGTACGCAGTATGACTGGGGAACACAGATTAAATGGACCATGGACTATGCTACTGGTGGTTCTAACCCTGGTGGTTCAACGACTGGTTCTGTTTATTATGTTGCACAAGCAACAGGTTCAGCGGCACCCACAGGATTTGTAGGTGGTGACGTCCCTGCCTTTATTATGGCAACGGGCGTATCCGCACAACAAACTGGCGTTGTTGCTGTTTCATCAGGTACTTCAGGTACCGTTTACTCCGCATTTACACCAAATGGTACAATCGATGTTTATGTTGTGTTTTTAAGTAACACAGGAGTGATTAGTGCTATTTCTTCTCCTACTACCGTTACTATGAACTAGTAAAAAAGTAGGTGATTATTTATAAAAAGAGCTGCCTGAAAGGGCAGCTTTTTTTATGTAGATCTCTGGCTGATTCTGTAATACCGCTATACTCCGTTTTGTCTTGTTTGCCAATTCTTCAATAGAAGAAATATGGCCTCTCCATATAGGCACAGGTATAAGTTAACGCTGAAATTAGCTGTGTTTGTATTTTTAGGATGATAAAGTATATAAATCTACGTTGGTGTATGTTTTATATCAAAGGATATTCATTATGATAGACAATAAGACCATCAATAAAGGGGTAAATTCCTATGAATAACCAAGGTCAATTGGCATAATAATGCTAAATTCGCGATCATTAGTTATTTTTATAATAGCTATAGTTTTATTTAATAACCTAAAACCTAAAACCAAAAATCTATGAAGAAGTTTTTACTTCTATGCTCATTTGTTTTTGTGCTTGGCTATGCCGATGCTCAGGAGCGAATAGTAAATGGAAAGGTGACATCTACAGAAGATGGCAGTCCTTTACCAGGTGTGAATGTGTTGCTTAAAGGTACAGCAACGGGTACAGTTACCGATTCAGATGGTGGCTATAACGTAAATGTGCCCGCTTCGGGTGGTACATTAGTTTTCTCTTTCATTGGTCTTCAAACTCAGGAAGTTGAGATTGGTCAACGATCAGTGATTGATGTTTCGCTAGGTCTTGATGTGAAAAGTTTATCGGAAGTGGTAGTAACTGCTCAAGGTATTATCAAGACTAAGAATGAACTTTCTTACGCAGCTCAGACAGTTGGAGGAGAGTCGTTCAGTCAAAACCGTGATAACAACCTGATGAACTCTCTTTCAGGAAAAGTATCAGGAGTACAGATTACAAAAAACAACAGTATGGGTGGGTCCACGAACGTAATTATCCGTGGATACAAGTCGCTTACAGGAAACAACCAGGCACTTTTTGTGGTTGATGGTGTACCGGTAGACAATGGTACTTACAATGATCCTGCAACAGGTCGCGGAACAGCTGGTTATGATTATGGTAATGTGGGTGCCGATATTAATCCGGATGATATCGCTTCCACTACAATTCTTAAAGGGCCTGCTGCTACTGCCTTGTACGGTTCTCGTGCATCCAACGGAGTAGTTTACATCACCACTAAAAAAGGCCGCAAAAAAGGCGTAGGGGTAACAGTAAATACCGGTATTACAGTTGGTAAAGTGGATAAGAGCACTTTCCCAAAATATCAGAAAGAATATGGTGCTGGATATGGCCAGTACTATGGACCTAATGGAGATGGTTACTTTGACCAGGCGGACGTAGATGGTGATGGCGTATTGGATAATATTGTTCCTACGTATGAAGACGCCTCCATTGGCGCTAAATTTGATCCTAGTCTTTTGGTCTACCAATGGGATTCCTATGGAGATCCGACCAGCCCAAATTATCAAAAGAAGACGCCTTGGATTGCTGCCCCAACCGACCCTATTAAATATTTTCAAACGAGTCTTACCTACAACAATAGCGTTGTGATTGATGGAGGAAGTGAGAAGGGATCCTTTAAATTAGGATATACAAGAACCAATCAAACAGGAGTTCAACCGAATAGCGAGTTGAATAAAAATTACCTTAATTTCAATGCATCGTATGAAGTGGCTAAAAATTTAACAGCCACAGCCTCCATTAATTTCACGGACCAGCAGGGAAAAGGTCGTTATGCGACAGGATATGGTGGAAATAACAATATTTCCAGCTTTCGTGAATGGTGGCAAATGAACGTGGACATCAATCAACAGAAAGAAGCTTTCGACAGAACTGGAGAAAATATCACCTGGAACTGGGGCGGTGGATTTCCAAGCAAGTTAGGGACAATCTATTGGGATAACCCGTTTTTTGCAGCTTATAAGAATTACTCCCAGGATAGCCGCACACGTTATTTAGGTTATGTAAAATTAGATTATAAGATAACGGACTGGATAAATGTAATGGGTAGGATATCATTGGACTCTTACAGTCAATTGCAGGAAGAGCGCACTGCTGTGGGTAGTGTTAACTACCAACCGGGTGATTACACACGTAGAGATCAAAATTATAAGGAATACAACTATGATTTGCTGATGACCGCCAAGAAGAATTTGACGGAGGACATTTCATTCAATGCATCTCTTGGTTCTAATATTCGCAGAACAACGGTAACGGGAATTTCTGCCGTAACAAACGGAGGGTTAACCGTACCGGGTATTTATGCGCTTTCCAATTCAGTAAATCAGATAGAAGCTCCCACAGAAATATTCTCTGACATTCAAGTAAATGGATTATTCGCTGACGCAGGCGTTGGATATAAAGACTTCCTGTTTTTAAATGGATCTTTTAGAAGAGATGCCTCTTCAACGTTGCCTAAAGGTAATAATGCCTATAATTATTTTTCTGCGTCAACCAGTTTTGTGTTTACAGAGTTTATTCCAAATAACGCGGTCCTTACATTTGGTAAGTTCAGGGTAAATTATGCAGAAGTAGGAAACTCAGCACCATTTAATGCGTTGGCAGATTTGTATGTTAAGCCAACCGCATTTGGTACTGCTCCGTTGTTTTCATTACCGAATACGAAAAACAACAATCAATTACTCCCTGAAAGGACTAAGAGTTTCGAAGTTGGCGCAGAGTTTACCTTGTTTGATGGACGTGCACATTTTGACGTGAATTACTTTAATTCTCAAAGTGTTGACCAAATCCTACCTGTTACAGTTTCGACCGCTACTGGTTTTTCTTCTAAATATGTTAATGCCGGAACGGTTGAAAACAAAGGATGGGAATTAACATTAGGAGTTACACCTGTAAAATCGGGTGCTTTTAAGTGGGATATCAATGTAAACTGGACCAAAATACATAATGAAGTAACCGCGCTTTATGGTGATGTCACCAACCTTCAGTTGAATACATTCCGCGCAGGAGGTGGATCATCGAATGCCCCTCTTGGTATGCCTTTTGGAACTATTTTTGGGACTGATTATGTCTACACAAACGGACAACGCACGGTTTTACCAAATGGTAGATATAAGAGAACCACTACCGCCACCAACCCAATAGGTAACATCAATCCTAATTGGACGGGAGGTATTCAAAATACACTGAGTTACAAATCTCTTTCACTAGGATTTCTAATTGACATGAAGAATGGTGGCTCTGTATACTCTACTGACATGTATTACGGTTTAGCCACCGGATTGTATGTTGAATCAGTAGGACTTAACGAGTTAGGTAATCCGAAAAGAGATCCGGTTTCTCAAGGAGGTGGAATACTATTGCCGGGTGTTCAGGCTGATGGTTCTGTTAATACTAAGCGTTTAGCTATGGATGCATATCCAATGAATGGTAGTACCGTAAATCCCAATAGTGGATATGTATATGATGCGAGCTATGTTAAACTAAGGGAAGTTGTGTTTTCGTACTCCTTGCCGTCTTCCATTGTTTCAAAGTGGGGACTTATTCAGTCTCTTACATTCTCTGCAATTGGGCGTAATTTGTGGATTCTTCACAAGAACCTACCGTATGCAGATCCAGAGGATAACTTAGGTGCAGGAAATATACAGGGATATCAGGTTGGCAGCCAGCCAAATGTTAAGAACGTTGGTTTTAATATTAAGGCAACCTTTTAAATTTAATTAACGATGAGAAAATTATTTATAAAACCTATTTATGTAGCACTGCTTCTAATAGCAACTTCATGCGTAGATGATTTGACAAGTCTCAATGTAAATCCGAAGGCTTATCAGTCAGGTACTGTTGATGCCGGGCCATTCTTCAGTAATGCTACCAGAAACCTTACCGATCAGATGGTAGACGGTTTTAATTTTAAGATCTGGTCTCAACAATTTGCAGAAACCACATACTTTACAACCAGTAACTATACGTTAACAGATCCAGGAAATGGATTTTGGGTAGCGCTTTACACCAATGTGTTAAACGATTTTAAGGAATCGAAGACCATATTATTGAAGAACCCTTCACTTTATGCTGGTGTAGATAAAAATAAGCTTGCCATGATTGAGATCCTGGAGGTTTACACCTATTCTACATTAGTGAATACTTTTGGTGATATTCCTTATTCGGGTGCTGTAAATACAAGTCTTAAGAACGAGGCCTTGGATCCAGATAACACAACACCTGCTTATGATGGTGCTGCCGCAATTTATGATGATCTTTTCGTACGATTAGATGCGGCCATAGCTTTATTGAATCCAAATGCTGCGAATGGTGGAGTATTAGGATTTGGTAATGCAGATATTCTTTATAATGATGACATAACCGGTTGGGTAAAATTTGCCAATTCTTTAAAACTAAGAATGGCCATGACGATTGCAGATAGCAATCCATCAAAAGCGAAGTCATTGGTAGAAAGCATTAGCCCCGCCAATCTCTTTCAGTCTAATGGTGAGAATGCTGCCTTGCAATACAAGTCCGTAACGCCCAATACAAATCCTGTTTGGGTTTGGTTGGTGCAAAGCGGACGCGAAGATTATGTTGCCTCTAACACTATGATGGATATCATGCAGACACCTGCCATAGATGATCCGCGGATTCCACTGTATTATACGAAGGATAATGCTGGTGGATATTCTGGCGGTAAGTATGGAACAAGTAACTCCTATGTTACATTTTCAAAAGCGGGGGATATCATAACCTCTCCGGATTGGCCTGGAATTTTAATTGATTATGTTGAAGTTGAGTTTTATTTGGCTGAAGCAGCTGCACGTGGTTTTGCGGTTAGTGGAACTGCCCAGAAGCATTACGAGAATGGCGTACTTGCCTCTATTGATTATTGGGGTGGATCTTCAGCCGATGCTAAGAAATATTTAGCAGATCCGGCTGTAGATTTCCCAACAGCGATAGGAGCCACCGATATTCAAAAAATTGCTCGCCAAAAGTATATCGCTATGTTTAACCGAGGCTTTGAAGCATGGGTGGATTATAGAAGATTTGATTATCCGGTGTTTAACGTACCAGCTAATCCAGGTGGTCCTTTCCCATACCGATATTCCTACCCGAATGCCGAACAAACGTCAAACGGGGAGAATTACAAGGCGGCAGCAGTTTCTGTTGGAGGAGATGAATTAACAACAAAGATATTTTGGGATACTAAGTAACAGGTACGATGCCTCATAAAAAAAGATGCCCTGTATACAGGGC
>CAYGGY010000085.1:0-17026 GCA_964349405.1 uncultured Ohtaekwangia sp. | reverse complement strand
TTTCGAGGACTTCCTTCTTTTGATCAGGAGGCAACGCCATTAGTGATTCGCGGATAATCGTTGCTATTGGAAAGTCAAGGTTGGGGATTTCGTCTTCTGGCTCCTTCATATTCATTTTGTATTAGTCCATATTGTCCATGCGCTGGATGAATTTCTCTTTTAACTGGTCCAGGAAATTCGTGCGACCACTTTTCCGCAATCGTATTTCCTGGAATACGCGGTAATAATTTCCTAAGCTGATATTGAACAGGTTCTCGAAGGTGGAGGCGATCTGTTTGAGATCTGTTTTGCCATTGTTGAAAACTTCAAGGGAATGAAGTGCGTAGGCTAATTCTATCAATGCTGTTTTGGGGCCCGTCCATGACAGCGAAGCCTTCTCTTCGATGTTTATTTTTTGGATTAGGGCCAGGAGGTGTTCCTTTACTAATTCATTGGCTATTATTTTAGCTTGAATGGTGTCATAGGTTGTGGTGAATTTCTCATCCAGGAATGGTTCCGTTGGATTCGATGGCCTGAGGAAGTAAAGTTCATCCAAATGGGTTGCTCCTGAAAGGCAGTACAGATGGAATGCAATATTGTTCCGCAAGTACGTTTGTATCTTGTGCAATTCCTTCCTATAAAATTCATGCAGCCTTTCTTTATTCCCTACGGGTTCACGTGTCTTTAGGGCAAGAAGGCGTTGATGATAATAATATTGGCCTAGGAATAAGGGTTTGATCTCTTTGAAGAATAGGATCTCTTCGGAGATATTTTTAAAGGAGTGCGTATGGATAAATGATTTCAGACTGGTTAACGTGTTTTGTATGATCGTTTGTGACCGACTCAGTCTCGTCAACACATCCTGATTCTCCAACGACACATTGTTTAATTTATCCATCATTGTTTTGTGTAACTCGTCCGTGAATGAATGTAGATCTTGTGTGTTCATCTTAGCCGATTTTTGTTTGCGTGATTTTCCTGATGTCATCTTTTATGCGGAAGTAGTTCTCCTGGATTTCGAAGTGTGTTATTTTCCGGATGGCCGGAATGGGTGTATAATGTTCTTCTTCGCTCTTAATAGCTTCATGGTCGTTGAGTATTTCCGCATGAAAGGTTTTTAGTTCAATTTTTTGTAGGGGGTCATCGGAAACCGTTCCTACGAACTCCCCGGATGAAAGCGAGGCTATCTTAGAGGGAGGGATAGCCGCGTCCAGTTGTGTTGACCGGCTCACGGAGGTGTCGGAAGCGTTGATCGAAACACTTTCGCGTTCCTGTACAATTTTTCCAAAACGCTCGGAAAGTAATTTGGCCGTTTCACCGACCACCTGCCCGCTGATTACATTGCCTACGATGTTCATGATTACCTCAGCCTGGTCGCGGCCATAATCTTTTTTCAATTGGCTATAATCCTGAACGGCCAGTGTGGTGGCGACTTTGTTGGAACGTGCTGTGGCGATGAGATTGTCTATGCCATTGAAGTAGATGGTAGGAAACTCATCAAAGATCAGGCTGCTCTTTACTTGTTTCTTCTTGTTTACCAGTTTGATCACGCGGGAGATAAAGAGGGAGAGCACGGCTCCGTAGATTTGTTGCTTCTGTGGATTGTTACCCATGCATACCACCTTAGGGGCGTTGGGATTGTTGATGTCGAGGGTAAAGTCGTTTCCTGAAAGGACGTAGTATAATTGAGGTGAAGAGAGGCGTGCCATCCCAATCTTGGCGCTGGCAATCTGGCCTTCCAGTTGTTCCATGGCTTCATTTTTAAAGGCAGATTCAAACGGATTGATCAGCACTTCGATTTCCGGTTCTGTTCTCAGCAGCTTGAATAGGATAGGGTACTCCAACTGCATGAGTTCAATGACGTGGGGGAGTGTGCAGTAGCGACCTTCCTCATGGTTGCGTAAAAACCAGATGATGGCCGTGACAAAGTTGATGGGTGATTCGACAAAGAAGTCACCCTGCTTTTTTATCCAATCGCGATTGAGTCCCAGCATGATGGTTCGTGATGATTCGGTGGCGTCTGTGATGTCTTCCATGGTGGCGGGGTCCAGTGGGTTGCAGCGGTGTGATCGCGACAGATCTTCGAAGTTGATGACAAAGAACCGGGGTCTAATTGTATAGCGATGGGCGTGTTTCCGTAAGGTGTTATACGTAATCCGGGATAGGTCATCAAACTTGAAATCGTACACGAACATGGTAAAGCCTTTACGGATATGTTGTGTGATAATATGGCGGATCACAAAATAGGATTTGCCGGCACCGGGTGTTCCGATCACCAATAGCGAACGGAACGGGTTGATTACATTGATCCAACTGTTTCTGCGTTTGCCTTTGAGGCGATAGGCTGCGGGAAGATTGATGGAGAATTCGTTTTCGAGCAGGCGTTCTTCCTGCGGGAAGGATTCATTGAGTGTATTGAAGATGTCCGTCCTTAATTTAAGTTGAAGCAATCGAGACAGGAGTGTTCCTCCGGAGAGTACCAGTAAATATCCGATAGCGGTGAGTGTCATGTAAAGTGTGGCCATGGTTATTGCGTTCAGTCTGATTTTGAAAATCACCTGGCTACCGAGGAACATAATAGCCCCTGATGCCATCAGAAACAGGGTCATTGAGATTTTTATTTTTTCATTCTTTTTTCCTTTGGCACCGATGAGTGAGATGATTAATAGACCCAGCGAATAAATCTTAGACAACACGATTCCATCAAACATGCCGGAAGGAGAAATTGAGCGAATCATCTGATCGGCTATGGCGAAGGATAGTCCGACCTTTTGCCAAACCTGATGGCAGAAGTAATAGAAGTGGAAAAGCAAGACCATCACGCTCAGCAACCGGATAAAGTCGATGATCTTTTGCAGTGCCTGTTCGTTTTCGCCTGTTGCTGCCATTACTATTCAGGTTAATGGGAACGATTTTTTTTCTTTTTCCGCTTGCGTCTTTTCATAGCGGCATCCGGGGAGGTAAAGTCGTGTTGTTTAGCGGAGATCAGATCGTCCACGATGGTACCGATCCCGAGGTTCATTTCTATTGTTTTTCCTGACCCTTCGGTTTCTGTTGTGCTTGCTGTGGAGCCGGAACTTCCTGCATATGGGGTGTCGGATATTTTTTCCAAAAGAGCTTTTGCGGAGTAGGGCTTGCCGAGGTCGCTTCCATTAAAGACGACTTTTGTTTTGTTATCCACGAAGGTGATACCGTACACGCGTCCATCTAGAGAATGTCTTAGCAGCACATAGATGCCTTGCTTTTGTAGCGCTGAACTAAATTCTGTTTGTGAGGTGACGACCGCACTCGTAAAGCAGTTGTCGATACAAGACTTTACTCTTTCTTTGTGAGGAAGTCTCCATTTTTCATTGATAGCAAACTGTTTTTCGAGATTGGCTAACGTAGGTTTACCATAGATAGCACTCGCTTTGATTGGAATGCCGATCTTATTTCCATTTTTGTCCAGCAGGCTATAGGCCAGGCCCTTCTTCGCGTGCATCTGTGTTCCTTCTTTGCCCCGGTCAGCGGTTACCTTGAATTGTCTCAGTATGGCGTTGAATTCGGGAAGCGAGGTGAACGTATAGGATAACGCCATGTGTACGGCATTAGTTATGCTGCGTTTGGTTTCAGATCTGCCATATATTGCCCGCTCCACCTGGATCGGGTTCATTATGTCCTGCCTTTTCTTTTTGCTTTCAGCGCGAACCAGGTTAAACTGTTTTTCAATTTCTTTTCGGGCTGTTTCGGATTGGTTTCGACCGATGTTATGGAGGTCTATGCGCTTGCCCTGTTCCTGGATGTTGGTGGTGACGATATGAATATGCGGATGAGCTGCGTCATGGTGTTGGTAAACCAGGTACGGCTGGTTTCCAAAACCGATTTTGTCCATATAGGTGGCGGCAATGCTACATAGCGTCTCTGGCTTCAGGTTCTCTGATACATCGAAGTTGAGGGAGATGTGGATGGCATTCGTTTTCGTTTTTGCGTTATGTGCCATCAGCTTATCAAAGCGGTTCAGTTTGGTATGGAAGTTCAACTCCGTTGGCTCGCATCCAAACTGATTGGCCATGAGGCAATGGGCCACGCCTGCCTTTACTTTGTTCTCGTTGTAGCTGAGAACACCACGTATGGTTTTTCCGCTGATCACTTTTGCAACCATTTTTTTGCCAGTTGAGAAACGATTGAGAGCAGCGCCTCCACTTTATCACCCACTTTCTTGTATTGTTCCGCTACTTTCAGCGCATGAAATACTTTTTGATTGACCACGTCCGTTGTGTGAAAGCTGTGGGTGATCTGGTTGATGTTGACACCGATGGAATTGATTTCTTTTCGGATTCGGGCAAGTTCTTCCATAGGCGCGTCCATGGAGGCGTCTATTTTAAAAAATATGATCTTCTCTTTGGAGAGAATCCTGCGGCCTAATTCACCGAGGGTTTGACAGTCCGTACGCTGGCGTATATTTTCGAGCCGGTTGTATACTGTTTCTGACAGGCGCACGCCTATCAGTTTGGTGAGTAGCTCGGTGGTGTCGGGTGATTTTTTCCGTGCCATGTCACCGGATGTTTAAGAGTCGAGGGGCGCCCAGTTCCGCAGGCGCACCTGCTACGCATGACCAGGGGGAATGCGTAGCCCTGTCCCGCCATTTTGGTGGGCAGGCAAGATCATTTTTGTTAACAAAAATACATCTTGCTGATGCTGAAAAGCCAGCATCGAGATCATGCAAGAAATCCGGAAGATGGTAGGTAGTCAGGTCAGTCATTTCGCCAGGGATTATTTTTTCTGCCTGGAAAGTCACGGTTGTTTTTGTTGTCCTCAAGCATCGTGCGGATGTCATCATAATCGTAAAAAATGACCCCGCCAATTTTGGTAAAAGGCAAGGTGCCGTTGACACGAAGATTTTGAAGCGTTCCTGGTGAAAGAGTCAGAAGCCTTCGTACCTCATGTGACTTGAGCCACTTATGTGCAGGTACTGAATGACGTTGGGATAGGATTTTTTTAATTTCTTCGAGCAAATCCATTTTAAAGTTTTGAAGGTCTTCGGGTGTAATGACGGTTGCTGCCATAAACTTTATTCGGTTGATGAAGGCACAAAGGAAGGAAGCGGTGTTTTACGAAAACAGTTACAGGGGTACTGGTACCCCTTCTAATCTCCTCATTATCAGTAAGAAAATATTTTAAACCATCCTCCTGAGTTTGTGGTGACGGTAAATTTTTTCACCTCCCCGTATAGGTAATTCCGATATCGGGGGGAGTATCACTTACATGAAGAAGGCCATTCAATTGAATGACTTAGTTACTGCCAAGAAACCGGCACTAGTGAAAACCATGGCTTATGAGATTGGACAAATTATTTCAGGTGTTGTCTGCGATTCATCCCATGTCGGAGGATTTCAAAAAGGCGATCGAACAGGAGGTGACCTATCTTTCTTTGCCGAGTCACCACATGCTTTTAGAGGCACCCAGGATCGCAGCGCATGCCTATTTTTTGGATGATGGTTTTGCTATGTCTTACACGTTCATTAAAGGTAAAAAGCAAGTTGAATGTTTCTGTACCCAGGGACAGTTCATTGTATCGGTCAAAAGTTTCTTTGAGCAAGTTCCCTCTCAAGAATTCATTCAGTTGATGAAGCAAAGTGAGGTACTGTGCATCAGCTATGCCAGTGTATTGAGGCTCTTCCACACCTTCCCGGAAGCAAATTTCATTTATCGGGTGCTCATGAATCAGTATTACGAACAAAGCAGGGAACGTATTCGGGAATTACACCATCTCTCTGCCTATGCCCGGTATAAAAAACTGCGAGAGGTTTTTCCTCCTATTGAACAGATTCTTCCACAAGAACACATTGCGTCCTACTTAGGCATTGCACCACAATCGTTGAGCAGGATCAAAAAGCAACGTGGGCATACTTAACCGTTGTTTATTACAACTCTGAACCATTGTTCTAAAAATGCTGAACCCATAAAAATCAATTTATTTCAACACACCCTGTACTTTCATAGTATCAAAACACCAGCAAAAATAGGGAAGGAGATCGTGGTGGAAATTATTGTTTCCCTGTATGTTTTATTATTTGTGTATGCTGCGATGAGTAAGTTGTTAGATTTTCAAAAGTTTGTTGTACAGTTAGGTCAGTCACCTATGCTTACGGAAATGGCACGTTATGTTGCCTGGGTTGTTCCGGGTGCTGAATTGTTCATCTCGTTTTTGTTACTACTACCCAAGACGAGGATCGGTGCTCTATACGCTTCTTTCAGTTTGATGACTTTGTTCACCGTTTATATTGTGCTAGCCTCGCGTTTCAGTGATTATGTACCCTGTTCCTGTGGAGGAGTCATTCAACAGTTAAGTTGGGGACAGCATTTGATATTTAATCTTGTATTTCTGGCACTTGGTGTTTCAGCTATCCTGCTGTCGACCACGCCTGAGATGCGGGATCGTGTTATCACCTAATGGTTGATTGTAGCGCTTATGATTATGAAGAACCAATTGTTTGACATTCATAACGCTGAGGAAAAAGAAACTGACACGTATTGCAACTACAGGTCAGCGTTGTTTTCGCCCTTTCGTTGCAGGAGGGTGAGGTATTGTAACTAATTTTTAACCTAAAGTTTTTCAATTGCTTTTTGAATCATAAAAGCAGTACCGAGTATGAAAAGAAAAATGATTTTGCCTCTTTTGGCCGTTTTGTTTGCGGCCGCCAGTGCGCTTTCCTCGCAGCCATTCCTGCAGACCGCCTGGTTTAACGATGGTGGGGAGGCTGCATCGGGAACCATTAGCAACACTTCCAATGAGTGTGCGGTAGGACGTACTATTCAGTGTACGATCGGTACCGCGGTAGCCTATGACAGTCCGGAGCATGCCCAAATGGAAGATCCCGCAGGATTGTTAAAGTACAACAATGTACCTTGATTGATTATGAAGCCAGCGTTTGCGCTGGCTTCATTTTTCTTAAACACACCCTATGGTTTACGAATGCATAGGGTGCCCGAAGGGTTGACGAATCCTGATGGTACCGTCCGTATTGTCAACGTTAATCCTGACAGTGAAAATCACCCGGTCGGTTGTTGAAGTAGATGTGATACCTGGTTGATTTTCATTCGTCAGGTATTCCATAGAATTTCATTTGCATAAACCGGGTTAAAAACTACGTATGAAATCAGCATTACTTTACTTATCCGGAATTGTAGCTGTTGCTACGTTTGTCATTTTGATTCTCTATTGGTTAGCCAATGAAAAGAGAAATATCAAGCATGGATTCAATCGTCATGTTATCAAACGGGACATACCGTTCGCGAGGTCCGTAACCCTCGACAGTGACTTGTATTACTTTGCCGGGTGGATGGGAGACAAGGTTTATTTGGCGAATCCAGATATACCGTTAGCGGTATTAGCAATCCATGATACCGTTCAGCAGGTAATACCCATTCAAAATTTAACGGGAGTCAAAGCAAGCAGGATTTCCATTGATTCCCCGTATTTCTATTTGTCGGATCTTTATTCTTATACTATATATAAAGGCAACAGCTCTTCATGGACCGTTGACAAGACTATTCACAACCGAATTTTTTTTTCAGAGTCGTTGCCGATCAGCACCACCTCAACGGTCCTGCGGACTTTTAACCATGATCGGACAACCTACCAACTCTCAAAAGAAAACATTCATCATGAAAAACCCATGAATGCACCCGGGTTGCTTCAAAAGCAGATTGATGGTTTATTCTGTACTGACGGGATGCTTCTATTTGATAAGGGTAAACATCGTATTCTTTATACGTATTATTATAGAAACGAATTCATTTGCGCGGATACCAACCTGGTTCTTTTATACCGAGGGAAAACCATTGATACGGTGAGTCGCGCCAACATTAAAGTTGAAAAAATATCCTCCATGGGCATTTCCACATTGGCATCACCGCCAGCGGTTGTAAACCGAGCCACCTACGCAGCCGAAGGAAAGCTATACATCAATTCGAATCTTATTGCCGATAATGAGGATAGCAACGCATTCAAGTCCTCCGATGTTGTTGATCTATATGATACCACTACGGGTAAATATCTTTTTAGTTTTTACCTTCCCAAATCAGGTAATCAACGTATGCGGCACTTTGCCATCCATGGCGGTCGATTGTTTGTGTTACGAGGGCAACGTCTGGATATCTACCGGATGACGAATTAGTAAAGTTTAGTTCGCATCCATCACTTGCCGGGCGTCACGGATTACCACGACTTTCATGGGCTTTGTATCTTTCGATACTTCCAGCCCCAGGTTATGAAGGAAAATTTTCATTTGTTCAAACGTTAGGTTTCTGTCAAAGGTAAAGTCAATCTTTTCCGTAATGCCGGTTTTATCAATAAAGGCAGCCTGCTCCGATCGTGGCAGTCTTCCATAATCGAGCGTTCCATAGCCGTAGGTAGAGGCCAGTAACATGACGAGGTCTCGCATTTCGCCATTTTTAATAATGAACGGCATTTCACGATCTATGATACTGACTTTCAATGACTGATCTTTGGCTTTAAGTTTTGAGAGGGCAAGGGATTTATCGGGTGCAGATAATTTCCAGTACGGCATCCATTGGGTTTCTACCGAAACCTGGTAGCCAAAGTAGGTTTCAAGGTCATTACGAAAAGCGGCCTGAAGGAAATAGGCGGTTCCGGTTCCTTTTGGAACCTTCAGGCTGTAATTATAGCGGTGCCTCGTGTTATTCCAACTATATTCAAACGGTGACTTATCGGCTACTTCCAAAATGGGTTCATGCCAATACTTTCCGTACGAGGTTTTGTGATATGGATTCTTCACCGTATCCGTGTACACTTTATAATAATTTCGGAATTGAACGGTGTTTGATAGTGTATCTGCAAAGGCCAGGTAGTACAGTTTACTTAGTGGGGCGCCAATGACTTCAAATCTATCTTCATACTGATCATACAGCGAGTCTGGCTTTCTCCAATAATAATTTTGAACGTATTCTGTATTGGCATCCACCATCTTTCCATTGTACCTTGTTAATAGGGAGCGAAACAGAAAGTCGGTTTCCTTCCCTCCATTGTTTTCAATCAATAGAAGTTTTGATCGATCATACGTGATTTTTGTTGCTTCTTCCTCTTGGTTCTGCTGTACTTTTTTTGAAAGATTGTATTCATTTGTTTTCAAGCATTTGATTACTTCTTCCACCTCCATAAAATTTCCTCCTATCCAATTTATTACGCCTGTTTTATCAATGATAAAAATTTGTGGGATGCTGTTTAATCCCGCGTTTCTGAGCCATGTGCGCTCCAGGTTCTTATGAGGGCCATCGATGCCGATGGTATAATTCATTTTGTCCGATCGTTTCTTGATGTAATTCTCCACGTGGATTACGTAAGCTGGATTTCGCGTGGTTGCCGGTTCTGTATTTTTCTCCATTACGAATAGGCTTATCACGGTTACCTCGTCCGGATACTTTTTCTGCAGGGCAGCCAGTTCAGGGATAGCGGCTGCACAGGGAGCGCACCAGGTTGCTCCGAATTCGACCACATAGATTTTGTCTTTGCTCCATTGCCGGATCGGATTTCCTTTTAGCCATTTGAAGACGGAGAGCAGAGGAGCCGGCTGGCCAACCTTTAGGGATGGAGGATGCTGACTAAAAGAACTGGTGACCGAGAAGCAAAGAAATATAAAGAGAGATTTTAAGTTTTTCATAGGTATCCATTTAGGTATAGGCATGCCATCTTGATCGTGTCAGGCAAGCCATTGAATAAATTCTGTAAGAAGGATTATCGGTATGTCAACGACCGATTGAATTAGTAGCCATCGTTCTGGGAAAGATTAGGATTTAATAATCGTTCAGAATCTGGAATAGGAAACAGCTTATCAGTTGTTTGCCATTGGGTTTTGATGGCAGACATCACTTCATCGATACGCTCCGTCCTTTTGAGGTCAAGCCAGCGATGTCCAAATTCGCCACAAAGTTCGATGCGTCTTTCCTGTACCGTGGCGGTGAGCAAGGCGGCTTTGTCGTTGGCGGTGGTGTTCGGCAAGCCAGCGCGATTCCTGATGATGTTCAGGTCGGATTTGGCCCCTTCGATGTTTTCCAGGTGTGCCCGTGCTTCCGCGCGGATGAGGTATTGCTCTGCCAGGCGCAACACCATTGAATATTCTGTTAAGGTTGAACTGAGTCGGACTTTGTATTTATGTATAAAAGACCAACTACCGGTAGCATTGGTTAATGTTCCGGTCCATTTACTTTTTCTCAGATCGTTTGTTTCAAATGCTGAGATTAATTCTGGTGTCATGGCAACGCGCCTGGATGTGCCATTGGGTGAATTGGTCATAATGAAAACCTCCCCTTGAGGCGCATTTGTGAAGGGGATTACGGGTTTGAGTTGCCAGATAGCCTCCTTGCTGTTTGCCAAAAACACTTTGGTTAAATCCGTCAGCAAGGCGTAGGTTGAGTTATCAATTAATTCGGACGCCATTTTATCCGCTTGTTCCCAGTTGTGAAGATACAGATAAAGTCTTGCCAGTAGGGCGGTAGCGGCACCCTTGTTAGGTTGAATTCTTTCCCCATTTGAAAATGAAAAGTCAGTGGATAAAAGGTTACGGGCGTCCAGCAGATCGATTTCAATCTGTGCTAATACCTCTTGAAACGGCATCCTTGCTGCTACGGAATTGACTTGATAGTTTGTTGTCGTGATATAGGGAATATCACCGAAGAGCGTTGCCAAATAGAAATGACAAAAGGCTCTCACGAATTTTGCTTCGCCTTCTATTTGATTTTTTCCATTTGGAGTCATCCCGGTAGATTTTTGCAATCCCTCGAGCATGGCGTTTGCGTTGTTGATGTATTTATATGGTTGTTGCCAGAAGATTGCAAAGACGTCACCGTTTTTTGGTGTCAATGAATTCTGATAGAATTGAAGTTGATCAGTTCTGGTGGCATAGTTGATCAATTCATCGGAAGCAATCCCCGTGTACTCTTCCATGGCCCCTCTGGTAAAGCTGGTGTTTGAGATCATGAGGCTATACATACCTCTGATAGCCGAGGTGGCAGTTGCATCGTTATTAAAGACAGTGTTACTGACAATTTCTGTTCTTGGAGGATCGATTTCAATGAAATCGGTACATGAAACACCTGCGATGAGTAGAGTAAAGGTGAGCGTAAATCGGAGATATTGATAGCGTATATTTTTCGTTTTCATGTGTTAATATTTATTTTTCTTTAATAGTCACATGGAATGGCCCATAATTAACATGTTGTTGGGTGTACACTCGTTAATGGCCATTTCATGTGTTAATAATTGTTTTTAGTGTTCACATGGAATGGCTGGATATTATCATGCCTTTGAGTGTACGGCACGTTAATGGCCATTTCATGTGTTAATAATTTTTTGTTTACGGTCACATGGAATGGCCAGATATTATTATGTCTTTGGGTGCAGAGCATATTGATGGACATTTCATGAGTTACTTTTTATTTTTTACTGATTGGTCACATGGATGGCCATGAATTATCATACGGTTGGGTGTACTTCCTAGTTAATGGCCATTTCATATTTTCAAATTTAAAGGGTGATGTGAATTCCAGCTGTGAGCATGCGCAGCGGAGGGAGTGATTGGGAGAACTGTGTTTCAGGGTCGAGGCCCTTATACTTTGTAAAGGTCAGTACATTCTGTCCCTGTATATAAATACGGCTTCCGTTCATCTTCACTTTTTGCATCCATGTGGAGGGTAGTTGCCAGGATAGGGAAATGTTTTTCAGCCGGACAAAGGAAGCATCGGTGATAAAATTATTGGAAGCAATATTTTGGTAGTAGGCGGTGGAGACAGCAGCCGTAGGATCTACCGCGGTGAACCGTTGGATGTCGGCCATGTCGCCAGGTTGTTGCCAACGTTCCATGACCACGGCAGGTTGGTTGGAAAGGCGACCCGGGATGGTAAAAGATTGCTGATAGTTATAACCGGTTTGTTTTACAAACTGAACGAAGAAATCAAGTTGAATGTCTTTATACTTAACGGTATTTCCGATTCCTCCATAGTATGCCTGCGTTACTTTTTTCAATCCGATGTAATCGGAAGGGCTTGTGATGATCCCGTCATTATTGAGGTCAATCATGGTATATAGACCGGTTTGCGGATCCACCTGGTTAAACTGATATACCTTGTAGGTATTGATGGATTTACCCACATCAAAACGAGCGATGTAGGCGGGGAAGTTTTGAAGGTCGGGGAATTCCGTGAGCTTGTTGGAAGGGAGGGTCATGTTGACCTTTGAGGACCATTGAAAATTAGCGTTTATAAAATTGGTAGTCGAGATTTGAAATTCCCATCCTTGATTTTGAACCGTTGCCGGGAGGTTAAATTGGACGCTGGATTGACCTGTTATGGCCGGCAGCGGTAGTCCCACCAATTGTCCTGTAGAGCGGTTCCAATAGAAGGAGGCCGCGAGGGTAATGCGGTCTTTCAAAAATCCAAGTTCCATGGCTGTTTCGAACTTCTTATTTGTTTCCCAAGAGTAATCGGGATTTGCCAGACGCGTTAAGGCTAATCCGTTTGATCCTGCATAGGGGTATGGCGTTGAAGAGTAGGTTTCCAGGAATTGATAATTTCCAATGGCATCACTTCCTGTTGTTCCATAGCTTGTCCTGAGTTTTCCAAAACTTAAGAAAGATACTGGGTTGAAAAAGCTTTCTTTCGAAAATATCCAGGCCGCGCCTGCTGCGCCAAAGTTTGCAAACCTGTTGCCTGCGCCAAAGCGACTTGACCCATCGCGTCTTCCGGTGAGGTTCAGGATATACTTTTCTTTCCAGTTATAATTCAATCGTGCAAAAGCGGCTGCATACCGATATTCCGTATAGGTATCTTCTGCGATCCTTATGTTTGTTGCCGCGCTTATGTTTTCAAGAAATGCATCGTTGGTGTAGCCGTTACCTTCCACTGTTCTTCCAGACTGTACCGATTGCTGAAAGGTAGTTCCTGTCACTGCTGAAAGTATTCCGTCACCTAGTTTTCTGATGTAGTCAGCCTGAGGTTCGATTATCCACGTTTTAATATTACTATCACCAAACGTAGCGGAGCCTGTTCTACCTGCTAAATCCTGGGGGTTATAGGCGCTTAGTGGGTTTGCCCAATGTTCCTTCACATTCATATTGGTATAGCCCACGGTTGATTTTATGTTTAGCCCGGAAATGATTTGGTAGCTCAGCGAAGCATTGGTCACCAGATTTTCAATGGTGCTGTTGTATTTTCTTTCCAGCAATGCCAGTGGGTTCGTCCAGGTGCCATTTTCCCAGTTAAGATTTCCATTGTCGTCATACAACGCTGGGGCATTGGGTGGTAACGATACTGCCATGGCTGTAAAGTCTATGGAGGGAATGCTGCTGTTGCTTGATGAATAACTTACCGAGCCTTCCATCTTCAACTTTTTGTCTTCGGATTGATGGTTTATGGTCAGGCGGCCAGTGCCCCGTTGGAAGGAATTGTCTCCAGGGAAAACCGTTGTTTCACGATAGTATCCGCCCGCGAAGAGAAATTTTGTTTTGTCACTCCCTCCGGACAAAGAGATTTGAGCGTTGGTTATTTGGCCGGTTCCACCCATCAGCTTTTTTTGCCAGTTCGTGTTGCGGGTACTGTCCCATGCAAGTAAGTCTGGTGCGTTCGCTAGTGTTGGTAATATTCCATCATTGTTACATGCCTCTTTACGCATGGTGTTATATTGCGTTGTATTCAGTAAGTCCATGAAGTTGGAAACTTGCCCGATGCCCTGATAGACATCCAGGTTCAACGATGTCTTACCTTCTTTTGCTTTTTTTGTTGTGATCAGGATCACGCCATTTGCTCCCCGTGAGCCGTAGATGGCAGTAGCGTCTGCGTCCTTTAATACTTCGATGCTTTCGATATCGTTTGGATTAATCGTACTCAAAGGATTGCCACCACTGATATTGTTTCCGCTGATGGACGGAGAGGTCAACGAAGTGGCCGTAAAGGGAACCCCATCGATGAGATACAAAGGGAGGTTTCCATTTACCGTTCCATCCGATCCGTTTCGTAAGCTATTTTGTCCTCGTACCTGGATTTTAAATCCGCCTCCGGGCATTCCGGTATTTTGTTGAATATACACGCCCGTCATCCTTCCTTGAATGGCTTGCAGGGGGTTGCTGATTGGTTGCTTTTGAATCTCTTCAGCTGTAACGCGGCTGATATTTCCTGTCTGTTCTTTTTCTTTTACTTCCCAATACCCTGCGTTGACCACCACCTCACTAAGGTTTTTTGTGTCTTCGATCAATACCACATCGATCTGACTTTGATTATTTATTTGTAACTCCACGGTGACATATCCGATAAAGGAAAACACCAGTGCATCCTTTTCTTCCGTGCCAATGGTATACTTACCTTCTGCATCGGTGGTTGTGCCATTTGTTGTTCCTTTCACCATAATATTAACACCCGCCATGGGTTGCTTGTTGGTATCGGTCACTGTTCCGGTAATTTGTATGTGTTGCTGTGCCGTGTTTCCTGTCTGTTCAGTCCCAATCCAGGATTGATCTTTACGACTTTCTCCCTGCTGCTTTTTTAATGTAATTGTTGATTCCTTCTCATGGACTTTATACTTAATATTCCTAGGTGTGAGTAGTTCATTCAGGATGTCGCGCAAGGGGCGCTTCTCTGCCTGGAGGGTGATTTTTTCTTGCACATCCAATTGATCGAGGCTGTAGGCAAATTTTACTTTTGCTACGATGGCAAGTTCATGCAACGCGTTGTCCAGGGGGACCTTGGTTAAGGTGATGGTTACTTCCTTGTCCAGCAGTTGTTGGGCGTAGTTGGTGTGTGCTGCAGAGACACCACAAAGCAGGATGGCTATCATTCCTTGGGTGATACCAATTCTCATAAGCTTCCAATCTTTTGCGGTAAAATATTTATTTATAACTTTCATTGTTTTGTTCTGGTTTCTGTGATGGGAATAAGACAAAGCACCCTCTCACACCTACCCCTGCCAGGGTAGGATATATGTCAGAGGGCAATAAGCAGGAGTGGTCGAAACACTCCTGTTTTATTTTAGGTGGAGTCGAAGGGAACTGTGGTGGGGGGCATGGTATGGGGGTTTATTTTTTTTCAATCAGTGACAACCCCTGCCGGTGATGGTGATGGTGTCACCCTTTCTTGTGTATGCGAGGGTCAATACTTCGGAGATCATGTTGAGCGCGCTCTCGAGCGCGTGGTCGGTAAAGTCGGCCGTGATGTGGCAGGCGCCTATTCGCTTGTCGGTGAGCGTTATCTTTACATTGAATTTATCTTCCAACCGTTGCACTACTTCTTTCATGGTAGCGTTGGCAAACTGCATGTTGTATTCGGTGTTTGCGGTGACCGATAAAATCTCTTGTTGATCCATGATAAGTTTCTCTGTTTTTCCATCCTGGTAAATCACTTTTTCATTGGGTTCTACCGTGAAACTTACCTTCTCTTTTTCGGAAGAAAGATTGACCCTGCCGGTCAGTACTTTTAACTCCACGGTGTGGTCGCTGGTTTTTAGATTAAAGCTGGTGCCTACTACTTTGATGGTTACGTCACCACATTGGATCATGAATGGACGGCTGGCATCTTTTGCCACTTCAAATAAAGCGTCACCGTTCAGTTCGGTGTAGCGTGTGCCTAGTTTTTCGTAGTAAACCAGTTTACTTTCATTACGCAACCATACCAAGGTGCCGTCATTGAGAATGATTTTCTCCACCCCGTTTTTTGTCACGATCTCCTGGATGTGCTGTTGCTTGCCCGTGATTTGCCATACGGCATATGCCACGGAGGAGAGGATCAGCACGGAGGCTGCTATCCGTAATACCCATTGGCTGATTGGTACTTTCTTTTCCTTTCCTGGCCGGAAGGCGACTACTTCTTTCAGGTTGTTCAGGTTGCCTGATATTTTCCGGAAGAGTTTGTCTTCGTCTTCTTTACTGAGTTCCAGGGTTGCCGGGTCTTCCGTTTTCATTACCTCCAGCCAGGCTTCCAACTTTATTTTTTCCTGTTCGGAAACTTCGTCTTTGAGGTATCGTAACAGCAAGCGGTCAAAATCTGATTTTTCCATGGCGCTATTTGGATTGGTCGTCTCTGCACTACTAATTTAAACAAATATGGTGGGCTATGCCTCTTTTTTGTATGAGGTGACCTACGCCTGAAATAACACTTAGTTAACCGCCTTTAATTTTGGGAGCAGTGATGGAGCCTTCTGGAGAGTAGTCATCAACTTACTTTGTACATCTGCGGGAATGAGACGCGCAGATGGTGGAGGGCTTTTGACATATACAGTTCCACTGTTTTTTTTGTGATGTTCATACGCCTGGCGATTTCGCCATTCGGCAGGTTTTCGGTGATGCGTAGTTTTATGGCCATCTGGCAGCGATCGGGCAGGCCTGCCAGGCATTTGATTAACATTCCCTGCAAGGTTTGATGATCCCTTTCCTCCTGGTCTGCGGAGTCATACAGGGCTGCGAAGAGTTTGTAGTGTTCGATGTATCTCTTTTTTACACCTTTATGATGAAAGTACCGCAGCACCATGTAGCGGACGGAATTAAATAAATAGTGAGACAGGGATTCAATTTTGAGGTGATCGTGACGTACCCAGAGTGATTCGAACACATCCTGGATCATCTCTTCGCAATCTTCTTTGGTAGAAATATTTTTTCGTACATAGCGGTATAGGTCTGTTGCGTAGCGCCTGTAGATAGCTTCAAAGGCACTTTGATCTCCGCTGCTGAGCAGGGCAACCAGTTCTTCATCGGTATGGTTTTGATATTGATGCATAAGCGTCACTCGCTGGCCTCCCTCCGCAGGAGGGGGGAGTTAGATTTGTTACGGTTTAACATTTGTTAAGAGAGAACATACCCTAAAAGATTATTGTGTGGTACAGCAACTTACCGGATTGGCCTTGAAAAGAACTGCTTTTTTAGTAGTTTTACTGAGATTAAACGCGTTTAAAACCCATCGCTATGGAGGCTGAAAATTCATTCACGGTATTAGAGAACAAGACCATTGGGCGCAACCTTTCATTGTACCGGAAGATCAGGGGCATTAAGGCGACCGACATGGCCGAGCG
>CAYGGY010000084.1:0-17174 GCA_964349405.1 uncultured Ohtaekwangia sp. | reverse complement strand
AAATTAAATTGGTATAGTCCCTCATGATATAATCGGAAATAACAATATTGATCGACGTTGGTTTTTCTGTGATTATTTTATAGGCTTCTATGCCATTGGAAGTGACTATAGACTGATATCATTTTTCACATAATGTTTTGCACACAAAATCGTGAATACTCTGAAAATTGTCGATTACCAAAATTGTCTTTTGCATAGTGAAAAGATTACCCATTATTGTTCTTACTGGAAGTTGATCAATGGACTTATATCTGGCCATCGCTGATGTGCATGTGGTAGGAAATTGGAGCTTTCATGAAATTCTTTGATCAGATCTGAAAGCTTCTAATGGTATGATATAGGCTAACTTGAATTAGGGAGATAGATGATAACGACCTGTTTCTGGTTAGAAAGAAAATTAAAGCTTATTCCGCCATGCATTTTATTAATGATTTTATGCGTGGCATAGCAATAAATAAGATCCGGTCGTTTCAATAACTCGGCATAACCGTGTGTTTCTTCCGCTAAAATCTTTCGGGTTTCTTCACAGAACGTAAATCCATGAAGTTGTATGGTTATCTCCGTAGATAAAGCATCCTGAAATAAATCTATTTGTAAATTGTTATCCCTTTTCTTTGGGTGAGATACCAGGAATGAGCAGAGGTTGACTAACAAGGAATTAATCAGAATGTCGTTTGTTTTGTAAATTTCTAATACCTGAGAAGAGAAAATAAAGTTGACTACACCATCGGGCGAATGTTGTTGAACGGTTTCTCTTATTGTAGTTTCAAGATACTGGAAATCAATTTGACCAGCAGGTAAAAATGTTTCTTTATCCGCTTCAGCAAGAAAGGAGAGCTTATGCAGTCGCTCGTCCAGCGTTTCTACATATATGCTAATCTGGTCAATGATAAATTTAATCTCTTCATTATCTTTTGCATTTTTGATTATTCGCGTAAGGCCTTTAATGGTGGCCAGAGGCCCTCGTAAATGATGTGCTGCCTGATAAATAAATTGATCCAACTCTTCTGTTTTTGCTTCCAGCTTTTGGTACACAGACTTCACTTCCTCCAGGTTTCTGAAACGCAGCATGATAAAACCATTGATGCCGGAAAATAGACCCGAGTAAAATCCAGAAAGTCCGGCCAGTAAAAGCTCACCTTCTTTTGTACGCAGATGAAACCTTTGTTCTTCAAAGTATCCATTTAGCATTTGATGTTCAAGGGCCACGCGCAATTCATCCGCCAATACGCTTACATTTTTATTATTAAGCTCCGTAGCTACATATCCTAAATCCAGCAACACCATTTTGCCTGCTGTTATGATTCGAAATTGCAAATTAAGGATGATTGAATCAGGAAAAACAGTTAAAAGGAGTGACCATAAATCCTCGGTTGAAAGGAGGGACTTGGTAATGTCAGCGGTTTTGTTTTCGATGAGTGTCATTTGATCACTGCGTGGCGGTTAATTGATATCAAGATGTAAGGAGGGCAACGAAAACACAAACACCAATGAGCAAGTGGCAGTAACTTTTGAATAAGTGTTCCGATTTTGGATTTTAGATTTACAAGTTTCGATGGGCAAGGCCGGCAATCGCAAGTTCCTCAATGGACTATTTTCTTCAGAAAGGATTCTTTTTTTCGCTTCGAAACATCAAGAACAGCATTGTTGTGCATGATCACCTGGCCACCTTCGCCACGAATGTATTTTTTGATGGCATTGAGGTTGATCAGATAGGAGTTATGTATGCGGAAGAAATCATTTCCGGCCAGCATATCTTCATATTCTTTCAGCGTGCGGCTTACCAGGTATTTTTTTCCATCGGCAAGATAAAAAGTGGTGTAATTGCCGGAGGCTTCACAATAAATAATGTCTATGATTTTTATAAAGACCAGGCCGTCTGAAGAGGGAATAGCTAGTTTGTATTGCTGCGACTTCGCTACGGCTGGTTTCAGGTTGGCCAGAAGATGTTTAATTCTTCCAGTGATGTTTTCGTTTTTCTTTTTTGCCACCCGATCAACGGCCCTTTTCAGGTCTTCAATATCAATGGGCTTGAGCAGGTAGTCGATGGCCGAAAACTGGAAGGCTTTGAGCGCATACTCGGCATGTGCAGTAGCAAAAACAATTTCAAAATCAATAGAAGGGATTTTGGTTAGTAATTCAAACCCGGTTTCACCTTTCATCTGCACATCCAGAAAAACGAGATCGGGTTTAAACCTGATAATTGCCTCTATGCCTTTGTCTACCGTATGACACAAAGCCATTACATTAACATTTTCACAAAAATCAAGAAGAAGTGTTTCCATATTTTGGCAACTTTTTAGCTCGTCATCAATTATAATTATTCTAATCATTCGTAAGACCCTTTAGTACCTATTAACTATTGTTGGCAACTTTCACGTACGAATCAGGTGAAATGGTTTTCAAGAACGAATTCTCAAAACCAAAATCGAAGGTTTTATAGGAGTTACTCCCATGCGTAAAGAATCATTCTTTAACAGGGGTAGATATTTGAATCATAAACCTACATAGACCCCAAAAATGAACACGAAGCAATTATTTTCGATCGCTCTGGCAGGCACTTTTGCCATTGTTATTTCTTCTTGCGAAGACAATATGAGCAATGAAATGCCCAATAATCTAAACACAGCTAGCAGCCAACTGGTGCCACCACCGGCAAAATCTACCGTGGGTGATTATACGTTTACCGGAAAGGAAAGCGATCCGATAGCGTTGGAAACAGCAAAAGCATGGGCCGGCAATTACCGCAAGAAAAACCCGGGCGAACGCGAAGGTCATTTTTTTGGTTTTGAGATCCTTAATCAAATTCTGGCACAAAAGGGCTGCATGGGCATAAGGGCCTATTACGCCATTGACGAAAAAGGGCAAAAGCAATTACTGCTGGTAGGGGTGGATGCGAAAGGTGAAAACATATTACCAACGAGTATGAAACTTAATCCTGGCGCAAAAACACAAGAGGATGCTATCGTGGCGGATGTTTCCTTTCCTTGCCCATCCAATTGTGCATCGACAACTTCCTTGTAATTTTGTGGTGGATTAATCCACCTTCTTTTGAAAATTGAAATTATAATTTCTGGTGTTTCATTATCTTCTGGATTGGTACCTTTGCTTATTGGGCTATTTCAAATTAGAATACTTTCACATGATCTTAGGCTTGTTATTTTAACTTTAAGCCTGTCACTGTTAGCTGATTTATTGTTGCTATTCTTATGGAACTTATCCATTAATAATTGGTGGATTGCCAATATATTCTTACTCTTTCAAGTATTTTTACTTTACAAATACTTTTCCGAAACCTATCCCAATAAATTATTCACAATCACTGCCTATTTATTCCTGCTCTTTGCTTTAATCAATTTTATTTTCATTCAAGGTCCGTTCAGTTTTAACTCATATAGTGATTATGCTGGAGCAATTATTTTGTTGCTCTACTCTTTGTATAGCCTTTACCGCCTGTTAAAAGAGTTGCCTGTTGAAAATATACACCAGTTGCCGCTTCTATGGATTTCTTTTGGTGTTTTGGTTTATTATGCCGGTACTTTGTTCCTATTTCTTTTTAACAATTACATGTTGACCTATTATTTAAAAACTCATCCATCCGTTTGGATACTACACAATATTTTGAACGTTATTAAAAACTTGTTGTTTGCGGTAGCACTATGGCAACCTTATCGTCAGAAGATGTAGTGGGCATTATTGCCCTGGGCACAGCCGTAGTGCTTTTGCTCATTGGCGGCATGGTTCTATTTATTCTGCTCTACCAAAAGCGAATTTTACTTGAACAAAAAAAGCGCACTTTATTGGAAATGGAATACCAGGAAGAAATGATCAGGCTGCAACTGGAAAGCCAGGAGCAGGAGCGGGCACGCATTGGCGCAGACCTGCATGATTCGTTGAGTTCACTATTATGGGGAGCAAAAGTTAATGCGGCTTTTATTGAACGATCGCTTGATTTGAATGGGGCCGTTAAGGATGCCTATGAAGAACTGAACCAAATTTTGGATCAATCTATTAATACCGTCAGGCGTATTTCGTGGGAACTTACTCCAGAAGCATTTCTTCATTCCGGTTTTTCTCAGTCTGTGCAAAAGCTTTGTAATCAACTGAATGGAAAAGGATTGGAAGTACTATTTACTGAAAAAGGAAGTTGTGACTGGAATAATGACGATGCCATGCAGGCCTATCGTATTGTGCAGGAACTGCTAAGTAATGCGGTGAAACATGCACAGGCAAAAACGATATTGGTAAGCTTGCGGTGGAAAGAAAATGAGTTGGTAATTAATGTGCAAGATGATGGTTTAGGGTTTTCATTGCTCAACAAACGAAAAGGGGTAGGCTGGTGGAACATTGAGCAACGGGCAAAACGATTGAATGCAGAAATTAATATAGGAGATTCTTCTACCAATTGTGGAGCAAATATTACATTGAACATACCTTTGAAATATGGTCAAGGAAAAAATTAATATTTATCTGGCCGATGATCATAACATCGTCAGAAAAGGTATGGTCAGGCTCATGGGCACTTTTAACCGTATCGGTGAAGTAAAGGAAGCCTGCAACGGAAAGGAATTGTTGACTTTAATTGAAGGCAAAGTGCCCGATGCGGTAATCATGGATGTGGAAATGCCCGTGATGGGTGGCGTGGAGGCTGCCAAGCAAATTGCCGACCGTTATCCAAAAATAAAAATGCTGATTTTAACCATGCACACCGAAGAGGTATTTATTAATAAATTGATGGACATTGGTGTTCATGGTTTTCTTAGCAAGTCTGCCGAGCCCCGTGAAGTAGAGACCGCCATCCATTCGATCATTGACAAAGACTTTTACAAGAATGAGATTGTAGAAAAGGCGCTAGCTCAATCTGCTTCTGTGCTGAAAGAAGACAAGTATTGTAAATTAACAACCCGTGAAATAGAGATACTGCTTTTGATTTGCCAGGAGTATACTCCGGGTGAAATAAGTCAGCGGCTTCAGATCAGTGAAAAAACGTTCTTCAACCATCGTTCAAATATTTTGGAAAAAACAAAAGCCAGAACCAACGTGGGATTGGTGCGGTTTGCTTTGCAGATGAAATATTTCAATTTCAATTGATTGGGTAATAGTAGAATAAATCAACAATAAAACCGGTTGGCTGTAGTTGCCAATTTTAATGAGTAATTTTTTTCAAAAAGGATTCTTTTTTTCGTTTTGAAACATCAAGTACGGCCTCGTTTGACATGATAACCTGACCACCTTCACCACGGATATATTTTTTAATGGCATTGAGGTTGATTAAGTATGAGTTGTGTATACGGAAGAAATCGTTGCCAGTCAGCATATCTTCATATTCTTTAAGTGTGCGACTTACCAGGTGCTTTTTCCCGTCAGCAATAAAAAACATCGTGTAGTTACCGGAAGCTTCGCAATAAATGATGTCTGATATTTTAATAAACATCAGGCCGTCTGATGATGGAATAGCGAGTTTGTATTGTTGCGATTTTTCAACGGTTGGCATCAGGTTGGCGAGAAGATGTTCGATGCGGTCGGTGATGTTTACATTCTTCTTTTTAGCTACTTTATCCACCGCCCGTTTCAGGTCTTCAATATCAATTGGCTTTAGCAAATAATCGATGGCCGAAAAATGAAAGGCTTTGATGGCATATTCTGCATAGGCAGTGGCAAAAACAATTTCAAAATTAATGGAATGAATTTTGGTGAGTAAATCGAACCCGGTTTCGCCTTTCATTTGGACATCCAGAAAAACCAGATCGGGTTTGTGTTTCGCAATGGCTTCAACGCCTTCAGCTACCGTTTGGCACAAGGCCACCACATTAACGTTGTCGCAAAATTCCATAAGTAGCCTTTCCATATTCTGGCAACTTTTTAGTTCGTCATCTATTACTACCGCGGTTATCATAGTCATGTTAATTAACACATACTTTCAATAGCATAAACGTAATAACTTCTCGAAATACCGATACATCATCAAGTTTTGTCAATTCTCTTTTATTTTAATAATTACCCTGGTTCCGATCGGGTTTTTTCCGTCATACAAGTCCAAAATGGAAGAAGAGATGGTGGTATTTCCGGTATCCATCAGTTTCATGCGCTCTTCGGTAATTTGAATGCCCTTGGACTGGTAGTTGGGGAAATTCTTTTTTCTTAACTCAGCAGCTGCTTTGCGGCCGATGCCATTATCTTCAATTGAAATAGCCAATGTTTTGTCTTCATAACGAATGCTGATGGTAAGTAAGCCAATCCCTTCTTTATTATAGAGCCCATGCAGTATGGCATTTTCTACATACGGTTGCATAATTAAAGATGGTATTTCATAATTATCTGCTTCCAATTCATCGTCCAATTCAAAAGTGTAATCAAACTTATTGGTAAATCGCATTTGCTCTATCTCGATGTAATGCCGAAGAAGTTCTAATTCATCCGATAATTTTGAGATTTTATTGATTGACCCATTCAGAATGCCACGCATCAGTTTTGAAAATTTGGACAAATAACTGAGGGCGTTGGATCTATCGTTGTGAGTAATAAAAAACTGGATGGAGTTAAGTGCATTGTAAAGAAAGTGAGGGTTCATAGCTGCGCGTAAAGCAACTTGTTGTAGATCTGAGATCTTTTGATTGGCTTTCATGATGTCTTGTTCTTGCAAAATGATGTTGGTGATATCGGAGGTAACACCGAGTATGGATACTGGTTTGTCTTTCTTTTTATGCGTAACAACGATGATGCGCAAGTACCGTATGGATTTATCATTATGCACAAACCGAAAGACATCATCACCACCGCCATTCTTTGTAAACTCTTCCATTTTTCTTTTTACTTTCTCCACATCGTCTTGGTGGATTCGACTATAGAATAACGAAAGGGTAGGTTCAGTACCTTTACCAACTCCGGTTAAGTCAAACATTTGATCGTCCCATATCAATTTATTGGCTTTCATATCCCATTCCCATATACCCATACCCGTCAATTGTTTAGCGAGCAATAAACGTGATGATACTGTCATCAACTTGTTTTGTGTCTCAACGCTTTCGGTGATGTCAACAAAGCTGCAAAGAACACCTTCCAATTGACCATTTTTATTATACACAGGAGAGGAATTAATGGACACCCATTTTTTAATATTCTTTTTAACTGATATCCCTATTTTACTGTTAGCGATACGGAGATTCTGGTCAAGAGCAATGGTAACGGGAAAAGCCTCAACGGGCATTGACATTCCTTCGTCATCGAATGGTTGGCAAATGTCATATATACTTTTAGATTCAATGGAGGAATAATGATCAATGCCAAGAATATGTTTTGCTCCTTCATTTATATAGGTAATAATACCGTGTGTGTCTGTCTTCACGATTCCTCCCACCATATTGTTCAGGATGGTGGCCAATCGTTGCTCATTTTCCTTCATGACTAGCTCTGCTTTTTTCACAACAGAAATATCGGAGAATGAAATGATAAGCCCAGTCACCGTTTTTTGTTCATCATAGATTGGCAAATACCGTTCAAACAACCAAAAGTCATTAATCGGATTTCTGGAATAATCCTCAATGTTTACAACGTTTTTTCCTGCCAGGGCTTCTACCAAATATTTCTTTTTGTCTAATAAATAATGGTTGGCATGATATCCTACTACTAATTTTTTACCAATGTGTCGTTCAAAAAGTATTCGAGCGGTTTGGTTGAAGGAAATGATTTCAAGATTTGCGTTAAGTAGAATATAAGAGGTATCCGTATTTTCAAAAACAGTCTTTAAATTGGCTTCCGATTTATGAAGTGCTTCTTCACTTAGTTTGCGAGCCGTTATATCCCTTCTTACAGCCAGGTATTGTGATGGTTTGCCTGCTTCACTTTTGAAAGGGACAATGGTAGTGTCCACCCAATATAAGGTTCCATCTTTTGCCTTATTCTTAATTTGCCCATTCCATATTTTTCCATTTGAAATGGTTTTCCATAATTCTTTGAAGAACTGTTTAGAGTGAAATCCTGAGTTTATTATCCGATGGGTATTACCTATTAATTCGTTCTTGCTATACTTGGAAATTTTAAGAAAATTGTTGTTGACATAGGTAATTATACCTTTGTTATCGGTAATGGCTATGATGGAGGATTCGTTAAGTGCCTTCCTGTAATGGGTAAGCTCTTTTAATGTATTACGTAATATATGACTTGTAAACACATGGTCTGAAATATCCACACCAATACCCAAAATGCAAGAGGCACCTTCAACTATTATTCTGTGCGTGTTTAGATAATAGGGGATCTTTTTGTTTTCTTTAGTTAGCAGGGTTACCGACACACCCGACAATTTTTCGGCAAACACCATTTCAATTCTTTCATTAAATTTTGCCTGATCATCCACAACGATAAAGTCTGCCGGATGCATTTTATTTATTTCTTCTGCGTCATATCCTGTTACCACTTCGAGGTTTTTATTCCATCGAATAATTTTCTTCTTTTCTTCAAATAAATAACAAATTCCAGGCAGGTTGTTAAGGAGTGAATCAGCGAGGTCTTTCTGCATTCTGGCATTCTCTTCTGCTTTTTTTATTTCGGTTATATCAGTGACCAGTGCATACATGCCTGCTACCTTGCCTTGGTTTATGTCGGGTAGGTATTGTGCCCTCCAATGAGTCAATTCATTCTTTTGTGTTCTTGAAAACTGAACATCTTGTGGCTCACCTTTTAAAGCCTTTGCCGTATATTCTTTTATCTGCTGAAAGTTATTTTCTCCAGTTAATTCCATCAGGCTTACACCCAACATATCTTCTTTTTTCCGATCAAACCATTTTAAGTATGCCTTATTAGCAAACGTGTTCCGTAAATCGGCTGTCCAGTGGCTGATCATGGCGGGTACATTATCGGTAATGGTTTGTATGAAATGGAGGGTCTTGGTTTTTTCCTCCTCGGCTTTTATTAGTCTGGTAATATCGGTGATCTGCACAAAAAAACCTTCAACCTTCTCGTGTTGAACTTCCGGAATATATTGTACTCTGAGGTGCACTAATTCATTGTTCCACATTCTTGGAAATTCGAAATCCTGTGGCTCGCCTTTTAGTACCTTATCAATGTTGGGTTTTATCCGCTGATAAATTTCTTCACCGGTTAATTCTATTAAGCTTATTCCCATTGCATCTTCCCTACTTGTACCATACCATTTTAAATAGGAATCGTTGGCAAATGAGAGTCTCAAATCGGATGTCCAGTAGCTAATAAGAGCGGGCACATTATTTGTAATGGCTTGTATAAAACGAAGGCTTTTGTTTTTTTCTTCTTCGGCTCTTTTGGCTTTGGTTATATTGGAGATGATGGCCATCACCTCATCGCTGCTTGTGACCAGTACCCTGGCTTCAAACCACGATAGGCCCGATGGAACAAGGAGTGAGTATTCAAAAGTCTCTACGTTTCCTGATTTTCGGGCTGCTTCAATTTTCATAATAGTCAATTGGGCCAGTTCAGGAGGCAACATTTCATCTATCCGTTTGCCAATGAAATGATTAGAGGAAATAAACAGATCATCGGGGTTGCTGGTATGGCAATCCGCAAACCTATTATCTTTATTGATCCGGAAAAAAATAACGGGTAGTGCCGTGATGATGGATGATAATTCCTTTTTTGTTTCCCGTAGTTTTAACAGGGCTACCACATTTTTGGCTAGCACACGCAAGGCCAGGATTTGCTGAGGTGTAAGTGTTCGGGGTTTCCTGTCAATCACGCACAAGGTGCCCAGGGCAAGGCCATCATCCGTTACTAAAGGCATCCCGGCATAAAAGCGGATGTTGGGTTCGTTTGTTACTAACGGGTTATCACGGAAACGTTCATCATTAAAAGCATCAGGCACCACCATCAAATCTTTCTGGTGAATGGCGTGCGAACAAAAGGCTACTTCGCGATGGGTTTCGGATATTTCCAATCCGCGCTTTGCCTTGAACCACTGACGTTTCTCGTCCACAAAAGTGACCAGCGAAATGGGCACTTCGCATAGCTGTGAAGCCAGTTCTACAATGTCATCGAATTCTTCTTCCGCTTCAGTATCAAGAATTTGAAATTCACGAAGAGCGGCCAGACGTGCTGCCTCATTTTGGGGTATAGGAGCTGGGTTCATTTATGATTTACAATTTCGGATTGCCGATTTGCCATTGTTATTTGGAAACCTTTAAGGTTTTAAAATACTATCTTCTACCAATTTAAAACCTGATAATAGATCACTTAGTTCTTTTAAAGATACTGGTTTTCGGAGAACACCTGAAAATTCGACCTTCAGTTTTGCATCATCTTCCTTCATCACGGCAGCAGTCCAGGCGATTATTGGTATATGTGTCGTATACGTATCTTCTTTTAGTATTTTATTAGCTTTTTTTCCATTGATCACTGGCATCATCAAATCCATGATGATTAAATCCGGCCTCTCTGACGTTGCTATGCGAACAGCTTCTGCTCCGTTTTCTGCTTCTAGTATAATTGCATCGCAAATAGCCATAATCATTTCACTCATTAATATCCTGCTGGCATTATCATCTTCGGCAATTAATATCTTTACTTTTCTTTTTTCAGGTACTACCTGGTCTTTTAACGTTTCGAACATTTCGATTTGACTTTCGGAAACAATTTCATATGGAATGCTAATCGAGAACGTAGAGCCCGACCCCGCTTGACTATCAACCCAAATGGTGCCGCGCATTAATTCTACGAGGCGTTTGGTAATGTGAAGCCCCAAGCCAGTGCCACCATATTTGCGGGTGCTTTGTCCATCTTGCTGACGAAACGCCTCAAAAATAATTTCCTGTTGACTAAGTGGAATTCCGATACCTGTATCGGAAATTGAAAATACCAACTCAGGGGAACCGGAGGGTTGAATAAATTGACTCACCGTCAGTTTTACTCCTCCTGCTTCGGTAAATTTGAAAGCATTGCCTAAAAGATTGTACAACACTTGTCTTAGTCGAACATAATCAATGCTTACTTCCTTGGGCAGGCTATTATAAATATCTACCTCAAAGGTCAGCCGTTTCTGTTCTGTAGTAAAAGAGAAGAAGTCTTTCAAATCGATAATAAAATCCCTGAGTGAAATGGGCGTTGGGGAAATGGTAAGCATATCGGCTTCGATCTTTGAAAGATCAAGAATATCGTTGATCAGCACCAATAAGTTGTGGCCTGCCTTAAAAATATGATCATTGAATGATTCCAGTTTGGTTGCGCCAATTTTCCCCTGTAGCAGTTGTGAAAATCCCAGGATGGCGTTAAGCGGAGTGCGGATTTCATGACTCATGTTACTCAGAAATTCGGACTTAGTCCTATTGGCCGATTCGGCAATTTCTTTGGCCAGAATGAGTTCTTTTTCTTGTTGTTTGCGTTCACTGATATCCTGCACCACACCACTGGTACGAAATATATATCCTTCATCGTTTTTGACAACACGAACAATGGCCTTAGCATACTTTATCATTCCATGGTTGCCAATAATCCGATATTCAATAGTGCCTTCTTCATCGTCTATTTCGCCCTTGAAGGTTTGCTCTACTTTTACTCGATCTTCGTGAAAAATATTTTCTAAAAAGGCATTGTACAATGTGTCTTGTGGATGATTTTCCAACTCATGAATACAATACATTTCTTTCGACCAAATGAAATAATGTTTGTCTGGATAAAGTTCCCAGCTCCCCAGTTTTGCAATCCGTTGGGCTTCATCTAACTGGTTTCTTTCGGCTTCCAATTCATCCTTTGATACAGTGGTCTGCTCCAGTTCCTCACCTAATACATTAATGCCGGTAGCAATGCAGTCAAATAGGTTACGATCATTGGTAATGGGAAGTTTGTAACTGAAATCCCGGTTGGCAAAGGAACTGATTACATCGATAAAATTATTAATAGCTTGCTCACCATCGCTTGTCATAAGCGGAGCGTTGAATTGTATTTTATCGCAATATAGGTTTAGGTTAGATGCGATTTTGGTATAAACGTTTTCTTGTGATTCTAAAGAAAGTCGCTTCGAATAGTCACCTTTAAGTAAAGCATTACTAAATGCTAATAGCTGGTTCAATATTTCTTCGTTTGTCTGCACTGATTTAATGTGTTACAACTTTAGATAGTTTCAACTTGCATCTTTTTTCCTATTCATCCTTTTGAATATTTCTTCTTGATTCCAGTATCCAGACTAGCGCATTGTCTTTGTTGGTGAAAAACTTAGATTGATAATCTTTTGTGGCTTTTACAAAAATATTTGCAAAAAGTGCTGACACCGGATTGTTTGCAACGAAGGCAATGGCCATGATGTTTTTACGATCGTCTGCCGGAGCTTGCAAATAGAACTTTGCCTCCTGGCTCACCGCTTTCACATTGGAAAGATCTATGATGATGTAGATTTTTTTTACATTCCCTGAAAAATCAATCCGGCTGTCCACTATTTCTTTAGCAACAACGATATCTATATGAAGATCATTTTTGAACTCCTGGAAGATAATATCATCACTGTGTTCCAAAAGGCTGAATTTTACAAACGGGTATTCTTTATCGTTTACTTTCATAACTCAGATATGTTCAAGGAGAGAGTTTTCTTTTTCAGTTTTCACGTTCTTCAGCCAGTTTAAAGCATCTTCTTTATTCGTAAAGAATTTAGCTGGAACCGCAGGAGGCCTGATCTTAAGAAAAAGATTTACGGCTAAGGTGGTGACCACATTGTTGGATAAAAAGGCACCTGCTAAAATTCCTTTTAATCCTCCTTCAGATGAATTCATATAATCGCGTGCCTCTTTTGTAGATGATTTTACATTGGTGGCGTCAATTAATGCATAAATGGATTTTCCGTGGCAATACTCAATCCGGTTACTGACTAACTCTTTTGCAAGTGCAAGGTCGATTTCCAAGTGATAAGAGTAGTCCCACAGTACGATATCATCGTCATCATCATCTTTCCAGAGTGCCGTGTGAGGGTATATGCTATAGTCACGTTTTCTCATGTTCCCATTATTTTTTGTTGTAAATGTTACCAATGAGTTCCATATTATAACTGTCATCTGCCTGAATGTAGGTACTGAGAGGAATGACATCAACGCCAAACCGTTGTTTCTCGATAGAGGCATCCATGCCCAGATAAATTTTATTGCATTTTAACGTATTGCCTCGAACAATTGATTGATATAGGGCCTGCCGGTAACTACCATGATCCACTACGTAATTATAATCTAGTCCAACCAGTACCATGGAATAATTATCCCTGGAGGATCTATAACAGAACCCCACTGAAGCAAGCGGGCCTTGATCTTCATCGGTTTGCTTTAAGCGGAGTTCCAGAATTTCCCATCCGGGGTGGTTGACCATATTTTGAAAAAACTTTTCGGGTAATTCATGGGTGTTTATGTTATAGCTGTGTTGTTTCACATTGGCGTATAACTTGCGCCATTGGCTGATGGCCCCTGTTTCCTTACTTTCTTTTCCCGATAAAATATGGACATTGAAAAATGGTTTTTTGTCCAATATCTTACGCCTGAAATGCCATCGGTTCCCAGAAGACAAATGCTGCATAAATTCATTTTCATTTTGCCATTTCATATTGCCAATGGTATGGGTGTCCGGCATTTCCACTTTAATAAAACCCTCTTTAATCAGGAAGTCACGCATTTCAGATTCATGGCTATTAAAGTCACGCAGTTGAACAGCACTGGCTCCGCTCACCAGCTTTACTTCATTCATGATGTGCAACATTTCTTTCATGGCACTTTGCCAATGAGGACGGTTTTTGTCTATGTATAAATGATCGCCCAGGCTTATGAGCGAGCCCATCATGATAATTTTGGAGGTCAGGTAATATTTGTCTGTCTTCCTGATCTCCTCAATTTGTTTCGATGCTTCCGATGATGCAATCATATCATCTTTGCAAATTACTTCAGTGAAGTAGGTAGCCAGGATTGGGTTGTTCGTCTTGTCACGAAAAATTAAATAATGGAAGTTCCAGTTGTTTTCTGGTTCAGGATTATTGCAGAATGTTTCCTCCATAAAGCGGCATCCTTCCCAGTCGAAGGTACCTCTGTCTCCTAGTAAATCATCCCAGGTGGTTTTGTCAATATGGTGTATGGTGGTTTCGTGCTGAATCTTAAAAGCAGCAGCGTTATCGATTAAACCTATTGCGTAACGTTTTTTTGTTTCTTCGAAGGGTAGCTTAAAGTTTTGGCTTATCTTATCTAAGGTAATACCTTCTTCTTCCAGCACCCGTGGGAAGTGATAGTGAAATGCTTCGAGCAGATTCTTAATGTCCTGGTTTGTTTGTCCGTTGGCAATAGGCAATCGCATGCCTGTGCAATTGATGGGAGCAGCAGGAAAAATTCCAATGTTGGTGTAGAAACCATCGTTCAACAAACGTTTTGCCATGTTGTAGCCAACACGGGGCAATCCAAGACCTAAATAAAATATAGGTGAGTTGGATGGAAGGACATCGGGCAAAGCATATTGCCTGATCAGGTTTGATGTTAATTCTATTTTCTCTTTCAGCTTGGTTTGTAGTTCATCAATCTCCTTAGTCAAATGTATTTTCGCGCTGGCGATAGAAGCGCCTAACATAGGAGGTTGCACAGGGCCTGAAAAAGTATAAGAACTTCCGCAGGTTAATATTTTTCTTTTCAATTCACCATCAGGCAAAATGGTAACGCCTCCACCCGTTCCAAACCCTTTTGCCAATGAAGTAGTTAAAATCATTTTTGGATGCATGGCCATCTGGCTTAACACAAAACCATTGCCATGCTTACCTGTCCAACTCATGCCATGGGCATCATCTACATAAAAATGAAACGTAGGGTATTTTTCCAATAGATATTGTATGTCCTTTAAAGGGGCGTAGTCTCCATACATGGAATAGAGGCCATCGGCCATGTACCATATCTTGTTGTATTTGTTAGGATTTTCTTTAATAAGGTCTTCCAACATATCCATCCGGTTGTGCCGTATCATCTCTACTCTTGTTCCCCTGGCTTTTACTAATTGAGCGGCCAATTGCACACTGCCATGTACCTGATGATCGAGAATGACCAGATCATCGTCCTGCACGAGAATAGGCATGGCGGCAATATGTGTTAACGTGGTCGTGGCAGCTACGATGGCAGGATGGTTATCAAATATTTTAGCCAACAGATCCTCCAATTCTTCATAAAGATTACATGCCGAAAAAGCCCGTGAAGAAGAATATTGAGTGCCATAACGTATCGTGGCGTCAATAGCACCCTGCTTTAGTCTTTCGTCAACCTCCAAACCCAAATAACTGCATGTTCCAAAATTCACCACTTCTTTTTTATCAATGGTCACGGTCCGTCCATTCAACATGTTGTCCTCAAGAGCCACGTGATAAATTCCATTGTTTATACCATTGGTGACACATTCGTCTATCGTATTGAGAAGTTTATTGTGCTTGTTATTCGACATAGGGGTATGATTTATTATAATGTTATTTTTAATGCAAGGACGTTATATTGACTGTTGGTGTAATGATTTAAAAAAAGTAAACTAGTTTTTATATGGTGGTAGTAGGTTGCTTATTTATGGTCTCTAAAACATTACTATGCAGCACCCAAATAAAAAATGGTTGAACTTGTGGATTTGCATCGAGTGAAAAATAAATACAATTGATATAGATATCTTGCGCTTCATTATTAAAATCATGATGGATAAGATTTGCTATGTTACCGTCAAAAAGTTCCGTCCATGTTGGAATATTCCCATACATCTTTAAGGATAAATGTTCGTTTAATTTTGATGTAACGGATGTAGTCAGGATATTGTGAAGTTCCTTCATGAATTCTATTTTTATATTCCTATCCATGAAAACATTTTTTCCGAGCTCAATATTTTCAGTAAAAACTTCAAACTCATGTTCTCCTAAGAGTAAATAGCTTTTTCCAGAGATATCCCCAAAGATTTCTGTAGAGGTAAGTACATTGGCGCCAGCGCGATTGATGAATGGCATTTTAGATATTGAATTGATCTCCATCGAATGCAATGAATGATGAAAGTTGTTATAGTAAATTTTGTCCCGACTAATTTCAGAAAATGCTAGGGAAGCATTTTTATAACCATCTTGAAAAGATTCCTTTAAGTAGTTTAGATTTTGTTGCAGTTTTCTATTCGGTCTTTGCATGGTTATATTCTATTTTGTCATCTTGATGAAGTACGTTTATTTTTATAGGAATGCACGCTTAATGCCTGTAAGAATACTGCCTTCCTATTCAGTTATTTTTTTTTATTTAAGGATTGTTCTCTATTTAATTCCTGTGTTTATAGCTTATTCATTTCATTAATAAGTTGCTCTGGCGTAAAGGGCTTTACAAGGTATGCTTTGGCTCCTAGTTCAAGCCCTTCCTTAATCACTGATTCCTGACCTACCGCGCTAACCATGATTACTTTCGAAGGGAGCCCTTCTTTTGTATATGCTTTAAGAATATCTATACCAATCATATCAGGAAGAATATTATCCAACGTTATTATATCTGGTTGAAGATCAAAAGCGAGATCAATGGCCTCTTCACCATTGGCAGCTTGCCCTACGATGAGGAAGCCATTTGCTTCGAGGGTGTCTTTGATTATCGTGCGCATGTAAGTCGAGTCATCCACAATCAATACGTTTTTAGCCATAATGATAATTCTTTAGTGTGTGGGTTTATTAAGATGGGAAAATTTTCAATTCGTCCGTTAGGCTGTTGAACTGTGCTGTGCAAGATGCATTTCTGCCTACGTCCGTGGCGATTATGTAGATTTTCATATCAATTAATTTCTGGAGAACGGACTTCGCATTTTGTTCTCCGAGGTTGAATGAACTTTCATATACACCGACTCTTTCACTTACCTTTGATTGCAGGTAATTCAAATCGCTGCCAAGCAATGATAAAGCGCCAAGCATTTTGTTTATCAGAAGGGTGGCACCCAGAAATTCTGACGAGTTAAACTCCTGTGTGATCATGCATCAACAGCTTGGGTGTCTTGCTTTTTAAAAAGTTGTTGGCTATCTTTTTCATTGATGACTTTAAAAATATCAATCATAATGATAAGGCGCTTGTCCAACTTAACAATTCCTGTTATGTAGGCTTGCTCTCCCTGTTGATCTCCGGTGAAAACTGAATCTTCGATGCTGGATGTAGAAATGGAAAGAGTGTTAGGTACTTCATGCACCAGTATGCCCATCTTGTAATCTTCGCTTTCAATAA
>CAYGGY010000083.1:7333-17256 GCA_964349405.1 uncultured Ohtaekwangia sp. | reverse complement strand
CCCGTTCCATTTAAGGTTGTTAAATATATACCTAATTACACTAAAGCTTTAATTCACTTTGGTATTTCTGATTTTTATTCATTTGAGAAAGTTATTGACTCTTTATTTTTAAAAACATTTAACATAGGGAATGAAGTTGCTTTTATATCCACTGAAAACAGAGCAAATAATTTAGTGGGTTTCGTAGCGTTTAAACCGAATACGTCAACTGATTTTAGTTTCATTACCAACTATAGTGAAACATACTCGAATTATTTGATAAGAAGTGTGAATGGAGATTTGTTAAAAAAAGGTTTCGGGAAAATCTTCCCTGACGTTCTTTTTGGTTTTTGTACTGTAAAAGATAATTATCTATTCTTTTCTCAATCCATCGAGGAAATGAAATCTCTAATAGATGCAATTGAGATCGATGACACCTGGGGTAAAACTTTGGAATACCAGAAATTTAGTGAAAAGGTACTTCAGGAAAGCAATGTGACATTAATAGTAAGAAAACCTAAATTATTTTCAGGTAGTGAGGAAATTTCAGGGTTTACTGCAGGGTTACTTGACACAGTAAGTTTGCCGCAGATAAATTGGTACTCATTACAGCTTAGTGCATTAGATAATAATTTTTATTCCAGTGTTAATCTTAGTTGGGATGATGGTATAAAATCGCCAAAAATTAACCGAAATTATAAATCTGCTTTTGTCGAGTTGACCAGTACTTCACGGTTTGCTACCGTTACAAAAAATCATATGACTCGATTGCAGGAGGTTTTAATTCAGGATTCTGATTTAATGGTTTATCTTATTTCATTAAAGGATGGAATTATTTGGAAGAGAAAAATCGATGGACAAATTCAAGGGTCATTAGAACAACTTGATTTTTATAAAAACGGGAAACTTCAATATTTCTTCCGCACTGAAAACAATCTTTATGTAATTGATCGGCTTGGTCGTGATGTTGTCGGTTTTCCTAAAATATTATCCTCCAAAATACAATATTCGAAATTGGTGGATTACGATAAGAGTAAGAATTACCGGTTTTTATTATCAACAAGGAATAATGAAGTTTATTTATTGGACAAGGTAGGTAATAACCTAAGCGATTGGGGCCCAAAGAAATTTGAAAAAGAAATTGCCTATACTCCAGAACACATTAAAATTGGAGGTAAAGATTATTTTATTGTTTTCTTAACAGACGGATCAGTTCATGTTTATAACCGTAAAGGGGATCGTGTAAATAATTTTTATACAAAGGATAGTAAACTATTTAGTGGCGATTATTTCCTGGAAGAAGGAATGTCCTCATCTACTACTTATTTGTATTATGTGTCTGATGTAGGAATGATAACGAAGCAAAATCTTAAGGGAGAGATATTGGACACCGAAAATCTTTTACGGGGCAAAAGCTCCAAATATGTATTAGGGCGAAGTATAGCTAGTGATAAATTTTATGTTTACAGAATTGATACTGACAAAATAGCCGTGTTTAATAAAGAGGGGGCTATTGTTTTTGAGAAGGAAAACAGTGGGTCGGTAAATCTGGAATTTCAAAGCAATATTACTGAAAACAAAGAAGTTGTATTTAGTTTTTTCGATGTAGACCAAAAACTGGTTCAGGTTTTTAATAAATCAGGTAATAGCCTTATAACGACCCCAATTGAAAGTGAGATAGCTCCTTTATTCGGTTTCGGTAAATCAAATAAAGAATTTGGTGTCTATTCATTTCCGCAAAACGCTGTTGTTTTTAATTCTATCCAATAATTATCATTTTATAGGGCAATTAATTGTTTTACGGTCCTATCCCTTTTACCATTCACATCAATATGTATAAGAGTCCACAGGTTTATGCCTTTAAGGTAAGGGCAGTGATTTCGTGCCTTCTTTGTGCCTCTTTTCTCGAGCAGATGTATTGAAAATGTATCCTTATCTTTTGTCATCCATTTTTCAACATGCATGGTCGTATTTTTTATTATGATTTAATCATTGTCAATAACATTTTAAAAGAACGCAATGCCAAAAGTGCATGCGGGATATTGGCAGGTAATATGATCATCTCACCTTTTTTTACCGTATGTGGTTTGTTGGCCACGGTGATCTCAGCTTCACCATCCACGAGGTAAACAATCGCTTCAAATGGGGCTGTGTGTTCACTCAATCCTTGTCCTTTATCAAAAGCAAACAACGTGACAGTGCCTGTCTTTTTGCCGATAATAGTTTTACTTACTACCGAATCTTTTTGATAAGTAATAAGATTTTCCAGGTTACTGGGTCGGCCTGAATGGATATCATTGGTAAGTTGCTTTTCGTCTGCCATGGTTTCCTGTGTTTAGGTTATGTTTATCAATATCCGCATTATTTCCTGAGCGTGTCTTCATCTGATTATTGTTGCTGAAGTTTTTTATGTATTTTTCTTCCTTCATGAACGATGATCTCAATAATTTCCTTGATATCTGTTTCTGATGTTCTAAAATTTACAATGCATCCTCGCAGGCAATACTTTTCATCGACCACTGCATTAGATAAAAATACGTTGCCTCCGGTTTGTAATTGATTCAGCAACAATTCATTTAATGAATTTAGGTGCGTTTCTTTATTCTTAATGTCATGTGCATAATCGGAAGGAACATAACGCAACGTAGTGATACTAAGGTTTTGTGTAATGGCTTCCAATTCAGGATGCTTTTCCGCTTCTTCGAATAACAATTTTGACAACGCGATATCTTCCTTAATCATTTTGATGTAGCCGCTTCTTCCTATTTGCTGTAAGGCCATCCAAACTTTTAATGCCCTGAAGCCTCGGGAATTTTGAAAACCATATTCGTAATAATTTAAAGATGGTTCGTTATCCGTTTTACTAAAATTGTAATAAACAGGATGTGAACTATAGGTGTCGATCAGGTGCTGAGGGTTTTTTACTAGCGCACAACCAACTTCCAGGGGAGCATATAACCACTTGTGTGGATCGAGGGCAATGGAATCAGCCTCGTGCATGCCTTCAAACATTCCTTTTAGATCGGGAATTGCAGCAGCAGGAATTCCATAAGCGCCATCAATATGAAACCATAGGTCATACCTTTTGCAAATCGTAGCGATAGCGGAGAGGTTATCGACAACGCCCGTACTTACATCTCCAGCAGTGCCTATAACCATAAAAGGCTTTTTGCCATTTTTTAAATCAGCTTCAATAGTCTGAGATAAAATTTCGTTATTCATTTTATAGTTCGCATCGGTGGGTATCCAACGAATGGATTTTGTACCATGTCCAAATAAAACTGCAGATTTTTCAATCCAGGTATGTGTTGTCGTTGAGCAGTAGAGCACCAACTCACTTGAAATATTTATCAAGCCATCTTCCTTCAAACTCTTTGGTGATTTGGCCGTGCGTGCGGCTAAGAAGGCTGTAAAGTTTGCCATGTTACCGCCACTAACGAGTATACCTCCGTAAGTAGGTGAAACACCCACCAATTCGGCCAGCCATTTTATGGTTTGCTTTTCGATAGCCGTAGCCATGGGGCTTAGTAAGTTGGCGCCAACATTTGGATTAACTGTGGCTGCCAACAGATCGGCCAATACCCCTATAGGGGCAGGGGAAGATGTGATATATCCTAAGAATTTTGGATGTCCGTTCAATAATGAGTGGTTCAGTAATAACTCAGCTGTTTTAGATACCAATGCTGAAGGAGCGGTGCCATGTTCGGGTAAGTCAGAATCGCCTAATATAGTCTGTATTTGCCCGGGAGTTTCTCCGGTAGTAACGGGTCTTTTGTCAATAGTATCCAGAAAGCCGGCAACCAAATCGATTAATTGATAACCAATCTTTTTAAAATCTTCTTTACTTATTTCGATGGGTGTTTCGCGATGAGTCTTCATACTATTTCGGTGCCTTTACTTATTGAACTAACCGGTTTATAAAGTAGGATTGAGCTTGTTCTTCCGTCTTTATATTTCTATCGCCAATATATTTTAACCAACCGGGACAGTTGACAAGCTCCATGATAAATGACGAGTCCGCTGTGATGAATTCTCTCAATCTTAATCGTTCAGTTTCTAAAATATAATTCATGTTAGAAAGAATGTGTCATTAAACCTCTATCGCTCTGCCACCTTCCCACACAAGTCCGAATTGCATTCCATATTTTTTTACCCAATCCCTGTCACAGGCATAATCAAATAATTCTATCAATCCATTAGTAGCAAGTTGTTTTAAAATTGAATCAGGTAATCCTTTTACACTGATGTATCCACCATCGGCAAAATGAAACTGTATGTTGCCGGGTACGTTTCCTTTTTCAAGCCAGGTCAACAGTTTCTCAAGACGGTCATTTATTGCCTGATTCAAAGCGAGTGCTTCTTCCAGCGTGGCTTCAATGTCTTTGATGCGGCCATCGTTGTTGAAGTCATCTCCTCTTAAAATGCGTACCGGGTTAATGTGAATCTCACCAGCATAACGGTTGACCATGACTATATATTCAATTAATGTGGATGCAAATATAAGATTCTTGTTCTATACTATTCTTAGAAATGGTTTTGACTGAGCATCGAGTGGTGTAAGTCATCTTTTCTTTTGCTTACTTTGTGCAGATTCGTCAAACACATTCGCATGTTGGCGAAAGGATTGTAAATACTTTAAAAATGAGCAAAGAAGAAAATAAAAGCACAAGATCACGCGAACACCTTGCCAACGAACGAACTTTCCTAGCCTGGATTCGCACCAGTATTGCCTTAATGGGTTTTGGTTTTGTGATTGTAAAGTTTGCGTTGTTTCTAAAAGAGATTTCAATCGTATTGGCTGGAAAAATTGTATTACCACCGAAAGGATATTCCGGAATCATTGGTGTTGTGATGGTAGCATTAGGCGTATGTCTGGCTATTCTGTCTTTTTGGCAATTCAAAAAAGTTGAAAAACAGATAAACAATAATACGTATGTGTCCTCGTCAATTCTTTCTTTTGTGCTTTCACTGATAATTATAATAGGAGGTATTCTTCTCATGTATTATTTATTGACAAGCATTTAAATTTATTCAACAATCTATAGAGCACGTTGACAATTCTGTAAAAGCGAGTAGCTTCATGCATAAGTGATCAATTTAGTAGATTTGACAGTATGAATTCTACTAACCGTTCAATTGCACTCGCCTGGTTTGAGGCTTTCAATGCACATAATCTGGAACAACTTCTTTATCTATATCATGAAGAGGCAGAACATTATAGCCCAAAGTTGAAACTTCGTCATCCTGAAACGAATGGATTAATCAAAGGAAAAGAAGCATTACGAGCCTGGTGGCGCGATTCCTTTGACCGGTTACCCTCATTGCAATATGAAGTAGTATCGCTCACCGCCAATAATGAGCGTGTTTTTATGGAGTACCTACGGCATGTGAACAATGAAGATGATATCCGTGTTGGAGAAGTGCTGGAAATCAAAGCCAATAAAATAATTACTTCCCGGGTTTATCATAGTTAACTTTAATCTTTAGGAGAGGTTGATTACCTTACTATCAAAAATTCTTACGAAATATTGACTATGATTTCCATGATGAATAAGTACACGAATTTACTAATTATATCGGGTGTCATTTTCTCTTGCACACCGGAAAAGAGAGAAGCTACATCTGGCTTCCAGATTGAACAAGGTTTTGCGCTCACGCTCGTGGCTAGTGAACCGTTGATCAAAGATCCAGTAGATCTGGAGTTTAATGAAGAAGGCGATGCGTTGGTGCTTGAAATGCCTGGTTATCCTTTTGAAGATCAGCAAAGCAAAATCATATTGTTGAGAGATACTAACCAGGATGGAATTTACGATGATAAAATTCTTTTCGCTGACAACCTGCGATTGGCTTCCTCCATCATGGCTTACAAAAAGGGAGTGCTGGTTTCTGCCCCTCCCTATTTATTATATGTAAAGGATAGTGATCATGATTATAAAGTGGATGTGGTGGATACCTTGATGGGTGGATTCTCTACGGGCAATCTGCAACATAACTATAATGGATTGACCTATGGGATAGATAATTGGATCTATGCAGTTAATGGGGGCAATTCTGGTAATCCTTATTGGTGGGGAGACTCAACATCGGTAATGAATTTACGTGGACAAGATTTCAGATTTAATCTGGAGCGTAAAGTGATGGAGCGAATAGGTGAATCATCAGGAGGATTCGGGTTAGGTATGGATGTATGGGGGCACTTATATGAAACACATAACCTTGAACATATTTCTCATTTGGTATTTCCTTATCGTTATCAGGGTGACGTGAGACTTCTGAAGGAGCATAGTTTATCAAATATTTCAGATCATGAAGAGAATGGTCTCGCTCGCATTTATCCAATAGGCGAACAAGAATCACGCGTCAACCACCCTGAGCAGTCTGGCTATTTTTCGGGATCATGTGGTATCACTTATTATGGCGGTGGAGCCTTTGGATCAGAATATGAAAACACGGTTTGGGTTGCTGATGTAGTATTAAACTTAATTCATGTAGATAAAATAAAATCTAATGGAGCGTCACTGGTCGCATCGCGCATCATTGACAAAAAAGAATTTTTAGCCAGCACGGATCGATCCTTTCGCCCGGTGAATATGACGGTTGGGCCAGATGGATCATTATTTGTCGTGGACATGTATCGCCAGGTGATTGAGCATCCGGAATGGATTCCTGATGAAATTGAAAAGACTCTTGATCTTAAGGCAGGCATGGATAAAGGGAGGATTTACAAAATCAACAGGGAAAATTCAAAAGTTCTTCCATTCAATACGGATCAATGGAAAACATTCGCAGGACTGATGGCCAGTTTAACTAATCCAAATCAGTGGGTGCGTAAAACTGCGCATCGTTTGTTGATGGAAATACCATTGAGTGAGAGTGAAATTGAAAGCATTGCACATCTGTTACAATCTGAATCAGAACAAGCACGACTGCATGCGCTGTGGATTTTATATGGAAAGAATCAGTTAACCACCGATCAACTTTTAATTGGATTGAATGATCCCATTTCAGGTATTCGGGAAAACGCTTTAATCATGTCAGAGGATGATCTCAACAAGAGCGAGTCATTGCTGAATGAGTGCATTAAATTATGCGGAGATAATAATCAACGTGTGCGTATGCAGGCGGCCTTAACGATTAGTACGATAAATCAACAAAAGTTTAAACAGCATGAGAATGATTTGATCAATGCCTTAGCGCAATCCATTTCAAAACCCGTTGATGATTGGAATATAGCTGCTGTTACGTTAGCATCTAAACAGTCTCCTACAGCGTTATTTAATAAAATTATTGAGATGGAAGATGCTGCAAAGAAAGTTAAACTTCTGTCATCACTGGCATTATCTTCATCGGGCACGCTACAAAATATTACTTCTGTTTTAGCATCGCTCTCAAATGCGAAACTCAACAGCAATTCTAAACAGATAATTCTTGAACAACTAACTCAAGGTGTTCTATCAAAATTCGATGGCAGTGTAGCCTTGCCATTCATTAAGAAATTGGAAAAGACGGGCGACCTTGGTCTTATCTCTACGTTGGCTTCGTTAAGGCAAAAACTAACACTCCCTGCTTCATCTGAGTTTCTTACCTACAGTAAGGAGGCGCTTACTATTTTAAAGGATAAAGCAAAGGAGGATAGTATTCGTGTCAAGCAATTTTTGTTGATCGAATTCTTATCGTACGAGGATAAGGCGGAAGTTTTATTTACTTGCCTTAACAACAAAGAACCGTTGAAAATTCAGGAAGCTGCGTTGCGTCAATTAGCGAATTATACAAAACCAGAAATGGGCGTACGTCTTGTTAAAGAATGGAAGGAGTTAGGGCCCCAAACCCGAAGGTATGCCGGTGATATATTATTGTATAGAGCGGTTCATCATGATGCATTGCTCACCGGATTAGAAAATGGCACCATCAATATTGGTGAGATGAATTTTGATTTAGAACGTAGAAGGATGCTACTCTGGTGGACGGATAATGAGAATACGAAACGGAGAGCTGAAAAACTTTTTTCTGATGCCGGGGTTACCACACGTAAGGAGGCCATAGACAAAATGAAAGGTGCACTTACCCTGAAAGGCACATCAGCGAAAGGAGCTATGGTGTTTCAATCGATGTGTAGTAGTTGTCATAAGTATGGATCAGTAGGACAAGAGGTTGGTCCTGTGCTGACTGAGATCAATAGAAAAAGTAAAGAATCTTTAATGCACGACATTCTCGATCCTAATGCAGCCGTGAATACACAGTATATCAATCATAAATTGGTGACGAATGAAGGAGACGTGCATATGGGTATTGTAGAGAACGAAACGGATCGATTTATTACCTTAAAAAATATGGGTGGAGCTAAAATGACAATTAATAAAACAGACATAAAGAGTTTTACTTCCTTAGGCACGTCTTTGATGATGGAAGGCTTGGAAGCAAATATGACAATGCAGGATATGGCAGATTTACTGGCGTTTTTACAAAACTCAAATTGAAATAAATATTATTGCTGTAATCTTTTAGAGGAAATCACATTTAATAATTGTGATAAGTAGTAGCATTTCATCCTGTTTTCGGGGATTATGAAAATTACACGCTGATATTAGCGGCATTATTATTGTCTTTACTGACAAAAAAATTAAATTCAAAAAAAATATCTATCATGAAGCTGTCAAAATCTACTTTCTTTTCATTGATTACGCTGATAATAATTATAGTGAGTGCCTGTTCTTCGGGTAAATCTGCGTTGGAGCATGGCAATTATTACGATGCTGTGATCACATCAATTAATCGACTGAGGCGCAATACTGACAATAAAAAATCTTCGGAGACACTTCGTGCCGCCTATCCTTTAGCGGTGCGTTATTATGATGACAAAGCGAATGCAGCACTTGTGACCAACGGTCAATTCAAATGGAGAGAAGTTGTACAGCATTACACTACGATGCAATCTATGTACGATGAAATTCAACGTTCACCAGGGGCATTAAGAGTTATCCCAAATCCAACCAATTATCAGACAAAACTAGCCGATGCCAGGCAAAAGGCAGCAGAAGAAAGTTATAGTGCTGGCATCGTGGCATTAGGTGCAGGCGATCGCGCCAATGCAAAAAAAGCATACCAACTATTCGTTAAGTCGAATGAATATGTCCCCGGATATAGGGATGTTGCACAAAAAATTCAGGATGCGCGATGGGCGGCCACCGTGAAAGTTGCCATAGAGCCTATTCCTGTGGTGGCCAAAAATTATGCGGTAAATGCGCAGTATTTTGATAATAAGCTCAATGAATATTTACAATCGAATCAATCCAATGAGTTTGTTAAATTCTATAAGTTGGACGATGCGAAATCACAAAAGATAAACCCTGATCATATCGTACAATTAAGCTTTGAAGAGTTCTCTATTGGTCAGGTATATGTGAACGAGAAGGAATCGGTGGCTGAGCGAGATAGCGTGGTGGTGGCATATACGTATACTGATCTGAAAGGTAAATTGTTACAAAAGGATATTGAGTCACCCAAGATTCTTCCTCCCATTGGAGGAAAGCAAGCAACAGGTAGTACAGATAGCAATTCTGGTAAAACAGAAGAAAATAAAATCATGGATACGAAATCAACCGATGTGGGCACAGGTAAGGTTGACGAGAAGAAAAGTGATGATAAAGTTGTAGTATCCGATAGGAAAGAAGAAAAGCCGGAGGAAAAGAAGCCAGAGGAGAAGAAACCGGAAGAGGTGAAGAAAAGTGATGATAAAGTTGTAGTATCTGATAAGAAAGAAGAAAAGCCGGAGGAAAAGAAGCCAGAGGAGAAGAAACCAGAAGAGGTGAAGAAAAGTGATGATAAAGTTGTAACATCTGATAAGAAGGAAGAAAAGCCAGCGGAAAAGAAGCCAGAGGAGAAAAAACCGGAAGAGGTGAAGAAAAGTGATGATAAAGTTGTAACATCTGATAAGAAGGAAGAAA
>CAYGGY010000083.1:0-7233 GCA_964349405.1 uncultured Ohtaekwangia sp. | reverse complement strand
AGCCAGCGGAAAATAAAACAGACGAGAAGAAACCGAAAGATTCTGCGGATGAAAAATCGGATGGTAAGAAAACAGATACCAAAGACAATAGTGGAGATAAGAAGGAAGAAAAATCAGAGACAAATAAACCAGCTACCACCGCACCTGTTGTAACTGATAAAAGTGGAGATAAAAAAGATGATACAGGGAAATCGGAAGAACAAGTAACCATTTGTCATCAGCCGCCAGGAAAACCAGATGAACGAAAAACATTGAAAGTACCACAGTCGGCAGTAAAAGCGCATCTTGATCATGGCGATGTTTTAGGGGAGTGCAAGTCAGAGAAAAAAGATGACAACAAAGGAACGAAGGGAAAAGATGGTGGTGGCGAAGAGATGCCTGGCTTAGTAATGATCAATCATACTATTCCTGTCATGATTGCATCTGCATCAAATGACAAGGTGTGGTATCTTTTCAATGAAGAGAATAGGGTGATTGATACCACTAAAATTTATGGAAAGGTGAAAGCAACCGTACATCACTTTAAAAAGACAATTACTTCCCGTGGTGTACTTAATTTTAGAATCATTGATGCGAAGACAAAAGCCGTGATTAGTGAGCAACGCATGCCGAGTGAGTCCGTGTGGATTTCTGAATGGCTTACTTATAATGGTGACAGTCGTGCCCTCACTCCAGAGCAAGAAAAGTTGGCGAAACAAAAAGAATTGCAGCCTCCCTCCAATCAGGATTTGTTTGCTGAGTTTACCAAACCGTTGTTCGATCAAATCAAAAATAAGATCAGCGAGTTTTATAAAAATTATTAAGGAGTTTGATCTAGGCACCCTTTTGAGGATCTATAGAAGGTATTGAATTGGATAAATCGTTCAATTTTAAGATTATAGAAGATCGTTGTTTTCGTTTTTTTTGTTGTGATCACTGGATAAAAGTAGTGTTGGAAGGTAAGCTGTAGGTTACTTTTGCCTGTACTTTATAATAAAAGCAAAACCAATTCACATTTTATGAAAATATTTAAAATTGCAACGATAGTAATATTTGGCACTTTACTCTCCTTCACCGGGTATAGTCAGAAGCTTACAGCCTCTTTTTCAATGGGTTATGGCTCTGGTCTGGCAAAAAATGATTTTGATTTTAACAGAACCCGCACCACCAATGTTGATGATCGTGAAAGCGTAAAGTATTCACTAGGCAAAGGCCTGCAACTAAATGGCTCAATGGGGTATATTCTGAATGAAAACATGGAAGCCGAATTAGGTATTTCATACCTGATGGGCGGAAAGACTGAATCTGTACAGACTGATCTTAGAGATCCCGCCAGCATTACTACCGATACGCATACCATTTCCGCTAAAGCGTTGAGCTTTGCTCCCGGACTGGTATTTAAAAGCAAAGCAGCTGGTAGCTTGCAACCCTACGCAAAGTTGGGGATCGTTTTATCCCTTCCCTCCATTACTGATGAGTACCATTCACAAGATACGGGTGGTCCGGATGTATGGCACGAAGTATGGAAATACAAAGGAGGAATGGCCACCGGCTTTACGAGTGCAGTAGGTGCTACCTATAAAATGGGAAGCTTTGATTTATTTGGTGAATTGTATGTGACTAGTTTATCATATGCGCCTAAAGAGGGTGAAATGACTGAGAGTTCATTTAATGGTACTAATTTATTACCTAACCGTGATGTAATTGATAAACAAGTTCAATTTGTTGATTCTTACAACAGGCAAACAAATATTCCCAACACCAGTCCTAATCCTGTACTGAAAACTTATTATCCGTTAAGCAATTGGGGATTAAAGGTGGGCGTTAAATTTAACTTCTAAGATATTTATTTCCGGCAATCGACCCTATATGGTTTGTCGATTGTAATTACGAAACGGCTCCCCGCAAGAGGGGCCGTTTCTATTTTTTACAAAAACCAGTTTGTTATAAAGTCAATCACTTGCTCTTCATTCATCGCTTTGTAAATTAGAAACCTCAAATGTCGATGTTATGAATATTCAAGGCGATGCAAAAGAGAAAATGACCTACGATGCCATCGTGGTAGGTTCTGGGATCAGTGGTGGATGGGCCGCAAAAGAACTTTGTGAAAAAGGATTGAAGGTGTTGTTACTAGATCGAGGTCGCAACGTGGAGCATATCAAAGATTACCCCACCACCAATAAAAATGTCTGGGAGCTTCCGCATCGCAATCGCCTCACCTTGTCTGCCTACAAAGAAAGTCCCATTCAGCGAAAAGTGGAGTATGCCTTCAATGAATATTCAGGAAACTTTTTTATTAAAGACACAGATCATCCATACAACCAGGAAAAACCTTTCGATTGGGTTCGCGGCTATCAGGTAGGAGGCAAGTCGTTGTTGTGGGCCCGTTGGGTGCAGCGGTGGAGTGATATTGACTTTGAAGCTAATGCAAAAGAGGGCATTGCTGTGGACTGGCCGATTCGTTACAAGGATATTGCGCCATGGTATAGTTATGTAGAAAAGTTTGTTGGTGTGAGCGGAAGCAAAGAAGGTATACCACAGTTACCCGATGGAGAATTTCTTCCTCCCATGGAAATGAATTGCGTAGAGCAGCACTTCATGAGTCAACTTAAAAAATCACATCCAGACCGATATTATATTATCAGCCGAACCGCCAATCTTACCCAAGCAAAGGACATTCATAAGAAGATAGGAAGGAACAATTGTCAATATCGTGATCAATGCTCAACAGGTTGTCCGTTTGGTGGATACTTTAGTAGCAACTCCTCCACTATTCCTGCTGCGTTGGCAACGGGCAACTTAACGATCAGACCTTTCTCCGTAGTTCATTCTGTTATTTATGATGAACAAAAAGGCATAGCAACGGGTGTACGCGTGATTGATACGAATACCAAAGAGACGATAGAATATCATTCGAAGATTATTTTCCTGAATGCCGCTACCCTCAATACCACACTCATCTTACTCAACTCCACATCCAATCGTTTTCCTAATGGATTGGGCAATGATAGTGACACGTTGGGACGTCATCTCATGGATCATAATTATCGGGGACGTGCAACGGCCATGGTGGATGGCTTTGAAGATATGTACTATTATGGTCGTAGGCCAGCGGGCACTTATTTGGCACGCTTCCGCAATGTAGGCAATGACAAACAAAAAGATTTTGTGCGAGGCTATGCATATGCCTGTGGCGCGTCACGTGATGGGTGGGATAGAGGCATGGGTATGGAATTGATCGGATCAGAATTAAAAAATGATTTGACTACACCAGGGCCGTGGAGTTTTGGGATGACAGCGATGGGAGAGATGCTTCCACATCCTGATAATCGCGTTACGCTTGACAAAGATAGGAAAGACCAGTGGGGCATGCCGTTATTGAACATAGATTGCCAATGGCGCGAGAATGAAGATGCGATGACCACGGATGCGGTGGATGCAGCAGCTGAAATGATGGAAGCAGCAGGATTTAAAAACATCAGTACCATAGACAATCACCAGGCTCCTGGTTTAGCTATACATGAGATGGGGACCTGTCGCATGGGGCGCGACCCTAAAAGTTCTATGCTCAATGGATGGAACCAATTGCATGCAGTGAAGAATGTGTTTGTTACGGATGGCGCAAGCATGACTTCCTCGGCATGTCAGAATCCTTCAATTACGTACATGGCACTGACTGCCCGTGCTGTTGATTATGCCGTGCAGGAATTGAAGAAGCAGAATCTTTAACTTTATCAGCGTGTTTTGATTAAAGTCAGTTTGTAAGTGAAAAGAATGCAGTGAGAATATAAACCTGTTTAAGGAAATAAATGATGAGGTTTTAATTTTACTGAACTACAATAGTAAGGCTTCAGTAAGGTAATTTATCATTGTGAAAGGTTGGGTAAAATATTTCCTATCTATTTCTCCTGATCACCTTGATAACCGAGCAAATTCATCATGCTGTTGCTGGTTTGCTCTGACGCAAAAAGTTCAGTAGTAATCTCACCATCTTCATTGCGGTCGATAAGCACGTGTTTGGGCGCAGGAATGAGGCAGTGTTGAATGCCGCCATAGCCACCCAATGCTTCCTGATAGGCGCCCGTATGAAAGAAACCTATGTATAGCGGTTCTTCATCGGTGATCATGGGAAGAAACACTTCTCCCGTATGGGCTTCAGAGTTGTAGTAATCATGACTATCGCAGGTTAATCCACCAATATTTACTTTATGGTATGGATCATCCCACTTGTTAATAGAAAGCAGAATATATTTTTGATTAAGGCCCCACACGTCAGGTAAATGAGTGATAAAAGAGCCATCAATCATGTACCAAAGCTCTTTATCGTTTTGTAATTTCTGATCTACCATCGAGTAAAGAACGGCACCACTTTCGCCTACAGTGAAGCTTCCAAACTCGGTGAAGATGTGAGGCACGGGCACATTATTTTTCTCACAAATCCACTTGATGTTTTCCACGATCTGTTCGATCATGTATTTGTAGTCGTAATGAAATGTAAGGGAGGTTTTTATGGGGAATCCACCACCAATATCAATCGAGTCCAGCGTATCACAGATCTTTTTCATCTCGCAATACTTAAAAATAAAACGACTCAATTCACTCCAGTAATAGGCAGTATCCTTGATGCCGGTATTGATAAAAAAGTGAAGCATCTTTAACGAAGCTTTACTGCTGGGCTGAATCTTCTCTTTGAATAAAGGCACAATATCGCTGTAGCGAATACCCAAACGTGAAGTGTAAAACTCAAATTTCGGTTCTTCATCGGCAGCTACCCGAATACCCACCTGGTATGGACGAGTTACATTTTTTTCATAGGTGTCGATTTCACTCAGATTATCGAGAATAGGAACACAGTTGAATCCGTCATTGAGAAGATCGGTGATGTATTCCTTATACTTCGGCATTTTAAATCCATTGCAAAGAATATAGGTCTCTTTGGATATTTTGCCCCGCTCATGTAAGGTGCGAATAATAGGGATGTCATACGCAGAAGATGTTTCGATGTGAACATCATTTCTCAAGGCCTCTTCTAATACAAAATCATAGTGTGACGATTTTGTGCAATAACAATAGGTGTATTTGCCATTGTATTTAAAACGCTCCATGGCGTTATTAAACGTAGCTTGGGCAAAACGAATATTTTCGCTAATGCGAGGGAGGTACGTGATTTTTAATGGAGTACCATATTGTTTGATGATGTCCATGAGAGGCACATCGTTGAATAGTAATTCATGGTCTCTCACCTTGAATTCTTTTTGAGGAAATTCAAAGGTTTGTTCAATCAGCTCACGGTAGCTCTTCATCTTATAGGGATAGTTGTTCGGTTATGGTTGATGGTGGTCTGCCGAGCAACGAACTAATGATCAACCAACAACCTAAAAATAGGGTGCAATATTGTGATAATTTTGCCATCTTTGCAATACACTAAAACAGTCATGGTAAATCGTTTTCCACGTTTGCTTTTTGTCCCTGTCCCCACAGGACTTCATTCGCTGCCCGATTTCTAAGGGTGACCAAAACGGCCTATTTAGGCATTTGTGCGATTCATCCCATTATTCTAAAAGACTTTTAATTAGTAGTTCCCGTGAAAGAGATCAAAATCATCGAAGTAAAATCTGAGATAGGTGCAGGCACAAGAGGTGCAAGCCTGGGTGTAGAAGCAATGAAAATAGCCAGTCTCGATCTGAAATCAGATTTATTCAGAAAATATGACTCCATTGAAGTAGAAAATGTGAATGAGCTGCTCTTTGACAGTGCCGAGCATGCACACGCCAAGTTTATTGATGGTGTTTTAATCATGGAAGAGCGCGTTTGCCTGGAGGTGTATGAGCAAATCTTCGATGACTTTTTTCCATTGATCATGGCAGGTGATCATTCCACAGCCTATGGTACCATTGCGGGTATAAAGAAAGCCTATCCTAAAAAACGCATAGGCGTGATCTGGATTGATGCGCACGCAGATATTCATACTCCATATACAACCCCATCGGGCAATATGCATGGCATGCCATTGGCTATGGCGTTTGGCTTCGACAATTATGAATGTAAGGTCAACGACCTTCGTGGCGAAACGGTTGACTATTGGGAGCAAATTAAAAATGTGGGAATGCAGGGGCCGAAGATTTCTCCGGAAGACCTGGTGTATATTGCGGTGCGTGATATTGAGAAGCCTGAGAACTATATTCTCAACAAGTACAATATCAACTTTATTGAGGTAGAGGACGTTAAAAAATTGGGCGCTGCTACCATTGCCAACAAGGCTTTGCAGATGCTTGACCATTGTGATGTGATCTATGTTTCATTTGATGTCGATAGCATTGATAGCCGATTTTCGACTGGTACCGGCACCCCCGTGCCGAATGGACTTACTGTTGAGGAAGCAAAAATTTTAAATGCCGAACTCTGTAAAGATCCCAAAGTATGTGCCTGGGAAATTGTTGAAGTGAATCCAACTCTTGATACAGAAAACCGAATGGCAGAAAGTGCCTTTGAGATTATGGAGGCATCAGCAAAATCGATTGTGGCCCGTCCTGTTATGGCCGAGTGATTTTTTAAATTAATCTATTTTTCCTTCGGCTAGTTTTGTTAATGCTTTGATCGTGCTCATCAAGTTGCTGCGGATGACAGGATCGGTAAACATGCGCGGTATGCTACTGGGCATTGATAAGATGCGATACGTAATTTTTACCTGCTGTGGAGATATCTGCTCCAGTCTCCAACTGCCAGCCAACTCCATTCGGGTCACACTGCTTTTCACCGGAGCCAGTTTGGAATCCACCACCGATTCGAACCGAATAAAAAGTTCTTTTCCCGGGATTTTTTCCACTATGTCATATCGCAGAAAATGATCCTGGTCGCTTACAGGCCAAGGAATGTCATGATAGGAATATTCCAACCAAAATGAGGTGTCGCGTTGAGGATGAACTTTGAAATCAGTTACATGTTTCTGCCAGATTTTGATTTTTGATTCGTCTTTAAGGATAGAAAGAATATCATACATCGAAGCAGTAATCAAAAATTCACTTTTTACTTCACGGGCCTTTACCGCAGGCACTTTACCGGGAAAGGTAATCCAGCGCTCGTAAATAAATATGGGAGAATCCTCTTTTACCAATTCAAACTTAACAGCTTCATGATCTTGCGATAAGACAGACTGTATGTTAAAAAAAACAATAATCAAAATAGAGCCAAATCGGATAAATGAAAATCGGGAGATCACAAGTATTAAAAATGTAATTATGGTTATGTCAAAGA